>JAKJBR010000078.1:0-3435 GCA_022706885.1 Bacillota bacterium
AATGCTTTGGCAATAGCAAAGTATATAAGTACTGCAAATGCATCCACAATTGTCGTAATCATCGGCGATACCGCAACAGCCGGATCCAGTTTAATTTTTTTGGCCAGGAACGGCAATGTGGAACCTGCAACCATCGCTATGGAAATTGTACATATTAATGTAAGAGAAACTGCTGCGGCTATTACAGGATTTATACTTTGAAGTAACCATAATTTAAAGAAATTAGCTATTGCCAGAAGTGTGCCGATTATAAGGGAGACTCTGAATTCCTTGAATAGCACCTTAGGCATATCACTGAATTTAATCTCATTTATTCCCAAACCTCTTACAATCAATGTGGTCGTCTGAGCCCCTGTATTTCCGGCTGTATCCATTAACATAGGTAGAAATCCCGCCAACACTACATATGTGGCTAAGAACTCTTCATATTTGCCGATTATAAGCTGTGATATTGTTGCTCCTATCATCAATACCAGAAGCCATATAATTCTGCTTTTTGCCAGACCGAATACTCCTGTCTTCAGGTACGGATTTTCCAACGGCGCGGCACCTGTCATCCTTGTCATTTCTTCGGAAGTCTCTTCTTCAATTAATTCCATTACGTCGTCTACCGTAATAATACCCACAAGCCTGTCTTCGGTATCTACAACCGGTAAGCTTAATATGTCATATTTGGTAAACATCTGTGAAATTTCATCGGTGGAAGTTAATGTATTTGCTTTAATCACATCATCATTCATTATCTCACTTATAAGGTCATCATAATCCGCTAAAATCAGATCTTTTAAAGTGACCTCACCGAGCATCTTTCTTTTATCATCAATTACATAACAGTTATTTACCGTCTCTTTTTTTACTGCATATTTTTTTACTCTTTCAATAGCCTCATTAACCGTCATGTCCGGTCTGAGGTCCATATACTCTATTGTCATAACCGAACCTGCCGTATCATCAGGATATTGTAAAAAGTGATTTATGAGCTTTCTACGGGATTCTGAGACATTCTGCAGCACTCTGGTTACATAATTTGCAGGTAATTCACTGATTATATCGACAGTATCATCTATAAACAGATTATTCATAAGGTAAGTTATTTCTTCTTCATTAATATTCTCCAGAATATCAATGTGCGTATCTTTATCCATGTACGCAAAAACATCGGCTCCCATGTCTTTACTTAAGAGTCTAAAAACAACTATTGCATCATTTTCATCCAGTTCGGAAATAACTTCTGCGATATCCGCGGGATTCTCCTCAGCGAGTAATGCCTTGAGTTTTTTATAGTCTTTTTGAACAAGTAATTCTAATATTGTATCAATCATGTCAATCCTTTCCGTTAAAGGGCTTTAAACATGACCGATCAGCCCTCTAACTTACCATTATTAAATTTCGTTCATAGCTCGTACTGTCCGGTAAGGGCGTTTCCAATAAAAAATCCTTCCTTTGTTCAATATTAGATAAAAGTTGTTTATCCTCAATTATTCTATATCATTGATTATGCGGTGTCAAAATAAATTTTTAAATTATAATAGATTTCGTCTTTAAATTAATTTAAAAACTACTTGTTTTATCCTTAAGAAATATAACGGTTATTCCCGATTCGCCTTCGCCGTATACTCCCAACCTGAAGGAACTGATATACGGATTGGATTTTAAGTAATCATGAACTCCCTTTCTTAAAGCACCCGTACCTTTTCCGTGTATAACCGATAATTCGTGCAATCCGGCAAAATAACCCTGTTCGATAAACTTATCCAGTTTGGATTCCGCTTCAAAAATCGTATTCCCGCGTATATCCAATTCCATCTTTGCGGGTCCGGAAGCTTTTATTACATTCATTTTTAAGTTTTTATTTATTTCCTTTTGTTCATCTATTTTATATACATCCTTTATATTAACGGTCATTTTAATAATTCCCGCCTGAACAATAATATTTCCGTCTTTATCGGGATTGGTTAAAACGTCCGCTTTTTGCTTCAGATTTCTTAACATTACGGTATCACCGCTACTTATATCATCAGCAGTTATATCTGTTTTTCTTTCTTCATCCGTTTCTTTATTCTGCAGTATTTCCTGCGTTTTTCTGACAGTAGTTCTGAAATCCGCTTCCGTTTTGGCATTTACCGTGATATTGCTCTTTTTAAGTTGATCTATCTCATTTATAAGATGCTGTGCTTTATCTAAAGCCTTTTCAACAAGCTTTTTTGCATCTTTATTTGCTTTTTCAAGTATTTTCTCACGCTCTTTACCGATGCCGTCCCTCTCTTTTTCCAGCTGTTTTTTAATATCTTCTATCTCTTTTTTGTATTCAGTCGCTTTAATTCTATCTTTTTCCATTCTTTGGCGGCTTTTCTCCAGTGAAAGAATAACATTTTCATAATCGCTGCTTTTGTTGTCTATTGAACTTTTCGCCATCTTAATTATTTCTTCATCTAATCCCAGTCTTCTGGATATGTATATGGCATTACTTTTTCCAGGTATTCCTATAAGTAATCTGAATGTAGGCTTTAATGTTTTTACATCAAACTCACAGCTTGCATTTTCCACATTTTCCGTAACCGAAGCATATGTCTTCAATTCCGTGTAATGTGTTGTTGCAACCGTTGTTATATTTCTGTTTCTTAATGTTTCTATTATAGCTGATGCAAGCGCGGAACCTTCTACCGGATCGGTACCTGCACCCAGTTCATCCAATAATACAAGACTTAAATGATCGGCTTTTTTCAGTATGTTGATAATATTCGTCATATGTGATGAAAATGTACTTAAGTTCTGCTCTATGCTCTGTTCATCACCTATATCTGCATAAATGCTGTTAAAAACACATATTTCGCTGCCTTCATCGGCAGGAATTGCCAGGCCGGCATGTGCCATTGCTGTTAAAAGGCCTACCGTCTTAAGTGTAACGGTTTTTCCTCCGGTATTCGGACCTGTAATTACAAGTATTCTGAAGTCTTTGCCTATCTTAAAATCTATCGGAACTACAATATCCTCGGGTATAAGCGGGTGTTTTGCATTTAAAAGACGAATTTCCCTGTTCTTATTTATACCGGGAATGGTGCCGCTGTATGATATTGCATATGCGGCTTTTGCAAACATGACATCCAGATAACAACAAGTAATGAAATTACTCAGTATCTCTTCTTTATAGTCCGCACATTGCAAGGAAAGCTTTCTTAATATCTTCTCAATCTCTTTCTTTTCATCATTTATAAGTTCCCGTATCTTATTATTCATATTCACTATTTCCATAGGTTCTATAAACAAAGTGGAACCTGTTTGTGATGTATCATGAATAACGCCTTTTACAACATTTCGGTATTCACTTTTGATAGGAATGACATATCTGTCCTGACGCATAGTGATTATATTGTCCTGCATATACTTTCTGTACTTATCACTTCCCGTAAAAGACAGCAGTTTATCCTTTATAGC
>JAKJBR010000079.1:0-3423 GCA_022706885.1 Bacillota bacterium
TTTTCTGTTTTTTGTTCTCAGTGCCGGAGCAGCAAGTACTATCTTGGGAATATCATACTTTGCCGCAAGAAGTATAGTAAGTAGCCCGCCCATCGAAAGACCAGCAACATAGACTTCTTTATGTGAACTTTTTAAATCCATATATGTATCCGCAACTTTTCTGATCCAATCATTGCGGTTCGTCTGGAGAAAGTCTTCGGGCGATGTGCCGTGTCCCGGAAGCCTTGGTATATAAACTGTATATCCCTCTTTGTTTAGTCTTTCGGCCACATAGATAAACTCATGCGGAATGCCTGTATATCCGTGTATAAGAAGAACCGCTTTATCCCCGCCTTTATAAAAACTTGGCAGTGCTATAGCAGATGCCAAAAAAGTCTGTCTTGGAAAGCTTTTGTAATTCATATAATCACCGGCTTTATCGTTTTTTTGTTATTATATCTTTTGCAGAAGTGACAATATCATCAGATGTCATTTTATACTTTTTCATGAGAAAATCAACTTTTCCCACTTCTCCAAAGTGATCTCTTACACCTATACGGCTCATTATTACAGGATAATTCTCACTCAGTACTTCCGAAACTGCACTGCCAAGGCCGTTTATTATGTTGTGGTTTTCAGCTACGACAACAGCTCCCGTTTTTTTGGCTGATTCGATGATTATGTCTTTATCGATAGGCTTTACTGTATGAATATTTACCACCCTAGCGCTTATCCCCAACTTATCAAGAGTCTGCGCCGCGTTCAAAGCCTGCTTTAGCATTATACCGCTCGCCACTATAGTAACGTCCTTGCCTTCTTTCACGAGATGTCCTTTTCCTATTGTAAACTTATCGTCCTGATTAAAAAATAGTTCCTTGGTTTTTCTGTAAACCCTCATATATACAAGTCCGGGCATCTCATATGCCTGTTTCATAAACTGATACAGCTGTATTGAATCAACAGGTTCAACAATAACAGCTCCAGGTATGGATCTCATAAGGGCAACATCTTCAAAGCTCATATGAGTACCTCCGTTAAGCTCCGCCGTAACTCCAGGATCCATAGCAACTATCTTAACGTTAAGCCCTGCATAGGCAACGGATATAGTGATCTGATCAAATGGTCTGCGTGTTGCAAAGGCTGTGAAAGAACTTGCAAAAGGTATCTTTCCCATATTGGAAAGTCCTGCAGCAATACTTATCATACTCTGTTCAGCCACTCCTACATCAATAAACCTCTGTGGAAACTTATCCTTGAATACCTGCGTTCCCGAAGATTTCATGAGATCTGCTTCCAAAACGACTACACGGTTGTCATTCTGAGCCAGTTCGCAGAGCGTTTCTGAATATACCTGTCTCATCTCTTTATTTTCAAACATTTATTATTCCTCCTGATTATTTATATAATTCTTCTACAGCTTGTTTCCACTGTTCCTCAGTTATATTCATATTATGCGAGGAGACTTTTCCTTCACCAAGCTTAAAGCCTTTTCCTTTGACTGTATCCAGAATTATCATACTGGGTTTGCCCTTTGACTGTTTTGCACTTTGTACTGCTTCATATATGGCTCTAACGTCATGTCCGTCAACAGTCAGAACATTCCAGTTAAATGCTCTGTACTTATCGGCAAGAGGTTCAAGTGAGTTTATGTTTTCCACGTAATCATCTATCTGCATCTTGTTGTAATCTATGAAAGCCGTAAGGTTATCAAGTTTTTTGTTTCCGGCAAGCATCAGAGCTTCCCATACTGATCCTTCCTGTGATTCACCATCTCCGACTATCGCATATACTCTGGATTGCATACTGTCCAGCTTTGCTGCCATTGCCATTCCTACAGCTGCTGGAAATCCCTGACCCAAAGAGCCTGCAGTCATGTCAATACCAGGAGTTTTGAGCCTGTCACAATGACTCGGAAGATTTGTTTCGGGTTTGTTCAGAGTGTATATCCATTCATACGGAAAAAAGCCTTTATCGGCAAGAACGGCATAAAGAGCAGGTCCTGCGTGGCCTTTAGAAAGGACAAACCTATCTCTTTCTTCCCATTGGGGATTTTTTGGGTCAACTTTCATTTCCTTGTAGTACAGAACAACCAAAGCTTCTACGATCGAAAGGGATCCTCCGATATGTCCCACTCCGAGAGTTCCGATCATTTCAAAGATGATCTTTCTTATTTCCTTGCATTTTTCCTTAAGACCGACCACTTCTAACTCTGTCAAAATAATCACCTCATATGTTTTTTATTGCTGCACATAAAATTATACCACCCATACTTTTTGATATTGAAATATCATTGTAAATAAAAAGCACCTGCAAAGTTTATATCCTTTGCGGTGCATTCTTTTACTTTATTTCTATCTCTTCTTTATAAAGCTCATTGTACTCATCGTATATTTCAAAGAATACCCTTTGCACTTTTATCGCTACTTCATCGCATTCATCAAGATCTATGGCTATCTCATATTTTTCATCCTGTCTTGAAATATTTATATTGAGCATTGAACTCACGCCATCTTCATAGTCCTTTGAGATTCCATCGTCCAGAATATATGTAAAGCATGCTTTCTTTGATACAAATGCAACCACATAAAGCGTACTTATATCTTTCTGGTCGGTATAATCCATAGGCTCATTCAGAACTATCATGGAATTTTCTTTTATAAAAAGAGGAATCCTGTCAATCGGAGCATCAATATAATAATCGCCAGGTTCATACACCTGCAAGTTTCTTTCGTCCCATTTTTTTGCTGTCCAACCCAACCACCTGCATTGGGGAAGATGCACGTATCTGCCTGCGGCATTTGGCATATAAACAGGCGCTACCATAAGAGAGCGTCCATACATATACTGATCCTCAATATCTTTAACTCTTTCGCCTTCAAAATTCATACTGATTGAGGTTATAAAAGGCCTGAGGTTCTCAACACTTTCTATAAACTCTGAGTATGCATATGAAAGAAAAGCATACCGTAATTTTATAGTATCTTTCATATACTCCATGGACCTTGCATCAAAAGAGAACGGTTCCTGTTTTCTTGTTCCAAGGGCCGAATGATTCCTGAAAAGAGGAGTAAAGGCACCTAACTGAGTCCACCTTATAACGAGCTGTGAATCACTGTTACACCCAAACCCGCCAACATCAGCACCAGTATAAAAAAATCCACACATGTTTAAAGACTGCAACATTCTTATGTGAACAAGCATATGTTCCCACCAGCTCATATTATCTCCCATCCATATGGCTGTAAACCTGTGCGCACCACTGTAACTGCTCCTGGTAAGCAAAAAGTACCTCTTATTGGGCATTATATCTTCAAAAGCATCAGCCGCCGCTCGGCACATATTAAAACCATAGAGATTGTGAACGTCATCATGACATACAACCTTCCCGTCATCGGTTTTCTGGTAAAAGCTTTTATAGTCATCCCTGCTGTTGGACATTTTATT
>JAKJBR010000080.1:0-3391 GCA_022706885.1 Bacillota bacterium
TTGCGGCTAAAATCCGTTTAACAGTTAAGGATAAAAAGGACAGTCAGGATATATGTTTTATCAAAGATATTGACTATACCGATTTAATCAAAGAAAAAAGACCGGGTAAATATAAAGAATGTACTTTCATAGATAAAGAAGGCAATGTGTTGGGTAAGGGAGCCAATCATATCCATTTCACTACAGGTCAGAGAAGAGGTCTTAATAAAGGTTTCAATCAAAGAATGTATGTGATAAGTAAGAATGCAAAAAGCAATACCGTCACTTTAGGTCCTGTAGAAGATCTTTACACAAAAGTGTTAACGGTAAAAGATATTCACCTTATACAACCCGACAAAGCAGAAGAGCCTTTGAGAGTTAAAGTAAAGATAAGAAACACCATGGCTGCCGTTGATGCCGTTATTGAAAAAACCGATTACGGAATAAAGGTAATTTTTGATCAACCTGTAAGAGCGGCCGCAAAGGGGCAATCTGCCGTTTTTTATTTATACGACCAAGTAATCGGAGGAGGGATTATAGATGACTGTATTTAAGGAGATTCTTGATACCATAGGAAATACGCCTTTGGTGGAGTTATGTGCAATAAAGGAGAAGTATAAGCTTAATGCAAATATATTCGCTAAAATGGAGAGCTTTAATCCCGGAGGAAGTGTCAAGGACAGGACGGCATATTCGTTAATACGGGGTTTGCAAAAAGATGGAGAATATATCGATGCCGTTAAGAATAATCGAAAAATAAGCATTGTAGAGGCTACCAGCGGCAATACGGGCATTGCACTGGCCATGATTTGTGCAAAAATGGGTTACAAACTCATTATCTGTATGCCGGACAATGCCAGTAAGGAGAGGGTGTTGCTGCTGAAAGCTTACGGAGCAGAGGTGGTGCTTACCGATGCCGCTTATGGCATGAAAGGTGCGATAGATAAGTCTTTAGAATATACCGATGCTTTTAAGCTGGAACAGTTTAAGAATCCCTATAATCCTCTGATTCACGAGCAGACCACCGCTAAAGAGATATTTGATGACCTGAAAGGCAAACTGGACATTTTTGTAGCCGCGGTAGGTACGGGCGGTACCTTAACAGGCTGTGCAAGATATTTCAAAAGGCAAAAGAATGTGCATATTGTAGCGGTGGAGCCGTTTGAATCGCAAGCCATGGCGGGTAAGCAGCCGGGTGCACACGGTATTTCCGGTATAGGTGCGGGATTTATACCTGAAACTTTAGATATGAAGCTTGTAGACGAGATTTTTCCCGTTAAGACGGAAAGTGCTTACGAGTGGACAGGAAACCTTGCACGTACAGAAGGCATTCTTTGCGGCGTATCATCGGGAGCGGCACTGGTCGCAGCTGTGGAAATTGCAAAAAGAGGGGAAAATAAAGGGAAGAACATTGCACTTATTCTTCCCGATACAGGTGAGCGATATCTTTCCACACCGCTGTTTGAATAACCGCTATTTTGTCAGCGTATCATAAATCAGTGTAGCTATTACATATTGACCGAACATTGTGGGATGTATCTTATCGGTTTTAAAAGTAAGCTGGTCATATGTGTACTTTTTCATAAGTTTCTCAAATTCCTTCTGCAAATCGATGAACAGGACATCATATTCTTTAACAAGTGCTCTTAGAGCAACTATATAATCGTGTGCCTGAGCTTTCATGGGCTTGGACATATCCTCTTCAAGATAGAAAGGTGAAAGAATAATAATCTTTTTTGTCTTGTCTATCATGCTTTCTATCATAAAGCGCATGTTCTTTATATAGTCTTCTTTGGACACTCTCCTTGTCACATCGGGTGTGTCATAATGTCTCCATACATCATTTATCCCTATAAGTATGGTCAATATATCGGGTTCCATATCCACAACATCAACCTGCCATCTGTCCACCAGCATTTTTGATGTATCTCCCGATATCCCCATGTTTATAACCTCAACATCCATATCCGGATGTTCCAGATAAAACTTGGATGCCACTATATGCGGATAAGCATGTCCCAGATAAGCGGAATTCTGATCTCTTCTGTTGCAATCGGTTACCGAATCACCAATCATAAGTACTTTCTGATTTTTCTTTATAAGCATAGTTTACTTATACCGTTTCATCATGGATAAAACGGTTTATCTCCTCTCAAACATATTAGATAGATTATATCACTTATTTATTACATTATTGCCAATATACTGTAGTATAATTTACTTGATAAAAACAATTATGCAAGAATAAGTTATTAAAAATGAAAAAAGTTATATGTTTTTTATTAATAGTAATGCTGGTATTTTTACCTTCCTGTAAGACCGTTTCCGATACGGATAGCGGATTTGATAACAACACGGAAACAGGTAAGGTTTTTACCGGCGATGTTAACGACAAAAAATTTACATGTTTCCGCCAATCGGATTATTGCTCTCATTGTCAATTTGTTCAAACATACAAAGGTTGCTATTATTGTAAAAACGGGTTTATATATTTTAGTTCCGACGGTATTTCAAAATATATGAAATTGTGTTCCAAGCCTGATTGTCTGCACAATGACCGTGATGAAAACTGTAATGCGTATGCCAACACACACTTAATTGCATACTATGACCGATATATCTACTATATTTCCTTTTATCAAAACAGTTATTGGTTGTGCAGGATGAATATGGATGGAACTGATCATAAAAGTATTAAACCGATTGCTACTGCAAAAGAGGGATGTACCGCTTTCTTTGAACACGGTTATTTATACTACTACAAAGGATTTCTCGGTCTTTTGGGTAATGTCAACACCGCCATATACAAGACGGCGGTTTTTGATAACAGTGAAAGTGTAGTAGTGCTTGATGTTAAGGATAAAGGCATTGTTGTGGATGATTTTGCCTGGTTTTATCCTCAAGACGGATACATATATATATACTCTTACTCGCCTGAAACGGAATATTCATTGTGCAGGTATTCAATGGAAACGGGAAAATGGAGTGATTTTGTAAATACTGAAATGTGTTGCCAGAGTGTATTTACGGAGGAAAATAAGGTATATTGGTATCTTTTTGATGACGGTTTTTATGAATACACCTATGAAACGGGTATAACCAAGCGTGTGGCTGATGCCGTTGCTGAAGGTTTTTATGCAATTTCGTATAATGATGAATATATATATGCATTTCAATATTCCGAAAAAAGAGATTCAGGTGTTGCTCCTATGTTTTACATCTATGACAGGCAGTACAAACTGATAGACAGTGTATTGATTGATATTGAAATGGAGGATTATATTCTATCGGTATATTTGACGGAATTGGAGGACTATGTTCTCTTGACATCCTCATTGATAAATAAACCGCCCGACTATTACCTGTTAAAATCCGAGTTCGGCAGCGGGGATATAAAAGTGAGAAAAATAGG
>JAKJBR010000029.1:0-15306 GCA_022706885.1 Bacillota bacterium
ACAATGATTCGGTAAAAAATCTGAACAATATTGAGATGATTAAATTATGATATAATCATCCGGGGGACAAAAAGATGAATATATCATTAAACTATGCAGAAAAAGGAGAAGGGGATATTTTAATACTTCTTCACGGTAACAGTGAAAGTAATAAGATTTTTAAAGATCAGATAGATTATTTCAGTTCAAAATATCGTGTTATTGCGATAGATACAAGAGGACACGGCAATTCGCCAAGAGGAAATGCGCCGTTTACTCTTGGTCAATTCGCTGAAGACTTGAATAACTTCTTTACGGAACATGATATAAAGAAAGCAAATATTCTGGGATTTTCCGATGGCGGTAGTATTGCAATGATATTTACAATGAAATACCCCGAAAAAGTTTCAAAACTTATTCTTAACGGAGCAAATCTGAATCCCGGAGGAGTAAAAAAATATTTTCAGATGTTTTTAAATTGCTTATATAAAATATTTTCAGGTTTGTTAAAATATAATAAAAAAGCAATTAAATATACGGAGATGCTGGGTTTGATGGTGAATCAACCAGGTATAAATCCCGATTTTCTGAATAATATATTGATACCGACATTGGTAATTGCGGGTACAAATGATTTGATTACGGAAGAGCATACTAAACTTATAGCCAGCTCAATACCGGAAGCAAAATTAGTGTTTATTAAAGGTAATCACTTTATATTATCAAAAAAGCCGGAAGCCTTTAATAAAGCGGTTGACGAGTTTCTAAATGAATAAATGCTCTCACTATAAGATATCGCTAAATGAGATAAGTTATTTCATGTCTCTTTAAATTGACTGATTGACTTTTAGATTAAATGAAGACAAGTTATATTTGCAATATGCGATAAATCGGTATAATATACTTAAGCGAACAAATTATATCCATTACAGGTTAGGGATTAAATATGAATTGTACAGCCACTTGCAGTTTCGGTCTTGAATCGGTGTTATCTGCAGAACTTAAAAAAATGGAGTTTTTGAATATTGCGGCGGAGAACGGACGAGTTAATTTTACTTCCGATTTAGAAGGTATTGCAAAAGCCAATATCAATTTGCGTACAGCAGAAAGGATATATATAGAATTGGCTGTATTCAATGCCGTTAATTTTGATCAATTATTCGATAATACCGAGAATATACCGTTTAATAAGTACATTGACAGGTATGGAGCGATTGTTGTTAATGTTTCCTCAGTATCATCGGTTCTGAAAAGCATACCCAATTGTCAATCGATAGTTAAAAAGGCGATTATAAAATCCTTGGGTAAATATTACAAAACAGATACTTTCCCTGAAACCGGTGCAAGATATCCGGTAAATGTGTTCATAATGAAAGATAATGTAAGGATTTATCTGGATACATCCGGAAGTTCCCTTTATAAACGGGGTTACAGAAGAAGAGGAGGGGATGCACCGTTAAAAGAGACACTGGCAAGTGCCATTGTGCAGCTTTCTTACTGGAATAAAGACAGAATACTAATCGATCCTTTTTGCGGAACCGGAACGATACTAATAGAAGCCGCCATGATTTTAAAGAATATTGCGCCCGGTTTATACAGAGACTTTGTTTCGGAAAGATGGCCTGTTTTTAAGGATAACGAATGGAGCAAAGTACGTCAGTTTTACAAGTCCGTAATTAAAGAAGATAATAATGTCTGTCTGTACGGTTCGGACATCGACAGCTCGGTAATAGCTGCGGCAAGACATAATGCTCGTGTGGCAAAGGTATCGGATGTTATTAACTTTTCCGTAAAAGATTTTAAGGATATTACCGTTCCATCGGAAAAAGGTGTCATAATCTGCAATCCGCCTTACGGTGAAAGGCTGGAAGATCAAGCGGCGGCAAGTAAAATATATGCGGATATGGGTAAGAAATTTAAAGAATTTGACAACTGGAGCATATACATACTTGCACCTGAAAAGGTATTTGAGGATGCATACGGTAAAAAAGCTGATAAAAGAAGAAAATTGTACAACGGAAAAATCATTTGTAATCTATATCAATATTTCGGAGCAAAATAGTTTGGGGGAACATGATGAACAGAAATGAATTATCAATCAGATTGGCACAGGAAAGAAATATCACAAAGGTTCAAAGTGATGAAATTATTAACACATTGTTCGAAATCATCAGGGGAGCTTTAAAAGACGAAGGAAAAGTATGTATAAAAGATTTCGGTACCTTTCTTGTAAAAAAGAGAAAAGGCAGGAAAGTAAAAGCAATAGGGTCGGAAAATGTCATTGCAATTCCCGATATAATGGAATTAAAACTCAGAGTTTCCAAATCAATGAAGGATTATTTGAATGACCAGGAAGATTAATTCCGATATAATAATCGACTATGTTGCAAAAGCATGTATTGAAGCTGCCTGTGTATTGGATAAACAGGCATATAAGGCCATAGAATCATCTCTTTTGAAGGAAGATAATGAAACCGCAAAATATGTCTTAAATGAACTGCTGGATAATGCAAATATAGCAAAAAGAGACTGTATTCCTCTTTGCCAAGACACCGGTATGGTTATATCCTTCGTGGAAATGGGCATTAAAGTACAACTTGATGAGCCTGTAGAAGATTTGATTAACAAAGGGATAAAGAAAGGCTATGAAGAAGGGGTGCTAAGGAAGTCGGTTGTTAAAGATGCTTTCCAAAGGATTAATACAGACGACAATACGCCGGCAATTGTCTATATCAAACAGACAGAAGGCGATAAGTTAAAGATTGACCTTATGCTGAAAGGTTTCGGAAGTGAGAACATGAGTTTTGTAAAAATGCTTAATTCCTCACTTTCTCAAAATGAAGTAATAGACATTATATCCGATGAAATATGCAACAGAGCATACAACGCCTGTCCGCCCTTATTCATAGGTATCGGTATTGGCGGTACAATGGATTATGCCTGTGTTCTGTCCAAGAAAGCGCTGTTAAGACCGTTAAACGAGAGCAATATTAATCCCGTATATTCCGATATGGAGAGTAAAATTTTGAGCAATATTAACAAATCGGATATCGGTCCGGCGGGGTATGGCGGAAAGACCACCGCTCTTTCTGTCGCAATTTTGGCTTATCCTACTCATATTGCGGGATTACCTGTTGCCGTTACAATACAGTGTCATGCTTTAAGACACAGAGAAATAATATTATGATAGAAATACAAACACCATTTAATGATGAAATATTATGCAAATTAAAACCTTTCGATAAGGTTCTTATTACAGGATACATGTATATCGCCAGAGATCAGGCTCATAAAAAAATGTATATGGAAGGAATACCTTTTGATGCTGCGGGACAATGTATTTATCATTGCGGACCGTCGGAAGCAAAGAATAATGAAGTTATCGGTTCGGCAGGTCCCACATCCAGTTACCGGATAAATGAATATATGCCCTATCTGTTTGAGAACGGAATAAGAGCATTTATAGGCAAAGGTAAAGTAAGTGATGCGGTTGTTGAAAGCATAAAGAGAAACAGATGCGTATACTTCGGAGCTATAGGCGGTCTGGGTGCAAAACTATCCAAGTGCATTAAGAAACAAAGAATTATTGCTTATGAGTCTTTAGGTACGGAAGCTCTGAGAGAAATCTATGTTGAAAATTTTCCCGCTGTTGTTATAATAAACTGCGAAGGAGAATCGATTTACGAAAGAGACGGATAATATGGAAAAAATAAAGATGCCGAAACCCATTGTAGAAATAGACGGAGATGAAATGACCAGGATTATCTGGTCTATGATAAAAGATAAGTTACTTTTACCGTATATAGACCTTAATACCGAATATTACGATCTGGGACTGGTTAACAGAAACGTAACCGATGACTTGGTTACAGTGCAATGCGCACATGCAATTAAAAAGCATAAGGTAGGCGTTAAATGTGCAACAATTACACCCAATGCACAAAGAATGGGCGAATATAATCTTAAAAGTATGTGGAAAAGTCCTAACGCGACAATCAGAGGAATACTTGACGGAACGGTTTTCAGAGAGCCTATTCTTGTTAAGAACATCGCTCCTACGGTCTCTACATGGAAGAAATCCATAATAATTGCCAGACATGCATACGGTGATGTTTATTCGGCTAAAGAATACAGAGTTACTTCGGCAGGTAAACTTAAAGCGGAATTTGTTTTTAAAGACGGTAAAACGGAAGATATACAAGGTTTTGATTTCGATTCCGAAGGCATAGTTCAGATAATGCATAATAAAGATAAATCCATTGAATCTTTCGCCAGATCCTGTTTTAACTTTGCACTGGACAGAAATATGGATTTATGGTTTTCCGCTAAAGATACCATTTCCAAGCAGTACGATCATCATTTTAAAGATATATTTGCCGATATATATGAAAAGGAATATGCAGATAAATTCGGTAAAGCCGGTATCGAATATTTCTATACCCTTATTGATGATGCCGTTGCCAGAGTGGTACGCTCGGAAGGCGGCTTTATATGGGCATTAAAGAATTACGACGGTGACGTGATGAGCGATATGGTATCATCGGCATTCGGCTCGCTTGCCATGATGACATCGGTATTGGTATCACCTCAAGGAGAATATGAGTATGAGGCGGCTCACGGTACGGTAACAAGACACTACTACAGACATCTGAAAGGTGAAAAGACATCTACAAATCCCATTGCCACAATATTTGCCTGGACAGGCGCATTAAGAAAAAGGGGAGAGTTGGACAACTCGGACAGACTGGTAACTTTTGCAGACAATTTAGAGGCATCCTGTATTGAGTCGATAGAACAAGGATATATTACAAAAGATTTACAAAATCTTGTAACAGGTGAAAAAATCACTGTGATGGATACGGAAAACTTTATAATCAACATAGCAAAAAGATTGGAGGAGAAAATGAAATGAAAAAAATAACGGAAAATACAAAGATAATAGAAGTACTGAAAATGGACCCCAATACGGCCGAAATATTCTTTGAATTCGGAATGCATTGTATAGGTTGTCCTCATGCAAGCGGAGAAAGCTTGGGACAGGCATCCAGAGCACACGGTGTGGATACCGACCTGCTTATTGAAAAGCTTAACGAGTATTTTTCTCACTGAATGATTAATATTGTTTTGGTGGAACCGGAAATTCCGCAAAATACCGGAAACATTGCAAGAACCTGTGCAGCTACGGGAAGTAAGCTGCATCTTGTAAAGCCTTTGGGTTTTGATGTATCCGACGCTCACTTAAAAAGAGCGGGTCTGGATTACTGGCAGGATGTGGATATTTACTATTACGATTCACTTTACGAGTTTTTGGAAATGCATAAGCGTGACAATATGTTTTTTGCATCTACAAAAGCCGCAAAAACATATACCGATGTAGTTTATCCCGATGATTGCTATATTCTTTTCGGAAAGGAAACCAAAGGATTGGATGAGAAACTCTTGAGAGATAACTATGAATTCGCTATACGCATTCCCATGAATAACAGTATAAGGTCGTTGAATTTGTCCAACAGTGTTGCAATAGTAACTTATGAGATACTCAGGCAAAGAGGTTTTTCACAGATGCAACTTTACGGAAATCTGAAAAATAGTTAAATTTTTAACAAATTATCGGTAAATCATCATTTTGCATATTGTAAAAGGCAGAGGAATATTATAAAATGATATGGATAATTAATAGATTATAATTAGGAGGATAAATAAATGACAGCAAAAATTGGTATTAACGGATTCGGCAGAATCGGACGCTTGGTTTTCCGATCGGCTATTGACAATCCCAAGGTAGAGATAAGAGGAATTAACGACCCGTTCCTGGACGTTGCATACATGGCATATATGCTCAAGTATGACTCGGTTCACGGACAATTCAAAGGTACAATTGAAACAGGTGAAAATTTCCTTATAGTTAACGGAAAGAAAGTTATGGTTTACGCATCCATGGAACCGGCAGGAATACCGTGGAAAGATTGCGGAGCTGAATATATTGTAGAATCAACAGGCGTTTTCTTAACAAAAGAAAAAGCACAGGGACACATTACGGCAGGAGCAAAAAAGGTGGTTATGTCTGCACCTTCAAAGGATGATACACCTATGTTCGTTATGGGTGTAAACCAGGATAAATATACGAAGGATATGACCTTTGTTTCCAATGCATCGTGCACAACCAACTGTCTTGCACCGCTGGTAAAGATTATTCACGACAATTTCGGAGTTTTAGAAGGACTTATGACCACCGTTCATGCAACAACAGCTACTCAGAAGACTGTTGACGGACCTTCATCCAAAGACTGGAGAGGAGGAAGAGCGGCTGCCGCCAATATCATTCCTTCATCAACAGGTGCCGCAAAAGCGGTAGGAAAAGTTATACCTTCACTCAACGGTAAGCTGACAGGTATGTCCATGAGAATACCTACCATAAACGTTTCGGTTGTGGATTTAACGGTAAGATTGGCAAAGCCCACTTCTTATGAAGATATCAAAGCGGCAATCAGGAAAGCATCGGAAACCAATCTTAAAGGCATCGTAGGATACACGGAGGATGATGTTGTTTCAACCGATTTCATCGGTGATTCCAGAACCTGTATATTCGATGCAAAAGCAGGAATTCCGTTAAACGATACATTTGTTAAACTTGTTGCCTGGTATGATAACGAGTGGGGTTATTCATGTAAGATTGTAGACCTTATCATGCACATGGCCAAGGTTGATGCAAAATAAAATAAAAACTAAGGCCCGTGAATACGGGTCTTTTTTATAAAGGAGACTATCATGGCAGAATTAAAAAAGAAAACAGTAGAAGATATTAATGTTTCCGGTAAAAAGGTTATAGCCAGAATGGATTTTAATGTTCCCCTGAAAGACGGCGTTATAACCGACGACAAACGAATCCGTGAAGCAATGAAAACAATAAAGTATCTTTCCGACCACGGTGCCAAAACAATTCTGGTATCGCATCTGGGTCGTCCTAAAGGAGAGTTCAATCCCAAATACTCCCTGGCACCTATCGCCGCAAGGATTTCCGAGTTGTTGGGAAAACCCGTTACACTTGCTAAAGATGTAATCGGTGAAGATGCAAAAGCAAAGGCGGCAGCACTTAAGAACGGAGATGTAATGTTGCTGGAAAATGTACGTTTCCATGCAGAGGAAGAGCAGAATGATAAGGAATTTTCCAAAAAACTGGCTTCTATGGCGGAGATTTTTGTAAATGACGCTTTCGGAACCGCTCACAGAGCACATTCATCAACAGCAGGTATAGCAGATTACCTTCCTGCGGTATGCGGTTTCCTTATCAAAAAAGAGATTGAGATTATGGGTGCAGCTTTAGCACATCCGGCAAGACCTTTTGTTGCTATTTTAGGCGGTGCCAAAGTTTCCGATAAGATCGGTGTTATAGAGAGTCTTCTGGATAAGGTGGATACAATTCTTATCGGTGGCGGAATGGCATATACATTCTTCAAAGCACAAGGACATGATATCGGAACATCTATTTGCGAATTGGACAAACTGGATTTTGCCAATGAGCTCATTGCAAAAGCAAAGAAGAAAAATGTTAATCTTCTTTTACCGCTTGATACGGTTGTAGCCGACGAGTTTAATAATGCTGCAAAGAAAAAGACAGTGGATTTCAATGCCATACCGGCTGATATGATGGGAATGGATATAGGTGAAAAAACCGTTAAGTTATTCACTAAGGAAATTCTTAAGGCTAAAACGGTTGTCTGGAACGGACCTATGGGAGTTTTCGAGTTTGAAAACTTTGCCAACGGAACAAGAAAGATAGCAAAAGCGGTTGCCGATTCCGGTTCGGTATCTATTATCGGAGGAGGAGACAGTGCTGCGGCAATAGAGATTTTAGGTTATGCCGATAAAGTAACACATATTTCTACCGGCGGCGGAGCATCATTGGAATTCCTGGAAGGAAAAGTACTGCCGGGTATTGATGTTTTGGAGGACAAATGAGAAAAAAAGTTATAGCAGGAAATTGGAAGATGAATAAGACCCCTTCGGAAACGGCGACATTTGTTGCCGAGCTTTCCGATAAGGTAAAACAGACAAAAGATATAGTTATATGTGCGGTTCCTTTTATATGCATACCTGCCGCTTTAAAAGCATCAAAAAGAACTAAGATAAAGATAGCGGCTCAGAATATGCATTATGAAGACAAAGGTGCTTTTACCGGTGAAGTTTCTGCGGAAATGCTTGTCGATTTGGGAGTACAGTATGTAATAATCGGTCACTCGGAAAGAAGACAGTACTACAATGAAACCGATGCAACGGTAAATAAAAAGGTAATTAAAGCTCTTAAAGCAGGTTTAAAACCGATAATCTGTGTAGGCGAAAGCCTGGAACAGAGAGAAACGGGTGTAACTGCCGATTTTGTCAGATATCAGGTAGGATATGCTTTAAACGGTGTATCTTCGGAAGATATAAAAAACATAGTTATAGCTTATGAACCTATCTGGGCAATAGGCACGGGTAAAACCGCCACCAACGAACAGGCAAATGAAGTCTGCAGAACAATCAGACAGGCTCTCAATGAAAAATACGGAAAGAAAGTTGCCAATGCAACATACATTCAGTATGGCGGTTCGGTTAATGTAAAGAATGCAGCAGAACTTTTCAGTATGAGCGATATTGACGGCGGTCTTGTAGGCGGAGCCAGTCTTAAATCGGATGATTTTTGTAAGATAGTGAATTATAAAGGATAACGGAGGTAAATATGAAACAATATATCGAGATTGAAGGCGTATGGGCAAGAGAGATTCTGGATTCCAGAGGAAATCCCACGGTAGAAGTGGAAGTATTTGTAGAAGGCGGATATATAGGAAGAGCGGCTGTTCCCAGCGGAGCTTCCACAGGCGCTTTTGAAGCTGTTGAATTAAGAGACGGCGATAAGAAAGTTTATTTAGGTAAGGGTGTAGAAAAAGCGGTTGACAATGTAAACGAGATAATCGCACCCGAACTGGAAGGATTAAACGTTCTGGATCAGGTATACATTGACAGACTTATGATGGAACTGGACGGTACGGAGAATAAAGGCAAGTTAGGTGCAAACGCAATACTGGGTGTATCATTAGCCGTTGCTAAAGCTGCAAGTGAAGCTTTGGGATTAAGTCTGTATGAATATATAGGGGGAGTTAATTCAAAAGTTCTCCCGGTCCCCATGATGAATATCATTAACGGCGGAAAACATGCCGATAACTCGGTAAGCTGCCAGGAGTTCATGATTATGCCGGTAGGAGCATCTTCATTCAAAGAAGCTTTAAGATGGTGTGCCGAAGTATTCCACACATTGAAGAAAGTATTAAAAGATAAAGGATACTCCACAGCGGTAGGTGATGAAGGCGGTTTCGCTCCCAATCTTAAAACCGATGAAGAAGCATTACAGGTAATTGTCGAAGCGATAAAAAAAGCAGGATACAAGCCTTATGATCAGATAAGAATCGCCTTGGATCCCGCAGCTACCGAAATGTATGAAGAGGCAAAGGCTAAAGGAAAAGAAGGCTGCTACTATTTCTGGAAAACCGACAGAATGTTCACAGTGGATCAACTGATTGATTACTGGGCGGAAATGTGCGAAAAATATCCTATCATTTCCATTGAAGACGGACTTGCGGAGGAAGACTGGGAAGGCTGGAAGAAACTTACCGACAGACTGGGAGATAAAGTACAGCTTGTAGGAGACGATTTATTCGTTACCAATACAAAGAGACTTGCCAGAGGTATCAAAGGCGGTGTTGCCAACTCAATACTCATTAAAGTAAACCAGATAGGTACTTTGACCGAGACATTGGAAGCTATTGAAATGGCCAACAGGGCAGGCTACACGGCCGTTGTAAGCCATCGTTCCGGTGAAACGGAAGATACCACCATTGCAGACATTGCGGTTGCTACCAATGCAGGTCAGATTAAAACCGGTGCTCCGTCCAGAACCGACAGAGTGGCAAAATACAATCAACTTCTGAGAATAGAAGAAGAATTGGATGATGTGGCCGTATATCCCGGACTGGATGCATGGTTTAATATAAAGGCAAAATAACAAATTAAGCCGTTATAGTATATATGAATGTAACGGTGAAGATAAAAAAGAGAATAAACAATTATCATTAAAGGCACGATTAAGTTTGTGCCTTTTTGATTTTCGGATATAATGTATACGGAGTTATTTTATGAGAAGATTTTTAAGAAGCACTATTCTGATATGGCTGATATTTGCACTGTTGTCGGTTTCTGTCGGTTGTGTAAAAAACATACATGAAACCGATTACATTACTGATAGTGAAAAATATACTTATGAATATATTCCTGTTGAGACCGACAAAGACAGCATTATCAAAATGAACGGAAGAAGCATCAAGTGTAAATGTTTTCAAGGACTTTATACATCGGACGATTTTTTAATCAGATATGCGACGGAAGAAGATATAGAAAAGCTGAATATAAAAATAGATAGAACTGATGATGAAACTGTAAAAAAACAGCCTTCCGTTATTTTCTCCTTAGATAGTGAAGAAATAACTTTGATTAAAGATTCATTTACCTGTAGTATAAGGGTTAATTTTAGTGTTATATTTGAAATGGAATTTGAGTATATTAATAAAGACGGGAAAAAGTATATAATACAGACAAACCATTCAGATTATTTGAATCTTATTAAAATACCCAATTCAAACAAATACCTTGTGGAAAAGGGTGGTTTCTTATTCTCATTAGACCCCGATAGAGAGTCTTTGGATTTCTATTGTCATGTTCAAACAAACGGATATTCACAATTAAAGTCGGAATATGATGTATGGGCATCAAATCCGTATTTTAACGACAATGGAACGGTTATGATATTTTATTCGGGAAGAGCGAATGAAGAGACAGGAAAGGTATGGGTAAAAAATATAATAACGGGAAAAGAGAACCCGGTACCTAACACAACAGGATACAGCAGAGTTTTAAGTTGGAGAGACGGCAGATATGCCTATATAACATCGCCATTCGGCAAAGTCGAGGAAATTGATACCGTAAATTTAACTTCAAAGGTTATCCATGACACAAAGATTTTTTCTAAAGATACACTGGGTTTCATTTATCCTTATGTTTTTGTTCCCGATATGCCCGGAGGAACACATATAATAGACATAGATGATGACGGTGAAGTTTATCATTTTGATGATATCAAATATGCAAAGTGCATGGAAATTGAACGAGTAAACGGCTCTGATTTATTACTTCTTAAATATCTTTATCCCGTAAGCAAGAATAAATGGCATAGCGAAGCCGTTGTTTTGGATTTGTCTACACGTAAGATATGCATAATATCTGTACCCGATGAGTATTCCGTTTCAACATTTAAGCAACATAATGATTGTTTAATGTTGAGTATATATAAGCCGGAAGATGATATTATAATACAGACCGCATATTTCATACCGATATCCGGTATTGAATTGGTAGATTCGGATTGAGTAGTTTCATAAATAATAAACGGAGAAAGAATATGAGAAAAATATTTAGATTTATCGTTATTTTATTTATCCTGTTGTCCATGTTATTTTCTTATACAGGTTGTCAGGAAAAGGTTAAAGAAAGTAGTATTCCGATAGAGACGGCCGGTACGGAAACCGCAGTTGTTCCCGTTGAGTCGGATACGGTAAGTACCCCTAATCTTGAAGTTACCGAAGAAGAGCAAACAGACTCACAGAAGGAAGTTGTAACGGATAATACCGGTATCGAAGTACCAGGTAAACCTTCAAGAACATATATCGATAATATGATTTTCGTAAACGGTAAAAGCCTACCCGTATTTGCATTACCGGGAGTATTCCGCTCACTTGACGGCAATCTGGTCAGGAAACCTACAAACCAAGATTTTAAAAACTTACAGGCTTCAAGAGATCCCGTAACGCATGAAATAACGGGAAGTTTGCCCAATGAAGTGTTGTCGGTTGACGGAGAAGAGCCTGTAAATGCCGATTCATTGGTTATTTATGCAGGACCGTATGATTATGAATTCAAGTATACATACATTGAAAAAGACGGTCGAAGACAACCGGTTTTTTCTCATGGAACCGATTTACAGTTGACAAGAATTCCGATGACAAATAAATATGCTGTGGTGAAAGGCGGCTTTTTATTCTGGGTGGATTTGGATGCGGAAACAATGGACCTATATTGTCTCAGCGAAACAATGGGATATTCCATGTACGATAATTTTTGGGAGATAGACGGAATTAAGTATCTGAAAGTGTGGGCGATAAGACCTTCCTTCAACAGAAACGGAACAAAAATGTTATTCTATACTGAAAGAGCTACGGAAGAAGTAGGTTATGTATGGGTAAAAGATACCGTTACCGGTGAAGAAAAACCTGTTCCGAATACGCCGGCATTTACAAGAGTACTGCAATGGAGAGAAAACAGGTATGCGTATTTACAAAGCTTCGGAAAAATAATTGAGATTGATACTGTTGAACTTACTGCCAGGACCGTATTTGATAACGAAGAAGCCGGAAGTAATTCCTTTAATATGATTTATCCCTATGTTTTCAATTCGGTTTTAGATAAAGACAGAAATATCTTCTCCGAGATTATTAATCTGAATGACGGAAGTAAAAGGAAATTTGAGGATTCGAAATATCAAAGGTGTGATAATATAACCGTCGTTCCCAACACAAATCTTCTGCTTTTAAGATATGCCTACCCGCAAGAGAACAATCCGATATATCATGAAGCGGTAATTCTGGATTTAGTTACAGGTAAAAGATGTGTGATATCGGTTCCTCTTGAGTATAATATATCTTCAATTTATCAATACAGAGAATACTATGTAGTTAATCTGTATAAATACGGTGATATAAACAATGTACATGACCAGACATCATATTTTATACCGAGAACCGAGATACGTTTTACAGATTAACATTATCTTTATTTATAAAATTAATTTTTTATTTTCAATCCTGTTTTTTGTTTTATTCTGAAAAGGCACTATTCCGATTGTGCCTTTTTTGATTTGAGATATAATAGAGATATATCAAATTAAAGGAGTTGTTATGTTAATTAAGAATTTCAAAAAGGACAATTTGGAAGTATCGGTATTTGATACAAGAAGAGAGATGGGCTTAAAAGCCGCTCAGGATGTACGCAGTGAGATATTGAAATTATTTAAAACAAAAGATGAAATTAATATGCTCTTTGCCGCGGCACCGTCACAGAATGACTTTTTGCAAACCCTTATATCGTATAAGGATATAGACTGGACAAGAATAAATGCTTATCATATGGATGAATATTTAGGAATTGATAAGGATGCACCGCAGGCATTCGGTAATTTTCTTAAGAATGCTCTTTTTTCAAAATTAAACTTTAAGACGGTCAACTATATTGACGGTACGGCGGAAGATGTGACAAAAGAATGTATGCGTTATGAAGAATTGTTGAACAATAACACTATTGATATTGTCTGTATGGGAATAGGGGAGAACGGACATATCGCTTTTAATGATCCTCCGGTTGCGGATTTTTCCGATAAAGTCAAAGTTAAAATAGTAAAACTGGATGAGTTATGTCGTCAGCAGCAGGTTAACGATAAGTGCTTTGAAAATATTCATCAGGTACCTAAATATGCCATTACATTAACAATACCGGCTCTTTTTGAGGGTAAAAAACTGTTCTGTATCGTGCCGGCACCTACCAAAGCAAATGCGGTTTATTACACTTTAAACGGAAAAATAGAGGAGAAGTGTCCTGCAAGTATACTGAGACTGCATTTAGCTGCAAAGCTCTATTTAGACAAAGACAGCGCATCTAAGCTATAGCAGGAGGAGCATATGAACAGAGAAACTTCCGTTGCAGGCAGATTTAGTTATGAGGGAGATATTATTTCAATAAAACCCATCGGTGCGGGTCATATAAATAAAACATATGTAGTGGAAACAACACGCGATAAATATACCCTTCAACTTATAAACACAACGGTTTTTACCAATCCCGTCGCTCTTATGGAAAATATATATAATGTGACGGAGTTTTTAAAAAAAAAGATTGCCGCACGGGGTGGCGATTTAAGAAGAGAAACGTTATCCGTTGTCAAAACAAAAGATAATAAATTGTTTTATGTGGATTCGGACAACTGTTACTGGCGCTCATATTTATACATTGACGATGTTACGACATATCAGCAACCTAAGAATCTTCAGGTAGTACGCGACAGCGGTTATGCATTCGGTGATTTTTTGAACATGCTTTCCGATTACGATATGAACACTCTTCATGAAACAATTAAAGACTTTCATAACACAGTAAAACGATTCCGTGACTTCGAGATGTCCGTAAAGAGGGATGTTGCGGGAAGAGTCTCAAATGTTACCGATGAAATTAACTTTTTGTATCAAAGAAAAGCCGATTGCGGAGTAATATTGGAGAACATAAAGTCGGGTAAAATACCTTTAAGAGTTACACACAATGATACAAAACTGAACAATCTTTTATTTGATAATGCAACCGATAAACCTATCTGTATTTTGGATCTGGATACCGTCATGCCCGGCTCAATACTTTACGATTACGGTGATGCGTTGAGAATTTCCTCATCTTCCGCTGAGGAAGATGAAGAGAATCTTGATAAAGTTCATTTCGTTACGGACAACTTCATATATTTCACAAAAGGTTTTTTAGCAGCCGTAAAGAACAGTATTAATGCCGTTGAGTTATCACTTTTGCCGTTTTCCATTAAACTTATAACCATGGAGATAGGCATGAGATTTCTCACCGATTATCTGAATAACGACATATATTTTGCGGTACATAAAGAAAACCATAATCTTATACGCGCCAGAACGCAATTTAAGCTGGTTAAGGAAATGGAAGGGTATTTACCCGAAATGAATGAAATAGTGCAAAAAATGGGAAGTGAGCTATGAATAATTACATTGTAAAGTGTGTGTCATCATTGGAGAAATGTTTTTTAGACGATAATATACAAGACAAGAAGCAATATACTTCCTTTTCCTGTTTACTGAATGAAAAACTTAATTTCCAGATTGCTTATACTATGACAAGCGATACTTTAAAGGATAAAAGCCCCTGTTATTTTCATATACAATCGGAGTTGAAGGAATTTATACGGGTTTATAAAGTGGAATCGGTTGCTGTCAGGCTGCCCGTATATCACAATTTGCCGACAGATAATTATCAGCGTAAAGTACCCCATTGTTATCCCGATTTATTATGTCCGTATGATAAAAAAGACAATGTCTATTTCGTACCTGATCTTCTGCAGTCGCTGTTTATAGAGGTGGATTTAAGTAATAATACATGTTTTTACGGAGATTATGTTAT
>JAKJBR010000030.1:0-15007 GCA_022706885.1 Bacillota bacterium
TCTACAAATATACATACAAGCTGATTGGGTATCGCTTTGGATATCAAGGCTGCACATACTGCGGAATCCACACCGCCCGATAAGCCTAATAATACCTGCTCATTCCCTACCTGCCTCTTTATATCTTCAATTGTTTTATTGATATAGTCCTTCATGGGTCCTCCTTTTACTTTAAGTATATTATATAGAATTTATGCGGTGATTATATAGCAAATTGTGCATATTTATATTTTCCTTAAATTCAAAAAACCGGCTTTTAAAGCCGGTTTGTTTGCATCGGATATATTATTCCTCAATAGTAATCTTTTTCTCTTCTTCAATGAAGTACTCCTGATAGTATTCATGCCTCTCCTGTTCTTTCAGTTTATTGGCTCTGTAGAACAAGTAGAAGGAAGGAAGCAGGAATGCTACACCTACAACATACCATACCCACATATGCCATCTTGCCATATACTGCTCATTCATATATACAAGTCTCATGAACATACCAAAAGTAATACCCTCAAAACCTATTGCAAAAATAACTATTGCCCATTTCATTAACTTTGAACTTTTGCTATTCTCATCCATTATATCTACCTCCCCGAGTGTGGCATAAATATACCTATTACTCAACAAATTATATCATTCGCGTCTGTTACTGTCAAATGATTTACGGTGTTTTTTAAACTTTGTTTAAGTTGCATAATTCCGTGTTTTAAATCTATGTAAATTACTAAATATTAACGGCAATACCTTTGTCTCTTAAAGCCCGCTTAAGTTCCGTTATGTCCAATTCGTGAAAATGGAACAGTGATGCGGCTAACGCTGCATCTGCATACCCTTCGGTTAAGACATCGTAGAAATCTTTTATGCTCCCCGCTCCTCCCGAAGCTGTTACGGGAATACTTACCGCTTGAGAAACCGATTTTGTAAGCTCCAGATCAAAACCGCTCTTTTTACCGTCACGGTCCATTGATGTAAGCAGTATCTCCCCCGCTCCCAGCTCCTCACACTTTTTTGCCCAATCAACAGCATTCAGGTTTGTCTTTTTCCTTCCCCCGTTTATATATACCGCATACCTTCCGTCCTCTTGCTTCTTGGCATCTATGGCGGCTACAACATGAACGGAGCCGAACATTGCACTTGCCTTTGAAAGCAGATCGGGATTTAATACCGCTGCGGTATTGACCGACACCTTGGTTGCACCGGCTTTCAGTACAGATTCAAAATCCGTAATACTCCTTATGCCCCCGCCTACCGTAAAAGGTATATCTGTTTCTTCTGCAACCTTTTTCAGCATTGTAAGCGTATTACCCCGCTTTTCACTTGAAGCCGTTATATCCAGAAAAACCAGTTCGTCTGCACCTTTTTCACAGTATACCTTTGCGGTTTCCACAGGATCTCCCGCATCGGTAAGGTTGATAAAGTTTATGCCTTTTACCACCCTTCCTTTATCTATATCCAAACAGGGTATTATTCTCTTTATTCTTCCCTTCTTGTTTACACTCATCCGCTTTACTCTTTTCTTTACTTAAGAATATGAAAATAACTCTTTCAAATGTATCTTTCCTTCATATATCGCTTTTCCGGTTATAACCCCGTATGCTCCTGTTTCTTTAACTTTCCGTATATCTTCCATATCCTTTATCCCGCCCGATGCTACAACATACATATCTGTCTTTTCAATCATTTCTTTAAGTGCCTCAAGATTAGGTCCTTTCAATGTTCCGTCCCTGGATATATCGGTATATACAACCGATTGTACTCCTAAAGACTGCATGAACAGTGCGGTTTCTATTGCATCTTTCCCGCTGTCGCTTGTCCAGCCGTCGGTAGAGACAAATCCGTTACGGGCATCGATTCCCACAACAATCTTGCTTCCGAACTCTTTTACCGCTTCTTCCACAAGGGAGGGATTTTTAATTGCCGCCGTTCCCAGTATTATCCTGTCGGCATTTGCCGCTGCCAGTTCCCGTATCCTTTTTATTGTGCGCACTCCCCCTCCGGTCTGCACTGAAAGACCTGTTTCTTTGCATATTCTTTTAATAACTTCAATGTTTTCCGACTTGCCGGTTTTTGCCCCGTCCAAGTCCACAATATGTATGTGGGAGGCACCGGCTTCTTTAAATTTAAAAGCGGTCTTTACGGGGTCATCGGAATATTTGGTAACCTGACCGTAATCTCCTTTATACAGGCGCACGCAGTGACCGTTAAGTATGTCTATTGCGGGATATATAATCAAGGCTGTTAAATCGCTCCTTTTGTCGACGGTATGCCGGTTTCTCTGTTGTCAATGCTTACCGCCTGTCTTAAGGCTCTGGCAAGTGCTTTGAATATGCTTTCGGCAATGTGGTGTCTGTTGTGACCGTACTGTACATTTACATGGATATTGGCACCTAAGTTACTTGCAAATGCGGTTACGAATTCCTCCACCGTTTCAAAATCCATCTCCCCCGTTCTTCCGCCGCTTACGGGACAGATAAATACCGTATACGGTCTTCCGCCCAAATCCACCGTTACATTTGAAAGCGCTTCGTCCATGGGAACGGATGCAAATCCGTATCTGCAAATCTTCTCCTTATTACCCAACGCCTCTTTCATAGCCGTAGCCAATGCTATGGCGGTATCTTCCACGGTGTGGTGCTCGTCCACCTCTAAGTCGCCTGTTGTCTTTATTGTTAAATCCATCAAAGAATGCTTGGAAAACAACTCCAGCATATGATTAAAAAAACCTATCCCGGTCTCGACGGTATATTTGCCCGTTCCGTCGATATTAAGTTTTACCGATACATCGGTCTCTTTGGTTGTTCTTTTGAATGTCGCTTTTCTCATTATTTCATAATCTCCTTTGCGGTGTTTATAAGGGAATCCATATCGGAATCGGTTCCTATAGATATTCTGACATAGTCGGGTATATAGTTCCACTGTCTGATAAGTATACCCTCATCTTTGAACTTTGTATATATCGTGCTCGAATCAAAACCTCCGAATTTAACAAACAGAAAGTTGCTCTGTGAAGGCAACACGGTACACCCCAGTTTATCCAGTTGTTTTGCAACTCGGTCCCTTGTCGCCTTAACCTTGTTGTTTATCATGTCATAATACTCCTGATTATTGAGAGCGGTTACCGCGCTTATCTGAGCCAGTCTGTCTAAAGGATAGGAATTGAAACAGTTCTTTATGGTATTGAGTGCAGCAATAAGTGCTTTATCTCCTATCGCATAACCTATTCTCATGCCCGCTAAAGAGTAGGATTTGGAAAAGGTCCTGACCACTAACAGATTCTTGTATTTCTTCACATATTCCGCCATGGACGGCTGATTTGCAAAATCGATATATGCTTCGTCTACCAGTATCAGTCTTTCTTTGTCTTTTTCCAATAAAGAACATATATATTCATTGCTAAGCAGTTCACCTGTCGGAGCATTGGGATTGGCTATTATCAACGGATATTTACACTTACTCACGGCTTCTTTATTTATAGTATAGTCATAATTCATTTCCGGTGTTTCTTCTTTTGCATCATACAATTTGCAATATACCGGATAGAAACTGTATGTAATCTTGGGGAATGCCACTTTCTTTCGGGAAAAGAAAGCATTGAAAGCAAATGCAAGGGTCTCATCGGAACCGTTGGATACAAAGACCATATCGTTGTCTATTGAATATTTCTTTGCTATAACCGACAGAAGCTCTTTACTTTCCGGGTCGGGATAAAGTCTTAATGTTTCGTCCGCTTTATCTTTTATGGCTTCCAGTACTTTATCCGAGGGCGGATAGGGATTCTCATTGGTATTGAGTTTGATATATCTTTTATCGTTAAGCTGCTCTCCGGGGGTATAGGGAGTCAGTTTTTTTAATTGACGGGAAAATAACTTATTCATCTTTTTTCTCCAAAAAACGTATATTCACCGCATTGGCATGAGCATCTAACCCTTCACATTGTGCAAACAGCGATATCCCTTTATATGCTCTCTTCAACGCTTCTTTATCATACTGTATAACACTGCTTTTTTTCATAAAGTCGTAAACTCCCAACGGCGAAAAGAATCGGGCAGTTCCCGCTGTGGGCAGTGTGTGATTGGGACCCGCAAGGTAATCACCTAACGGTTCGGGTGAATATGGTCCCACAAATACCGCACCGGCCTGGGTAATATAGTCGGAATAGACCTCGGCATTTTCGGTAATAATTTCCGCATGCTCGGGCGCACATTCATTAAGCACATCAATACATTCCGTAATATCCTGTCCGATATATATGGCAGCGTTATTCTTAATACTTTCATTAATGATATCGCTTCTTTCCAACTCTTTTGCCTGTACGGTTATCTCTTTTATTACTTCCTTCGCCAGTTTCTTTGATGTGGTAAGTAATGAAGATATTGAGAGTTTGTCATGCTCGGCCTGGCTCAGCATATCGGCGGCAACAAATCTCGGATTTGCCGTTTCATCGGCAATTATCATTATTTCCGAAGGCCCCGCCACCATATCTATACCGCAGTATCCGTATGCCATTTTCTTGGCATAGGCAACATATATGTTACCCGGCCCGGTTATCTTATCCGCCTTCGGAATTGTTTCGGTGCCGAATGCCATTGCAAATATTGCCTGCGCTCCTCCCGCTCTGTATATCTTTGTTACATGTGCCTCATTAGCGGCAACAATGCGTGCTGCATCCAACGGAGGAGGGCTACACATGACTATTTCTTTTACGCCTGCAACATATGCGGGGACTGCATTCATAATGACTGAAGATATGAGAGGTGCGGTGCCTCCCGGTATGTATATGCCCACACTTCTTAACGGTGTGACTTTCTGCCCTATTTTTACGCCCTCTTCTTTATTCCATAAAAAACTTTTCTCTTTCTGTTTTATGGAATATGTCGCCACATTCAGTACCGCCTGCTGTATTACCTTTAAAAGATCCTTGTCTATCTCTTTGTAGGCTTTTTTAATCTCTTCTTTTGTAACAAGCATATCCTCAGGCGCAATATCGGTTTTGTCGAACTTACCGGTATATTGCATCAATGCTTTATCTTTATCTTTTCTTATATCCTGCATAATTTTGTATACAACATCGTAGACTTCTTTATTATCCAGAAATCCGTCTTTTCGCACCTTTGCTATAAAACCCGCTTTATCCTTATCAAATATCGGAATCATTGCTTAACTCCTTTTTCAATGCTGAGATTATATAGGATATCTTGTCGGTTTTCATGTTCATACTTACTTTATTTACTATGAGGTGAGCGGAAATGTCGCAAATCTTCTCCAGCACCACAAGACCGTTGGCCTGCAGTGTCTTTCCGCTTTCCACTATATCCACAATAAGTTCCGAAAGATTACATAACGGAGCCAGTTCCACCGATCCGTTCAACTTGATTATCTCCACATTCTCATTCTTGACATTTCTGTAATATTCGCTTGCAATGCTGGGATATTTGGTGGCAACCCTCTTGTTCATTATCTCATCGGTTCTGTTAAGATACTTAGCCTCTCCCGCCACACACATCCTGCAGGCACCGAAACCTAAGTTAAGAACATCATAAACATTTTTTGATTCTTCCATCAGAGTGTCTTTTCCCGCAACTCCCATATCGGCGGCACCGTATTCCACATAAACCGGCACATCGGCCGCTTTTACCAGAAATATCTTGATCTTGTTTGATTGATCGGTATGTATGAGCTTTCTGGAATCGTCATCTATATCCGTACAGGGTATCCCTGCTTTTTTGAAAAGTTCCACGGTCTGTACCGCCAGTCGCCCTTTGGGTAGCGCAATCTTTAAATATTCCATAATGCCCTCCACTTTGCAAAATCGGTTTTCTCCGTTTTGCCGTTACTGTGGATTATAACATGGTTGGGTTCTATACAGCGTGCCATTCTTGAAATATTACGCTCCTTCATATATCTTTCAAGGTCGTCACTGTCCGGCAACACCTGTATGTTTTTATCTTCCTCAATGTCTTTTGTTACAGATAAAACACAATCTCTCATACTTTCCGAAAAAGACACTATTGCAGGCATAACAGGCAGCTCTTCAGTCTGTCCCTGTCTCTCCAAAGCCTTGATGGCCATTTCCAGACTCAAGGAAAAGCCGGTAGCTTCCAGCTTCTTTCCCATTTTTTCCGCCAGATTGTCATATCTTCCGCCCGCAAGTATTGGAAAGCCCATCTGATATGTGTTGCCGTTGAAAATCATACCGGTGTAATAACCCAGCTTTTTAACCATGGATAAATCCACGGTAACATATCCTCTTAAACCCATCTTATCCAGTATGTCCAGAATCTGCTTAAGATTGTTCAAAGCCTGTTTTGATTTTAAGTTAAGTTTTGTTTCAAGTAATCTGTCAATCAGTGATTTATCCCCGAAGTATCCCGTTATAGCGGTTAAGTGGTTGTATATATTCTTATCTATTTTTCTTCCTTCAAGGTATTCCGAGATACCGAAACTGTCCTTGCTGTCTATCATCTTGGATATTATTTCACTTTCTTTCTGTGTAAGAGAAGCTTCTTTGGCCAGGCCGTTGAAAAACTCCACCTGCCCTATCTGAATAGATATGTCATTAATTCCTACTCTCTTTGCCGCACTAACAGCCAGCTTTATAACCAACGCATCGTAATAGGGATTATCGCTGCCTATTATCTCGGCGCCGCACTGGGTAAACTCTCTCTGCTTTCCGCCTCCGAATTCATCGGCCCGGAAGCATTTGGCTATGTACGAGAGCTTATACGGTAAAGCTTCATAGCGAATCTTTGTTGCCGCTACCCTGCATGCCGGTACCGTCATATCCGGCCGTAAGACCAGAAGGTTTCCCGTTTTGTCTATAAGCTTGAATATGTCTTTTTGAGACACATATTCGTTCTCTCCGTAATACATGTCAAAATATTCTAAGCAAGGTGTCTCTATTTCCGTAAAGCCGTAGTTTCGGAAAAGTTGTCTCACCGCCTGCTCTTTATTCTTCTTGGTAAAGCATTTGCTGTCTGTCAGGTCGCTCATGCCCTCGGGATTGTGATAAGCCATTTGCTTTTCTCCTTACTTCACTACGCTAAAGTAATGAATTGATAAAGTGTCTACATATTACCACCGCTATTGTACGCTGTCAACTGTTAATTTAAAATATCCGGGAAAAAACCCGGAATATTCTTAAATCATATATTTACAATCCTTTGCTATTTAACCGCCATAGCCTTTACTCTTTCCAATGCCTTTTTAACAGGAGATATGGAAATGAGGGCAACGCTTATTGCTCCTTCGGCAAGTATATATGAATAGTTGTATATGACGGGATATAGCGGAATGAGTTTTTCGGGAAATTTTTCCGGTATCCACTCCATAAAGAACAGGTATCCTCCCACCGTGTGAAAAAATCCCCGTGCAAGTACGGCTACGATATAACCTGTTAAAAGACCGTTCTTTTTATCTTTAAAAAGTCCCGACAACCCCAGTGCGGTAAAAGCAAACAGGTAATCAAAACACACCTGCCAGAAGTTTATGATATACGGTTCCTGCACTAACTGCAGAAGACCGTATGTGAAAGCGGCAATAAGACCGGTACCGGTTCCGTACCAGTAACCTGCAAGGCATATGAAAAACATGGATAACAGCGTTACCGAACCGCCCAAAGGCATACTGAACAACCTTATGTACGATGCCACAAAGCCCGCTGCAACCGCCATGGAACAAAAGGCCAGTTTCTTTGTAGGATTTACCTGTAGTTCGGATTTTTCCTTCTTGGGCCGGAAAAAGTAAATCGCACAAAATACCAAGACAGCCAACAACGCTATTGCGATATATCCGTATGTTGTCAGCAGATAATTGCCGTTCGATTGAGTTAAAAACAAATCCATAAAAATACCTCCCTTGTTTATACATGCAGGAGGTGAAACAGTACTGTCGGTTGCTTCCTTACGCCGGTATTACCCGGATCAAGTAATGAGGGTCAATAATATCTCTCAGCCACATGGCTCCCCTAGCATATATGCCGATTTCTCGGTGAAGTTGATTCTATTACGAGTAAGTATTAATGTCAAGCATATTATGACTTGCGAATGATAATTACCTATCTCTATTTACTGATTGTATCAGCTTGACATCAACTTTTACTTTTTGTCCAAAAACAATTTAATCTGATTTAAAAAATATTCGGCATTCTTCGTCTGTTCAACAACCTCTTCCTTGGAAATAACAAAGAAATCATCATAATCACTATCTGTCCTGGTATCGAACAGTACGGAAATAATCTTGGATAGCTCTGTTTCAAATATGCCTGTTTTAATATAGCGCTTACGGAACTCTGAAATAACACTACTGTGATGTCTTCTATCCACTTCATCAAACGCCAACACGGATCTCATGGCATGAAATACTGCATAGTAAGAACGATTAGCTGCACTTTTGTAATTACCGCTTTCCAACAAAGACTTCGCAGCAGCCAAGCATTCCAAAGCACGTTGATAGCGAACATCGGAAAGACTTTTTCTCTCCTTAAGCTCCATACCGAATCCCTTCCTCAATTACATTTTTATAAAAAGGCAACACATTCGCATATTTCCGAAATTGTACTACAGGCTTCATCGTCACGGAAATTGTGATATCGTGTTTCAAACTCAAATCGCTTGCAATTGCTGCAATTGTTCTTCTATATGCTGAAATCTCCGAAGCTTCCAGGTCTAAAACAATAAGGATATCGATATCAGACTCATTGTGATAATCGCCTCTTGCATAAGAACCGTATAAATAGATTTCTTTTAATGTGTCGCTGAAAACAGGCTTACAAGCTTCATATACTTCTTTCAGGATTTGAAGTGCTTGAGCTTGATTACACATAGTAATCATTCCTTTCTGCATATATTCGTAAATATAGTATACCTTTATTTCAGTTTTCAATCAATCCCGCAAAAAAACCGATTCGCTTTATTAAGCATTGGGTAATCATCTTTTTTGATATATAATTTAGAAGAGGTAACAATGATTTCAACAAGAATGTGCACACATAAAGATAAAGCGGCTATGAAGAAGCTCTGGACGGAGCTTTTCGGTGACAGCAAAAGTTTCACCGACTGGTTCTTTGATAACAGATTTTCCCCTTCGGACAGTGTATGTACTTATGATGATGACTTATTGGTATCGTGCGCTCATTCGCTTCCCATGCCTGTTTTAATCAGAGGTAAAGAAATACCCTGCGCCATGATATCCGGAATAGCCACCGTTGAATCATACAGAAAACAAGGTCTCATGCATAAGACTTTGCTATATTTAATAAATGAGTTAAATGCAAAAGGCATTTATGCAGCCACATTGAAAGCGGTAAATCTTTCAACATATTATTCTATACACTACTACGGTTGTACTTTAAGTGCATATATCCGTTCGTGTAAGAAAGATAAATATGCCTGTTTAATGCCCTATATTGAAAGAAAAGCAAACAGCGATGTTTCCTGCAGGCACATAGATATATACGATGAGTTTGACGGTTTACATGCCTGTTACACGGGATTTATAAAGGGATACAGCGGTATTGCAATAAGAGATAAGGCGGCATTCAGGTTGAAAATGAATGATTACTTAAGCGATAATGCCAAAGCAATTGCCGTGTTTAAAGACGGAAAAATAACGGGATACTGTATTTACTTTGATGAAAAAGATTTATATGCGGAAGAATATATAACTGACGATTTATACAGCGCATGCGCCATGTTTAAGGCACTTGAAGAACAGGGGAAGAGTATAACGGTAAAGACTTCAAAGAAAGTTGCGGATCGGGTAGGGGTTAAGAATACGGAAGTTACCGAACAAAACTCCATGGGTATAATTAATATCGGTAAACTGTTGGAAAGCATCTGCGGTTACGGCGATTACGGCGTAAAGGTCTTTGATTACTTCCATATCAAAAACAACGGTATTTATCTTTTAAACGGTAAGAAAGTTAATGATAAATACCATCTGGAGTTGTCTTCGGGACATCTTATGCAGTTACTTACGGGGCATAAGTCATTGGAAGAGCTGGTGTCGGAGGGTGTCGCCGTTATACATGATAAAGTTGCATGTGACGAAATATCAAGAATGCTTCCCGAACAGAATTGCTTTATTGCAGACGAATATTAAACCGTATACCGTTTATTTAAAGACTACGCTTTGAAGATAAAATCGCATTGATTTTTAATCTTAAAGCTTTCAAAATATTCATTCTCCGAAGGAATCCACCTGTTGGTAAAACTTTTGTACAACTCACCGTTTCTTTTCAGTATTCTCTTAAACTGCGTCTCCTTGTCGATATCCATGAATATACGTAAATCATATATGTCGCCGAAATACGGGTGCATACTGTAAGCGCCCTCGATTATATTCAGTGTCTTTGCACATATCTTTTTCTCACTTATTACATTGGTCTGACAGTCGTATGTATGATGGGTAAATTCCACAGGCGATTTAAGGTTAGGTATCACTTCCTTTTGGAATCGCTCATAATCGACATTTCCGCCCGGCTGCAGCAGCCTTTCAATTGTTCTTTGATGGTTTTGCAAAAAGAAATCATCCATATGAATAATGTTACAGTCAAATATTCCGGAAAACATGTCGGCAAGATATGTCTTGCCGGCTGAGCTCTTGCCGTCAATGGCAATATTCACCGTTGTTCCGTTTATTTTCGCTTCGTTTTGAAGTTTCTCGACTTTTGCCCATAAATCCATCTTTTTTGCATATTCCGAATGTATTACTCTGTAAGAAGGATTGTATGCCTCTTTATACCGCTCACTGTGACTTATTAAACGGCATCCTGCCGCATAATAACTTTCCTTAAATGTATAAAACTCTTCTTCAGTTATGGGAAGAGAGGACTCCTTTACCGCTTTCTCCAAAGCTTTGACTTTATCGGAAAACCCCTCCCGAGTACCTTTTGATAAAAGCCTGCTTTGCATCATTATTTCCACAAACAACTCCTGTGAAAGACCGATTTTTTTAAGGTAGCCCAAGTGTACCCTCACATTGCCGTTGCCGATATCTTCAATATCGGCTTTATTGCTTTTTTTGTCCTCTATTTCGTCTTTAAGAGCAATAAAATTGCTGTTCCTGTCTTCGGGTATATGAGCATTACCGAACTCGCTCTGATAGAATAATTTGAACCAGTCGGCCATTTCCGATTTAGGATATAGTTTATTCTGTTTTTTAATAATTCTTTCCATTATATCTTTACAGTCTTTATCTTCTCCGCGTAATACTGCACCAGCTCATATTTGGTGTGCGGCGGCAACCTGTGATCGGGACAGGGAATGTATCCGCCCAGGGCTATCAGAGGTTTGAGTCTCTCAATCTCGTCATCCACAGCCTTTTTATCATATGACAGGACGTTCTTGTTCATTCCGCCCACTCCTCTTAATTCTTTACCGTATTGCTCTCTCCAGGGAGCAATGCTGGCATTCCAGACACCCACCTCAATCGGGAACATGGTGTTGACTCCGTTTTCCAGCCACATAGGTATCAGCTGATCGATACATCCGTCACAGTCCAAAGATATTATTTTCATTCCGTATTTATTTGCAAGGTCATTTCGCTTTTTGTAATGCTTGGCACACAGATCATCCAGAATATCGGGGGCGAAAAGAGGACCGTTTCTGTAACATATATCTTCCCAGTAATGTGCAAAATCAAACTTAAACTTAGAAACTTCCAGCGTTCTTTTTGCTACCTTGTATTGCAGTTCCGCATAATCTGTAACTATTTCTTCCAGAAGTTCATAGTCATCATATATCATGTAACTCATGCCCATTAGTGTAAGCATATTGCGTATATCACCGGCCACACTCCCCAATTCCAAACCTATGGGAGCATCTATCTCGTCCCAGTTATTGTTGTTGAAATAATCGGGGTCAACACGGTCTTCCGTATACTGTAATTTGGGTTTGAGCAACTCTTCATAAGCCTTCCTGTCTTTTATCAGGTAATCGCATTCGCCGGATATTGATACAATACCGGGTTTCACTATCTCTATAACACCCCAGCTTGTAAGAACCTTCCTGGAACCGTCGGGAAGTTCTTCAATAACTTCACTTTTAAAAGAAGGTCGTAAGCTTGCCGATCCTCTTCTTGTGGTACGCCAGTTAAAATCCCAACCGAGCTTGGCATTAAGCCGGTAATCGGCATCGTTGCCGTCACCTACACCTACAATTTCCTCGGGTTTCAGATGCCCCAGTTCCACCCATTCCTGCAGCAATTCCTTCCAATAACCGAAGTGGACCGCGGGCATTCTGTCCGTATCCCTGTAGTTCAGAATATTCATCGCTCTTGTTGTGTTATCCATACGCCACCGCCTTTAGAATGATTTTACAATTATCACTATGGCAAGTCAACCCAAACTCACCTTTAAAGAATAAGCATCAGGACAGGTCAGGTCGTTATTGATGTAAAAAAGGTTTATTATAGTACCTTTGACAGAAAGTCTTTGGTTCTTTGATTTTGAGGATGGGTAAACAGTTGCTTGGGCGTATTTTCTTCCACAATCAATCCGTCATCCATAAACAGAATTCTGGTGCCCACCTCTTTTGCAAAACCCATCTCATGGGTAACCACAATCATGGTCATACCGGCATCGGCCAACTTCTTCATCAAATCCAACACTTCCCCTACCATTTCCGGGTCCAACGATGAAGTGGGCTCGTCAAACAGCATGACCTGCGGTTCCATGGCTAACGCACGTATGATAGCCACACGCTGTTTTTGTCCTCCGGAAAGCTGTGAAGGATATGCGTCGGCTTTGTCGGAAAGACCTATTCTCTGCAACAGCTCCATTGCCTGTTCTTTTGCCTGATTTTCGGTTTTACCTTTAAGCTTTACAGGTCCCAAAGTAATATTTTGCAATATGCTAAGGTGCGGGAAAAGATTGAAGTGCTGAAACACCATACCAATATTCATACGCAACTTGTTTATGTCATACAATCTGTCGGTTATAAGTTGTTTATTGTAGTATATTTCTCCCGAAGTGGGAGTCTCCAACATATTAAGACAACGTAAGAATGTGCTTTTACCGCTGCCCGAAGGCCCGATAATGACTACTTTTTCGCCTTTTTGTATAGTCTGATCTATTCCTTTTAACACTTCCAACGACCCCTTAGGTCCGAAGCTTTTATGTAGCCGTTTAACCTCTATCACTTTTAGCGAGCCTCCTTTCCAGCTTATTTACCAGATAAGTGAGCAGCATGACTATACCCAGATATATCAATGCCACTGCTATAAGGGGCATAAATGCGTCATATGTCCTGCTGCGGATAATCTCTCCGCCTTTTGTCAGATCGGCCAATGCGATATAGCCGGAAACCGAAGTCTCCTTGAGTAACACTATAAACTCGTTACCCAATGCGGGAAGAATGTTCTTGAATGCCTGCGGCAATACTATATACCACATGGTCTGACCGTGTGTAAAGCCCAAGGATCTTCCGGCTTCCATCTGCCCGGAATCTACACTCATTATTCCCGAACGCACTATTTCCGCAACATATGCGGCGGAATTGAGTCCGAAAGCCACAATCGCAGCCAATACCTTATCCACCGCAACGGTAGCAAAAACAACGTAATAGATTATCAGAAGTTGCAATACCACCGGCGTTCCTCTTATTACCGTTATATATCCTTTACAGATTGCATTGAGAACTTTAAACTTTTTTGTCTTGTCATGAGTTGTGCGTATGACCGCCATTAAAAATCCCAGTATAATACCTATCATAACGGCGAAGAAAGTTATCTCCAAAGTTACCAGTAATCCTTTGGTAAGGTACTGCCATCTGTTATCGGTTATGAAATTATTGACAAAGCTTATTTTAAACTGCTCTATAAACTCGCTGAAATTCTCTTTCATCATTACCTTTCCGACAAGCATCGGAGTCGGAAGATATCCGACTCTGATGCCTGTATTTAAAACTACTTCTTCCTTACTATTATTACCTGTGTAGCCGTAGTGTATGAATCGGTAAAATCCACATTTATAAGGCGATCTTCGGTAACAGTCATTCCGGCCACTCCTATGTCGGCTTTTCCCGACTGAACGGCGGCAATAATTGCGTCAAAATCCATATCTTCTATAACCAATTCCATTTTGAGTATGTCGGCTACCGCTTGTGCAAGGTCCACATCTATTCCCACTACAACTCCGCCTTCCATATATTCATACGGTTCGAAATGTGCGTTTGTAGCCATTATGAGTTTGCCGTTGCTGTAATCGGAATTACCGGAAACATACGGACTCTTACCTTTTGTGTCATCTCCTATGTAGTTGGAGATAATGGCAGCCAGCGTTCCGTCTATCTTTAACTGAGCTATTGCAGCATTAATTTTATTCTTAAGTTCCGAATTGGTTTTTGCTATGCACATGGCATAATCTTCCAGCTCAAACGGATCGGGCAATATCATAAGGTCTTTATTCTTTGCCACAAATGCTTTTGCCGGCTCGTTGTCGATAATGACACAGTCCACTTTACCTTGTTTCAAAGCCTGAACGGCATCGGCACCTTTATTGTATCTCTCAATAACGGAACCTTCCGCTTCATAATCGGAAGCATATATGTCTCCTGTGGTGCCCAGCTGAACCCCTATAACTTTGCCGGGCAGATCGTCCGCGGAAAACACCGTATTGGGTGTTACCTGTGTGCAGCCCGCCAAGGCAGACAGTGCCAGTATTGTTGTTAAAACAGTTGCTATAATCTTTTTCATAAAATATATTACCCTCCGTAAGCAATTTCGTGTTTTCATAAATATACACTTATGTGCATAAATAGTCAATAGCAAAGTTTGAATTTCGTTATAATTTTCCGTTTTTAATTAAATATCGATAAAACCAATGAATATTATTCATTTTCATTGCATAAATTGATGTATAAATCATTAAAAGAATAAGAACATATAAAGATATGGTAGATTGCATAACTAAGTTCCGTTCTTACATAACCCAAAAAAGCGAATTACCGATAAAGTGTTAAAAAAGACATAAAATCGTTGAAATATTTCAATTTGAATGATATTCTATGGCTGTCAAGCA
>JAKJBR010000081.1:0-3286 GCA_022706885.1 Bacillota bacterium
TGCTGTAAGGGCCTTGGCTTTAGCTTCAATCTCCTGGTAAGTTACTCGTTTATACGGCATTTGTGAAAATTTCATTTTTCCTCTCCAATCATATATATTGCAACCTCGTAAGGTCTGAGAAACTCATTGCTGTCCGGGTAGTTGGACAGTATTTTTCTATACTTTTTATCTCTTACATCGGTCTTTCTCTTCTTGTTGCTATCAATCAGATTTATCTCAATGTAAAAGCGGGCATCTTTGTCTTTTCTTTCATAACAGAATGTATCGGCATCGTTATCGGTCAGGATAAAGTCTCCGTATATGAGGGTTTGATTCTCTTTTCTTAAGGATATCAGTGACTTCATGTAGTTAAGAACGGAGAATGTGTCCTTTATCTGACTTTTAGCATTATACCTCATATAGTCGTTGGAGCAATCTATCCACGGCCTTACTTCGGAGAATCCGCCGTAAGCGGCATCTTCCCACTGCATGGGTATTCTTGCATGGTCTCTGGTTCCGGCCGATATCTTCAGGATTGCCTGCTCCTCTGATAAACCCTGCTCAAGATACTCGTTATACATATTTATTGCTTCCACATCACGGAAATCCGATATCTCCTTAAATACCGAATCAATCATGGCTATTTCCTGACCCTGATAGAAATACGGGGTTCCTCTCAATGTGAGCATGAGTGTGATTATGAGTTTTGCTGCCAAATCACGTTTAGATTCATCTTTTGTTATCCTGGATACAAATCTGGGGTTATCATGATTTTCAAAAACCAGTGCCGGCCAGCAGCCGTCTTTGAAATCTCTTTGCCACTTAACAAGAAGGGGTTTAAGTTTTCTAAGGTCATATCTGTAGGAATCGTGTCTGGATTTACCGGGGTTATTGAAATGGTCGAAGTTGAATATCTGATCCAGTTCTTTACGCGACTCTTCCGTCATGAGCTTGGCGGCTTCCAGTCCTATCCCGGCACCTTCTCCCACGGTAAATGCGTTGTGCTTGTCAAAAGTATTTTTTCGCATTTCCCTAAGATACTCATGCAGTTTGGGTCCGTAAAACATATGCTCATACCCTATTGCCCCTACCAGCCCTTTCAATGCCGGTAAACCGTCGGGTAATCCCGGTGTTTTGGATATAAGGTTGATTACATCCAGCCGGAATCCGTCCACTCCTTTTTCCAGCCACCAATTTATCATATCGTAAATATCTTTACGCATATTTTCATTTTCCCAGTTGAGGTCCATCTGTTTTTTGGAAAAAACATGCAAAGCATATTCATCCAGGTGGGGATAATGGTTCCAGGCGGAACCCTTGAAAGCGGAAGTCCAGTTATTGGGAGGTCCGTTATTCTTACCTTTTCTGAATATATAGTAGTCGTGATATTTTGAATTCTTATCTTTTAACGCTTCCTTAAACCACTCATGCTCGTCCGAAGTGTGATTTATAACCAGGTCCATAATGAGTTTCATACCTCTTTTATGCACTTCTCTTAAAAGAAGGTCAAAATCGGCCATATCGCCGAATTCCGTCATTATCTTTTTATAATCCCTTATATCATACCCGTTGTCATCGTTGGGAGAATCGTAAACGGGAGATAACCATATGGCATCAATGCCTATGTATTTAAGATAATCCAGTTTGGATACTATTCCGTTTAAGTCTCCTATTCCGTCATTATTCGAATCCTTAAAGGACCTCGGATATATCTGATAAAACACGGCGCTTTTCCACCATGTCTTTTTTAACTCCGATGTAGGACTTTTATGCAAATCAGGCTCACGGTTAAGCATATCGATAAGAGAATCCACAAAATCTTCGGTTATCTGATTCTTGGTAAGGTGAGGTAATCTGCCCACCCTTATATTCCCCACAATAGGATTCTTAAACAGAAATGCTCCTTTACCGGACATATATGCAATCAAGTCCAAAACATCCTTGCCTAAAGGGGCATTAAACAGTGTCTTTATCCTGCTGTTTCTTGTATACATTTGCATTCTCCCTTCTTTTTAATTTTAACACTATGACCGAATGTAAGCAAACGGATATTACACCTAATCGTAAGATTGTCAGACAATAATCTATATTCAAAATACATTTGAGTTTAAGCGGAACCTTTAACCTGAATGAACATACAGGTAAGAACAATCATTCCCCTATTTTTCTCACTTTTATATCCCCGCTGCCTATCTCGGATTTTAATAAATAATAATCGGGCGGTCTGCTCCATGTAGATGTTGACAAAATTATATAATCATCCAACTCTGTAAGATATAGCGGGTTGCAGCATTTCTCTTCAATATCAATCTTAACACTGTCTATCAGCTTGTATTGTCTGTCAAAGATGTAAAACATAGGTGAAGTAACGGAATCCTCCGTTTCAAAGTACTGACATGCGTATATGTACTCGTCATTATACGAGACAGAATAAAAACCTTCACCTGCAACATCCGCAACACGCTCGGTCATTCTTGTTTCATAGGTATATTCATAGAAACCTTCACCGTTCAGATACCAGTACACTTTATCGGTACCGGTTAATACATTTTCATAACACCATTCGGTATTTACAAAATCACTCCATTGCCCGTTTTCCATTGAATATCTGCATACGGAATATTTATTATCCGGAAAATAAGTATATATATATAAATACTCGTCCTGCGGATAAAACAACATTATTTCATCCACACCTATACCTTTGTCTTTGGCATCTACCACCACCGTACCTTCACTGTTGTCAAAAACCGGTGTCCTATATATCACGGTATTTGTGTTCCCTATACGACCGATACATCCTTTGTAGTAGTATAAGTAACCGTGTTCAAAAAAACCTGCATATCTTTCCTGCATAGTGGAAATAAGTTTTATAGGAACATGGTCCGTTCCATCCATATTCATCCTGAATAACCAGTAATTACCTTCCCAAAGAGCAACACAGTAAATGTAGCCGTCGTAATATGCAATCAAATTTGTCTTTATGTAAGCATTACAATTATAATCATCCATGTGCATGCAATCGGGTTTTGAACACAACTTTACATATTTTGCAATACCGTCGGAACTGAAATATACAGTGTGTCCCACAAGATAATAAATACCTTTGTATGTTTCAATAAACTGTGAATAGGAACAATGATCCGATAACCGGAAACGTGTAAATTTTTTGTCGTTAATATCGCCGGTAAAAACCTTACCTGTTTCCGTGTTGTTATCAAATCCGCTATCCGTATCGGAAACGGTCTTACAGGAAGGTAAAAATACCAGCATTACTATTAATAAAAAACATATAACTTTTTTCATT
>JAKJBR010000082.1:0-3236 GCA_022706885.1 Bacillota bacterium
GTCTGTTGCTCTGGTCATGTCAGCGACGAATTTAATAAGATTGGGGTTCTGATCTTTCTGTGTTTCGTTGAAGGGACACCATCCGATAATTGAAGGATGATTGAAGTCTCTGTCCATTATCTCCAGCCACTCGGGAACAAAGCGCTCCCATGCCTTGTCTTTGGATACATCCAATCCCCAGTTGGCATGCTCTTCCCACACCAGATATCCAAGAACATCACAGTGATATAAAAATCTCGGTTCAAATACTTTTTCATGCAGCCTTGCACCGTTGAATCCCATAGCCTGTGACCTTATTATGTCATTTTTCAGTTCTTCATCGGTGGGTGCGGTGTATATGCCGTCGGGATAGAAACCCTGATCCAGTATCAATCTCTGGAAAACAACCTTACCGTTCAGATAAAACTTGTTATCATGATAATATGTACTTCTCATTCCGAAGTAACTATCCACTTTATCTTCATCCAGTTCCAGTTTGAGGGTATATAAATTAGGGGTCTCACAGCACCAAAGATGAAGCTCTTTCAGTTTCATATTGAACTTTGCGTGCTTTCCTTCTATTATCGCAGTGCAGGAAGCCATCTTTTTATTGTCAAAATATGCGGTAGCCTTTACTTTTTTGCCGTTAGCATTTCTGCACAATACATCGAAATATATGCTGGATGTGTTTATGTCCGGTATACATTTGAAGGACGCTATACTGGAAGACGGAAGGTTTTCCAGCCATACCGTCTGCCATATTCCGGTAGTTCTCGTATAATGGCAGCCTCTGGAAAAATACCCTACGGATTGCTTTCCTGCAGGTTGTTCCATGGTTCTTAAAAGGTCGGTCGCACTTATTGTTATAGTGTTTTCACCTTCTTTCAGTTGCTCTGTTATGTCAAAACTGAATGAAGAATATCCGCCCATATGAGTTCCGACCGATTGGGCATTAATCCATACTTCGGTAAGATAATCGCATGCATCGATGTGAAGCAAGGTTCTTCTGCCGTTTTCCAGCCAACTCTTATTTATCCTGACCGTCCGTTTGTACCACACGCACTCCATAAAGTCTTTGTTATTTACTCCGGAGAGTGCGCTTTCGGGGCAGAAGGGAACAATTATAGAGGATGAGAGTTTTGCATCTTTATACAATTCCCGCTCTTTTCCGCTTCTTCCGTGATCAATTTCAAACTGCCATTTACCGTTTAGATTGATCCAGGATTTCCTGTACATCTGCGGTCTCGGATGTTCTTTACGAGGTATTTTAGCCATATTGTTGGTCTCCTTTGAACAGTGATGTATATAGTTTATAACCTGCATATATGTCTTTCAATGCACAATACTTCTATCAATTGACTTATCCTACTGTTCTGGTATCATACTCTTGAACGGGAGTTAATAATGAAAATACATAATGTACGGCATGAATGGCCGGAAAAGGCGGGTTTTATACTGAACAGACCGCAAGGACCCAAAGAATATATATTTTTACATTACTTTAATCCGGTTGACTTATTATGCAATAAAGGGATAATACGCACGAATCCTCATGCCTGTATTATTGTCTCGCCCGATAAAGCACAGTGGTTCAGAAGCGAGCAGAAACTTGTACATGACTGGTTTCATTTTACGGGTGATGTGGAAAGTAATATGCAAAAGTACAATCTTACACCCGATACCGTGTATTATCCGTATGACAGTTTGGAGATTACCGGAACGGTACGCAAGATGGAATCGGAATTTTTTACCGATATGCAATACTCCGGGAAACTGTGCGAGCTGTACATAGAGCAGATTTTTATCATGATGGTCCGGTCGGAGAAAGACTCAATAAATGCAGCGAATATTAAGAAGCGGATATCGGATAAAGTGGAGCAGGTGAGAAGAAAAATGTTTACCTCTCCCGCCGAAGATTGGCCGGTTTCCAAAATGGCAAAGCTCGCCGGATTGAGCGAATCACGGTTCTATACGGTATACAAATCGGTGTACAAGATTACACCCAACAGAGACCTCATTATCGCACGTATCGAGAAAGCCGGGACTCTTTTACAGACTAAAGACTATTCCGTAAACCAAGTTGCCGAGATGTTAGGTTACAGCAGTGTTTATCACTTTATCCGGCAGTTCAAATCGGTGACGGGAGTTACTCCGGGAAGTGTAAGAAAATGATAAAAAAGCAAAAATTAATGGATTTTTTGTGTTAAATATCTAACATTTTTAAAAAAAGTGTTTACAATACGAAGTATCAATTATATACTGTTTTATAAACTTGGTAGTTTTTTATTGGAAGGTATGACGTGAAATATTATTCAAGAGCATTAATCATTGTCATTATATTAGCTACAATATTTGTAATAGGAATGGCGATAGAATTTGACCATTCCAATATAATTATTAAGAGTGATACTCTAAAGCCCTTTCAGGAAATGAGAGTGTCGGACGGACCCAATCGGTGTGAATACAAAGCAAAAGTAATACTTAATAATGATTTTGTCATGCCGCAAACTCTGTTGTTCAAGACCAGTCATTTACGTTTTAAAATATATGTTAACGAAAAAATGGTCTATTCTTTCGGATATGAAGAAAATGCAGTTTCTTTTCTGAAATCTCCCGGCACTTCCTATCACCTGGTGGAACTTCCGGGCATGAGCAGCAACAAGGAGATTATTTTTCATTTCCAAAGCCCCTACTCCAATTACCACGGTTTCCTACCTGATATACAGTACGGCTCAAAGGGTGAGTGTATAGCATATTATCAGAATAAATCCATGTATTCGTTATTCAGTCTGACTGTAGTGTTGTTTGGCGGATTGGCTATAATGATTTTGTATTTTGTTACGAAGAATAAAAAGCATGCATTGTCAAAGTCCTTTCTGTACATAAGCAGTTTCATATTCTTGGTATCAATATGGTTGTTTTTCCAAAGCGATTCCTGCCAGCTGATGTTCGGATATCCGCAGATAATGTATTTTGCCGACCTCATAAGTCTTGTGCTCTTTCCGGTTCCTTTGAACTTATACATATATGATGTTTCCAAAAATGAAAAAAGAAAGTATATGCTATATTTTGCTTATGCCTATGCCGCAACATTGGTTTTAAACTTACTGCTTCAGGTATTCGGTTTGGCGGATATGTTCCAGCTGGTGCTTCTTACTCATTCGCTTATGGCTTTGAATATGATTGTCGCGGTATATGTCGTACATGTAGAGTTGCGTATTGAGAAAAACAAGGATCTTCGCATGTTCATTGTACCT
>JAKJBR010000083.1:0-3233 GCA_022706885.1 Bacillota bacterium
CAAAGGATATAAACTTTGCAGGTGCTTTTTATTTACAAGGATATTTCAATATCAAAAAGTATGGGTGGTATAATTTTATGTACAGCAATAAAAAACATACGAGGTGATTATTTTGACAGAGCTAGAAGTGGTCGGTCTTAAGGAAAAGTGCAAGGAGATAAGAAAGATCATCCTTGAAATGATCGGAACTCTCGGGGTGGGACATATCGGAGGATCTCTTTCGATCGTAGAAACTTTGGTTGTTCTGTACTACAAGGAAATGAAAGTTGATCCCAAAAATCCCCACTGGGAAGAAAGAGATAGGTTTGTTCTTTCCAAAGGTCATGCCGGACCTGCTCTTTATGCTGTTCTGGCTGATAAAGGCTTTTTTCCCTATGAATGGATATACACTCTGAATAAACCCGGAACCAATCTTCCAAGTCATTGCGACAGGCTAAAAACCCCTGGTATTGATATGACTGCTGGTTCTTTGGGTCAGGGATTTCCGGCAGCTGTAGGAATGGCAATGGCAGCCAAGCTTGACAATATGCAATCCAGAATATATGCAATAGTCGGAGATGGCGAATCACAGGAAGGATCAGTATGGGAAGCACTCATGCTTGCCGGAAACAAAAAACTTGATAACCTTACGGCTTTCATAGATTACAACAAGATGCAGATAGATGATTATGTTGAAAACATAAACTCACTTGAACCTATTGCTGACAAATACAGAGCATTTAACTGGAATGTCCTGACAGTTGACGGACATGACGTTAGAGCCATATATGAAGCAGTTCAAAGTGCAAAGCAGACAAAGGGCAAACCCAGTATGATAATTCTGGATACAGTCAAGGGAAAAGGATTTAAGCTTGGTGAAGGAAAGGTCTCCTCACATAATATGAATATAACTGAAGAACAGTGGAAACAGGCTGTAGAAGAATTATATAAATAATCAGGAGGAATAATAAATGTTTGAAAATAAAGAGATGAGACAGGTTTATTCGGAGACGCTCTGTGAACTGGCTCAGAATGACAGCCGTGTAGTCGTTTTAGAAGCAGATCTTATGAAATCTTCCGGAACGCAGGTATTCAAAGATAAGTTCCCCCAGAGATTTATTGATGTCGGAGTTGCTGAACAGAGTATGATAAGCGTTGCTGCCGGACTTTCCAATATGGGAAAGATACCTTTTGCAAGTTCTTTTACAGCCTTTGCAACCCGCAGACCGTTTGACCAGATAACTATATCCGTTGCCTATGCAGGGCTTAACGTTAAGATAGTTGCTATGGATCCGGGAGTTACGGCGGAGCTTAACGGCGGTACTCATATGAGCTTTGAGGATGTGGCCCTTATGAGATCCATACCAGGAGCCGTTATTGTTGAACCGGTGGATTCAATACAGCTGTATCAGTTTATGAAACAGGCATATGAGATGCCCGGACTCGTATATATGAGAGTTTACAGAAAAACCAAGGAACTGTTTTTTAATCAGGATGATAAGTTTACAATAGGAAAAGGACATCTTGTGAAAGACGGAAAAGACGTTACGATAGTGGCGAGCGGTATAATGCTCAAACAAGCTTTGAATGCGGCACAGACTCTTGACAAGCAGGGGATAAGCGCCAGGGTGGTAAATATTCACACAGTAAAGCCTATCGATAAAGATATAATAATAGAATCGGCCAAGAAAACAGGAGCTGTTGTCGTAGCTGAAAACCACAATATAATAAACGGTCTGTGCAGTGCTGTTTCGGAAGTGCTGAGCGAGAACTATCCTGTAATAATGAGCCGGATAGGTGTAAGAGATCATTTTGGAGAAGTGGGAAAAGTTGATTTCCTCATGAAAAAATATAAAATGACAGCAGAAGATATTGTTGAGTCAGCAAAAGATATAATAACAAAAAAAAGATAAAGACGGTGATTATATGAAGTACGATAACTTTCCGAAGCAGACCCTGCTTGCATCTCCGATAGCGCTGCCAAGCTTCTATAAAGGCGGGGATACGGCAGTTCTCCTTATACACGGTTATACAGGCATTCCGCATGAGTTTATCTATGTGGCCGAAAGACTTAACAAAGAGGGATATACAGTTTATATTCCCAGACTTCCGGGACACGGCACATCACCGGAAGATTTTCTTCAGACGAATCGCAATGATTGGATCAGGAAAGTTGCTGACACATATATGGATTTAAAAAGTTCTCATAAAGAAGTCTATGTTGCAGGTCTTTCAATGGGGGGACTGCTTACTATACTTCTTGCGGCAAAGTATGATATTCCGAAAATAGTACTGGCTGCTCCGGCACTGAGAACAAAAAACAGAAAGATTTACTATACTCCTTTTATAAAACTGTTCAGTCGCCAGATAATGCGTGATGAAAACTATACAAATCCAGACAAGGAAATGTATAAGATAGGAAAAGTTTATTGGAACAGGGACTATCCTCCTATGGCCGCCGAACTTCTCAAGCTTCAGAAAATGGCCGAAAAGGAGCTTCCCAACGTCAAATCTTCGGCGCTTACAATTGTTTCAAAGTCAGACGGAACAGTGCCGCTTGAAGTCAAGGATATCATAGAGGAAAAGATAGGATCTGGTACCAAAAAAACAGTAGTTCTTGAAAAGAGCGGACATGTACTCATTAATGATGTAGAAAGGGAAAAGGTTGCAGATCATATTATAGAATGGTTTAAGAAATAAAGCTGTTGCTTGGGGGGAAGCTATGAAAAAATACATATGTGCTATAGACCAGGGGACTACAAGCACAAGATTTATGATATTTAATAAAAGCGGTGAAGTTGTTGCGTTTGACCAGATGGAACACCGACAGATCTATCCTTATTCAGGATGGGTGGAACATGATCCGCTTGAAATAATTGAAAAAACTCTTAAGGTAATAATCGGCGGTCTTGCTAAGTCTGGTATAGAGATTTCAGAGATATCCGGAATAGGTATAACCAATCAGCGTGAAACAACTGTGCTGTGGGATAAAACTACCGGCAAACCTTATTATAACGCTATTGTATGGCAGGATGTCAGAACAGACGATATGTGTCGTGAATTAAACCGCACATGTGGGGAGAGAATACGTGAAAAAACAGGATTGCCTGTAAATACGTATTTTTCCGCCAGCAAAATAAAATGGATCATAGATAATATCCCGCAGGTCAAAAAAGATCTTGATAAAGGAAAGGTTCTTTTTGGGAATATAGATTCCTGGCTGATATGGAAGCTTACAGGAGGTCCTGGACGAG
>JAKJBR010000084.1:0-3214 GCA_022706885.1 Bacillota bacterium
CCGCCTCTATTTCGGCGTTTATGAAGTCTTTTTCGGTTATACCGTACTTGTTATTAAGCAACTGCAAAATGGTCGCTTTGACCTTGTCAGTGACCTCCGTATCGACATTGGGAACCGAACCTGTAAGAAGGTTGAGACTTTCTCCCGGAATAGCATCCTTTAAAGGCAATTTATTCTGTTCTGCCGAAAGGTGCGGAAGTAAATCGGGAATGACGAAGATAGGGTCGGTTTCATTCTCACCTATGTTTATCTCCACTTCGGTGCCGTCAGCCTTATAAATTACTCCGTGAAGTGCCAGAGGAACCGATACCCACTGATATTTTCTTATACCTCCGTAATAGTGAGTTTTAAGAAAACCCAACTCGGTGTCTTCAAATATCGGGAGAGGTTTTAAATCCAGTCTGGGAGCATCTATGTGCGAACCTATTATTTTAACTCCCTGAGAAAGTCCTTCCTTACCGATTGTAATTAAGATAATTGCCTTATTGTGTTCGATGTAATAAAGCTTATCTCCGGGGTGCAGTTGCTGTCTGTTTTTGTAGGCACTTTTCAGGGATATAAAGCTGTTTTCTTTTGTTAAACAAAGATTATGTATGTATTTCACACATTCTCTTTCGGTTTTACACTGGTCTAAAAACTTTTTATATCCTTCGGAAAATTGGTTTATGGAAGTAACCTGTTCTTCGTTTATTTCCTTCCAGACATTCTTTCTTTCATAAAAAAGTACATCTTTTATATCTTTGTTCTCTACCATTTTATTCTCCTATTCGCACTTTTTATTATGGCAACAGGTGTTACAGGCAAAGTTATCTTGCGTTACCTGTTCCCCGATACTCTTTTTGTAGTCATATATAGCCGCCTTTATCGCTTCTTCCGCAAGCAGTGAACAATGTACCTTAACCGGCGGTAACCCGTCCAGTGCGTCCATAACCGCCTTATTGGTTAATGTCAAGGCTTCTTCTACTGTTTTGCCTTTAACCAACTCGGTAGCCATACTGCTTGTTGCAATTGCCGCTCCGCATCCGAAAGTCATGAAACTGACATCTTTAATAATATTATCTTCTATTTTCATGTATATTTTCATAATATCTCCGCATTTGGCATTGCCTACCTGTCCTACCGCATTGGCATCGGCAAGCACTCCCACATTACGGGGATTTGTGAAATGATCCATTACTTTAGCGCTGTACATTAACATGCACTCCTTTCATTTTTTATATTATAGCATAATATGGCAGCTATAATAGTTATCATCAGTGTTCTTTTATGAAAGATTCATACAAAGGCGACATTTGTCTCAATCTGTCCACCGTTTCAGCAACCGTATCAACTATATAGTCCACATCGTTCATGGAACTGTCTTTGCCGAATGTCAATCGCAAAGAACCGTGTGCAATCTCGTGCGGTAATCCCAGTGCTAAAAGCACATGTGAAGGATCCAGCGATTTAGATGCGCATGCCGAACCGGAAGAAGCACATATGCCTTTCATATCCAGAAGAAGTATCAATGCTTCCCCTTCAATGAACTTAAAACAGAAATTTATGTTATTAACAAGTCTGTTTGTTTCATCACCGTTGTAGATAATATACGGTATTCCGGCTTCAATACCGGCTTTTACCGCATCTCTTATTGCCTTTATATGTGCATTATTTTTCTCCATATTTTCCACCGACAGTTTCAATGCTTCCGCCAGGCCTACTATCCCGCAGACATTCTCGGTAGCCGCTCTTCTGGTTCTCTCCTGCCCTCCGCCGTGCAAAAGATTATCAATAACAATACCTCTTCTTATGTAAAGTGCTCCGACACCCTTAGGTCCGTGAAACTTATGAGCGGAAACGGACATAAGGTCAATATTCAATGCTTTTACATCAATAGGTATCGCCCCCGCAGCCTGAACGGCATCGGTATGAAACACTATGTTATGCTTTTTTGCTATTGCTCCTATCTCGGCTATAGGCTGTATTGTTCCTATTTCATTGTTTGCAAACATTACGGAGATTAATATGGTATCTTTGCGTATTGCTTTTTCAATATCCGAAGCATTGACAATACCGTTTTTCTCTACGGGGACCAACGTAATGTCATAACCGATCTTTTTCATATACCGGAAAGTATCCAAAACTGCGGGATGCTCTATGTTTGTGGTTATGATATGTTTACCTTTAGCTCTGTGAGAAGAACATATCCCCTTTATAGCCCAATTATCGCTTTCGGTACCGCAGGAAGTAAAATATATCTCACTGCTTCTGCAATTAAAGCAGGATGCAACTGTTTCTCTTGCCTGTTCGACAGCTTTGGAACTGTCTCTTCCGAAGGAATATATTGAGGAAGGATTACCGTAATAATCTTCTATATATGGTTTCATCTTTTCCAAAACGGCCTTATCGGGTTGTGTGGTTGCCGCATGGTCTAAATATATTTGTTTCATAAAAACTCCTGTCTATTCTTTATCGGCAACATTATCGGTTTTAGTGACGGTATTATCTTTATTGTTGCCGTCATCTTTTATACTGTTGCTGTCTTTTGTTTTTTCATCAGGTTTATTTTTAAAAACCGCAAAATACACTATCAGCAATGCTATATATGCAAAAAGAAATATATCTTTATAGAAATCCAGTATCATAAGGTTTAATATTACAAAAACAAATAACACAATGTATATCCATGCCAGAACTCTTTTTAAGATTGCTTTCTTTTTTTCATCCATTCGGTAAGTTTCCCTTCTTCACCGTTGTCGGTCGGTTTATAGTAAATCTTATCTTTTATTATATCAGGCAGATACTGCTGTTCAACATAATTTCCTTCATAATCGTGAGCGTACTTATATCCTACGGAATAACCGTGCCGCTTCATATCGGCAACCGGTGCGTTTCGCAACCACATAGGAGTTTCACCCGTCTCAATATTCTTTAGATCATGAAAAACATCGTTTATGCCGGCATAACAGGAATTGGATTTTGCCGATACGGCTACGTATACCGCCGCTTCGGCCAGTATCAACGATGCCTCGGGCATTCCTATCATTCTTACAGCTTCGGCGGCCGATTGTGCCACAACCAAAGCATTGGGATTGGCCAGTCCCACATCCTCTGCCGCACAGATTACTATTCTTCTTGCTAAAAAATTGATATCTTCACCGGCAATAAGTGCTTTTCCCAGATAAAAAAGCGCCCCGTCCGGAGAGGAGCCCCTCATGGATTTTATAAACGCACT
>JAKJBR010000085.1:0-3209 GCA_022706885.1 Bacillota bacterium
AAGATGCTCAATGCATACTATATGGGAAGCAAGCTTCTTTATCTTGCTCTTATTGATGAAAAAGACCAATCGTCATATGTGGCGATAACATCCGACCAAAGAGCATTGATATTCAGTGCCGCCGATATATCGGTAAAAGAAAAGCGGGATACGCAGGGAATAACGCTGATAAAACTTAAACCCGATACAAAGGTAACGGATATGTTGCCTTTGGAAACGGCGCGCTTAAAGGATGTAGACAAGTATAAGCCTGCCAATGTTCCGGCAGTGGGGAAAGTATTATCCGACAGAGATAAAAAAAGAAAACAGGTTTCATTATTCGATTAGGAGAGTGCAATGAAAAAGATAAGAAAAGCCATTATTCCGGCAGCGGGACTGGGAACCAGATTTCTGCCTGCCACTAAAGCAACACCTAAAGAAATGCTTCCGGTTGTGGACACACCGGCAATACAGTATATAGTGGAAGAAGCGGCGCAATCGGGAATCCAAGACATAGTTATAATCTCCGGCAGAGGCAAAAGGGCTATAGAAGATCATTTCGATAAATCCTACGAACTGGAAGATGTTCTGCTTAAGCATAACAAGATAGCCGAGCTGGAAGACATTAAAAGTATATCCGACATGGCAAACATATACTATGTGAGACAAAAAGAGGCCAAAGGACTGGGGCATGCAATACATTGCGCCAAGACATTCATAGGTAATGAACCGTTTGCGGTACTTTTGGGTGATGACCTTGTATACTCGGAAAAACCCTGTTTAAGCCAACTTGTAAAGGCATATGAACAGTATCAGGCATCCATAGTGGGTGTGCAGTCTGTCGATAAAGATAAAGTAAGTCTGTACGGAATAATTGACGGTATAAAAATAGCACCCAAAGTTATGAAAGTAAAAGATATGGTGGAAAAGCCCGACAAAGCAGCGGCACCTTCCAATGTCGCTATTTTGGGAAGATATATACTGGAGCCGGAAATTTTCGATATATTGGAGCATCAGAAACCGGGTAAGAACGGGGAAATACAGCTTACCGATGCACTAAGGACTCTTTTAACTATACAGGATATATACTCATATGAGTTTGACGGCATAAGATATGATCTGGGAGACAAACTGGGGTTTGTACAGGCTACGATAGAATATGCTTTAAGAAGAGACGATCTGAAAGACAACCTTAAAGCTTATCTTAAGGATATATCAAAGAAGCTGTGATTGATGCTCTGTTTTAATCGGAATAACAGACGAATAAAATATATAAATTTAAAGAAGCAAAAAAGAAATAATAGAATTATTTCAATAACCCGTACAGAGCATCGGTATTGAAAGTATATGCTACGCTGTCCATGTATAAAAGAGTGGTAATGTCGTCTGCATATATACTTTTTGCAAACGCATCTATTGTCATGTTGTTAAGATATTCCCGGTCATAAAACCTTGTATCCATTATGTATACTTTCTCATAATGCGGCAGAAGGAAGTGTACAAAAGAGGCACCGTAGGAATCGCATATGACAAGTATTGTTCTGTCGTTTTTGTTTTCCGTTGTGAACTCGTGATATACGCCGTTTCCTCCGCTCATGAACATGTTGTAGTATTGATTATTCGGATTGACGTAGGCTAAGTCGTTAAGTCTTTTTTCTACCGGTCCTGTTTTCTTATGCATAATGTATTTGTATTCGACTAAGGGATAATATGCTATAAGCGTATCGGGGTTATTCAGCACTCTTTCGTCCTGATTGGTTTTTCGGTATGCACTGCCTATGAATCCTTCAATTACTTCCTTATCAACATAACTCTCAAGAGGTACTATATCTTCCTGTTTTCCCATTGCTTGCATAAGTACGGTGTAGGCATAGTATGCACCTAAATGTGTCCAGTGGTGATCGGTTTTGTAATATATGTACTCTTTACAGTGATGAAAAAGAGCATTGTATGCATCCACATCTATCACCGAGCCGTTTGTATATTGTGCGATATCTTCCACCATTTGCTTCTGTGATCCGGTTATATATTGCATGTCCGAGAGATTGAAATATTCCATAGCGGTCGGTATTACCATGGAATAGACATTCACATGCTCTCCCATGGAATCTTTAAGTTCATTAATGAACATTGCGTACTTCTTTAAGCTTTCATCTTTTGCCCAGATTGCAGCCACAACATTATTGTCCACAAGGAAAAAAGGGCTCTTCAACACTTCAATTGTAGAAGCTGCCCGGTACTCAGGTTTCGGTGTCGGTGAGGGGGCAGGTAACACGGACGCTGTAGGAGAGGGAGGAGCTTCGGTTTGTGATATGGTGGGAGTGCAGGTGTTTGCAGGAGATGGAAAAGGTGAATAAGTGACAGTATTTACAGGAAGTGAGGAAGGTGAAGGAGTATTTACATGTTTACTTATTTCTATCTTCATATTCTTCTTAAATCCGAAAAACTTATCCGCAGCTCTTCTGTATTGTATAAGGGTGTCTCTCAGTATGAAAGTGTCGGAATAGTAAGCGGAATAGTTGTTTACATATGATTTATCAAAAAAAGAAGCTGCGGAAAAAACCGGTTTCTCCTGAAGTTTACGGTTCTCCGCCAAAGATACCGAAGGTTTATTCGGATTGACAATGTTTATTATGCCTGCTGCGAAAATAACTATAATGAATAACAGTGAACCTATGCAAAGTTTTTTCATATCAGAAATTGAAATACAGAAAAGGTGTATATGTGTCTCCTACTAAGAATATTATTGAAAGAATAAGCAGTGCCGCATTGAACATCGGAATCACTATTCTGTTCAGTATATCGGTACGTCCTTTGGAAAGCCTGTATTCCAATTTCTCCGCCTGTTGTTTCAAGAATTTCCCCAACGGAACGGTGCAGATGACAGCCGTGAGTATAAACAGCACATTGTTGTTGAACAGAATGGTTAATATGGGGTCGGAAAATGATGCGGCTTTTATGCCGAACATTACGCATATGTAGCGTACGGCTTGGGATAAGTCTGTATGGTAGAAGAACACCCATCCTATAAGAATTACAAGAAGGAAGTATATGTGTGAAAAAACCTTGGGAATCTTTTCAAACAGTTTGATAAGAAAAGCTTTTTCAATTAAAAGCAGTACAAAGAAATACAGTCCCCATATAACAAAGTTCCAGCTTGCTCCGTGCCAAAGACCGGTCAGAAACCAGACTACCAGAAGATTTCTTATTCTGTATTTTCTGTTACCGCC
>JAKJBR010000031.1:0-14599 GCA_022706885.1 Bacillota bacterium
GTATATCCCTCAAAATCGAATGTATAACCGTAATCGGAATATCTGATATTTGATATATTATTAAAATCAACAACAAAATACGGTGCTCCCGTTTTTTCCGCCTGTGCTTCTATCACATCATATGTGCACGGCTCATTATCTCCGTATACCACAACCGGAGATGCGGGTTTGATTATGCCGGCTTTCTCAAATGCTATTTTCTGCAATGTATCGCCCAACACACCCATATGGTCTTTCTCAATGGTGCATATAACGGTAGCTAATGCCGATTTTATGACATTGGTGGAATCCAGACGCCCCCCCAACCCTACTTCCAATATCACAACATCACAGCGTTTCTGCTTAAAATACAGCATTGCCACTGCGGTATTTATCTCAAACTCCGTAGGATGATTGTATCCTGACTCCAGCATCACATCAATACAGTCCTTAACCTTCTGAACATTGGTTACCAGACTTCTGTTATCGATATTCTTAAAATCCACCTGCATTCTTTCGCCGAACTTCTCGATATACGGGGAGATGAACAAACCCGTTCTGTATCCGGCCGCATGTAACATATGAGCAATATAGTTGCATGTGGAGCCTTTTCCGTTGGTTCCGCCTACATGAATGAATTTCAAATCATTTTGAGGGTTATTCAGTAAATCCAGCAGTTTTGTTATATTGATAAGCCCCAGTTTGGAACCGAATTTGCCTACCGAGTGTATATACTTTATTGCATCGTCATAGTTCATATATTACGCCCCGCAACACTTCTTATATTTCTTTCCGCTTCCGCAGGGACAGGGGTCGTTACGGCCGACTCTTGCATTGGAGGAAACGGCAGGTTTCTGCACATCATCCGGAGCCATCTGTGCATTAACTTTTATTTTACTCTCTTCATTTTTTACTTCGGTCTGTTTATGAACGGAGAAGATTTTTTTCAGTGCCTCCTCCTGAATGCTGTTGGTCATATCCTCAAACATCATATACCCTTCAAACTTATACTCCATAACCGGGTCTTTCTGTCCGAAAGCTCTCAATCCTATTCCCGAACGCAACTGATCCATTGCGTCGATATGATCCATCCAGTGTATATCCACAGTCCGAAGCAGTATAATCCTTTCCAGTTCCCTCATAAGGGAGGGACTCAGTTCCGTCTCTTTGTCGTCATAATCCTTACTGTATGAGTCTATAAGCATCTGACGGAAGGATTTCTCATTGTAGTCGGCATCGACGGTATTGCCTTTCAACAACGGGTTATATTGTTTGGGCAACATTTCGTTTAATCTGTCGGAAATTGCCTGCATATTCCAATCGTTTGACCTGTTGCTCTGACAGTAATCATCTGTCAGTCTGGTAAGTACCGACTCTAACATCTTCAGATAACTGCCTTTCATATCGGTGCCGTCAAGCACCTGCCTTCTCTGACTGTAAATAAGGTTCCTCTGAGTATTCATTACGTCGTCATACTGAATAACCGTCTTACGTCTCTGGAAGTTGACACCTTCTATTCTCTTCTGTGCCGTTTCAATGGTATTGGTTATTATCTTGGCTTCAATGGGTATATCATCGGGAACATTCAATACATTCATCATATTGGCCAATCTGTCCTGCGCAAAAAGACGCATCAGATCATCTTCCAGCGACAGATAGAATCTGCTCATACCGGGATCGCCCTGACGCCCCGCTCTTCCTCTTAACTGGTTGTCAATTCTTCTGGATTCATGCCGCTCGGTAGCAAGTATATACAGGCCGCCTTTTTCCAGTACTCTCTTTCTGTCTTCTTCAATAAGCTTCTTGAAGTCGGCCTCATACTGACGGTAAAGGTTCCTTGCCTCTATAACCGCCTCGTCGTCGGTCTCGTTAAAACTGTCGGCTTGCAGTATGATGCTCTCATCAAATATCTCTTTTTTAAGTTTCTGCATAGCCATATATCCCGCATTACCTCCGAGAACAATGTCCGTTCCTCTGCCCGCCATATTGGTCGCTATGGTTACCGCTCCGGGTTTTCCGGCTTGAGCCACAATTTCCGCTTCTCTTTCATGATGCTTGGCATTGAGTACTTCATGTTTTATTCCTCTTCTTCTTAACATCAGACTGAGTTCTTCCGACTTTTCAATGGATATGGTTCCTATCAAAACCGGTTGCTGTCTTTGAGAACACTCGATTATATCGGCCACAATGGCATCTAATTTGGCTTTTCTGGTGGTATAGACCACATCGGGATAATCTTCCCTTATTACCGGTTTATTGGTCGGAATGGCGATTACATCAAGTTTGTATATCTCCCGGAATTCCTCCTCTTCGGTCAATGCCGTTCCGGTCATACCGGAAAGTTTACCGTACATACGGAAAAAGTTCTGGAAGGTTATTGTGGCAAGAGTCTTGTTTTCCCTTTCCACTTTGACATTTTCCTTTGCTTCTATTGCCTGATGAAGTCCCTCGGAATATCTTCTTCCGAACATCATTCTGCCGGTAAACTCGTCTATTATTATAATCTGGTTATCCTTAACCACATAATCCACATCGCGCATCATTATACTCTGTGCTTTAATGGCATTATTGACATGGTGCAAAAGACCGGTATTTTCATAGGATGTCAGATTGTCCACATTGAAATATCTCTCGGCTTTCTCCACTCCCTTAGGTGTAAGCGATGCAGTCCGGTTTTTTTCGTCCACAATATAGTCGGGTTTGTCGGGAGCATACTCATCCTCTTCTTCCTGACCGGTCAACTCCATTATTCTTTGCAGTTTGCCGCCGCTCTCTTCTTCTATAACCACTTTCTTTTTTAGTGTCTTGGCAAAATTATCCGCACGTTTGTACAAATCGGAAGACTGTTCTCCCGCTCCGGATATGATAAGAGGTGTTCTTGCTTCGTCAATTAAAATACTGTCCACTTCATCGACAATGGCAAAGTGAAGATCCCTTTGTACCAGCTCTTCTTTTCTTGTGACCATGTTGTCTCTTAAGTAGTCGAATCCCAACTCGTTGTTTGTGCAGTATGTTATATCGGAATTATATGCGTTTTCTCTTTGTTCCTTGGTAAGGCCGTAGACAATCAAGCCGACTGACAGTCCTAAGAAGTTATACAGTTTTCCCATCCATTCGCTGTCTCTTTTAGCCAGGTAGTCGTTCACCGTAACTACATGAACGCCTTTGCCCGAAAGAGCATTCAGATAAACCGGCAGCGTTGCGACAAGCGTCTTTCCTTCTCCGGTTTTCATTTCCGCTATTCTGCCCTGATGCAGTACTATTCCTCCTATAAGCTGTACTTTATACGGGGTCATATGCAGTACTCTGGTCGAAGCTTCTCTGCATACCGCAAATGCTTCCACAAGAATATCGTTCAATGTCTCTCCGTCTTTCAGACGTTGCTTAAAAACATCAGTATATGCCCGAAGTTGTGCATCGGTCTTACCCTTCATTTCATCGGCCAGAGCCTCTATATCTTCCACAAGCGGCAGGATTTTCTTAATCTCTCTGTCGCTGTATGTACCGAAAATCTTATCCAGTATTCTACCCATTAATTTCTCCTAATCTTTTCAAAACGGTTGTATACCCTTCAGCTCCGTAATTCAAACACTTGGCAACTCTGCTTATTGTAGCAGCCGAGGCCCCCGTCTTTACTGAAATATCGGCATATGTATGCTTGTTATCCAACATCTTTGCAACACAAAGCCGCTGAGCCATTGCTTTAATCTCCGCAACGGTGCATAAATCCTCAAAAAAGATGTAGCATTCGTCTTTGTTTTTCAAAGAAAGTATTGCATCAAATAAATAGTCGGTCTCTTTTGATTTAAGTTTCTTATTCATTTTTAGTTTTCACCTCATTTTCTTTCGAAACTCCCAAGCCGTGGCTATAATATCCTCTATGTCTGTAAACTCGGGTACCCATCTCAATTCCTTCTTTATCTTCTCGCTGGACGCAATAAGTACAGCGGGGTCGCCTTGTCGCCTTTTTGTTATTTCCGTCCTTATATCCACACCGGTAACATGCTTTACCGCATCAATTATCTGATTTACCGAAAAACCCTTTTCGCTTCCCAGGTTATATATCATGCTAATACCGGCATTCCCGCTCTTCCTTTCCAAGTTAATAGAATCATTTATCATCTTTTCCAATGCCAGAAGATGCGCCGTCGCCAGATCGCTGACATGGATATAGTCTCTTATGCAGGTTCCGTCAAAGGTATCATAATCATCTCCGAATACCAGGAGTTTATCTATTTTTCCCAACGCAACATCCAGAGCTATGGGTATAAGGTGTGTTTCCACAGCCCTTTTCTCCCCTATCCTGCCGCTTACGTGGCTTCCCGCTGCATTAAAGTATCTCAATGCCGCATAATTTATACCGTAAGCTTTTGAAGCCCATTTGAGCATTCTTTCCACCGCCAGTTTGGTTTCACCGTATGCGTTTGTGGGAAAGGTGTCGGCAGTTTCTTTTATGGGAGAAGGGCTTTCCCCGTATACCGCGGCACTGGAGGAAAACACTATATTATTTATACCGTACATATCCATATACTTTAGTATCTGCAATGTCCCGGCCACATTGTTCTCATAATACTTCAGAGGATGTGCCATGCTTTCGCCTACCAGTGAATATGCTGCAAAATGTATTATTCCTTCTATCTCATTCTCTTTAAAAAGCTTTGCCATGCCTTTTTCGTCTTTAATATCCGTCTGATAAAACTTGTTTGCAAGCACCGCTTCTTTATTGCCTGTAGATAAATCATCGGCTACAACCACCTCATAGCCTTTTTCCAACAAATGCAGTACCATATGCGAGCCTATATAACCTGCTCCTCCGGTTACTAAAATACTCATTTATATCTCCTTAACCCCGTCGGAAATTTCGCAGATATAGAAAGATGCGTTGTATCCGATAACTTCCTGATAAACTCTGCCTATATCTTCAATAAAATCCTTTACCGACTGCTTCCTGACTATGGAAACCGTACAGCCGCCGAAACCCGCTCCCGTCATTCTGGAACCTAATACATCTTTCTGCATCCATGCACTTTCCACAAGCACATCCAGTTCCTTACACGATACCTCATAAAGGTCACGCAAAGAAATATGTGACAGATTGAGGTATTTACAGAAAGAACTTATGTCGCCTTTCTTTAATGCTTTGACACTGTCCAAAACCCGTAAATTTTCACATACCGCATGCTCCGCTCTCTTTCTGCAATCGGCATCGGTAATATCGTCTGCACAGGATAAAAACTCCTTATAGGTAAAATCACATAAATTCAACTTGTCGGGAAACTTCTTCTGCATATCGGCCAACGCCTGTTCACACTCCGCTCTTCTTTTGTTGTACATTGACGAACCCAACGACCGCTTTTTATTGGTGTTGGATATAACTATCGAATAGTCGTCAAGTTTTATAGGTATATACTCATATTCCAATGAATTACAATCCAGCAGCATGGCATGGTCTTTTAACCCCATTGCCGAAGCAAACTGGTCCATTATACCGCATTTCACACCGACATACTCATGTTCCGCCTTCTGACACAACAGGGCTATATCCATCTTGTCCGTTTTATGACCGTAAAGTTGCAGCATTGCATATGCAGTCACAACCTCAATCGCGGCAGATGAGGATAAACCGCTTCCTAAAGGCACCTTGTCGTCAAATATGAACTCCGCACCTTTAACTTTAATGCCTTTCTTTAAAATCTGATCAATGACTCCGAGCTGATAATTGCCCCATTTCAAGTCTTTATACTGTTCAAGACTATTCATGTCCGCTTCCACTACATACCGTAAATCGGTAGCATACAGTTTTATTATGTCATCTTTCCTTTTTCTTACAGCAACAGTGGATACTTTATCTATTGCCGCGGGAAAAACATATCCTCCGTTGTAATCGATATGTTCCCCTATTAAATTAACTCTTCCGGGTGCCTGAAAGTATCTGATACTCTCCTCGGAACTGCCGTACACATTATTCAAAATATTTGCCAACTCTTCTTTTATCATAAACTATTCACCTTTTGTATTTCCTTTTCCAGTTACAAATCTTCTATATGCCGCTCTCAACTCTTCCGCTTTCTCCTCCACGGAAGTGGGATTGCAGTGTGCCCATGCTCCGGTCTCGCTGGATGCATTGTACTTTATTTTATCTCTCGCTCTCATCGGAGGGAAAAACTCCACATGAAAATGATAATAGTCATAGTCCTCACCCGTATTTACCGGTGCCTGATGCATACACATCATATACGGGAATGTAAATCCGAAAAGACTGTCCAACGTACCTGCAGCAATCTTTAAAGTCTTAGCAAAGTCCGATGATTCCTTTTCGGTAAATTGAGTAATATATTGTATATGTCTTTTGGAAGAAATATATATACCGTACGGATATTCGGTAAAAAACGGAAGATAAACTATGAAACTGTCGTTTTGGAATATAACCCGTTGAGCAAAACTTATTTCTTCTCCGTTCATGTCGCATATGAGACATCTGCCGGTATTATCGGTATGTTCTTTGCAAGATTGCAATTCCAGCTCCAACTTCTTGGGTATAAAAGGATAACCGTAAATCTGCCCGTGAGGATGCGGCATGGTAACTCCTACAGCCTCTCCCCTGTTTTCGAATATGAAAACATACTTTATCAACTTATCGGAAGATATCTCGATAAACCGCTGCTTCCAGAGTTTTATCAGTTCATTCAGATGCAAATTGTCCAATTCCGGTAATGTCGCATAGTGATCGGAAGAATACAGAATAACTTCACATTTACCGTACAACGGTGCGGTTTTATACAAATCCGTTGCCAGATTATCGGGAATCGGAGGATTTTGAGACAGTGCGGGAAAATCATTGTCATATTTCATGACAATATAGTCTTTCGGTACCTTTTCACTGCCTTTACAGAAAGGACACCAGTTTTTGGGCATCTGCGGTCTGTTTTGTCTGTGCGATGCCACCATTACCCAGTCTTTTATCAAAGGATGCCATCTTAATTCAGCCATAATCTATTTGTCACTCCCTAAGTTATAGTAAATTTTGGAATACGGAGCAACCGACTCCATCAGCCATACCGATGCGCCTATTACCGAATCATGTCCTATTACCGTATCCCCGCCCAATATTGTTGCATGAGAGTATATAACCACATTGTCTTCTATTTTAGGGTGCCGCTTTATACCTTTAACGGGATTGCCGTTTGCGTCCAACTTAAAACTTTTTGCACCTAAAGTAACACCCTGATATATCTTTACATTATTGCCTATTTCCGTAGTCTCTCCTATTACTATGCCGGTACCGTGGTCCATGAAGAAATGCTCTCCTATACTGGCTCCCGGGTGAATATCTATGCCGGTAACTCTGTGCCCGTACTCGTTCATCATTCTGGGAATTAAAGGCACTTTGAGTTTATATAACTCGTGAGCTATTCTGTGAATGCTCATCATCTCCAGTGACGGATAGCTTAATAATATCTCCTCAAAACTCTGAGCTGCGGGATCACCCACATATGCGGCATGAATATCGGTCTGCAACTTTCTTCGTATTTTTGGCATTTTATCCAGGAAGGTAATAATAATTTCATCAAGATTAATCGGGCAATTGTCGCAGTCCTTGTCACACTTGTAACTGAATACACTCTCTAAAATCTCTCTTAACTCAATTGCGGCTTCCCTTAAGTTGTTGCCTATAAGCATATCCACATTGGCTTTGCTTATGGAGCATTTTTCATACACCCCGGGAAACAGAGCCGAGCGTAAAAGAAACAGTATATTCTTTACCCGCTCTTTCCCCGCCAAAGATATTGTGTTTTCACGTAAATAATAGTCGTCATTGAGTGCTTCCAGTTGTGATGCTATTTCCGGAAGCTCATTATTAATCCATTCACCAAGTTTGTTGCCTTTTTTGTCCATTTCTCCTCCGCTAATCAGCAACATACATTATACAACAATTAGAAGATAAATAATTAACAAAAGAAGAAATAATACACCGATTCATTACTTCAGTGGACTAAATTAACTCAAGGCACTTCAAAAAAGGCTTAATATAGGGTATAATAGTAAATGAATTTACTAATCCGTTCGGATAGTACGAAAGTTATCAAATACGGGAGAATCTGTTATGAACAAAAAACTATACTTAACAATAGCTGTTTTGCTGATACTGTCCTTTATATTATGCTCCTGCCGTAAAGAAGCCCAAATAGTTCCGGCACCGACAAATACAGTTGAATCGGATTTAGTTATACTGCAACCGGATTTATCCTTACCGGATGAGTATTACACATCCATGCACCAGGGAGCACGGGTATGGCATTCCTATCTGAATACCCCCTACGGTAAATATCATTATGTTGACGGTTTTATTCTCTATTCGCAATACGGAAATTCAAAGTTTGTTAAATTATGTACAAAAGCGGAATGTACCCATATGGATGATAATTGTGATGCATACCTCGGAAAAATTGATCAAATAGTTCCCACAAACGAAAAAACTATTCAGTTAGGTTATTATCAAGATAACATATATTATGTTGAGAGATCAAAAAAGAACGGTTTAGATTGGAATCTTATCAAAATGAATATGGACGGTACGGAACGTCAACTTGTAAAAACTTTTGCGACCGTGTCGCTGACGCAAGGAAAAAGATGCTTAGGGTTTTTTCATTCCGGCTATTACTATTTTGTAATGATTAACGCAGGACAGGAAATGGGCTCTAAGTACAACACCGACAACAATTTCTATCGTGTTAAATTGGATGATTATTCGGAATATGAGTCGGTTATCAGTCATGATGTAATACCCGAAGCTTGCATGTTTACGCTTGTCGGTGACAATGTATTCTTTTATGTCAGAACAGGTCCCTACAATGAAAACTATAAACTGTATGATGAGAACCCTGCCGAGTATGAACTGTATATGCTCTCTCTTACGTATAAGAATATGCGTTTATTGACGGATAAGTGGGCGGACTACAGAAACTCTCATTTCGATTGGGAAAACGCATACTGCTACAAACATAATGACGGTTTCTATGAATTGAATCTTACGTCTGAACAGATGAACAAAGTTGCCGATTTTAAGATTGAAGATGCTTGGGGTTCTCTTGCATATTTCTATCCCGACTATAATTACATCATTGCTTTTGCAAAAACCTCTGACAGCAGAGGCTATCCCAGATACTTTGACAGTCAGACTTTATATATACTTGACAAGCAATATCACATATTGAACTCTTGCATTATCGATGCTTTGAAGCTGGATACAGGATGCTTTATTGATGATACCGGAACCTCCGTTTTACTGGCATCCTCCGCTCACAAGCCCATAGATTTCTTTATATACAAGTCGGATATCGGGACGGACAATGTTAAATTGAATGAAATAACGGATTGATTGTTCGGAAAGATAAATTAAAACTTTATACCGTCAGTTCAGCGGTAATATTATCAGTCCTCACCCAGTTTAAGTGCCTGATCCACTTTAAGTTTGGATGTAAATCTCAAAATTACCGATAAACCGATTATCAGTGCCGCACCTGTGATAATGTAAACCCTGTTGTAATCCACAATCTCCCGGTAGGCATAAAAAGGAAGAAAATTACTGCTGAAATTGGACATTCTTTCAAACAAGGGAACAAATAACTCGCTTGCAATACCGCCTATTAATATTCCCGCCAGCACCGATACAAAGGAAATCATGAGCTGCTCGTAAAATATCATCCTGTACAGTTCATGTTTCTTCATGCCCATTGCACGGAGAATGCCGAACTGTAATACCCTCTGTCGTACCGATATAATCCAGAATATAATGAAACCTATACAGCATATAAGCATGGATATCAGAAAATCCAATGTAAGTATTCCGTTAATTCCGTTCAGAACCGATCCTCTCTTTGCTTGTGTTGCCATATAATCGGTAAAAGAATTTGTGCCTATTGATTCGTCATAGGACATTCTTGTTTTCATATCTTCCAGAACCTCATTATCGCTGACGCCTTCTTTTTTATCCACCAGCACCTTCCCGTTCTGCCTAAAATGCTTCATGGAAGTGTATTTGTTCTGCATCATAATAATAAAATTATCTACCGTCATTGTAGGCCAATAATCCACAACCGCAACAACAAGCACGTCTTTCACGGGAATCTCCTGCACTTCCCGAAACGCTCTGTTTGTGTAGGTAAAATCGAAATATTGTCCTGCTTTAACGTTATAAAGCTGTGAAATACTACGCGAAATGATTATCCCCTTAGGATATGTAGTCAAAATGTTCAATATGTGATTTAAAGGTATGCCTTCATTCAAATCTTTTCTTATCTTTACAACTCTGCCGAAATCACCCGGTTCAATACCCATAAAAGTTACCGATTGATTCGAAGGGCTTAGGGTGGTATTGTGATAGTAATAAACGGTATAGTTCTCAATCAGATCGGAATTACAGTATTTATGGGCCTGTTTGCTTATACCGGTTCCTCTGTTGTCCACAAAACGAAACCCTTCCAAAGAGATATCATATTCAAGTACCGACGGTACGAAGGATATATCGGCACCTATGGAATGCTTCAGATTGTCTTTCAGATTCTCATTAAGCGTTCTTCCCGCATTTGCATTGAATATACCTATACCTATTGCCAGTATGAGGAAAATCATAATAAACTGCTTGTAATTCCCTCCCCTTGCCACATGAGTAAATGCGGCATAGGAAGCGGGTTTCCAGAGCCCCTTTCCAATCCTGAAAATCAATTCCACCAAATACGGAAACAACCTTATAAACAACAAACCCGTACCCAGCACAAAAAATGTCACCGCTACGAATAAAGTAAAATCCACCGAGGTAATCTGTGCAAACTGTATATATTCCCTCACCGATTCATAGTCGTAAAGGAAATATATGGCGATACCGATAAGAATGACATCTAAAAATATAATCTGCCAGAAGGACTTTTTTGATTGTTCGGTAATATTCTGCTTATACTGTACAATGGTGAATTTTGATGCTCTGTATGCCGGTACAAGTATTAATACAAGGTATGCTGTCGCACATATTGCTGCATACAATAACGCGGTAGAAGTTAAAGTTGCATCAATTGCCGTCCTGTTTACAAATTCCATAAATCCGTTTGCCGCTCCTAACAGACGACATAACAATCGTGCTATTAAAATTCCCAGAGTATATGAAACAACGGAGATGACTATACCTTGTGCCGAATAGATAAAGAAAATCTGACTTCTGCTTGCACCTCTGCTTGCTAAAACGGAAATTTCCGCCTTCTCCCTTTCCATCATCAACCTGGATATCATTACAACATATATGCCGACCATCAATATTACAGGCAGCAGCAGTAAAATGTACAGTCTTTGCATTACTTTCACATCTTCACTGTATTTTTCCAAAAGCGTAACATAACTGTTTGAAGAAGACAGCATAACCTTTGAGTCGGCATCATATGAATCCAAAACCTTGGTGGCGGCTAATATCCTGTCACTGTGCCGAAGTTTAACTGTTGTATAATCAAAAGCGCAAAACCAATTGGCCGATTGCAAGGTTATCTCCTCATTTCCTATCATTTCCAACATCTTATCGTAATCTATCATGAATGTTCTGTCGGACAATGTATAAAATGCAGCCGATTGATCGGTGTTCTCCACTACTCCGACAATAACTATTTTTGCAAGCAAATCGATGTCCGTCACTTTATTGTAGACATATAGAGTATCACCTACAGATATGCGACTCATTGCAGTGGCGTTCTTTGTAATAACCGCCTCCACCACTCCTTCTTCCGTATCTTTACTGTACATGCGTCCTCCGACAAGAGTAATCATTTCCGGCACCTTTGCGAAGGAAGTAAAGGTGAAACTTGATTTTGTTGTAAGATTCCTTGTATAAAGTTTTTCTCCTCTGGTAATCATATCCTGTTTAATTTCATAATTTCGCAAATCAAAAATGGGATATGGAATTGTAGTTGCGCTTACATAATCAAATATATTCTTTGCAGGTATATTGGCAACATATCGGTCATAAAATCTTGTGTCGATATCGTTGAACGCTTTTTTCGATTCACTTTTTTTCAAACCCAAAAAACTTGCATTTAAATATGCCTTAAACGGAAAAGAATCAAATCGCTCCTGTTCTTTTTTAAATTCTTCGGACAACTGCAGATTATATAAACCTGTAGTATACATGGGAATTGCGGCAACAACGGCGATAGCGAATGCACAGCCAATTATGAGGCAGATGACCAACCATTTATTATTCCATATTTTTCTGAATATAAGTCTCAGCATTTTATTTCTACCCGATATAACTGTTTACCGTAATTTATTGAGTATAATAATATGTAAAAACTTCCAAAATCACTCAAATGACGAACCGGTGATTATAAGGTCGCCTTCATACAATCCGTCCAATATAAGGTATGCGGTGCCGTTTAATACTTTATCACCGACTATAAGAGTGCGGGGTACCTTTCTGCCGTTTTCCAGAATATAGGTAAAATCTTTACCCTCGGATGTCTTCCTGACATATGTTATCGGTACTATAATGACATCATCATATTTCGCCAGTGTCATATCATAAAACAGAGCATATTTTATCAGTTCGCCGTAATCAACACCTTCTTCTTTTATAAACTCAAGGTATACAAAAGCAGTTTTTGTTTTTGAACCGACAGCTCCGGTTGTTCTGGTGAACATCGTGCTGATTCTCATATTATGAATTTTCCCGTCTTTATCATATATCTGAAGAGTATCACCGGACTTATATCCCATCTCTTCAAAATAAGGATATCCGGCAGGTGTTATCTGTAAACTGACACTGTAATTATCGGGAGTAATATAATATGTTACAGTATATACTTTGTATTCATTATTGAAATCATCTTTCTCATTCTTGTATGTCGAAATAATATTGTTAACCGTTCCGCTGTAAGGTGCCTTAAATTGAAGCGTTTCGAATTTTTCCAATGTCTTGTCATAATTAAACTGTGCAAGTTCCATATCCGATAAAGCCAACTGCATATCATAGTATCCCTCACCGGTATTGAGATGTTTTCTGTAAAGTTCCTCATATAACAACTGTTTCAGTTCCAGATCTTCCAGTTTAAGCCGCAAATCGTACTCTAAAGCTTTATCGCTTTTGACAGCAAGAACATCCCCTTCCTGCACAACGGCATCGCGTTCGGACACAATAAGTGTTGCCGATTCAAAATCGGAATAGGTAAATACTATGCCTCTGCTTCCGCCTGAACTCTGAACATCCAAATTGATTCTTTCGTAATCATGTATATTCTGTTTTTCCACCTTTAAAGTGGTAAAAACTTCTTTCGGTATATCAAAAACCGGTACTTCATAAGTAACCGCTTGGGTAGCACACGATGTAAGAACAGCTGTGAAAATTAATAATATAATAATTGTAATAAAAAGGTTTGCTCTCTTTTCTCTCATCTTAATACTACCTTATCCCCTTCTTCCAACCCTTCTATAACTTCATAATAAGCATCGAAGATATCACCGATCTTAATTCGGACACGTTCTATCGTATTATCCGGTAATATCTTATACACCTGATATACAAACGGTTCCTCCGGGTCGTCTGACTTTTCCATATCCACTGCGCTTCTGGATACAATCAATACATCGTGCGCTTCTCTTCTTATCAATTTACCGGTAAACTCCTGATAGAAGCTCACATCTTCGGGAATTTTGTTATCGGTAAGCTCCAATACCAGATATAAGTAGGCTCCGCCGCTGAAATAACTCAAATCATCTACATACTCTTTTTTAAACTTCATATTGCTCATGCTGACACGACCGGAATATGTCCTGTCCGATTGCTCGTCATATAATTCCGCTCCGGTGCCTTCAAAACATAACATAAAGGGATATGCGGCATATTGATTCTGTTCTCGGGCGTATGTCAACAGGATACCGTCTTCAATATTACATATATGAAAAGCCAATGTCTGCACTTCCTCAGTGGAAACCGTATCTCCTTCTATTTTGGCTATATGGCCGTCAACCGGCGCTCTCAATGTATATTTGTCCGGTATGGCATTAAACGAGTCCAGAGCATTTTTTGCAACTATATAGGATTTATGAAGATTTTCCAAAGTTTGCTCGTTAATCCTCCCCTGCTGATATTGTATATATGCATTCTCATATCGTATTTCCGCTCTTCTTTTATTCCAATTGACCTGAAATTCCGCATCTTTGTTAACTTCATATACATACTCTACCAAGATATCGCCTTGCTTGACATAATCATCTGGTTTGACATACAGTTTTAGTATCTTGGCCCGTTCGATTTCACTTCTCACTATAGTAGTTTTTTTCGGGTCGTTCACATATACCAGTCGCCTACCTGATTCCTCACCTAAGTCAAAGCCCTCATATACATCGGTTTTTCTTACTTCAAAGCTATCCAATTGCACCTTTTTTTGCTCAATCAGTTCCGGCTGTACGGCATGATATCTGCCTTCCAACGGATAGAAATATGTGCAACCTGTAAGAAATGAAAGCATTACGGAGGCAATAATAAACAGGATAATAAAGGTTTTATTCTTCATCTTTCTCCTCCTCCGTATATATCACAATCTTTTCCTCCTGCATCCTGATACGCACTTTACTGTTGTTGGGA
>JAKJBR010000032.1:0-14447 GCA_022706885.1 Bacillota bacterium
CTTTATCCTTTGCGCAATGTATGTGCAAAATCAATATGCGGCATACCGATTAAAAATAATATTTTCATTATCTTATTGACACTTGGTGAAAAGGTCATATAATAACAGTTGAGTTTAGTATTACTTAACATAAAGTTAAGTATAGTATGGTTGAAAGGACGGGTAATGATGGATATAGGCGGTAAGATAAAGCAGCTTCGTTTATTGAACTCTCTTACGCAACAGGAGCTTGCAGACAGAAGCGAACTCTCAAAGGGATATATATCGCAACTGGAGAGGAATATTATTACACCGACGATTGCTACATTACAGGATGTGCTCACAGGATTGGGCACCAATCTTGCACAGTTCTTTTCCGGTACATACGCAAGCCAGATTGTATTTAAGAAAAAAGATATGGTTACAAAGAAAGATGAAACCGAAGGGCGGCAGATTTTGTGGGTAGTTCCCGACTGCCAGAAGAACGCTATGGAACCTATCATCATGACCTTGTTACCGGGCGGAGTAAGTTATCAGGACGACCCGCATGAAGGCGAGGAGTTCGGATATGTGCTGGAAGGTAAAATAAGACTGGAGATTGATGACAAGAAATATACGGTGACAAGAGGACAGTCCTTTTATTTCAAAGCCGATACTAAACATTTAATACGTAATAATTCCGATAAGAAAGCAGTGGTTTTGTGGGTGTCCACACCGCCGAGCTTTTAAATATAACTTGGGAGAAGACATGGGAAAGAAGATTATCGAACTTAAAAACATTTATAAAAGATTCGGAGATTTTACCGCAATTGACGGTATAAATCTATACATCAATGAAGGTGAGTTTTTAACATTATTGGGTCCTTCGGGTTGCGGTAAAACCACCACATTGAGAATAATCGGCGGGTTTGAACAACCTGATGAAGGTGATGTGCTTTTTGAAGGTGTAAGGATAAATGATGTCCCGGCACACAAAAGGCCGCTTAACACCGTTTTTCAGAAATATGCATTATTTCCGCATCTTACGGTGGGCGAGAATGTCGCATTCGGTCCCACAATTAGAAAAATCAGTCCCGATATCATTCAGAAGGATGTGAAAAAGTATCTGGAAATAGTAAATCTTGAAGGTTATGAAGACAGGGATGTCTCCACCTTAAGCGGCGGTCAGCAACAAAGAGTGGCCATAGCACGCGCCCTTATAAACAAACCCAGAGTATTGCTTCTGGATGAGCCTTTGGGAGCTTTGGATCTGAAGCTGCGCAAAGATATGCAGGACGAACTTAAGACCATGCATAAAGATGTCGGAATTACCTTCATATATGTAACCCATGATCAGGAAGAGGCATTGACCTTGTCGGATACCGTAGTGGTAATGAATAACGGAAAGATACTGCAGATAGGAACTCCGGTAGATATATATAACGAGCCCAATAATGCTTTTGTAGCGTATTTCATAGGAGAAAGCAATATAATCCACAACAGTAGAATGGTTAAAGATAAATTGGTAAATATCGACGGTGTAGATTTTAACTGTGTGGATTCGGGATTCGGACAAAATGCGGCTGTGGATGTTGTAGTGAGACCGGAGGACGTGATACTTGTTCCTCCCGACAAAGCCGAACTTAAAGGAGTGGTAACATTGGTCACTTTCAAAGGCGTACACTACGAAATTTGGGTGGAAGGGCCGACCTTCGAGTGGAAAGTTCATTCAACGATACCTCAGAATATCGGTGATGAGTTGGGTATAACTGTGGATCCTTACAATATTCATGTTATGAAACATGAACCGTTGGAGATTCCGTCTGCGGAAACGGCGGTGGAGGTATGAGTAAAAGACGGTTTTCTTTTCCTTATCTTATCTGGATGACAATCTTTATCGTCGTTCCGCTTTTTTTAATATTTTTCTATGCCTTTACAGATAATACCTCCGGAAAGACACTCTTTACATTGGAGCATGTAAAGGCGATATTCCAGCCTTTGTATCTGAAAGTAATAGGAAGATCCTTTTATATGTCACTGATAGCTACTTTGGTATGCTTTGTAATGGGATATCCTGCAGCTATGATACTTGCAAGTAAAGATTTTTCCCAAAAGAACACAATGCTTATACTGATAGTGTTACCTATGTGGATGAACTTTCTGTTGAGAACATACTCCTGGCTGTCACTGTTGGAAAATGAAGGTCTCATAAACAGATTCCTGGCATCTATAGGCTTGGGGCAGGTTCAGCTTATGTATAACAATTTTGCCGTAATATTGGGCATGGTATATAACTTTCTGCCTTTTATGATTCTGCCTATATATTCCGTTTTAGTAAAGATTGATAAGAGTGTAGTAGAAGCGGCAAAAGATTTAGGTGCCAACGGTGCAAGGGTTTTCCTGCGCATAATATTTCCGTTAAGTATGCCCGGGGTTGTTTCGGGTATCACAATGACTTTTATGCCGGCTTTGTCCACTTTTGTTATATCCCGATTGCTGAGCGGAGGTAAAATTACACTTATAGGTAATATAATTGAGCAGCAGTTTACCATTACCGGTGACTGGGGATTGGGTTCTGCATTATCACTGCTTCTTATGCTTCTGATATTCATCTCCATGATATTTATAAATAAATACGGGGATGAGTCGGTGGGAGCGGGAGGCCTGTTATGAAGAAACTGTTCCAGAGATTATATATTTTCCTGATACTGCTGTTTCTGTATGCTCCTATTATCGTTCTGATAGTATATTCATTCAATGCGTCCAAGTCACGTGCGGTATGGCAGGGCTTTTCTTTAACATGGTACCAACAGCTGTTTACCGACAGTAAGATACTGAGCGCTTTGGAGAACACTCTTCTTATAGCTCTTATAGCTTCGGTTGTTGCCACTGTTTTAGGCACTTTTGCCGCTATCGGCATAATGAAAATGAAGAAAAAAACCTTTGAAACAATAAGGACAATAACATATATTCCCGTCCTGAATCCCGATATAGTGACGGGTGTTTCTCTGATGATGCTGTTTGCATTTATCGGTATTGAATTGGGGTTTGTGTCCATGCTGCTGGCACATATAACATTCTGTACGCCTTATGTAATAATCTCGGTATTACCCAAACTGTATCAGTTGGATATGTCGGTTTATGAAGCTGCACAGGATCTCGGTGCCAAACCGTTTTATGCTCTGAGAAAAACCGTAATACCTCAGCTCATGCCGGGTATAGTTACGGGATTTCTGTTATCTTTTACATTGAGTGTGGATGACTTTGTTATAAGCTACTTCACAACCGGGGGACATGTGGAGAACCTTTCCATGATAGTATTCTCCATGGCAAGAAAAGGGGTTAATCCCAAGATAAATGCCGTTTCGGCATTACTTTTCGTAACGGTAATGGCGTTACTTCTTATTGTAAACAAACGTGAGCTTTCGTCCAAAAAGCATACAGCCAGGAACAAAGACGCGTTGTTGAATAAACGAAAACAAATAATAAAGTATAGGAGAGATGAAGGAAAATGAAAAAAGCATTGGTTATTCTGTTATCTGTGATAATGGTGTTATCTTTTGCAGGATGCGCAAAGGATAGAGAAGTATTGAATGTTTACAACTGGGGCGAATACATCGACATGGAAGTTTTAGACATGTTTGAGGAAGAAACCGGTATTAAGGTTAACTACAATACATTCGTAACAAATGAGGATATGTATGTAAAGCTTTCCAAGGGCAGGGTGTCATATGACGTTATCTTCCCGTCCGATTATATGATACAAAGAATGATTGAAGAGGATATGCTCCAAAAAATTAATATGGACAATGTACCTAACTATTCGAATATAGCCGATGTACACAAGAATCTTTCGTTTGATCCGAATAACGAATACTCCGTTCCCTATCTTTGGGGAACTGTCGGAATATTGTACAACAAAACCATGGTAAGCGATACTGTAGACAGTTGGGATATACTGTGGAATGAAAAATATTCGCAAAAAATATTTATGCAGGACAGTCAAAGGGACTCCATGATGGTAGCCCTTATAAGATTGGGTTACTCGCAGAACACTACCGACCAGAAGCAGGTAGATCAGGCAAAGGATCTTTTAATTGCACAAAAGCCGTTGGTATTGGGCTATCTTGTAGACGAAGTAAAAGATAAGATGATACAAGGCGAAGGTGCGTTGGCGGTGGTATGGTCGGGTGAAGCGGTGGATGCCATGAGTATGAATAAAGACCTTGCATATGTTATACCAAAAGAAGGAAGTAACAGATGGGTGGACAGTATGGTAATACCAAAGAATGCAAAGAATGTATCGGCAGCGGAAAAATTCATAAACTTCATGTTAAGAGATGATATAATGGTCATGAACGCAAATGAAACCGGTTATTCCATTACTTCAAAAACCGCAATTGAACTGCTTGATGAGGACTGGAGAAATAATCTAGCTGCATTCCCGACTGAAGATATGCTGTCAAATTGCGAAGTTTTTGAGTATAATGCACAAGCTACTGTTATGTACAACAAAGCATGGACGGAAGTTACCGCAAATTAAATAAATATAGTTTTTTATTATATGATTTATAGTATATAATTATAATAAATAATATGTAAGGAGCAATGGTTTGGGACTGGATATTGGAATAGATCTCGGTACTTCTTCGGTACTTATATATGTTAAAGGAAAAGGTGTGGTTTTACGTGAACCTTCCGTCGTATCAAGAGATGAAGACGGAAAAGTCAAGGCTGTAGGTGAGGATGCATGCCTTATGATAGGCAGAACTCCAGCCAATATTGAGGCGATAAGACCGCTTCGTGACGGTGTCATATCCGATTATGAAGCCACGGAGGAAATGCTCAAGTACTTTATTAAGAAGGTTTGCGGCAAGAAGCTTCTGCTCTACAAACCGCGCATAATGATATGTGTACCCAGCGGGATAACCGAGGTTGAAAGAAGAGCGGTTATGGATGCGGCCGACAAAGTCGGTGCAAAAGAAGTGTATATTATCGAAGAACCCATTGCAGCCGCAATAGGAGCCGGACTGGATATAACCAAGGCATACGGAAGTATGGTGGTGGATGTCGGCGGCGGAACAACGGATATTGCGGTTATTTCTCTTTGCGGAATTGTTAAAAGCAAATCCATAAAAATAGCGGGGGATACATTTGATGAAGCCATTATCAGGTTTATGAGAAGAAAATACAGCCTTCAGATAGGTGAGAGAATGGCCGAGGAAATGAAAATACGCATCGGTTGTGTATATCCCAGAAAAGAAGAGGTCTCAATGCAGGTCAGAGGCAGGAATCTGGTTTTGGGATTGCCCAGAACCATCGAAATAACTTCTTCGGAACTTATGGAGGCCTTTGATGAGGTGGTCCAGCAAATTGTTGACGGAGTTAAGAATGTGCTGGAAAAGACGCCTCCGGAATTATCTGCGGACATAGGTGACAGAGGTATAGTATTGACCGGTGGCGGCAGCCTTATATACGGACTGGATACCTTACTTTCCATTAAGACCGGTCTGGAGGTTACCATTTCCGACGATCCCATATCCTGCGTTGTTTTAGGTACCGGAGAAGCATTGGAGAATCTTGATAAAATCTTGAAGCTCAGGGTTATTAAACAGGAAGAAAGGAGCCACAGATAGTATGAAGACAAAAGGATTAAGATTATACGGAGTGAATGATCTTCGTTTGGACGAATTTGAACTGCCCCGAATAAAAGAGGATGAGATATTGGCAAGAGTTATAACCGACAGTATATGTATGTCATCATATAAAGCCGCCATACAGGGAGCCGGACATAAAAGAGTACCGAAAGATATCGCAAAGAACCCCGTAATAATAGGGCATGAGATGTGCGGAGAGATACTGGAAGTGGGCAAGAAATATAAAGGCAGATATGAAAAGGGACAGCTTTTTACAATGCAGACCAGCCTTAATCATCCTTCCAATATATATGCGGCTCCGGGTTATTCATTCAGATACACCGGCGGAACGATACAGAATATGATAGTAGCCAAAGAGGTTATGGAAATGGATTGCCTGCTGGAGTATAACGGAGATTCCTATTACCAAGGTTCATTGGCGGAACCTTACTCCTGCATAGCCGGTGCTTTTGCCGCAATGTATCACACAAACAGAGTCAATTATGAGCACACAATGGGCATAAAAGAAGGCGGGAAAATGGCAATACTGGCAGGAGCCGGACCGATGGGTTTGGGTGCAATAGATTATGCCGTTAATCAGAAAAAGAAACCTTCACTTTTGGTTGTTACCGATATAGATGATGCCAGACTGGCAAGAGCGGCCGAGATATTTTCTCCCGAATGGGCCGCCGAACACGGTATCAAACTTGTATATCTCAATACCGGAAAAGCAGAAGATCCCGTTAGAGCACTTATGGAACTTTCCGATAATAAAGGATATGACGATGTATTCGTGTTTGCTCCCGTAAAACCCGTAGTGGAGCAGGGGGACAGGATTTTAGGCTATGACGGATGTCTAAATTTCTTTGCAGGACCGTCGGATACCACTTTTTCGGCATCTTTCAACTTCTATAATGTGCATTATAACTCTACTCATGTAGTGGGAACAAGTGGCGGAAATACTGAAGATATGAAGGAATGTATAACCATGTTTGAAGAGGGTAAGCTCAATCCTGCAGCTATGGTTACACATATAGGCGGATTGGATTCCGCTGCGGAAACCACATTAAATCTTCCCGATATACCGGGAGGAAAAAAACTTATCTATACCGGAATAAGTATGCCTCTTACCGCTATCAGCGAATTTAAAGAAAAAGGATATCCTGAACTGGCAAAAATTTGTGATGCAAATAAGGGATTGTGGTGTAAGCAGGCGGAAGACTGGCTTTTGAAGCACAGTAAGAAGATTTAGTTTAAATTTGTAATCAATCTTTAATAGTAAATAATTCAGATAAAACAGCTTTTTGACAAGCTGTTTTGCTATATATTAAGCTAAAAAATGCGATATAAGTCCGTATTATAGTACATATCTGTTGTTATTATGTATATATCCCGGGAAAGGCGGTACATGATATGAACAATACGGATAATGCAAGAATAAATATGGCTATATATATTATCTCATTGATAGCAGGCACAGTTATATACTGGCTTATATTGTCTTCCTATATAACTTCGGCTTTTTCCTTTGCACTGTCGGCAGCGGGTTATGCAATCAGCATTTTGTTTTTGCTGACGAGGTACAACGAGTACATTATCAATAAAGATTACCGGGTTATGAATAAATACTGTGATGATGTTATGTCGGTATGTCCTAAATGCGGGCACATGCATATAACCGCTTACAGCAGAGTATTTAACAGCAGAATATTCATGAATATTCTGAAGTATATCGCATTTCAAAAGGATGCCCGGCCTGTTTATATCATCAGAATTGCCAAATGTAATAAATGCGGACACATATGGTATGGCGGTTATAGGAATGTTGACAAAATAAATTCTTCATTTGATGAAAATTGCGTGCAAAATAAAGTCAGTTAGTGTAAAATAGCATCAACAGGTACAAACGGGGGAATTTAATAATGAAGAATAAAATGAACAAGACCGAATGGAGCTGGGTGCTGTACGATGTGGCTAATTCAGCATTTACAATGCTGACAACAGCTCTTGTGCCCATTTATTTTGCCGCAATGGTAGCCAATACAAGTACCATTGAATCCAATGAGGCAACAGCACTATGGGGAAGTGCAAATTCAGTGGCAATTTTAATACTTGCATTGCTTTCACCTGTTTTAGGTGCAATAGCGGACTACAAGGGTATGAAGAAGAAAATGTTCGCAGCAGCATTGTCGGTAGGTCTGTTGGGAGCTTTCGCAATGGCATTTATGAATACATGGCTTTCCTTCCTGATAATATATGTTGTTGCAAGAATAGGTTATTCGGCAACCAATGTGTTCTATGACTCCATGCTTACCGATGTGACAACCGATGACAGAATGGACAGAGTCTCATCCAACGGTTATGCATACGGATATATAGGCAGTTGTATTCCTTTTATATTATGTCTTGTGGTTTATATCTTTCAGCCTTTCGGATTGGATGACACTTCTTCCATGCAGGTAGCATTCATAATAACGGCATTGTGGTGGTTGCTGTTTACGATACCTTTATTCAAGAATGTACATCAGGTACATTATATCGAAAAACAGAAAGGTATAGTAAAAGGTGCATTCTTAAGAATAGCAAACACATTCAGGAATATTAAAAAGAAGAAAGATATTTTTATATTTATACTTGCATATTTCTTCTACATTGACGGAGTATATACGATTATTACGATGGCTACCATATACGGTACGGAATTGGGGTTGGATTCGGTGTCCATGGTGCTTGCTTTATTGCTCACTCAGTTCATAGCTTTCCCGTGTGCGATTATAGCCGGCATTCTGGGAACAAAATACGGAACACTCAAGATTATAAAGATATTTATAGGAATATATATGTTTGTGGCAATCTTCGGATTCTTCCTTAAGAGTGAGTGGCAGTTCTGGGTACTGGCGGCCGTAGTAGGAATGGCACAAGGGGGTATACAGTCACTGTCAAGAGGCTTTTTCGGCAGGATTATTCCCAAAGAAGAATCCAACGAGTACTTCGGTTTCTTCGACATATTCGGCAAACTGGCGGACATAATGGGACCTCTGCTCATGGGCTTGTTCGGTATAATAACCGGACATTCCAGATACGGTATCTTATCTTTGATCCTGCTGTTTATAATAGGATTTGTGCTGTTGTCAAGGTTGCCTAAAGGTTTCGGTGAAGTTAAATCAGTACCGGAAGAGTGAGAAATGTGACATTTTGTGACAGATAATACAGTGAATACCGAAATATTGCATAAATATTCAGAAATGAACAAATTCAATGAGTTATATGCATATAAAATGGATATATCTGCATAAACAAACTTAGTGTTATTAGAAGCAATGTTATTTAAACACAACGAATGTCATATTTTTCATATAGTAAGAGACGGGAATAAATGATAAAATACAATAGGTGGAGTCTTAAAAAACATATTAAAAAAAGGGGGTTATATATAATGAAATTAAAAAGAATTCTTTCTTTGGTTATGGTATTGGTACTGTTGACAGGGTTATGTCTTTCACTTGCGGGATGTGCAGAGCCGGAAACAGCCACATACACTATCACCAATACAACTCCTAACACAGTTACGCTCAAGTGGATTAGGAAAGTAAAAATTCAGCAAACATGGTTGGATGTTAAACCCGGTGAAGTGTTGGAAATAACGATGGATATCGATAAAAAGCAGCCTAATGTTTTAAGTGTATTCTTTGGCGGTTTCAAAGTCGGCAGAGATGTTATAACTCCTGAAAACGGATTTGTTGACGGCGGCAAATACTATATCATTATTTTCCGTACGCCCGGTGCTTCCAAGGATGAGTATAAGCTTGTTCCTGATGACGGAACATACGTGAAACCTGCACAATAAAATTGAGGTATTCAATTGGAGATATGTGAGAAGGTATTCGGCTTTGAGTTGACTTTCAAAACATCGGATAAATTGTTTTCATATAAGAGTGCTGATAAAGGCACTCTTTTTATGTTAGATAAATGTGATATCAAAAAAGAAGATATCGTTTTGATTTGGGATACGGATGCGGGCTTGTCGGGATATCTTGTGCAAAGGTTATAAAAGGGAATAATTTTATTATGTGCGATATAGATTTTCTGGCTGTGGAATATTCACAGTTATTACAGGTTTTTGATGTTGACAGGACTTGCTATAAGTAATAATATGAAGTGGATGGAGGTATAGTATGGAATATAAAATAGGCATAATCGGATATGGCGGAATGGCTTCATGGCATCATAAAAATTCTGTCAAAGTGCCCGGTTTGACAGTGACAAGCGCCTTTGATATTGATTCAGAGAGACTTAAGGTAGCGGAACAAAACGGATTAAAAATATATGATAATGTGGATGATTTCCTGAAATACGGTGATTTTTCCATAGTTCTTGTGGCTACACCCAACAACTTCCATAAATACTATTCCGTTATGGCAATGAATGCCAAAAAGCATGTAGTATGTGAAAAACCGGTAGCGATGAGTCTGGTGGAATTGGATGACATGATAGCTGCATCAAAGAAGAATAATGTTCTGTTTACCGTTCATCAGAACAGAAGATGGGACAGGGATTATAAGACGATAAAGAGAGTTCTTGAGGACAATCTTATCGGTAAACCTTATACAATAGAGTCAAGAGTACACGGTCAAAACGGAGTTATGCACGGATGGAGAGCATACAAAGTAGCCGGTGGCGGAATGCTCTTTGACTGGGGTGTTCATCTTATAGATCAGATTCTGTGCATGATCAATGAAAAAGTCACGGAAGTATACTGCCAGCTTTTCAGTATCAAAACACCCGAAGTAGACGACTATTTTAAACTGTTATTAAGGTTTGAATCAGGTTTATCCGCACAAATCGAAGTAGGTACTTACTGTCTGGAAAAAATGCCCAGATGGTATGTTAATGCCGATCACGGCTCGGTAATAGTAAAAAACTGGGAATGTGAGGGTAAAATAACAAAAGCCAGCGAGATTGTAATGGAGTGGGAACCGGAAGTAGTACAGACGGTAGGAGGCCCTACCAGAACCATGGCACCGCGTCCTAAAGAAACACTGGAGGAACTTGCACTTCCGAAAGTGGAGAGCCAATGGAGTGACTACTATATAAATGTAATTGCTCATCTTAACGGAAAAGAAGATTTAATTGTTAAGCATGAAGAACTAAGAAGAGTAATGAAGATTATTGAGGCGGCATTTGAATCAGACAGAACACATCAGAGTATTAAATGTTTAATATAAAGGAGAGAGAAACATGAGCGCAAAAGCAGATATCTATTTTATGACTAATCAGAAGTTTTTTCCGGCTGAGAAACTGTATGCCGTGAAAGAAAAATTGGACTCCATGACCGATGAGCAAATCCAACGTTTGATGTTCATTCAGATGAAGGATCCTACTACATACCTGTTGGTCTCGATATTTATCGGACAGTTGGGTGTAGACAGGTTCCTCATGAACGATATCGGAATGGGAATTTTGAAGTTATTGACCGGAGGACTTTGCGGTATACTGTGGATATACGACATGGTTACCATACAGGATAAAGTAAGGGGCATGAACTTCGACGCATTCATGAATTTTATGTAATACCTTTCGGATTTTCAAACGGTATTGTCTTAAAATACGCATACAACAATGTGCATAGTATTTGTACATTGTTTTGTTACCGGATAAGACTGAAATTTCAGAATAGTTAAACCTAAAAGGATATAACTCCGAGGTGGCTGAGCAGTATCTTAAGGCCTGTCAGAATCAGTATTATGCCTCCCGTTATTTCCGCACCGGACTTGAATCTGCACCCGAAAATGCTGCCTATATATACCCCTGCAGAAGATAAGATAAGTGTAACCGCTCCGATAAAGCCGACAGCGGGTATGATTTTTATGGATAACAAGGCGAAAGACACACCGGCAGCAAGGGCATCAATGGAAGTGCCTATTGCCAAAGGGAGCATTTGCTTAAAACTTAAAGATTGACTGTTGTCTTCCGAAGACTGGCAGGAGCCTTTCTTTTTGCTTTCTATAATCATTTTAATACCTATGATTGCCAAAAGAGTAAAAGCAACCCAATGGTCCCATTTATCTATAATTCCTGCAAAAACCGATCCTATAAGAAAGCCTGCCAGAGGCATAGCAGCCTGAAATATACCGAAATACAGCCCCACAATCAAGGCATCTTTCCGGGTTACTTTCTTAAGTGAAAGACCTTTACATATAGCTACCGCAAAAGCATCCATAGAAAGTCCTACCGCTATAAGCAGCAGTTCCAAAAAAGTCATGTCGCTCTCCTAACAGTTTCGTTTTATTATATAATCGAGTGATGGAGAAGGCAATAAATTTTTGCATATATTCAACGAACCGCATTGTTTTTAACGGCTCTGTATGATAAAGTGTAAGTATCACAAATAGAAGGAGACATATATGGACGCACTATTTCCGCTGAATAAAAATGTTAAGAAGAAAAAACTCAGCACTTTGGTAATAGCAATTTTGCTTTATGTAGTTTTATCGGTTATTGTAGGACTGATTCAATGGCTCTTACGCGGGATTCCCGTCGTAAATACCGTTATGAATATAGTCGGATATTTGGTTTGGCTGTACAGTGTGGTAGGCGTGATTCTGGCTATCTTTAAATTCGTTAAGTAGCCGGAATGTAACATACTTAGTTTACTATAATTGTGTTTTGCGTATGCACGACTATACTTTGATTCGTTCAAAGAGAAGAACTATATCATTAAGAATCTCACAGGATTGTACCGTTATAGTACGGGCACCTTTTTTGTGTTCAAAAAAAGTTATTGATAAATTTGTATCCGATCATAAAAAATGGATAGACAGGCAAATAGAAATTAGAAAAAATCAGCCTTCAGTGAAAAACCTAACAAGCGAACAGATTAAGAAGTTAAAGAAGCAGGCTAAGCAGGTGCTCACCGAAAGAACAAAGTATTATTCGGAAATAACGGGACTGTATCCTGCATATATTAAAATAACATCCTCGGAAAAGCGCTTCGGAAGCTGCACTCAAAAAGGCGGAATATGTTATTCATACAGACTTATCTTGTATCCGGAAAGAGCTGTGGATTATGTGATAGTGCATGAACTGTGTCATTTGCGGCACCGGCACCATCAGAAGCCTTTTTATGACCTTGTAAAGAAATATATGCCGGATTATAAGGAGAGGGATAAACTTCTTAAAAACGTAACCGGTATGCTTTAGTAAGTTACTCTAAAGTAGCATATGCTTTTTGCATGAAATCATCCATGTATGTGATTTCGGTAATCCAGTAATTAACTATTATTTCATCCACATTTTTGGATTTGGCAAAGTCTATTATATTCATGTTGCCGCAGTATGCCTTGTTGTATGTACGGGAATCCACTACATATATAGTCTTGTAGTGAGGTAACAGGAAGGATATTAAAGAATCTCCGAAAGAGTCTTTTATAACCATACACTTAAGATCGGAGTCGGACGATGTGGTTATTTCGCTGTATGTTCCGAAACCCCCGTCGGAAAACAGCAGGTAGTAATCTTTGTCGGGTTTGACCCTTTCTTTGTTTATAAGTCTCTTTTCAATTGAAACATCCTGACTGTTGTAAATGTATTTGTAATCTACTATCGGATAGTATGCGATTATGGTATCGGGATTATCATAATCGGCCTGTGTAAGATAGGGTTTATTGTAAAACCCGAGATAACCTTCCACAACAAGTTTTTCACTGTAGTTGCTTAAAGGAATTATTTCCGATTGCCTGTTTCTTGCCTTCATAAGTTCCGTATAGCCGTAATAAGCACCCAGGTGTGTCCAGTGATGATCCGTACGGTAATATATGTATTCATCAACATGCTCGACCATGGACCGCAATACATTTACATTTTTTACGGACTTATCAATCTTGCTGTTTATCTGTTCGACATTTGCAGCACGGGAACTTAAGAAATCATATTTTGTTAATGCAAGATAGGTGGAGCGGGACGGTGCAAGCATACTGTATACTTCAATATCCGGTCCGGCCATCTTCTTTATTTTATTTATGTAATTCGCATAGTTATCATATGCCTCTTCCGAATAAGAATCCAGCTTGAATGTTTCATCACCGATGGTAATATACATACCTGTTGCGGCACCGGATCCGGTAGGTTCCTCTTCCGCAGGTGCGGGGGACGGGGATGCCGTAACTGAAGGTTCATCGGTTGATGCTGGATTATGTGGTTGCGTTTCAGTCGGAACGGGAGAAACCGATGCCACAGGTGTCTGCGTAGGCTTGGGTGTCTTTGTCGGAGCGGGTTCCGTTCCTATAACCGATATGGAAACACGGTTTTTCCCTATGCCGAAGTTCTTTTTAATTTTCACATTTGCCTGTATCATATTTTCTCTTAAGAGCAGAGTGTCGGAATAATAGTCATTCCAGCCGGAGGCATAACTCTTGTCAAATACTGATTGGAAAGAGAATACAGGTTTCTTTGCAAGGGTACGGTTTTCCTGTAAAGATATTTCACTCTTGTCGGGATTTAACAGATTCAGCAACCCGAAAACTGTTATAAATACAACGAATATCAATGTGTCAAGTTTTATTCTTCTCATCGAAACCTATCCTTTTCCGTCTTGTAAAAATATATCATAAAATCAAGGTGAAAACCAATAGATATGAGGTCATATATTTATTGATTCATCAATATATTGATTTAATAATTAATTGATTAGACAGTTATAGGTAATCTGGCCACCACTTCGCCCAAATCGTTTATCACGCCCGTCTCGATAAATCCGTAGGAAGCATATAAGTGTCTTGCCGTATCGTTATGCGGATCGTATGACAGACATATAGCTTTGGCTTTTCCTTCGGGAAATGTCTTTATAACCTCAAT
>JAKJBR010000033.1:0-14179 GCA_022706885.1 Bacillota bacterium
CCGCAATTAAAACAGAATCTCGTGTTATCACCATTATTTGTACCACATTTCGGACAGAACATTTTACTACCCCCTTTGTATTTCTCTTTTAATTTTTTGAAATAATAACTGTATTACATTATATATCTGCTATACAACATAATTTTATCATGAACAATATTAAATCGGCAATAAGAAATACTTTTTTATATCTGGTTTATATTTTTACCGCTATTTATAAATATCGGAGTAGCTCATCACATGCTTATATGTTATATCCGCCAGGTAGTCTGTATCAACAATACCGATACCGAAAATGGAGGTCTCCAGTTTATTTTTTATCGGAGCGGTCCAATAATCGGGTATATACTCTATTCCTTTGAGCATACCTATAACGGAACCTACCGTAGCGGCATTACAGTCGGTATCAAACCCTGTCTGTACCGCCAAGCATATTGATTTGGCATAATCATTGTTACCGTACAGGAGCGAAGCTATTACTATGCAGGTATTGGAAATGGCATGACACCAATGATGTCCCGAATGTTCATCATATTCTTCATGTATGGATTCAAAACACTTCTCGCAAGTCATTCCCGATTCATATTGCTTCAATATCTTCATGACAGCTTTATACAGTCTGGATGTCTGTGGTATCTGGTAAAGTCCGTAATTAATAGCATCCTTTACATTATTGCAACAAGCCGCTGCGGCAATAATTGCAGCTATCAGCATTGAGGAGTATATACCGTTCTTGATATGAGAAACTCTTGCATCTTTCCAAGCCATGTGTGCCGCTTTTTTAGGATCTCCGGGATTGATATACCCGTAGTAGTCAACCCTTATCTGAGCACCTATCCATTCTCTGAAAGGATTCTTGTAAATTGCCGTTTCCGGAGGCAGATATCCCTTTGCTATGTTCAGAAAAGCTACTCTTTCGGCTGTGCAATAAGCACTCTTCGGCTGTTTTTCCAGCCAGGTTTTTGCTACATCATATGAAGTAAACCGGTCGGTGAATTTATCTACGATAACGGAGGAGAGTACCGTATAGTTGGTATCGTCATCCGAAGGAGCATATTCAATTGCATCGGCATAACATCTGTTTCTTAAGTTATACTTGTATTTCGAATAAATTTCTTCACTCATATCCGACTTGAGTATGTATCTGTGCATGGGGTAATTACCCGTTTCTTTAAGCAGCGGAATAAGCTCCTCCGTGCGGATACCTTCCACAGTTTTGCCCAGCAGACACCCGCAAATGCGGCCCATCCACGCTCCTTTAATTTTACTTTTCAAAACATTCGTTGAAAGTTTACCGAAAGGATAGTGGAAATCATGTTTGGTTAAAGGATAAATCAAATTAAGCTCATCGGGCTCATTATACGGATAATCCGGTGCATAGGGAGTATTCAGAATCATATTATGCAACGTGTCCGCCAGTTGCTCTTTATAAGTGGATGTCTCCAAAGCCTGGATGCTTTCCATAAGAGTTTTCAACTTGGTAATATCTTTGCCTTCGTCAAGACATTGCTTGTATTCTATTGAAAGTTGTGTAGAATATACTTCCCACCAGTGCAAAGCCTGGTAACTGGGTTGAATCTCTTTTTTTACACGGAACTCCTGATGCGGATCTCGCGTTTCCAGATCCAGAATGTAGTCCACCGATACATTAAAAACCCTGCTTATGGATATGAGTTTATCACAGTCCGGTAAAGATATGCCTCTTTCCCATTTCTGTACAGCCTGTCTGCTTACATTAATCAGTGAAGCAAATGCCTCCTGTGTAAGACTGTGTTTTTTTCGCAATTCATGAATTTTATTACCAAGCATATCAATACCTCCATATGTCAATAATACGATATACAAAGAGAGAGTTCAATATACTTTAGTATACATTTATGCAACTGTAAGTAGCATAAAGCATGAAATCAAATGATGTGCTGTGTTGACTTATTCATTTGTCTTTATTCTCTTATTTTTAAAAAAGATATTCAATAATTCCGAACAATCGGCTTCCATAATTCCGCCGGTTACCGACACCTTATGGTTAAAAGCGGTATCAAAGACATTGAGTACCGAGCCTGCACATCCGGCCTTCTTATCATAGGCGCCGAAATACAGGTTCTTGATTCTTGACTGTATTATTGCTCCCGCACACATTATGCAGGGTTCGCAGGTGACATAGATGTCACAACCGTCAAGAAACTGCGTATTAAAAAAAGCACACGCCTGACTTATCGCCAAAATCTCCGCATGTGCAGTGGAATCTTTATCGCAAAACCTTCTGTTGTGAGCTTTTGCAACTATATTTCCGTCTTTTACTATAACAGCACCGACCGGTACATCGTCATGTTCCAAAGCCTTGGACGCTTGCTCCAAAGCCTCTTTCATCATTTTTTTTAACATCAGAAATTAAGTCTCTTTATTCCCGTAACACAAGCAGGGCAGAGGTTTGCTCCTTTGAATACTATCAGGTTATCGGTTTCTCCACATAATTTGCAACGGGTATTATATTTCTTAACGCATATAGCGGAACCTTCAAGATACATTTCGACGTCATCTTTGACATTCATTTCACATTTCTTTCTGTATTTTTTAGGCAGTACTATCCTTCCCAACGGGTCCAGCCTCCTGATAACAGTGGTGTATGCAGTTTTTCTAACCATTTATGTTGCCTCCTATAAAAACTGGTGCACTCAAGAGGATTCGAACCTCCGGCCTGCGGTTTAGGAAACCGACGCTCTATCCTGCTGAGCTATGAGTGCCCATGCTCCATATTGTACCTAAACAGCGATTCAATGTCAAAGAAAAAATAGACACAGAAGTGATTAACAAGTTCGGAACCGAATTCAATTCTTGCAACCGAGGAATGCGGGAAACGGCCTCAACTTCCTCTATATCTTTTCCGATTTCTTGTTTGATTTCTTTTACATATTTTTATAGTCTTTCCAATTTGCTATTGTTTATCCGTCCTTGCTATAGTAATGTGGCTTTAAAACAGGTCCGAATGTGTGCCGGTACGAAACAGAAACAGTTCGAGTTCCGAATTTTCAATTCGGTAAATTAAGAGCCAATCAGGTTCTACATAACATTTACGGAAATTGCGATATTTTCCGGTCAGGTTGTGGTCACGGTGCTTTACCGGTAGTGGTTCCTGGCGGGCAAGCATATTAACAACTTTGTTAAGTTTTTCGAGTTTGAAACCGCGTTTTTTGCTTGCTTCAGATCTTTTTTGAATTGATTTGACAGAACCGCTTTAAGCATCGGAGAGTACCTCGTCCATAGCTTCCTTAAAGGAATTGTAGCGTTTATAGTTGCCGGGATTCTTCTTCATCTCCTCGTACTCCGCCAAGGCTGCTTCAGTTTCAGGGTTCGGACCTAAGCGTCTGACTTCGAAAGGAATGCCGTTATAACTGACTGCACTCCTTAGGAATATTGTTATGGCGGTGGACATATTCAGACCTAAGTCCCTGAACAAATCTTCGGCCTCCTTTTTTAGAGAAGAATCTACTCTGATATTGATATTTGTAGTGGACACAGCCGTCACCTCCTATCCTTCTTTTTATTATAGATTTATTATAATCTCGGGTGCAAGAAATTTCAGCACAGTGTAAAGCATTGTTTGCGTTGATGTTTCTCCTGAGTTAAGTATTCAGTATGCTTATCTAAACTGAATATTTTAAATTAGACGTAATTTAGCTTGCCGGTAACTTGCTACGAGAGATAACAATGTATCCACACAGATATAATTATCATTCAAAATTTCTACAACTAAAAAACCGAAACACTCCTTACTTAAACTATTGATTTAAATGATTTATTTAAGTAATATATATAAGGCGAGGGGAGGAGTATCGAAGTGGTCATAACGAGCTCGACTCGAAATCGAGTTGTCCGAGAGGACACGTGGGTTCGAATCCCACCTCCTCCGCCAACAAAAAACGCACTTTTGTCTGCCAGGACAAAGGTGCGTTTTCCTATGATATTCTATGACTGTTGACCAAAAGTTGTGTAAAAAACCGTCATTTGGCCTTTTTCGGTCGTTTTCGGTAGAATACAATCAATAAGACAGCAGCAGCGCAAAGCAATACAGCAAGACCGATACTTATAAACAACCAGATATTTACTCCTTCAGGGCTTTGCATATCCGCAACATCCGATATCTTTGCATCTTCGAGAGTTTTGGTGGTTATCAGATATTCCGACATTGTATTGTTTCTATAGGTTACAATACCGTCCCGACCTACAGTGACATCGCCTGCTATCAATGTAAATATACCTGTTTCGGGATCATATTTATAAATGTTTACCTTTGTGCCTTCAGTCATACCGGTAGCGATGCTGAATTCCGCCATGCCCGGCAGTTCACCGTGATAGGCAAATGCAAAAGTGAAGTGTTCACCGTCAGGACCGGCCGAAGCTAAAATTTCCTCTCTGTTGAAGGCACCTTTGTAATAGCCGAAATCAAACAGGGTAAGGTTGTAGGCGGTTGTTATATCCTTTCCTGCAAATGTGACGGTAGCACCATCCTGAATGAAGGCCAGTCTTGCTCCCGGATTTTCCTGCAGCCTGACAAAATGTCTTCCGGTAATCATGGTGCCGGTAAATTCGTCCAGTTCCAACTTGAACAAGCCTATCTTTCTGGCGGACATTTGATCCAGCAGGGGACCGCTTTCAAGATAGGTAACCGGACCGACTGTTTGACCGTTCGGGAAAAATTCCAGCTTCTCCGTCATTCCGGTACCGTCTATCCATAAAGCTTTTGAAGTTCTGTTGTTATTATGATCATCGCACATATCCGATAGGCCATTTATCAGAGTGTCTCTCAGCCTTTTAGCCGCAAGGTCCTCGGCATAGGCTGCGGAATCGTAATGATAATTGTCGCAGCGGGGAGAGTAATCTGTAAACTCGGTTCCCATGCCCCCTCCGGAATAACTGACCCCGAAAGCATTAGGGGTGCCGGGACCGACTCCGACGCCCGGAAAGGCGTTCCAGCGTATAAACATGGCACCGTTATGCGTCCAGCGATCATCGGTATAAACATCCTTGGGATCGTCCCAGCGGATTGTAACGGCATTGGGAGGTATGCGCTCATACACCGCCTTGTCTATTGCAAAGGAACCGGGAACACAATACATAGCATCCCATGCTTCTCCGATTTGATGAAATTCCGGCAAAACAAATGAGGGGGAAAATTCCGACCCTGAAAATGAATAAGCCTGAGGTTGAGAGGTGTACATTGAATATTTGTTATCAGCCGAAACCGAAATAACCGGTCTTCCGGGTATATCCGTTCCTCCCGATCTTCCCGACATAGGCGGTCGGGTAGGTTCATCTATGAAGTTACGAATCTTTACCTCCAGACTGCAGGCTTGCGTATCACTGCCCACTGCATTTTCCGCTTTTATAGTAAAGTAGTATTTACCTAATGCAACATCCGGCCCTATGGTAAGTAGCCCCGTTTCGCTGTTTATCCATACACCTTCGGGCAGAGGATATCTCCCCGTAGGTATCAATGACCAGTAAATCGGTGTACTGCCGGAGGCGTTTATCTGAATATCCATTCTGTTACCGTCGGAGTATTTTATAAACTGATACCCATGTGCCTCACGTGCAATTTTCGGCGGTGTACGCGGATCGGTTACAATCAGACTGCAGGCTTGCGTATCACTGCCTACTACATTTTCCGCCTTTATTGTAAAGTAATATTTGCCTATCTCGATATCCGCTCCTATGGTCAGCACCCCTGTCTCGGCATTAATCCATACGGCTTGGGGCAGAGGATGTTCTCCGGTGGGTATTAAAGACCAGGATATCGGCGTACTGCCGGAAGCATTTATCTGTATATTCATTATTGAGCTGCCGAGAGATTTTTCAAATTGGTACCCGTGCGGCTCTTGTGCAATTTTCGGCGGTGCGGTTGCCTCGACTACGGTCAGACTGCATTCCTGCTTGTCGCTGCCATATGCATTTTCCGCCTTTATTGTAAAGTAGTATTTACCTAACGCAATATCCGGCCCTATGGACAATACCCCCGTTTCGCTGTTAATGCGTACGGCTTGGGGCAGAGGATTTTCTCCGGTGGGTATCAAAGACCAGTAAATCGGAGTACTGCCGGAGGCGTTTATCTGTATATTCAATGTTTCACCGTCCAGGTATTTTATAAAATCATATCCCTGTCCCTCTCTTATGATAAGAGGCGGTGCGGTCTGCTCGGTCACGGTCAGACTGCATGCTTTCGTATCGTTGCCGACATCATTTGTTGCTTGGATTGTAAAGTAATGTGTGCCGACATATATACCCTGATTTGCTGAAAGAATGCCGGTTTGGGAATCAATATGTATGTATTCCGATAGGGGATAGCTGCCTGTCGGGACAAGTGCCCAGGTGATAGGTGTGCTGCCGGTAGCAGTGACAGGAACGGTTAATCCTTGTCCTCCCGCAGTCATGGAAAAGACATATCCGTGTCCCTCCTCTGAAATCACCGGTGCCGTTCGCGTATCTCTTACAGTCAATCGGCATTCCTGCGTGTCGCTTCCCGCTACATTCACAGCCCTTATTGTAAAGTAATAGGTGCCGACCGGAATATCCGATTTCACAGTCAGAACGCCGGTGTGTGACTCCATTAATATGTGTTCCGATAGGGGATTACTGCCTGTCTGTATAAGTGACCAGATGATAGGTGTGCTGCCGGTAGCAGTGACCGGGACGGTTAATCCTTGCTCATTAACATTTATTTCAAAAACATACCCGTGTTTCTCCTGTGCTATTGCCGGCGGTGTGGGTAGGGGCGGTTGGTCGGGCGGTATGATGATACCTCTAACGGTAAGAGTAAACTCCTGTTCGTCGGGCGGTGAAGGATCATGTCCTTTATATAAATCATCGGCGAAACTGAACATGATATCACGATTTTCCTCCGCCCGGATGGTGAACTTGTAAGTGCCCGGGGAAATCAGTCCGCCGGGAATAACCATATGTCCGTTATTTCCGATGACAAATCCTTGCTGCTGTGTGAGGCTAACTCCGGCAGGAGCCCCGATAAGCGTATACTTTATCAGTCCGTATCCGTCAGCTTTTATATCAAATGAACCTCCGTTTGTATCCACCTCTACATGGTTCGGGCTGGTTATTTTTACCGGATTGGGATGGGCCTGCCACACCCACTCCACAGTGACGCGCTGAGAAAACAGTGCTGCTCCGGTGGGTTTGCCGGATTCATCCAGAATAGGCGTCAATTTCCGCATGCCGGGTTGACTGAAGTCACGTTCCCAACTATCGGGGAAGGCGACATAATATCCGACCTCGTCATAATATTTTTCATCTTTTGAATAGTCCTGTGTGGAAAAGACTTTCATGTGATAACGGAACTCCTCATCGGTAGGCGTGCGGGTGCCGTTATTGTTGAATATCCAGATATGCTCGTCATACTGCATGCTGTCGATTATTTTACCGTTCTCTTCGTATCGCTTGTATGAGCCTTCCACCACATTCAATACACGGGAAAAACTCATGGACATCCCGGATTGGAATTTGACGCGTGCGTGGACCGTCTCTTCATTATAGAAAACGGTCAAATCAAAGCCGTTTGCACTCACATAGTCTTCAGACATTCCCGGAACTTCAAAGTGGCTTGTATCCGGGATATACCCTAAAACCGCCTTCGGTGCATTCAGAGGTATTCTTGTATCGAAATAGCCCGTTTCATCAGTTTGTGTGACCGTGCTGCCTCCGTACGGTTGGTGATAATTGTATGAAGTGCTTGTATACGGGTGAACAAAGACCGGTTTATGGTCATAGTACGACAATGCGTAGGTAAGTTCGGGTACACCGTCTTCCCAGTTTAAGGTACGGATGGGCTGTATCCTGCCGGTTACATAGTGGTTGTAGTAGTCGGCATAGGAGATTGTCATTTTATCAAAAGGCAATGTGGGTATGACAGGATCGGAATAGTAGGTTTTACCCTCCCACTTAAGTTCAAGATATACCTTGGATTTGCTGCGAAGGGCCTCTCCGTCAGGATACTGAATAAACTCGCCCCACGCGTTGGTACGGGCATAACCGGTTTTCGGATATTTTTCAATACCTATCTGATTAAAAGTGGACGGGTTGTTCAGGTCGACATTAATATTTTTGGGAACCACCCAGATCCGATATTCAACATTGCCGGCCGGCTCATATGGAGCTCCGGATTTATCCGGCTCTTTTTGAATGGTACCGCCCGCTCGTTTGGGATGAAGGAAAACTTCCTGAAACTTGATTATAAGGCCTGCCGTGTCGGTTTGTCGTCGATTCAGTATTGCAGGTCGAAAATTGGCTAAATTGTAAATTTTACCGAGGAATGACACATAGACATTAAGTATAGCGTAAAGAGTGACATCAAGATAGGCACCTTCTTTTACCACACTTACACCCGTTCCCAGTAAGACTCCTGTTCCCACTAAATCCAGACCGAAAACCTCTAAGCTCACCATGGGACCGAACTTCATATATCCGTTTATCTTAGCTGCAAGTTGTACATTTCCGTCACATTTTATATCCTGATAGATATGCGGTGTAACGCTTGTGGGTACACAAAATGATGTACCGCCGCTTACTCCTACCTGTGCCGGTGTCCACTCACGCATAGCAATATCCAGACGAATATCGCCGTCCATACCTACAATAGCATAGAGACCGCCGCTTACCCGACCGATAAGAAAGGGTACATCAATGGCTAGGAGAGGTATACGTATCTCTTCATGAACTTCCGCGTCCAGTTCGATAATAAGGTAGCATTCCTGCTTTAAGCTGAGACCTATTTCATAGCCGCCGAAAGAGGAATATCTGCCTGTCAGTTCTATATTATCAATGCCCAAACCGCCGGTGACCGTAACGGCGATTTTAGTGTTGCTGACAGTGGCATCCAACCTTACTTTTTCAAATTTCAGGGCAAGCAGAGACTGGTTTGAGATATATTTAAACCCCTTTTCCATATCAACATTGAACTCGTCACCGGAACCCAGTGTCCTTATATCTGCATAGTTGTCTTCGGGCTTGGGCAGACAAATATTTCGTTCGATATTGGGCGCAAATCCGCTTATATTCGCCCTTGTCAGCTGAATGGTATCTTCTTCCAGTGTAAAGTCCTTAAGTATTTCGTGAAGTTGGGGCGTGGTAAGCCCATATGTCCCCTCCAGCGGTTTTATCATTTCTTTGAGTTGCTCGTCGGCTTGAAAAAGTCCTGTAAAAATAGTGGGGGACACCACCTTAAAAGCGGTACCGGTCGATTCGTCCACGACCACCGTTCCGTTTTTGATAACACCGCCTGTCTTTGCGACTGCAGCATCCAAGATATTCTGACGAATATAGCCTCCGTTGGCAATAATCTGATTGGGCGGTTGCAGTTGCTTCATACTGCCCGACATGAGTTGCCCGGCCGAAGCAATGTGTTTTGTGATGCCGGAATCTACTTTTACCACATCATCAGCAAGCGTGTAGGAAATTTTATCAGGCGAGAAAGTCGCCGGTGCCTGACCTGCTACCCATTGTCCCCAATCAACGCTCGGTGCCAGGAAAGGATAATCATAAGCAGGCTCATAAGGCCTGTTATAAAAATCGTTTTGAGTATACTCCATGGCTTGAATTGACGATAATGTATTTGTATTTTGCAAAACCGCAGTTGCAGCCATAAACTGTTCCTGCGAGTTGCTTTCAGCAGACATTATCATTGGCAACGGAGAGCAGGAAGTAAGCAGCATACATATTGCCAGTATAATTACAAAAATTCTTTTCATGTGGGTGTCCTCCCGATTATGAATATTATGTTATTCGTTTGTCTATGATCCGGTACCGGAAATAAGAAATACTGTAAGATAAGTTCGGTTTTACTGCTGCTCCGAGTTTCCGGTATATTCGATTGACAAAGTAATTTGCTCCCCACATGCTGACAGACTCTTCGGAACATCGCATTTGCTTTTATACCAAAAAGGTTATGCTTTTAACACGGTGTCGTAATTGAAATGACATCAGCATCCGAGGTGTGCTTCTTTTTACGTATTCAAGGCAATTCTAATTGCGATTTCATTATACAATGATTTTTTTATTTTTAACAGATGATATTTGTAAAAAGTTGACATAAAAAGGGTGTCTTTGGTCAATATTTGAGTTGTTCTATTGAAAAACCGTGTTAAATCCGTTCTAACGGTTTACATCCCGATGGAAAAAATCAAAGCACTGTTGTACAATATTATTGAGATTTGCGCACCATCTTCGCGAAAAGTAATATAAGGTTTTGTATAAAAAGTTTCAGAGGTATCGCTAATATGTTGAAAAACAAAAGAATCAGAATAATACTCATATCCACTCTTGTTGCATTGGTGATAAGTGCCTTGTACATGCTGGGCATAATATCCGATGAAATAAAGCTTTTTAAAATGGAGGCAACTTCTGTTCTGGATAATCAGGTAGCTTCCATAAGAAATGAGTTTATGGTCAATATAAATTCCGTTTATGAGCTCAGAGCCCTTGTTTACGGAGCCCGGGGCAAGTATGTGGATCCGCAAATAATAGGTGAACGGATATTGAAAAATCCCAATATACGTAACATATTGTATGCGCCCGACTCTGTAGTAACAAATGTCTATCCTTTGGAAGGTAATGAAGCCGTTATCGGATTGGATTTATTGAGTCCTGAAAACAAAAGCTGTGAGGATGCTAAATTGGCGGTGCAATCGGAGGATGTAGTTCTAACGGGACCGTATGAATTAAAGCAAGGCGGACAAGCCTTTTCCGCAAGACTGGCGGTCAGGATTCCCGATGAAAATTCCCAATTGAAGTATAGCGGATTGGTATCGGTTACCATGAATTTTCCCGATTTAATATCCGAAAGCACAAATAATCTGCATAACAGTTTAAAATATGATTTTATACTGGAAAAAAGACTGAACGACAGTGATGAATATATCGAAATCCATTCGGGCAGAGTTTCGAAATATGACGATTATATATCTTCCGACTTTTCCGTATCCAACATGGACTTCAGATTATCCGTAGTACCGCAATCCGGTTGGTATGATAAGTCGGGAATTATGATAAAAATACTGGCCTTTGTTGTCGTGTCTCTTGCTGTAGGTATAATCATGGGCTTTATCTTCGCCGCCAGGCAGAAACTGATAGAAAAATCCAGAACCGATGCACTGACGGGAATATATAACAGGGCGGGAGGAACTCACGCGATAAATACTATAATCAAGAACAACCTCTATAAAAGCGGAGCCTTTATTATGATGGACTTGGACAACTTCAAGAGTGTCAATGATCAACTCGGGCATCAGATGGGGGATGAGGTACTTATAACCACAGCGGCAATACTGAAAAATTCCATCCGTGCCACGGATATATTGGCCAGACTGGGAGGAGATGAGTTTATGCTGTACCTTCCGTTTGAGGGCGACTCCGATTTCTTAGATAAAAAGCTTGAGGAAATTCGTATTAAGATGCACCGCGACATTAAGGGAACGGAGGGAGTCGTAACCGTAAGCAGCAGTATAGGCGTAACCTTCTACGATAAAGACAAAAACTTTAATACCCTTTATGAGCAAGCCGATAAAGCCCTCTATCAGTCAAAGGAAAGCGGGAAAAACCGGATAACGATATATGAAGCAAAATCAGACATCGGATAGCGATTTATCCGGGATCAGTCTCTTCCTATAAGTATGGATTACATGCTTTTAAGTTAAGAGAATCGGAAAAATATATTGATACTTTCCGACTTGTATTATTAACTGTATTACGATAAAGTTTATCGTGATACAGTAATGAAGGGTTCGTATGTTTATCGGAAGAGAAAAAGAGTTAAGTACACTCAATCAAAAGCAGGAGCAGATTTAACTGTTTATGAATGCTTCTCAAATTGAATGTTAAGTGAAATAGTCTTGAAAATGCTATGCTACTATCATAAGATAGAGTTGTATTTTATTATTTAATGCTTGGTTGGAGTTTATGAGGTAGTTTATGAAAATAGCAACACAAAGTGCGGCAGTAGACAGAATATTCGGACCGGAAAAGGCTTTTTCCGTTTTAAAGGGGGCAGGTTTTGAGGCAGTGGACTTTCCGCTGGATAATGAGGTTCGGCTTAATCTTCCGTATCCCGCTTTAAAGAAGTATTTTACAGACATAGGAAAATATGCTGCCGATTCGGGTTTGGAGATAGGTCAGACTCATGCACCTTTTTATGGCCCCGACAAGTATATGACGCAATATGACGAAGTTATCGAGATTCAAAAAAGGGCTATAGCCGCAACAAGTTTTCTGGGGTCTGAATATGTAATTATACACCCCATAATGACCAAGGAGCGAAAGTACAATAACGACTATGAGCGTAATAAAGAGATGATTCTTAAGTATTATACCGATTTGATTCCCGCACTGAAAGAGCATGATGTATATCTTGCAGTGGAGAATATGTTCTCCTGGGATTCAGTGGAAAAATGTATCTGTCCGACTGCTTGTACTACGGCGGAAGAGATGGCGGAATATATTGATGAGTTGGGGGAGAGGTTTGTGGCCTGTCTAGATATAGGGCACATCAACCTTATACATCAGAAAGGTTATGAGCATGTTAACTTCGCTCATATGATACAGACTTTGGGACATAGGATAAAGACATTGCATGTACACGATAACGACGGAATAAATGATGAGCACCTTCCTCCTTTTGCGGGGAATATTGACTGGAATCTTGTAATGACCTGCTTAAAAGAGATAGGTTATAGCGGGAATTTGAGTCTTGAAGCGGATAATTTTTTGACATATTTCCGACCGGAGCAGTTTGAAAAGGGTCAGAAGGTTATGTATGCAAATGCAAAAAGACTGTATGATATGTTTGTTCAGGGAGGGACAAAATGAGTAAGATAATCAGAGGAAAAGAAACGCTGTCTTCCAAAGAAAGAATCAAAAGAACATTTGCTTTTGAGCCGGTAGACAGAGTAGCTATGGGTTATGATACCAATACCATTGCACATGAGAACTTATGTAAAGCACTTAAAATGGACCCTAAAGAGAAATTCGCATTTTTGCGGTATATAGGTGTCGACCATGCCGGGGCATGGTTTAAATACATAGGTGAGAAAATATACCCCGATATTCCCGGCAGAAACCGCAGTTCCGAACACGGAGCGGTTACCAAGTATATACAAAATCAATACGGAGGATATTGGGATTTCTGCGATTTTCCGCTTCTGGATGTAGACGATGAAGTAATATACAATTACCCTTTTCCTAATCCCGATGACTTTGACTATGAGTTTTATAAGCAAAGAGTGGACTATCTTTGCGATATGGGCTTTGCCATTTCCATAGGTGATCCGGGAACCGCCGATATAATGAACACAACCGGTATGTTAATGGGTGTGGAACAGGCTTTAATTAATATTTGTACCGATCATGAAGCCACATTGCATATGATAGACAAAAGATTGAATATGCAGCTGAAGAGGCTGGAAAGGATTCTGGAACTGTGTAAAGGTAAATTTGACTTTATGTGGCTCGGAGAGGATTTGGGTTCTCAGCATGCCCCCCTTATATCCATGGACTTATACAGACGGGTATTAAAACCCAGGCATCAGAAATTTATAGATCTGGCTAAGGCATACAATCTGCCCGTTATCATACATACCTGCGGAAGTTCATCATGGGTTTATGAGGAGTTTTTAGAAATGGGCATGAACGGAGTGGATACTTTACAGCCGGAAGCAAAGAATATGAGTCCTCAGTATCTAACCGATCATTTCGGAGGAAGACTTGTATTCAGGGGCTGTATTTCCACAGCCGGTCCGCTTGCATACGGAACGGTGGAAGAAACTAAAAAAGTATGCCAAGAAACTCTGGAAATAATGAGTAAACACGGAGGATATATATTCGCTCCGACACATGCGATACAGGATAATACGCCGCCGGAAAACACCATAGCTATGTATAACACGGCACATGCATTCAGAAAGAAAGGGAAATAGCACATGGAAAATCTGTCAATCAGTGAAAGATCAATGAAAATAATCATAAAAGCCCAGAAAGACGAAGAAACGGGTGCTTTATTATATGATTATCTTGCGAAAAAAGAGAAGGATCCCGACAACAAAAAATTACTTCACAGAATGGCTTCGGATGAGATAAGCCATGCAAAGACATGGAAGAGTTATACCAAGAAAGATATAAAACCCAA
>JAKJBR010000086.1:0-3091 GCA_022706885.1 Bacillota bacterium
CTATGTGCGATACGGTATCGGGTATGATGATATTAATAATATCCGTCATGTTCATGAAAACTTCATTATCAATGCCTTTGACCGGATATCCGTTAATAGTATCAGGAATTACTACATTTTCCGCAACTTCCATATTCTTGTATTTTGTAATTATTACCGAAGAATCTTCAATAATGTAATCAAATATATCTTTATCTTTTTTAGTTTGATTAGAACATCCGCATATAGTGAGCAGGCATAGAATTGTTATTAAAACGGTTATAAGTTTATACGATATTTTTCTATTCATTTCCGGTGCACCCTTTACATAGTTGTATCCGTAAGTTTCGTATTTGTGTTCATTAGACGATTTGTATAACAGAAATGTTCTGTGTAGATTATAGCATGGTTTATGAAGTTGACGAAAGCCTTTTCCCTTGTAACACAAAAAGTGCAATGGTATAATCATTAGGATGAAAGGAAATTTACTATGAAAAAAACAATACTCTCTTTAAACTGCGGAAGTTCTTCACTTAAATACAATGTATTCAGAATCAATGATGATTTGACCGTTACACCGGTACTGAACGGTAATGCCGAAGAAATAGGCAATCCCCAAAGAAGCACCATGACTTTTAAGATAAACGGTGAAAAGAATAAGTATCCGGTACCGTTGGAAACACATGAAGATGCCATCAATGAGATGATCAGCGTTTTCAGGAAAAACGGAATAACCAAAGAGAGCATATGTGCAGTAGGTCACAGAATAGTACACGGAGGACCGGTATACACAAAAAGCACCCTCATAACCGACGATGTAAAAAAACAGATAAGAGAATTGTTTTCCGTCGCTCCGCTTCACAATCCCCAGAATTATATCGGAGTGGAAGAAATAGAAAAGCGGCTTCCGGGTGTTCCCAATGTCGCCGTATTTGACACGGCATTCCACGGAACCATGGGAGAAGAAGCTTTCAGATATGCTATTCCGGAAAAATGGTATAGGAATTTCCTGATAAGAAGATACGGATTCCACGGCACCAGCCATTTATATGTCTCAAAAAGAGCGGCGGTTCTGTTGAAAACACCATATAATGAGTTTACCTGTATTACGGCACATCTCGGTAACGGATCCAGTATAACAAAGGTGGAAAACGGTAAGTGCAGAGATACTTCCATGGGTTTCACACCGCTTGCAGGCGTCATAATGGGCACAAGATGCGGTGATATAGATCCCGCCATAATCGGTCATGTCGCCGCTAAATATGCATCGGAAGGTATGGATAAATACGAAGCATTTGAAAAGACCGTAAAAATGCTTAATAAGGAAAGCGGATTGATGGGAATTGCGGGAACCAATCTTATGCAGGATATCCGTGCTAAGGCTTTGGAAGGCGATGAGCAATGTATGAAGATAGTGGATATCTATTGCTACAGGATTGCCAAATTCATAGGCGAATATGCCTGCACCACCGATAATCTCAAAGCCATTGTCTTTACCGCAGGCGTGGGAGAGAATGAGTGGTTTATAAGGCAGAGAGTATTGGAAATGTTAAAGGCGTTTGCATTTGAAATTGATAATGAAGCAAACAGGATAAGAGGAGAGGAAGTAATTGTCGGAAAAGGCCGTTTCGCAGGTAACGATGTATATGCAATGGTCATTCCCACCGATGAGGAGCTGGTTATAGCTTATGACACTCTTGCAATAGGTTACCTTGGGGAAAAGGCACCGACGGTATATCCGTTTGAAAAAGTATAAAACGCAAGATAGTTTTAATAGATTTTTTGAAAAACACCAATCAATAATTGATGTTATTCAGCAATGCGGTCATAAAGCATATTTTATAGGCGGTTGCGTCCGGGATGCCGTTATGGGAGTTAAGGCTTGCGATTTTGACATTGCTACAGATGCGACACCGGAAGATATTATTAATATATTTACCGATGTCAGAAAAACCGGTATAGAATTCGGTACTGTTACGGTAAAAACCGCAACCGGCAGCTATGAAATTACCACATTCAGAAAAGAATACGGTTATTCCGACAACAGAAAGCCCGATAAGGTAGTTTTCGCAAAAAGCCTGTATGATGATGTGCGAAGAAGAGATTTTACCGTAAATGCATTGGCATATGACGGTAAGTATGTTTACGACTACTTTAACGGTATAGAGGATATTCAAAGGAAGGTTATAAAAACGGTAGGCTCATCTAAAAGACGCTTCAGCGAAGATGCTTTAAGAATATTAAGAGCGGCAAGATTTGCATCAACATTGGATTTTTCTATTGAAGACAAGACTTCGGAAAGTATGAAAGAGCATGCGCATCTTTTGCAGTCAATCTCAAAAGAAAGGATTTTCAGTGAGTTGAACAAGATAATAGCAGGAGGAGAGAGCTTAAAAATACTGTTTGATACCGGTATTGCTTACGAGATTTTTATTCGTCCGGGATATATCTGTCAGGAGCAACTTATCAAAGGCTCTTACGAATGCAGATTGGTTCAGACTTTCAGTGAATATCCCGATATAGATGCCGTGGTTGAGGAACTTAAGCATTTAAAGGCGGATAACAAAACAATTACCATGGTACGGGAAGTGTTGAGTAACAGGGATACGCGTATACATGTTGATTCAATCAGAAAGCTTCTTACCATGATAAGTTACAAAAGTGTTTCGGTTTTACTGGAATACTTGGGATATTCACAGGATCATTTGCTTAAGATAAAAAAAGAAGGGTATATAACATCGATAAACCAATTGGCAATATCCGGTCATGATATAATGGCGATGGGATATCCCGAAGACAGTATTAAAGACATTAAGGAGTTGCTTTTTTATCAGGTTATTTATAATATTTCCCTTAATAAAAAGGAAATATTGCAGGATATGGTGCCGGACAAATATCGCCTTATCGTCCGATTGAAAAGCCTTGACGATTAAGATATAATTTTTGCGAAAATTGCAGTTGGAGAGTAATTTGAAAAAAGACAGGATAAGAAATTTTTGTATAATAGCGCACATAGACCACGGCAAAAGCACTCTTGCAGACAGGCTTATAGAAAAAACCGGATTACTGACAAGCAGGGAAATGTCCGACCAGGTTCTGGATAATATGGATA
>JAKJBR010000087.1:0-3081 GCA_022706885.1 Bacillota bacterium
TCTCTTTAACTATCCTGTTCTGGAATTCCTCTAAGAACATGGTTCCGATATCCCCTATTTTTCTTACTCTTACGGATATCCTGTTATTTTCCATCTCGTTGTCTCCTACGATAATCATATAGGGAATCTTTTCCAGCTGCGCTTCTCTTATCTTGTATCCTATCTTCTCCGAACGGAAATCACATTCCACACGGATGTCTTTGGCAAGCAGAATATCCCGTATCTTCTGTGCATAATCCGCCTGCCTGTCTGTAAGAGGAAGTACCTTTACCTGAACAGGTGCCAGCCATACAGGGAATGCTCCGGCATAATGCTCGGTAAGTATGGCTATAAACCTTTCAATGGAACCGAACAACGCTCTGTGCAGCATTATGGGTCTGTGTTTGTTTCCGTCGGCTCCCATATATGTCAGATCAAATCGCTCGGGCATCTGGAAATCCAGCTGTATTGTTCCGCACTGCCATGTACGTCCTATGGAATCCTGTATATGGAAGTCAATCTTAGGTCCGTAGAACGCACCGTCTCCGGGATTCAGCTCGTACTTCATGTTCAAGGACTCCAAAGCGTCCTGCAGAGCTTTTTCCGCTATATCCCACTGTTCTTTGGTTCCCATGGAGTTTTCCGGTTTTGTGGACAATTCCACTTTGTATTCAAAGTTGAAAAGAGCGTAAATCTTTTTCATGAGATTAATAACCCCTATAATCTCATCGGTAATCTGCTCTTCGGTCATAAATATATGTGCATCATCCTGTGTAAAGCATCTGACTCTCATAAGACCGTGTAAAGCACCGGACAACTCATGACGGTGCACAAGTCCCAATTCCGCCGTTCTCAAGGGCAAATCCCTGTAGGAATACATGCGACGCTTAAAAGCCAGCATTCCGCCCGGGCAGTTCATGGGTTTTATGGCATAATTGCCTTCATCTATCGTTGTGAAGTACATGTTATCCTTGTAATGATCCCAATGTCCCGATTTGTGCCACAATTCCTCATTAAGAATAATCGGTGTGATAATTTCACCGTAACCGGCTCTTTTATGCTCTTTTCTCCAGTAATCTATTAACTGATTACGAATTTCCATACCTTTAGGGAAGAAGAAAGGAAAACCGGGGCCTTCTTCAAATATATCATACAAATCCAGTTCTCTGCCCAGTTTGCGGTGGTCTCTCTTTTTAGCCTCTTCCATCTTGTATATATATTCGTCCAGCATGGTCTGTGAAGGGAATGATGTAGCATACAATCTTTGCAGCATCTTGTTCTTTTCGTCTCCGCGCCAGTATGCTCCGGCAACAGACATAATCTTAGCAACCTTTACCCTTCCCGTAGAAGGCAGATGGGGTCCGGCACAAAGGTCTACAAAATCGCCTTGTTTATAGAAGGAGATCTCTTCATTCTCATCCAATTCGCTTATCAGCTCGTATTTGTACGGGTTGTCTTTAACAAATTTCAATGCTTCGTCTTTGGGTAATGTAAACCTCTCGACGGGATAATCCGCCTTGATTATTTCTTCCATCTTCTTTTCAATCAAAGCAAAGTCTTCATCGGTAAAAGTATGTTCCGTATCAAAATCGTAGTAAAAGCCGTTGTTAATAGCCGGACCTATTGCAAGCTTTACATCGGGAAACAACAATGTAACGGCATGAGCCATTATATGACTGGAAGTATGATGATATACATGAGCGCCGTCTTCATCTTCAAACTTCAATAAAAGTAAATCGGCATCATTCTCAATAGGCTCGGTCAGTCCTTTAACTTTTCCGTTAACCTTTGCCGCCACTACCGCTTTTGCCAGGCCTCTGGAAATATCCGTTGCAACCGATAAAGCCGTAACAGCATTCTCATATTCTTTTATAGATCCGTCAGGTAATTTTATCTTTATCATATTTTTTCCTCCTGTACGTCAAACAAATTTAAAAATGCCCCGAATATATCATTCAGGGGCAGTGTATCTTTCCGCGGTTCCACCCTGATTAGCCGTAAAGCCATCTCTAAAGATCGTATCGTGATCTGAACGGTTCTGCTCGGGGAGCGGTTTTTCGGTGTTTTGTAAAAGGATTTCAGCCATGTCCTCTATCTCTGTGGGTTTCACCTACTCTTTTCCCGTCATCACAGCATTATTCGCTATTTCAAGATTCTATCACCTAAAAAAGCATTATGCAAGAGATTTTTCTAAACCAGTTTCTCCTTATCAAAGGATTTCAGCCATTCTCTTGCCACGGATGCCACTTTCTTAAGTGCTCCTTCTTCAAAGGGGCTGGGTAAACCTGCTGATTTAACAAGGCCTGTGAAAGTGTCCTTGCCGCCTACGGAAGTCATTGTGTAATACTTATCCCAGGCTTTCTTAAAGTCTTCCTGTGATTCCGCCCAGTAAGCCAATGCAACGGTCTGTGCAAGGCAATAATCTATATAGTAGAAAGGAGCGGAGTAAATGTGGTGCTGTCTCTGCCAGTACCGGCCGTCTTCAAAGAAAGGCATACCGTCCGTATTAAGGTAAGGCATATACTCTTTTTGCAGCTTCTTCCAAACTTCTTTTCTTTGATCGGGTGTAAGGTCGGGTTGCTCATATACTATATGCTGGAAATAGTCCACGATAGTTCCGTAAGGCAGGAATGAAAGGGCACTGCCAAGATGCGCATACTTATACTTATCGGTCTGCTCTTCAAAGAAAAGATGCATCCACGGCCATGTAAAGAATTCCATGGACATGGAGTGTATTTCGCAAGACTCCATTGTCGGCGATCTGTACTCGGATATTTTAAAATCCCGTGCAAGATAAGATGCGAAAGCATGCCCCGCTTCATGGGTCAGAACATCAATATCTCCCGATGTGCCGTTAAAGTTGGCAAATATGAAAGGCGCTTTAAAATCCGGTATGGTTGTGGAATAACCGCCTACAGTTTTGCCTTTTCTGCTTATTACATCAAATAACTCATTTTCCAGCATGAAGTTCATGAACTCCTCGGTTTGCGGACTTAATTCGGAATACATTTTCTTTCCTTGGGCAAATATGTGCTCGGGATCTCCTTTGGGTGTAGCATTTCCCGATAAGAATTCCAAAGGATCGTCATAAAGCATGAACTT
>JAKJBR010000088.1:0-2982 GCA_022706885.1 Bacillota bacterium
CAGACAGATACTCAGTGTATATCGCTCGAAAAATCTTATAGACTGGGAATTCTGTAAGGACATTGCCGATGTTTTAGGCACAGCGGACAGAAAAAAAGCCGCATTGCAATATCCCGACTGGTTTATCGAAGGCAAAGACATAGTTTATGTAAGCAGAACCGCAATCAATAAACCGTATAACTTCCATAACGCAAATAACATAACTTTCCACAGATATAAGGATTTCTTTGCATAATCCGACAAATAAGTTTTGCAACCGACAACAAACAAAAAGGAGTCTTAAGCTCCCATTTTGTTCATCTCTTCTTTTTCCAGTTCCCTGTAAGCGACTTTTCCCACAAGCGTTTTGGGTAAATCGTCTCTGAACTCTATGTCATACGGCAGAGCGTATTTGGCAATATGCTTCTTGCAGTACTCCAATATTGCCTGTTTTGTTATATCATTCGGTTCAAATCCCGCTTTCAATACCACAAATGCCTTTACTTTCTGGATTTTGTACGGATCCTTGACACCTATTACACAAGACATGGATACCGCCTCATGGGCATCAAGTATGTTCTCCAACCGGGACGGATAAACATTATATCCCGAAGTAATAATCATTCTCTTTATTCTTTGAGAAAAATACACGAATCCGTCTTCATCCATCTTGCCCAAATCACCGGTATGAAGCCATATATAACCGTCATCGTGTTTTCTCAATGTATCCGCAGTCTCTTTTTCATTGTTGCAATACCCCAGCATTACCGACGGCCCGTGAATACATATCTCCCCTTCTTCGTTGTACGGAACTTGCTCTGTTGTCCCTACTTTGACTATTTTATAATATGTGTCGGGATACGGAATTCCTATACTTCCCTCTTTGTAGAAATCCTTGGGAGTAAGACAGCTTGCCGTGACACATTCGGTAGTTCCGTACCCTTCCCTGACCTGCACATGTGCGCCGTGCTCTTTTAAAAACTTGTCCAACTTTCTCTTAAGCTCAATAGATAAAGAATCTCCTCCGGAGAATACTCCTTCAAGACAGCTTAAATTTACATTATCCATGTACGGATTTCTTAAGAGAGCTTCAAACAGAGTGGGTACACCGGCAATATAATTGGGTTGCTTCTTTTTTAAGAGTTTTGCATAGGAAGCTGCATTGAAACGAGGAACCAGTATACATGTACAGGAAGCGCATAAAGCGGTATGAATACATATGCCTAAGCCGAATCCATGAAAAACCGGCATAATGGAAAGCATGGTATTACCGGGCTTATTGCAGTTTCCCATAACCATTGTCTGCATGGCAAGAGCATTAAAATTAAGGTTGGACAGCAATATTCCCTTTGTGGTACCCGTAGTTCCGCCGCTGTACAGTATTACCGCAGGATCGTTACCCTTTCGTTCCACCTCATAACTGCCTTTGTAAGTCTTGCCTTTTTTCATGAAATCTTTATACTTAAGCACTTTTGCATCTTCGGGCAATTTCTTTATCTTTCTGCCTTGAGTAAGCTCATACCCTATTGCCATAGGAATATTCAATTCATCCTTTATGGAGGATATTATCAATGTTTCAAGATACACTTGGGATTTTATCGCAGCGAATTTACCGTAAAACTGATCAAGTGTTATCACAGCCTTGCTTTTTGAATCGTTAAGAAAGAATTCTATCTCTCCTTCGGAAGACAAAGGATGAATCATATTGCCCATTGCTCCTATCAGATTCAACCCGTAAAACATAAACAATGCCTGCGGACAGTTGGGAAGACACACCGTTACTCTGTCACCTTGCCTGATTCCGATAGCTGCCAATGCTTTTGCACACTGCCGGACTCTCTTTATAAAGTTCTTAAATGTACATTTCACTCCCAAAAAATCGTATGCATAAAGATTGGGAGTGCTTTTAGCCGCTCTTTCCATCATTTCAAACATGGAAATGTCCGGATAGTCCAGGTAAAACGGCAAATCCTTGTAGCTTGTAAGCCACGGAGTCTTAATATTCGGCTTCATTTTATCACCCTTTATCCTATACATATTCTTTTCTGCCGGTCCTTCTGTTCTTCTTTGTATGAATAATATCCGAATAACATTTTTCAACATCCTCTACTACAATGTCCCAGGAAACAGGTATTGTCATCTGTGCATTCCTGCCTACCTGTCGTACTCTGTTCTTCTCTTCAAATAACACCCTTTTCAGAACACTTGCAATGTCTTTTGAATCATCTTCGCATAAATATCCGTTATATCCGTCGGTAATGCCTTCCGATGCGCTGCTGCGCCGCACCAATAATGAAGGTGTCATCATTGCTGCCGCTTCTCTTACCACCATGGGGCTGTTATCGTACAATGACGGAAAAGCCAATATTTCCGCAACTCCGTACAATCCGTCCAGTATATTAACATCGGAAATATGTCCCGCCATTTCCACAATATGAGATATATTCAGTTCCGTTATCTTACTCCTTATTTCTTCTGTGTGCGGTCCCTGCCCTGCCAATATCAGTTTGGTTGTGTATCCTTGCCTATCCAGCAGACTTACCGCTTCCAGTACTTTTTGTATATTCTTCTTCCAATTCATCTGCCCCACAAAAAGAATTACCGGCACATCACCCAAATTGAAAGTCGACTTTACATAGTTGACATTCTTTCTGTCGGGTTTACGCACTTCCGTACCGTTTCTCATTATTCTGACATCACCTTTGTAACCGTAACTTCTTAAGGCTTCCGCCGATATTTCGCTTACCGCCCAGACTTCATCGCATTTTTTATAGAAATCTCCCACAAGCATGGCTCCGGCTTCGGCCAGAGGCTGCACCTTCAGTGCCTGCAGAAAATCTTCATAATATTTGGAATGAAAGGTTCCGACTAACGGTATCTTCATTTTTTTTGCCAGTCGTAATCCCTCAAAACCCGAACGAAAAGGGCTGTGAACGTGGATTATATCGAATTTTATCGTTTTTATTCTCTCGTGATAATGGATATCCCATGCAGGTATACCCA
>JAKJBR010000089.1:0-2973 GCA_022706885.1 Bacillota bacterium
TAAAACCCATAACCGTTTGCCTGGACCCGGCAATGGGAAGGGACAGAGGATTGCCTTTCCACATTTCTTTTTCCAATCGTTCCTGAACCTGTTCTTCGGGAAAATCTTCATACATGGCGATTTCTTCCAAGATAACACGCTTTTCATTTTCCACGGTTTTAGGTTCAAAAGCGGGATGTAAAAGCATATCCGATATAAGTTCCAAGGCGGTGGCGGCGTTGTCCGATGTGGTTTTTATGAAAAAACATGTCATATCCTTACTTGTATATGCATTTAATGTTCCGCCTATCCGGTCGGACATGATTGCTATGTCTTTTGCGCTTTTGCTTTCCGTGCCTTTAAAAACCATATGCTCTATAAAGTGCGAAATTCCGTTATTTCGGGCATTCTCGTAATTGCTCCCCGCCTTAACAAATATACCTATGCTGATTATATCGCCTATAGGCATGTGTTCGAATATTACTCTTGTACCGTTTGCTAATTTCTTTATTTCTATCATTTTCTCTCTAAAAAGAAAGCCCGGTGTTACCCGGGCGTTTGTTTTATCTGGGCAACAAAGCTTTTCTTGAAAGGTTTACCCTTCCCTGTCTGTCAATCTCCACGACTTTGACATTTACCTTGTCTCCTACACTCAATACATCACTTACTTTGTTTATACGCTCGTGTGCAATCTGCGATATGTGTACCAGTCCTTCTTTTCCCGGTACCAGTTCCACAAAAGCTCCGAAGTCCATAATCCTTGTAACAACGGCATCATTGAATATCATGCCCGGTTCCAGATCGTTTACTATACCGTTTATAATGGAAACGGCCTTGTCTCCCGATTGCTGGTCTACGGTGAGGATATATACCGTTCCGTCATCGTTGATGTCAATTTTGACTCCGGTCATGTCGATTATCCTGTTGATTATCTTTCCGCCCGTTCCTATGACATCCTTTATCTTCTCGGGATCTATTGTCATGGTTATTATCTTGGGAGCATACGGGGAGAGTTCCGGTCTGGGCTTGTCAATAACTTTCAGCATTACTTCATCCAAAATATAAAGTCTGCCCTTACGTGTAATCTCAAACGCTCTTTTTATAATCTCCGGTGTCAGCCCGTCAATCTTTATATCCACCTGTATAGCGGTAATACCTTTATGCGTTCCCGCTACCTTGAAGTCCATATCTCCGAAGAAATCTTCAATACCCTGAATATCTATCATCATTTCATAATTCTTAGGATCGGATTCATCGGTGACCAATCCGCAGGAAATACCCGCTACCGGAGCGATAATGGGAACACCGGCATCCATTAATGCCAAAGTGCTTCCGCAGACCGAACCCTGACTTGTGGAACCGTTGGACATCAATACATCGGACACCACTCTTATAGCATACGGGAACTCTTCCTCCGAAGGAATAACTCCTAAAAGAGCCTTCTGCGCAAGCGCTCCGTGACCTATTTCTCTTCTGCCCGGTCCCCTGGATGTCTTTGCCTCTCCTACGGAATAGGACGGGAAATTGTAGTGATGCATATATCTGTCTTCGGTTTCCGCTTCATCCAATATTTCCAACGGAAGCACATCTCTCAATCCTCCGAGAGTAACACTTGACAGCACCTGAGTCTGTCCTCTCTGGAACATAGCCGATCCGTGAGTTCTGGGAAGCACACCCACCTCACTGTATAAAGGCCTTATTTCATCCAATGCCCTGCCGTCCACTCTTTTCTTTTCATGAAGAAGATAGTGCCTTACCACTTTCTTTTCCAGATTGTACAGTGCGTCGGCTATATATCCCGGATTATCGGCATATTTCTCACCTAACTGCTCATTAACCGTGGCTGTAAGTTGATCCACTTTGGCTTCTCTTACCGTTTTATCTGCCGATAAAACCGCCTGTTTCATTTCATTAAGAGCGATATCTTCTACTTCCGTATACACTTCTTTCGGTACGGCAGCCGATTCATAGGTAAACTTTTCTTTTCCTATTTCCGCAGCAATTTTTTCAATCTGATCGCAGACTTTCTTTATTTCCTCATGCCCGATCAATAAAGCATTGAACATTACATCATCGGGCACCTGTTTTGCTTCCGCTTCTATCATGCATATCTTTTCTTTTGTTCCCGCAACGGTGACATACATGTCCGATACCGCTCTTTGTGCGGCATCGGGATTTAATACCACTTTACCGTCGACCAGTCCGAGCGCTACCGACGCTACCGGTCCGCCGAAAGGAATGTCGGAAATGCTTGTGGCTATCGAAGCTCCCAGCATGGCTGCCAGCTGAGGCTGATTGTCCTGCTCCACCGAAAGAGCGGTACAGATAATAACCACATCGTTTCTTAAGTCGTGAGGGAAAAGCGGTCTCATAGGTCTGTCTATTACTCTGGAAACTAAAATTGCCGCATCGGAAGGTCTGCCTTCTCTTCTGTTTCTGCTTCCGGGAATTTTTCCGACTGAATACATTTTCTCTTCGTAGTCAATGCTTAACGGGAAGAAATCAATTCCCGGTTTGGCTTCTTTCGATGCGGTTATTGTGGCAAGCACAACCGTATCACCGTACCTTACAAGGCAGGATCCGTTGGCAAGCTGGGCATGCTTACCTGTCTCTATTATTACTTCTTTGCCCGCATAGTTAATTACATGTTTTTTGTGATTTTCGTGCATAATTATCTCCTTTACAATTCTGTCCGGAGATATTCGCCTTGAAAAACAGATATTAAAACCCGCCGCAATTTCGGACTTTAATCTCGGTTTTTAAGAAAAATACCCCCGGATATATGCAAAACGGCGAGAATTCGCCGTATTTGTCTTACTTTCTGAGTCCCAATTCTTTAACCACCGCACGATATCTCTCAATATCTTCTTTCATCAGATAGTTGAGCAATCCCCTTCTTTGTCCGACCATCTTCAACAATCCTCTTCTGGAATGGTGGTCGTTCTTGTGAGATTTAAAGTGTTCGTTCAGATGATTAATTCTCTCTGTCAGAAT
>JAKJBR010000090.1:0-2935 GCA_022706885.1 Bacillota bacterium
CTGCCAGAAAAGCCGCTCCCAAAGAGGTGGTCTCCTGCATAACCGGTCTTACTACATCACAGTTAAGCATGTCGGCCTGGAACTGCATTAAAAAGTTGTTTGCACTTGCTCCGCCGTCTACTTTCAGGCACTTTAAAGTAACATCCGAGCACTGCTGCATACAGTCTATGACATCCACCGTCTGATACGCCATGGATTCAAGAACCGCTCTTGCTATATGATTTTTGTTTGTGCCTCTTGTAATACCCACAAGCACTCCTCTTGCATACATATCCCAATGGGGAGTACCCAGACCGGTAAACGCCGGAACGAAATATACGTCATCGGTATCTTCCACCGCAAAAGCCATATCCTCGGTTTCCGCTGCGGTTTTTATAAGGCCAAGCTGGTCGCGCAACCATTGAACGGCGGAACCGCTGTTGAATATGCTGCCTTCCAGCGCATAATATGTCTTATTATTCAGATTCCATGCAATTGTGGTTATCAGCCCTTTATCGGAAAATACCGGCTTGTCCGCGGTGTTCATCAGTATGAAGCATCCCGTTCCGTAAGTATTCTTGACTTCACCGGGCTCGAAACATGCCTGTCCGAACAGTGCCGCCTGCTGATCCCCCGCTATTCCCGCTATGGGAATACTTATTCCTTCCAGTTCCATATGACCAACAACACAGGAAGAAGGTACAACTTTAGGAAGCATTTCTTCTTTAATACCTAATATGTCTAAAAGTTGTTTATCCCATTCTAATGTGTTGATGTTAAACAACATGGTTCTGGAAGCATTGGACATGTCGGTGACATGGCTTTTTTCCTTGGTAAGGTTGTATATGAGCCAGGTATCTATGGTACCGCAAAGAAGACTCTTATTTTTTACTTCCTTGACATTTTCCAGAATCCATTTAATCTTGGTACCGGAAAAATATGCGTCCAAAACAAGTCCTGTTTTGGATTTAATTAAATCGTCATATCCGTCGGCTTTAAGCTGTTCGCATATACCTGCCGTTCTTCTGCACTGCCATACTATTGCGTTATAAACGGGTTTTCCCGTCATTTTATCCCATACCACAACCGTTTCCCGCTGATTGGTAATACCTATAGCGGCAATCTGTTCGGGCTTGACGGCTAATTTTTTTATAAGCTCGAAAAGCGCACCCATCTGACTTTGCAAAATATCATACGGGTCATGCTCCACCCACCCGGGATACGGAAAGAACTGAGTAAACTCTTTGTTGACAGAACCGACACATTTACCGTCATGGTCGAAAGCGACAGCTCTGCTGCCGGTAGTTCCCTGATCCAATGCAATTACATATTTTTTCATGACACACCTGCTTTATTTATAGTGAATTTACAATCTGCTTATATATATTACCCTTAACTTCAAAGTTCTTAAACATGTCGAAAGCTGCACTTGCGGGAGACAGGATAATTATATCACCTTCTTCTGCCATGTTAAATGCCTTGCGGACCGCTTCTTCCATTGTAGACGCTTCACACAGTGTTGCGGTGCAGGAATAATCAATGTATGCCTGTTTTATCTTTTCCCTGGTTTGTCCCATAAGAACCAGCCCCTTAACCTTTTCGTTGATGAGCGGCCCCATTATGTCGTAGGATATGTTTTTATCGTAACCTCCGGCAATCAGTATTACTTTCTTATCAAAACAATGCAGACTTGCCACCGTTCTCGAAGGTGTCGTACCTATGGAGTCGTTGTAGAAACGGACTCCGTTAACCGTCCTCACATATTCCACTCTGTGTTCCACACCGTTAAAGGTAGTTGCCACATGCTTTACGGCGGCTTGCTCCACAAGCGAATATGTCGCAAGAATGGCAGCCATGTAATTTTCTATATTATGTCTTCCCGGAATCTTTATATCATTAACATCCAGCATCCTCTTTATGTTTTTGTCAATATTGACATATATGGCATTATCATGAAGGTATGCACCGTTTACCGAATTCTCTTTGTCATACTTTTCATTCATGGAAAACATATATGCTTTTGACTGCACCGATTCTCTCAATTGTCTTGTTATGTCATTATCCTGATTTAAGATAACGATATCATCACTTTTCTGATGCTTAAAAATAATGCTTTTACAGTAAATATATTCATCGTAATCGTCATGAAAATCCAGATGGTTGGGTGTTATGTTTGTAATAACGGAAATATTCGGACTCTTGTTGCAAAACATCTGCAACTGGCAGGATGCCAATTCCAGTACGACATAATCATTCACGTCTATATCATCCAGTCTGTGGAATAACGGTGTGCCGATATTACCTCCCACCCATACTTTATATCCCTGTTGCTTCAGTAATTCCCCTATTAAAGTGGTGGTAGTGGTCTTACCGGAACTTCCGGTAACGGCAATTATCTTGGCATTACAGTATTTTATAAACTCCCACATTTCCGATGTAAGAGTTGCCCCGCTCTTTATTGCATTCAGAAACTGAGGTAAATCTCTTTTCATGGATTGAGTCTTGAATATGACATCGTATCCTGTCAGTTTATCCAAATAATCCGGTCCGGTGATTAAAGACGCATGAGGATAATCCGCCATATACTTTCTTAAGTCGGTAAAATCGTCATTTTTATCAAAACCGGTAACACGGACACCTTTTTCCGCTAAATGCTTAAATAGATTGATATTGCCTATACCCAATCCCACAACGGCAACTTTCTTTGTTTTAAGATACTCTATATACTCATTATGATTCTTAAAATCATTTCTTTTCATTATCGGCTTTTTTCTCCGTAAGTTCCTTAATAATTCTCTGATAAAGCTGTATTTCCTTTTCCAGTTCCTTTATGCGCTGTTCTCTGTATTTCAGAACTATCAGTAAGTTTTCTTTAGACATCTGTTCAACGGTTTCCATAATAACTCCCTCTGTTAATTATACTATAAAAATGCAAAAGATTTCTCCTTTGCATTAA
>JAKJBR010000091.1:0-2906 GCA_022706885.1 Bacillota bacterium
TACCGCAAAATAGAAATAGATAAAGACGGGATGATCGGTTTTTATTATATTCAGGATTCCGAAAATCATGCATATGATAGACATATACGCAAGAGCGGCATTTAAAAGGAATGCTCTTCCGTAATCAGGATTATCGGACTTAAATCTGTTGTTATTTGAAAGGTATCTTTTTAAAACCTTATTTCTTTCCCCCAAAGTACACCCTCTAAATAATCATTCCAGCATAATATACACTATCTGTAAATAAAGTGCAAGCAAAAACATGCATTATTGGTAATTCAAGGTAAATTCTAGGTAAATATTCTTTCTCTATTATTCTTTTCTTAATATGAAACTCATGCTGTTACACTATTTTGCATAATGTCCACGAATAAATCCGCTATGTAGGGATCAAGCGTTACACCTGAAGATTTTCCGATTCTGTCCAAGGCCTCTTCTTTTGATAAAGCGCAAATGTTTTTAGTGTTTGTCAGTGCATCATATGCTTCGGCAACCGCAACAATTCTTGCAATTAGAGGAATATCCGATTCCTTTAAGCCTTTCGGGTACCCTGAACCGTTCCACTTCTCATGATGAGAGTATATGCCTTCGGCTATGTCCAGCATATCATCAAAAAGATTTAATATTCTGTATCCGTAAACAGGGTGTAGATGGAACTGCTCTCTTTCCTCATCGGAATAAACTTCCTTTTTGAGTATTTTTTCATCAAGAACCACTTTTCCGATATCATGCATATATCCGGCAATCTTTGCTTTTTTGACCATAGGTTCGGGAAGTTTCATGGCCAATGCTATTTTCTCCGATAATGCCGATACATTCTTGGAATGGACCACTTCTCTGGGACTTCTTTCGTGCAGAGTTATTACCAACTCGTTCAGCATATCGGTATTGGTACTTCTTCTGTTCATGACTTTCTCACGATACATCCTGTCTTCGGCCATATTGATTGCCTGTTCAATGGATGTTTTATCATCGGTGATTGTCTCCGCTCCAATGGATATACTGAATGTTATAGATGCTATTCTGGCATTATGTATTTCCTCTTTAACCGCATTCATTATATCGTATGCTTCTTCCCGATCGGTCTTAGGTAATAATACAATAAATTCATCTCCTCCGACACGGGCTATGAAAGAATTATTGTTAGCACTGTTTTTCAGCGCCTGTGCTGTTTTCGTTATCAATCTGTCACCGATATCATGTCCGAATATATCATTGGTTATCTTAAGACCGTTTATATCGGCAAACATTACCGAATAAGGCAGGTTATCCGATACTTCAATCTCTTTTATTCTTTGCTCAAAAAAACGCCTGTTGGGAAGATCGGTAAGCACATCATGAAAACTCAAGTATCTTATACACTCCATATCGGATATCTTTTGAGTTATATCCAGAAAAGTTACCACCGCACCGATAACCTTGTCATTTTTATACTGAAGATAAGAATGCAGTTCAACATGAATAGTACTTTTATCCGCTTTTAAAAACTTTATATTATCTATATGCAAAGCTCTGCCTTGTTTCATGTACTCGATAACTTTGCTTGTTCTTTCATCGGTACTGTCAAACAACAGTTCATGCATTTTTTTACCCAGAAGCTGGTCCTCGGTTTCATAACCTAATATTCTCAGACAACTTCTATTGCAAAAAGTACATACTCCTTCCATGTCTACTCCGTAAATAGCTTCCGCAGTAGAGTTCAGTATTATCTGCAACTGTTCTTTTTTTTCTTCCAATTGCTCATTTAAAGCTGCAAGTCTTTTTGTTTCCGAATCTGCAGTATTAACGGAATCGGATATCTGTTTGCTATTATTTTCAGTCATGTTATCAATTAGTAATCTGTCTTTTTTGTTAAAATCTTTCTTCATAACCCATAACTCATCCAGTTACATCGGCAAATCTATTTGAGAAGCGATAATGTAAAGTCTTTAAATAAATCATCAAATAGTTAGTCCGGTAACCGATATATATAACATGCTTTATACAGCCATGTTTTTTATAATTTTTGTCATAGTTGACCACTAATGATTATATCACAAAAAAGATTTAAATAAAGAAAAATGTAAAAAAATGTTTATTTGCTGAATAAGCAAATTCTTCACGGCATTTCTGCCGCTTTTTATAGATGCCTCTATCAAACGGTAAGGATGCTTGCATTAATATATGTTATAGGATGGACTGTTGTTGATGTTAATAAATAGTAAACTCCACTGTTTCCTCCAGATAATCATCAACATACAATTCCACTACATAATCTCCGACAGGGAATTCAAACTCGCTTTGGTCTAAGCTGAAGTAGAACCACGCGTCATAGTCAATATATATATAATCGGAAATAAAGGATTCATCGGAATCAAGGTGATACCAAACGGAAACAACACTCACCTCTTGATGGACATTTTGTATATAAGCCGCGACATAAATGGTAGGTTCGGTACCGGGTATGTTTCTGACCCGGTTGAGAGGTTCATAAGTTTCCGGATCCAGCGCTGTGGCTACACATGCCTTTTTAATAACGGGGGCAGAAGAAAACCAACCGTTGTTCAATGCCGCTACAAGTAAACCGAAAACCACAATAATAGCAATTACGGCAATTACGACACCTGCTTTACTCTTCTTAGGTTGTACATATGGTCGTCCGTACGGTGCCTGCTGTAAGGGCGGCATCTGTTGGAATTGATTAGGTTGCCTGAGAGGCGGTAACTGTTGTTGATATTGGTTAGGTTGTTGCAGTGGCGGCAACTGTTGGTTCGGCTGTTGAGGTGCGGACAAAGCATAACCGCAATTAAAACAGAATCTCGTGTTATCACCATTATTTGTACCACATTTCGGACAGAACATTTTACTACCCCCTTTGTATTTCTCTTTTAATTTTTTGAAATAATAACTGTATTACATTATATATC
>JAKJBR010000034.1:0-13322 GCA_022706885.1 Bacillota bacterium
CAGTATGCTTTAAAGATAATACCCGTTACCGCAATCAGTATTATCGAAGCAAAATAGAATATGAAATCACCTTTACTCCAGTTCTTAAACATATTACAGCAACCCCGCAATAAACTTAATCAGCGACCTGACATTAAGGAATATAACCAGGGCACCTACAAGCGCCATCAAAGGCTTCATAGGCACTCTTTTACATAGAAATGCTCCGAACGGTGCCGCTATGATTCCTCCTATGACCAATCCCAAGATAGCATATACGCTGTCTTGCAAGCCCAAAAAAGAAATAAACATGATTGATTCGGCCAATGTCACGAAAAACTCCGCGGCATTAACCGTTCCGATGGTATAGCGCGGTTCCACACCTGTCGCTATGAGGGTGGAAGTTACTACCGGCCCCCATCCGCCTCCGCCTATGGCATCCAGTACTCCTCCTGCAAGACCAAGAGGATATATCCATCCTCCTAAATGCTTTTCTTTCTGTTTTTTGAATATCTTAACTATTATTACAACACCCATTACTATTAAATAGGCATTGATGAAGGGTTTTATTGTTCCGCCTTCAAAATTGGATAACACATATGCACCGACGGCTCCTCCTATCACACCGGGAATGAGAAGCTTAAAAAACATGCTTTTATCCACATTCTTGAGTCTCCAATGAGAAAATCCCGAAACCGATGTGGTAAACACTTCGGCAATATGCACGCTTGCCGAAGCTATTGCAGGAGACACCCCGAAAGTGAGTAAGAATGAATTACACGATACTCCGTATGCCATTCCCAATGTTCCGTCAATAACCTGAGCGATAAAACCTACCAGTATGAATACCCAGAAATTTGAGGGTGTCTGTAAAAAGAATTGCCTAATGTTTTCTATTATCCCCATAAAATCAACGTGCAGTTATCTGCTCAACCCTCTTCCTTATAATCTCCAACGCATCTTCATCAGCCCGTAAAACCATATCACACTCTATATCGGTAGTACATTCCTCGCCCAGCCAGATTACCAGCATATTATCATTCTTTGTTACAAGATTTATCGTTTCTATGTCATATTTGGTCAGATCGGAAGCGGTTACTATGAGAATAAGTCCGGTATCGGTAAGTATATTGGCAACCTCGGCCAGTCTTCGGATATTTTCGCCCGATCTGCTTTCCTTTTCTCCCGGAGGATTTATATCCGCACTGAGCCCGTATATCACACTTCCGATACCTAAATAATATACATTCCTGCCTTCATCGAAAAGCGTTCTTTCCAGTGCTTTGGCAAACAGCTTTTTGTTTGTGTCTTGTGCTCCGGTAAGTATTATGAGGGCGGGATTCTGATCATGTTTGTCGCTTCTTTCCTCAACGGTCACATAACCGTGCTCCCATTTGCCTTCTCTCAACATGACTTTGGCTCTTTCATACCTGTGAAGGTTCTCCACCGTATCGGTAAATATACCGCCGCCGGAAATCTCATAATCATCCACTATGACAAACCGTCCGGTCGATGCCAAAGCCGCAACATTGTCAAATGCACACAGTCTGGAGGTAGAGATAATGCAGTCGGCCACATCATGTCTGTCAATATATTGTTTTTCCGTTTTCACAAGAGTGGATGCGTCCATAACGCTCAATATCTCTTCCAGATAGCATTCCGCTTTCATGGTACCGGTCTTGAGGTAGTATTTTTTATCTTTTACCATGGGATTTTTACCCAGCCAGAACAGGCTGACTTTCATGTGCTTTCCCATCAGCGGCGGCAGTTCATCCGCTTTTACGCACAACTCCCCTCTTCTTACATATATCTGTTCGGTCATGGTAAAACCTGTGGCATATCCGGCACTTGCCTTTCCGACTTCTTCCTGCTCGCTCATAGGCTCAATCTTTTTAACATGTGTTTTCTTTCCCGACGGATAGAATACCACTTGATCTCCCTGTTTTAGTATCCCGCTTTCCACCGTTCCCGCAATAATTCTTCTGTCATCGTTATCGGCGGTAAACTTGTATACATCCTGTACAGGCATTCGAAAAGGTAACGAATCCAAAGGTTTCGTAGCTCGGAATTTGTCCAGCATGGTAAGTACCGTATCGCCTTTATACCATGGCATATTGATACTTATCTTCGCAATATTATCGCCCTGCATTGCACTTACCGGGATAAATCCTTCCGCTGCAATGCCTATCTGTTTAAGAAAATCATCATATTCCGAAACAATCTTCGAGTATGCTTTCTCGCTGTATGACACATTATCCATCTTATTAACCAGTACGCACACCTGCTTTATACCCAACATGGAAAGCATATATCCGTGTCTTCTGGAGTTTTCCTTGACACCCTCGGCAGCATCTATAACTAAAAGTGCGGCATCGGCTCTGGAAGCTCCGGTAATCATGTTTTTAAGAAACTCTATATGTCCGGGTGCATCAATAATTATGTATTTTCTCTTATCCGTTTTAAAAAAACTTCTTGCGGTATCTATGGTAATTCCCTGTGACCGCTCATCTTTTAATGCGTCCAGTAAAAATGCATATTCAAAAGGTTTGCTTGTTCTTCTGCACAGTTCTTTAATCTGCTCCAGTTTTCCTTCGGGCAGAGAGCCTGTATCGGCCAATAATCGCCCTATAACGGTGCTTTTGCCGTGGTCTACATGCCCTACAATGACTATATTCATATGTTCATTGCTGTTTTCAGTCATTTACATGTACCCGCCTTTTCTCAGCTCTTCCAGACCGCCGCCGTCTTCTTTATCCTGGTCTCTTCCCGAACGTTCGGCTATATTGGCAAACTTACCGGTTTTAAGCTCCTCAATGATATCATCGATGTTTTTAGCCGATGATGCTACCGGTTTTGTACAGGGATAACAGCCCAAAGAACGGTATCTGGTATTATTTCCCTGATCAAAGTACAAAGGCACAATAGGCACCCTCTCCCTCTTTATATACTCCCATATATCCAGTTCCGTCCAGTCCAGCAAAGGATGTATTCTCAAATGGGTACCGGGAGCGAAATCCGTCTTGAACTGCCCCCAGAACTCCGGAGGCTGATCGGATATATCCCAGTCACTGTGAGTATCTCTGGGAGAAAAATATCGTTCTTTGGAACGGCTGCCCTCTTCGTCCGCCCGCACTCCCACTATTACCCCCGTAAACGGTTCGGTATTGGGGTCGGGTACATATTTTTTCAGTTTATGATCTAATCTGTAACGTGTCCACTCTCCGGATAAAGTATTTATCAACGCTTCGGTCTTTAAGTTTTTACAACATTCCAGTCTGGTGCAGTTTCCGTCGGGAAAAGTTCTTTTTTCCTGCAAAGCTAACGTATTCTCACCGTATATCATGTCTAAGTTCCATTCCAGCGCCAATTTATCCCGGTATTCCACCATGGACGGTATTTTATAACGGGTATCTATATGAACCAGCGGAAAGGGCACATGGCCGTAAAAAGCCTTTCTTGCAAGGCATAAAAGCACGGTGCTGTCTTTACCTATCGACCACAGCATACATAAGTTTTTAAAGCAACTGTATGCCTCCCGCATTATATGTATACTCTTCGCTTCCAGCCTGTCCAGATGATCCATTACAGTACTCCTTGTATATATTCCGTTACTTTATTTGCACATGTCAAAACATCATATTTATCTGTATCCAATAAAATCTCATATTGCTCCGGCTGCTCAAACGGTGAATCGATGCCGGTATATCCTTTTATCTCGCCTTTCAAAGCTTTTTCGTACAGTCCTTTGGGATCGCGTTCGATACAGGTATCCAGATCGGCTTTGACATATACCAAAACAAAGTGTTTTGCCTTGCTTCTTGCAAGCTTTCTCATCTTTTCCATGGGAGTAATGGCGCTGACTATGGCTATAACTCCGCTGTCTTCAAACAAAGCAGCCACCTCTGCCAATCTTCGGATATTTTCCACCCTGTCACGCTCGGAAAAAGCCAAATCGGAACACAAACCGTGACGGACATTATCTCCGTCAAGCAAATATGCCGTTTTACCCGAATCTATAAGGTTCTTTTCCACCAACGAAGCAATTGTGGATTTTCCGCTTGCCGAAAGACCGGTAAACCAGATAACCATCCCTTTGTTGCCTGTCTTTTCCTGTCTGTATTTGCTGTCTAAGTTGCGATGCCATACGACATTAGTCATCAATGCGTCCTCCACATTTGCCAATTGTGATTGTATATGCACCTATTATGTTTGTCAAACAAAAGAAACCTATAAAAACACATCTATAGTATCTATAACATTTCTAATCGTAATAATCGATTTTGCACAATATTCGATTATAGTCGGATTTATTAGAGAAATAGTACATTTATTCGATTATGTTCGAAATATGTCTTGACTTCGTGAATTTATTCGACTATACTCTAAATACAGGGAGAGTGATAATATGCACAATCGTGACACCTATATGCAAACATTGTTGAGTTACAAAGACAAAACGGAGATTATAAAGATTTTGACCGGTATCAGGCGTTGCGGCAAATCCACACTGTTGGAACTGTACAAAAAGCATCTGCTTGATAACGGAGTAAAAGATGAACAGATTATACATATTCGGTTTGAATCACTGGAGTTTGAGAATATCAGGACATATAAGGAGCTTAATCAGTTTGTACTTGACAGAATTCATACGGATGAAATGTACTATATTCTGCTTGATGAAGTGCAATTTGTTGAAAAATGGGAACGTGCAGTAAACTCACTCCGACTTTTAAAAAACACGGACATAATTATTACCGGTTCCAATGCATATATGCTTTCATCGGATTTGTCGACATTAATAAGCGGGCGCTATGTTGAAATAATGATTTACCCTCTCTCCTTTCGTGAGTTTCTTGACTTCAATAAGGTATCTTCCAAAGAAAACCTCGACATCTGGCTTCAGAAATATATTGAAGTAGGAGGGTTCCCCGGGCTTACAGATTTGATGGACAATCCGAATACAATCGATCCGTTCATAAACGGCATATTGAATACCATTCTTATGAAAGATGTTATTCAGAGAAATGACGTGCGTGATCCTTCACTTTTGGAAAATATCTTACGCTTTTTAGCTAAATCAATCGGATCCCCTGTTTCCGTTAAGAGAATAACCGATTACATAATCTCCTCCGGCAGAAAAACAACATTTGACACCGTGGACAGTTATGTTACCATGCTGGAGAAATCCTACCTCTTATACCGTGTAAAACGTTATGATATTAAGGGACTTGCATTACTGAAGACAAACGATAAGCTTTATCTCACTGATCTTGGACTAAGAAGAATACTTCTTAGGAGACAAACTGAAGATTACGGTGCACTTCTTGAGAATATTGTATTCTTTGAATTGCTGAGAAGAGGATATTATGTTGAAGTTGGAAAATACGATGATCTTGAAGTGGATTTTGTGGCAACCAAAAACGGTGAAAGACTATATATTCAGGTTACCGCTTCTCTTTTAAACGAAAAAACAAAGGAACGTGAGCTGAGACCTTTGCGCCTTATACCTGATTACAATCAAAGAATTGTCCTATCTGCAGACCGGCTTATGCCCCGCCACATTGACGGCATTAAACTAATCAATATTATTGACTTCCTGTTAGCCCGGTAAATATGCAATATTGACTATTTAACTTAAACATGCTCTCTTAATGTTGCATATAACTTATCTTTGTTGTAAAGTACACTTTAAGGCGAGGTATTTTTTATGTTAGTAACAGTTATCGGAAGAGGGCATTCGGGCACAAGAGCAATGTCGCAGACTTTAAGCGAAAGCGGTGTATATATGGGAGAACCGCTAAACACTTCATGGGATCTTCTTCCCCCGCAGGATATGTATGAAGCATGCAGGGTTTTCGGCAAATATGTCAGATACACAGGTAACATGAAATGGGACTTTTCACGCGTTATGGCAATGGACCCCGACCCGGTTTTCGTAAAGCTTATAGAAAGTTATCTTAAGTCGGTTCTTACATCGGACCGCGATAAAAAAGGCTGGAAAATACCTGAAACAACATTGGTTTATCCCTGGATACGGAAGATGTTTCCAAAAGCTTATTACATACACTGGGTACGCGATCCCAGAGACTGCATATTGAAAAAACACATGACCGATGACCTTAACGATTTCGGAATAGAGTATGATAAAACAGAGGATGTAAGAAGAAACCGTGCAATAAGCTGGTATTATCAAAGAGAACTGGTAAGGAGCACCCCCGTTGCACAAAGAGAGATACATATCCGATTTGAAGATATGATTTTTAAGCAGGATGAAACTCTGAAAAGACTGGAGCAGTTTTTGCATATTCCCATGGCAAAAATCCCCATGCGGACCGATTCCGTAGGGCGATACAAGACCGATGAGGAAGTTCATATGTTTGACTTTTTTAAAAAAGACATGGAAGAATGCGGTTACGACTTCTGATACATGTCGTCTTCAAAAAGGTGGAATAACACACCGCCCGTAGCGTCGGCGGGCTGAGGGTATTTCAGTAAATAGCATAAAGTGGGCGCAACGTCCTCAATGTTGGCAGGTCTGTCTATAATCTGCCCTTTTTTCACATTCTTTCCTGATAGTGCGAATAAGCAACGGATATCTCCCGTAGCGGTTTTTGCCGAGGGTATCTGACAGGCATGCACTCCCCCTATATATCCGCCGGTAGTGTTTCCCGAAAGACCGTATAACACATCTCCCACTCTTTCGGTTCCCAATCCTACAAATCCCGCCTGCTGTTTTTCTACAGCAAAAGCAATATAGCATTGGCCTTTTTCATTCCAGTGATGCTTATACAGCGCTTTAATAATCTCATTTACCGTCTTATCATAATCTTCCGGCTCCACTATACCTTCCGGCTGGCGACCTTTTAAATTAACATACACATTGGCACAACCCACGGGAAAAGCTTTCGTATTCTTCCAGTCTATACGCCTGTTGCGCCAGTAAAGACGCTTTCCGTCCGGTTCGGGCAGATAATTCAAAAGACCTTCTTTTTCCAGATAGTCATGTACAAGTACGGTTCTGTTAAATCCTATGGAGCCGTGATCGCCTATTATCATAAATACGGTATCTTCACCTAAAACATGCTCATACAGCCATCCTATAAAATCGTCTAAAATTTCGTATGCTCTTTTGTATGCATACTTTGCAACGGCCGATTGCTCTTCGGTGGGATTCTGTAATCCTTCAAAGATACTTCTGTACATATGGTTTATGCTGTCGGGATGTCCCATTACAAACGCCATTATATCCGCAGGATCATTCTCCATAGCATCCAAAATTATTTTCTTCCACCACTCGTTCTTGAACTCGATAAGTTCAAACGCCGTATCTATATTCCCCTCCCTGGTAAGAAAATGGGCATAACTGTTGGAAGAGCATATCTCATCAATATTGTCCGCTCTTTTTGCAAAGCTTTCAGGAGATAATGCGTTATACATATTAACTGCGGAAGTGATAAATACCATAAAACCGCCGTTCTTGCCTGCCGGCAGCAGTTTTATCCTGAATCGGTAATTGCCCGGTCCGTTATCGTCTTTCAATGTCCTTTTTATAACTTCCGACCAGCCGTTCATCGGTACTTCATAATATTTACCTGCCTGCATATCTTTTTCACTGACGGCAATATTGATTCCTTTTTTCGTTACATCCATGTACCAGTAAAACTCCTCTATATTAAACGGATTCTCCAAATCATTCTTCTTTTCCACATGCAGTCTGAAGTATCCTTTATCGGTTTTATCATACTTACTCTGTTGAAGTTTTATCTGCGGCTGCCATTTTCCCGAAGCGGTCATTGCAAAGGCGGGCAAAGAGGGAAATATTGATGAGACATCGGCATCGAATACATACAGCTGTTCGGATATCTCCTTTACCGTACGCAATGTCTGTTCCGTTGCAAGCACTCTGGAATCGGCTACACTGCCTATGCCACCGACGGTGCGGGCAAGATCGGTTCTTGCCGGTCCCGATACGCAGAAATCCGCTATCAGGGATTTTTTGCCTATCCTTGCGGCGGCTTCCCAGAATCGCTCTGCCATAAGGTAATCACCGTGATAAGCGGAAACAAATTCATTGAGATATGCCCCTTCGGGTACGATATTTTCATCGGTTATACCGTGCATATGAGGACTGGCTCCGGTCTGTATGGTAGCCCAGCAGGTAGCGGATATAGAAGGATACGCCGGTCTGCAGTCGGTCAGAACGCAGCTTTCGGAAAACGCTTTTTTAAGATTGGGCAGTTTACCTTTCTCTATCTGTTCCGTTATATACGAAGTCATTCCTCCGTCCACTCCCAGTAAAAACAATTCAGGTTTTTTCATGATATCCCGCCTCCTATCAGCACGCACTCCATTATACCTTATTTACACTCAATAAAGTTAACCGATATTCGTAATATATTTTTAAACACTTAATAGTAATCATTAAATTCTTAGTGTAAAATGTATAATAAGGGTTAAATAAGGGTTTTTGATGTTGATTTTCCCCTTTGCTGATATATAATTCATAAGTGTGAGTATTTATTAATCGAAAGGAAAAACCGTATGATCAAATTAGGAGTAAACTCAGTACTTTTCAAGCATTACACATTCGGTCAGGCTGCCGAAGCCATAGCAAAATGCGGTTATGACGGCGTGGAAATTTCCGCCATACCGGGAATGTGCGAGCATCTTCAGGTGGAAAACTGGAGAGCACAGAAAAGAGAAATCAAGGCGGTACTGGAAGCCACCGGCCTTACAATTTTAGCCTCTGAAGTAGCATCCAGAGATAAAAAGAGAATGAAAAAAGCGCTTGCAGCTGCGGAATACTTCGGCATCCCCGTACTAAATGTCGGTCCGGGAGGAAAAGCCGGCAATGAAGAAGATCTTATCGAGACCGCAAGAAGTCTTTCGGAACTTGCAAAAATGGCGGAGAAATACGGGGTGACAATATGCTGTAAAGCTCATGTGGGAGCATCTATGCACAACACCGAAACCACATTAAGGGTTATGCAAATGGTGGACAGTCCCAATTTCGGAGTGGATATGGACCCTTCCCATATATACAGAGCTTCGGAGTTGCCGGAAGAAGCAATAGCGGCGGTATTACCCCGGATGAAACATATACATATACGTGACTGCAAAGGAAGAGGACCGGGCCCGGGACACCCGTCGTTGCAGGCTTGCGGTAAAGGCGATATCAATCTGTTCGGTTACATATCCAAGATGGTGGAAGCCGGTTACAGCGGACCGGTCAATTTGGAAGTTATAGGGCCGGAACAGGATATGGTGGAAGCCACGCGTATAGCGGCGGAAAGTTACGGATACATAAATGCCTGCCTTAAGATACTTAATGCAAGGTAAGCTGATGAAATTAAAACATTATTCACTGTGAGTGATTTAATAAGTAATATATATAAGGAGAGAGATAACATGGCAAAGAAACCCAATCTATTATTCTTCGGAATTGACAGCTTAAGAAGAGATCATATGAGCCTCTACGGCTACAACAGGCTGACAACTCCCAATATCGACAAGTACCTGAAAAAAGGAACGGTGTATAATAACTGTTTCTCACCTCATATCCCGACAACTCCGGGATATGCCAATATGCTTACCGGTTTCGACTGTTTCGGTACCGACATAGTAGCTTTGAGACATAAAGGAGATATCGCTCCCGGTGTTAAAACACTGGCAGAGATTCTTTCGTCACACGGATATACCACCACAAACATAGGATTTAAAAATGTTTCCGGAAGAGGATTTGACAATTACATACAATACAGCGGCTGGAGTATTGAGGAACATGACAAAAGGTCCCATAAAGCCGAGAGTATGAACGCAGTGGCTATACCGGAACTGGAAAGACTGGCTGCACAGGATAAGCCTTTCTTCCTGTTCTTACGGCACATGGATCCTCATTCACCTTATCTTCCCCCCAGACCCTGGGAAAGAATGTTTTATCAGGGTAATGAATTTGACCCCAACAACCGCTCGATGGAACCTGTTATGGCATTCAAACCGTTTTGTGACTATTTCGCGGAATGGATTCCCGAAGGATGTACCGATAAAGATTATGTTGTTGCCCAGTATGATGCGGCTATTGCATACATGGATACCTGCATTCAGTCGATACTGCAGAAACTTTACGACCTGGGACTGGAGAATGAAACACTTGTAGTATTCACATCCGACCACGGAGAAACACTTTATGATCACGACTGCTATTTTGATCATCACAGTTTATATGATCCCACTTTGGTGGTTCCTCTTGCTTTCCGTTTCCCGGGCAGAGTACCAGAAGGTGTGAGAGTGGACGATACCTGCAGACTGTATGATGTTACGCCTACGGTTCTGGATATTCTGGGAATAGAAACACGTATAAACTTTGACGGACGCAGTGTATTTCCTCTGGCATTCGGACAACCGATACCGAAGCTTGACGAGTTTTACATCACCGAATGTACATGGATGAGAAAACACGGATGGAGAACTCCCAAGTGGAAATATATTCAGGCATTGGAGCCGGATTTCCATTTCAAACCGGAAGTGGAACTGTATGATTTGGAAAATGATCCCATGGAGCTGTGGAATATTGCAAAGGACCGGCCGGATATAGTTATGATGCTGGATAAAAAAATGAGCGACTTTATAAGTAAGCGCGAAAAAGAAGTCGGAAGAACCAATCCCATATATACCAACCTTACATGGCACGGACTGGATCTTAACAGAGGCTTCATATCCTCGGAAGAAGCTTATAACTCCATGCACATAGGCTCAGCCAAAACGGCAGCTAAATTGCAGCAGAAATAAGGAGGCATATCATGTTAAGAACAGCCGTCATAGGCATGGGACCTATCGGCAACAATCATGCAAAAGCCTATAAAAGCTGCAAGCAGGCGGAACTTGTAGCGGTATGCGATATTCGGAAAGACAGAGCCGATGCGGCAAAGGAAAGATATGTGGTTCCGGCATATTATGATGCAAAAGAGATGCTCAAAGCGGAGAAACCGGACATTGTAAGCGTGGCTACTGGAGGGTTTGAATACAGTTCCGATCACTATATCCCCACCATGCAGGCACTCAACGCGGGCTGTCACGTACTGACGGAAAAACCCATATCCAACAATTTGCAACACGGTCAGGAAATGGTGGATTTGGCTAAAAAATTAGACAGATGCTTCGGTATAGACTTAAATCACAGATTTACACCTGCTGCCCGTACCGCAAAGAAATGGCAGAATGAAGGTTTAATAGGCAACCTGCTCTTTTTGAACATGGCACTGTGGATAGGCAGATTCCAACCGCATTTTGACACGGAATACTATCATCTTAAGGCTCTTAATCCGCATTCCTGCGATATATTGCGGTATTTCGGAGGCGATGTGGAACAGGTTCACTGCTATGCCATGAAAGCCCCCGGAAGAGAAATATGGTCTACGGCATCTATAAATATGAAGTTCGTAAACGGTGCGGTAGGTCACCTCACCAGTTCCTATGACATAGAAAGAGGTCATCCCATGGAAAGATGCGAGGTCGCGGGAACAAAAGGCAGACTGATATTCGAAGACATGTGGAGAGAGGCCACCCTCTACCCTGCGGGAAATTATGAAAAAAGAGTATATACCAATCCCGTATTCGGCGGATTCCGAGACTTCTACGACACATTTGAAGACAGGATACATACATTCGTCCGGGAAGTTGCGGAAGGTGTCAAACCTGAAGATATAGACGGATCGGGCAAAGACGGCCTGGAAGCCAGCCGTATAATACATGCGGCTATACAGTCTTTAAAAACAAATAAACCGGTTATTGTAGCAAATATTAAGGAATAAGGAGAGAAAAAATGGCAATTAAGATAGGGATAGTAGGAATGGGCGGAATAGGAAATACGCATGCAAGATGCTATAAAGCCGACCCGCTGGCACAACTGGTCGCTGTGTGCGATGTAATTAAGGAAAAAGCCGATAAAGCGGCTAATGAGCATAATGTGCAGGCTTTCTATTGCATTGAAGACATGATGAAAGCTCACCCCGAGCTGGATCTCATTGATGTTACCACATCGGGCTTTGACAACGGTTCCTGGCACTATGAGCCGGTTATGAAGGCTCTGGATGCGGGCTTCAACGTAATGGTGGAAAAACCCATATCCAACGACAATGACGAAGCACGTGAAATGGTAGTTACCGCACAGAAGAAAAACCTTTATTTAGGCTGCAACTTAAATCACGGGTTTACCGGTCCCGCGGATAAGGCAAAAGAGCTTATCTCGCAGGGAAAAATAGGTGCTCCGGTATACATACTTCACAAAGTGGGATTTAACGGAAGCGAGTACTCATACAAGCCTCTTCCCAAGGACGGTCCCATGAGAAGATTCGCAGGCCCATATTCTCATGCATATGCATTTCTCTCTCATCCTTTCTCTTTGATGAGAAGTTTCGGCGGAGATATAACTCACGTTCAGGCTTTCTTCGATAAGCCGGGCGGACGTAAGAGTGCAAACGACCTTATGTGGTCGATAAACGGAATAAACGTCAAATATCAGAACGGTTCGATAGGATATATATTATCGCAAAGAGGAGACGCCATATTCGGTTTAGGCGGATGGTGGAGTTTTGAAATGGCCGGTACAAAAGGAACTTTCTGCATAGAAAACTGTGTGGAGAAATTGTATTACTGGGACGGTTCCAAACCCGCATCCATGGGTACAATGCAAGCCGAAGTATTCGATTTCGGCACCACCGATTTCGGTATAACATTCAATAACAGACTGCATGCATTCTTAGAGGATATGACCAACAAAGTCCCTCCGGAGCATATAAGGGGGTCGGGAAGAGATGCTCTTGCGACATTGGAATATACCGTTGCCGCAATAAAATCCTTTGAAGAAGGCGGAGCACTTGTGCGTCCCCGTGCGCTTCCTCCTTTACACGGAACACCGGGATTTGTAGTTTGATGAAAAAACCCAATATTCTGCTTTTTTTGGCAGATCAGCATCGTTATGACTGTGTAGGCTGCTCGAATATCCGGGCAGTCCGAACTCCCAATATAGACAGATTGGCAAAAGAAGGAATTGTATTTGACAATGCATATTGTCCCACACCGGTGTGCGCTCCCGCCAGACAATCGTTCATGAACGGAATGCGAGCCGAATCCATAGGGGCATTGTGGAATTTCGGATTTGTAACCACAAATACCGTACAACCGACCGATTGGAACATACCCAAAAGTCTTAAAGATGCGGGATATGAGAATATTTTCATAGGCGCATGGGATGTTTCAAGAATACCGCCCGAGCAATACGGTTTCAACGTGACACATCTGTCAAAGCAATACAATAAATATATTTCGGAAAAATATCCCAATGT
>JAKJBR010000035.1:0-12977 GCA_022706885.1 Bacillota bacterium
CATAGATAAAACCGTCTTTTTTGAATATCGCTCCGATGCTTTTTTCATTGCTTCCCGTAAGTAATGCCTGCATTGCGGAATCTTTGGAAATGTTGAGTTTGCACTCAAAAACGATAGGGTATTCAATATTTATTCCGACACTCTTTTTTACATATGCTTTATCACATTTGTCGGTTGTTTCCAGCGCAAGGTATTTGTTTTTCCTATCTTTATCATCTGTTTTAATATGGCAGCAACCGAATGATCGGTAGTCGTTACTTACAAATATACCGTCATTCTTATCATTGAAAACCTCCACTATATAGCTTTGATAAAGGCGGGTTTTGTGAGGTTGTAACTGTGTGTTCGGGTAATGTATTTTCTCTGTTTTACTTAACTTCTCCCGGTTGGATGAAGGAAGGATAATAACTATGTAATGGTTGTGGTCGGTTTCAAAGCCCGGTACATGCACATGTGCACCTTTTGGGAATTCCTTTGTATAAAGAAGATATTTTATACCTTTACCTGATGTCATGCTTTTCTTTGTATTTGTCCAGTCTTTCAGCCATTCCGGCATACAAGCTTCTTCCATTGCAACCGTAACACTCGCATCGGTTTCCACAAAGAAATCCAGCTCCGGGTGGTCATTTAAGTTAACGGCTTTGGAATTGAAAGTCTGTATATAGTCTGCACCTGCGTAACAGTCATCTATGTCTTTTACATAATCATCACTGTTGGAATAAAGTGCAACTCCTTTTCGGAAATTGCTTTTCAGCGTATACCATCCCCAAGTATCCCACGGCGATACGAATCTGCTGGTTATAGGGGTCTTGGGCATATATGCCACCGGGCTTTCCGTGTTTCCGTTAATTTCATCATAAAGGCTTTGTAACTTGTCCATTTTTACTCCCTTTTGGTTTTTTAATATTTATATCCGAACATGTCCGGCATTGTTTGTTTCTTTTCCTTCCGACAATCTACCATAATAAGGGGATATAAGCAAGAAGGAGGCGGTTGTTCCGGCAGTATAAAGCTATTTCAAAGCTATTCCTACAACCGAGCATGCGGGAAGCGTTAACAGCAATCTGTTATTCTTCAGTTTATACTGTGTATATGTTTGCTTCTTTATCTTTTCCGGCTCCGTAAAGGTGTTGTGGGAAAGATAATTGTCCGAAACCAGTATTTCGGCGGATATATTGTCATAGTTGTTTCCTATGAGATTAATATCCGTCTCGTATGCTTTATCCGGATCGGCATTGGAAAGTGTAAGGAATACCGAACCGTCGGGTTTTAACGATGCCGAATGAGATACGGCATAAATTTCTTCGTCACTGTTAAATATTCTGTTCTCACAGCTGCTTTCCAGAAGCATATTGTTCTGGTGTTCCTTGTATATATCGAACACATGGTAAGTGGGTGTTTTAATAAGCTGGTTGCCGCTTGTCAGAATTACCGACTGCAGAACATTTACCGTCTGGGCAATATTGGCCATGTCTACAATATTACACTTGTTGTTGAATATATCCAGCGTTCCGGCTGCTACTATGGCATCGGTCATGGTGTTTTGCTGATGAAGGAAGCTCGGATGGGTTCCCGGTTCGGACCTGTACCAGGTGCCCCATTCATCCACAACCAGCTTGATTCTGCGGTCGGGATCGTATTTGCCCATTATTTCCCAGTGTTTCTCTATTATTTTGTCCATTGCCTGTGCTTTGGCAATTGTTTTTGCATAATCGGTTGACGATAACTCGGTCGCTCTTACATTGGTCATTAAGCAATAGTGATGCAGAGAAATAGCCGAACAGTCTTTGGTGGCGGTTATGCTTTCCATTAACTTATCGGTCCAGTTATAATCATGAGAACTGGGTCCGCATGCTATTTTATATAACCTGCCGGAACCGTAGTTTCTGCAGTAGACCGCATATCGTCTGTAAAGATCCGCATAGTACTCGGGTCTCATATTGCCTCCGCATGCCCAGTTTTCATTTCCTATTCCGAAGTATTTTACTTTCCACGGCTCAATGCGTCCGTTTGCCGTTCTTTCCAGCACAACCGATGTAGGTGCGGCACAGTTTAAGTATTCCACCCATTCGGCCATTTCACGAACGGTACCGCTGCCTACATTGCCGGCAATATACGGCTCACACCCTATAAGTTCGCACAATCTTAAGAATTCATGAGTACCGAAACTGTTATCATCTATGACCATACCCCAATGGGTATTAATCATCTTCTTTCTTTTTGACTTATCTCCTATACCGTCTCTCCAGTGATATTCATCGGCAAAGCATCCTCCCGGCCATCTCAATACCGGCAGTTTAATTGCCTTCAGCGCTTCCACTATATCATTCCTTATACCGTCGGTATCGGGTATATCGGAATTGTCCCCTACGTATATGCCGTCATATATGCATCTTCCCAGGTGCTCGGCAAAGCTTCCGTATATAAGGGGACTTATGTGTCCTTTTTTAACGGTTGTGTTTACGGTCATTTTCAGTGTTGTCATGATGTACCTCTTGAATTTATAGTTTCATCTCATTATACCATGTTAATGAATGTACTCTTAAAATATATGTATAGGTGATAGTTATATTTTTAAGGTGTATTTGATGATATAATTAGAAAAAAGATAAGTATTAAAGGACGGTTATGGAATTCACACCGGATTACAGAAATATACGGGATGCGGCATATAATAAAAAGGCGAAAAGGCTTCCGATGTATGAACACAGTATCAGTACCGACCACATGGAAAAGATACTGAATAAAAAGTTTGCAGCTCTTATTGACGGCGATTTTTCCGATAAGTGCGAGTTCTTTAATCGGTATTGCCTTTTCTTTAAAACCATGGGATATGATACCGTTTCTTTTGAAGTGGCGATAAGAGAGTCTTTTCCGGGCGGCGGAGCTCTGGATAAACATATTACTCCCGCCATAACATCAAGAGAGGATTTTATCAATTATCCGTGGGAGGAAATACCGGAGTTATTTCTTAAAAGGGCGGATGAATTCTACATGGCTTTGAAACAATCGCTCCCTCCGGGCATGAAAATGATAGGCGGTCCCGGTTACGGTATATTCGAATGTGTTCAGGACCTGACGGGATACATGAATCTTTGCATAATGTCCTATGAGGACCCCGAACTGTATGCCGATATATTTTTGGCAATGAGACAACTGTTTGTTAATATATGGCAAGGGTTCCTGGATAAATATGCCGATATGTGTGCCGTAGCAAGAATGGGCGACGATTTGGGATATAAATCCAACACCATGCTTTCAGCCGAAGATATAAAGAGGTATATTGTTCCGGGCTATGCCGATATTGTACGACTTTCCCACAGCTACGGCTTGCCGTTTCTTTTACATTCCTGCGGTAATATTTTCAATGTGATGGAGGATATTATCAATGTGGCAAAGATAAATGCCAAGCATTCCAATGAAGACCAGATAGCACCGTTTTCCGTGTGGGTGGAGCGGTACGGAGACCGTATAGGTAATTTCGGAGGGGTGGATGCCGATGTATTGTGCAGAACGGATAAACAGCAGTTGAAGGAATATATTACCGATCTGCTTTACTCGGTGGGTAACGAAAAAGGTATAGCAATAGGTACCGGTAATTCCGTTCCCGATTATGTGCCTACCGAAAACTATATAAATATGATTGAAACGGTAAGAGAATACAGGAAAGGTTGATTTATACAGTATGAGAGATTTTGAGCAACTTAAAAAAATGACCGCAGATTTCTATTCCATGAAACCCGATGCTCCCATACCGTTGGAAGAGTTCGGTTATTACAGCAAAGAGCAGTGGATAAGCCAAGGATATATTAAAGAAGGTGAAGACATGGTAGCACTCTTCGGTTTTGAACGACTTACAAACTATTACCTTCACGGTCTTGCCGGAACGGTAGCCCCGTTTGTTCCCCGATTCAAAGAAGAGGTTATTCATTCCGATGAGCAATATGAAATAGCAATAGACAAAGCCGGAAGGACGGTCAAATATTTCAAAGGAAGAAGAGACGGGTTTATGCCCCAATATCTGGATTTTCCCGTTAAGGATATGGCCACATGGGAGGAAATCAAGTGGAGACTGGATTATGCAAATGCCCAAAGAAACGAGGACCTGAAAAAGTTTATATCCGACTCCGTACCGTTGGCAGAGAAAGGGTATCATTCGGTCATGTATATTGTGGGTGCTTTTATGTATCTGCGTTCGCTCGTTGGCGGTGAAGAAATACTGTATATGATTTATGACGATCCCGGACTGCTTCATACCTGCATGGAAAAGTGGCTGGAATTATCCGATTATGTAACGGCAAAATATCAGGACCATGTAAGAATAGATGAACTGCTGCTGGATGAAGACATATGCTACAATCACGGCCCGTTAATATCTCCCGAGCAGATACGCACCTTTCTGTTTCCCTATTACAAAGAACTTATACAGGGATTAAGGAGCAGAAATGCGCGACTTGCAATGAGTGACAAGGAGTGTGCGTACAAACAACCCAAAACCTATGACCTTATAATTCATGTTGCCACCGACGGTGACTGCAGACCGGTCATTCCGTTGTATAAAGAGATAGGCATGAACTATATGTCTCCCATGGAAGTGGCCTCGGGATGCGATGTGGTGCAGATAAGAAAAGATTATCCCGACATACGTATAAAAGGCGGTATAGATAAGAGAATACTGGCTCACAGCAAAGAAGCCATAAAAGCGGAAATTGACAGGATCTTACCTTTTATGAAAAAACAGGGAGGCTATCTGCCCACCTGCGACCACGGGGTTCCGCCGGAAGTTCCTTTTGAGAACTATGTGTATTTCAGGGAATTGCTTAAAGATTATGCAAGGTAGCGTATCATTGCAAAAAAGACGGCTCGGGTATAAAATTAATCAGTAAGGAAGGGAGATCACATGAAGAAAGCAATAGCAATCATACTGGCCGCAATACTGGTGCTTTCCCTGATTCTGACAATGATTTTACAGAGCGGCGTATTGTATAGATAACGGAGGATGTATGTATTACGATATATGTATTATCGGGGCCGGTATAGTCGGCAGTCTCATCGCAAGACAATTGTCCAAGTATAAAGTTAAGATTGCGGTAATAGAGCGACATGTCGATGTATCGATGGATGCTACGGGTGCCAATTCCGGTATAGTACATGCCGGATATGATGCCAAACCCGGTACAAAAAAGGCGAAATTCAATGTCTCGGGCTGCAATATGATGCCCGGGCTGTGTGACAATCTCTCCGTAAAGTTTAAGAAGACCGGCTCTTTTGTACTGGCTTTCGACCAAGAGGGCGAAGAGGTTCTGCAGAAGCTTTATGACAGCGGTATCAAAAACGGTGTTACCGATATGGCTATTGTGGACAAAGACTTTATACTGCAAAGAGAACCTTATGTAAATCCGCTGGTTACAAAAGCCCTGTATGCAAAAAATGCCGGAATAGTATCGCCGTATAAACTGAATATAGCGGCTATGGATAATGCCGTAATGAACGGTGTTAAGTTTCTTCGGGAAACCAAAGTGACAGGCATAGAAAAGGAAGACGGATTGTTTCATATCTCCACAGAAATTACCGGCGATATCTGCTCAATCAGTAAATTGGACAGGATAAAAGAAGAGGACAGAACTGATATAACTGCGAAAATAGTGATAAACTGTGCCGGAGCGCATGCCGATGAGATAAGTCGGATGGCAGGAGATGATTCTTTTAATATTATTCCCAGAAGAGGTGAATATATACTGTTTGACAAAACCGAAGGCAGCAGAATAAATACCGTACTGTTCCAGACTCCCACCGAAAAAGGTAAAGGAATTTTAGTAACACCCACCGTGGACGGGAATCTTATGATAGGTCCCGATGCCACCGTTGCCGACCATAAAGACGATAAATGTACAAACAGCGAGAATCTGGATTACGTATTCAAAACCGCTTCGCAAACTTACACCCGACTTAACATAAGAAAATCCATTACGGTTTTTGCAGGCATACGCGCCACTCCCGACACTTCGGACTTTATCATTGAAGAAAGTAAAAAGTGCGGTAACTTTATCAATGTTGCCGGTATAGAATCTCCGGGGCTGACCGCCGCTCCCGCCATAGCGGTATATGTTGAAGATATGGTTAAATCGCTGATGGAAATGAAGGAAAAAGCAAAAGATCAATATACCATGAAAGTTAAACATGACAAGCCTTTTTCCGAAATGACCAATGAAGAGAAAGAAGCGGCCTGTAAATCCGATGAATTGTGCAGGAAGATAATATGCAGGTGCGAGACCGTCTCGGAAAGAGAGATTATTTCAGCCATTTATGCTCCGTGCGGAGCAAGAACGGTAGACGGTGTAAAGAGACGTACCAGAGCGGGAATGGGAAGATGTCAGGGAGGATTCTGTGCTCCTCATGTTATGAGGATACTTTCCGAGCATACCGGAATTGCGGTGAATAAAATAGCAAAAGCAGATGCCGATTCGTGCATATTAGGGAGGCATTCACGTGATTAAGCAATTTAATTTGGCGATAATAGGCGGAGGACCGGCGGGAATGGCTGCGGCATTACAAGCCTATGAGCTTGGGGTAAAAGATATAGTTATACTGGAAAGAGACAATTCCTTAGGCGGAATACTCAATCAGTGCATACATAACGGTTTCGGTCTGCATGTTTTCAAGGAAGAACTGACCGGTCCCGAATATGCGTTGAGATTTTCGGAAAAGATAAAAGAAACGGATATTACCGTTATGTTGGATACCATGGTAATAGGGGCGGAAAAGGATAAGACTCTTTATGCCGTCAATCCCGAGTACGGTTTCATGGTTATAAAAGCGAAAGCCGTAATACTGGCTATGGGATGCAGGGAGCGGCCGAGAGGAGCATTGCGCATACCCGGTTCCAATTGTGCGGGTGTGTTTACCGCGGGAACGGCACAGCGATTTGTAAATATCGAAGGTATATTACCGGGTAAAAAGGTTGTAATTTTAGGAAGCGGGGATATAGGTCTCATAATGGCAAGAAGAATGACTCTTGAAGGCATAAAAGTTATGGGTGTTTATGAGATAATGGAATATCCCGGAGGTCTTACCAGGAATATAGTGCAGTGTCTGGACGATTACGATATTCCTTTACACCTGTCCGAAACGGTGGTCAAGATACACGGAAAAGGTAGGATAACGGGAGTCACCACCGCCAAGGTGGACAGCAACATGAAACCTATAAAAGGCACCGAACAATATGTGGAATGCGATACGCTGCTGTTGTCGGTCGGCCTTATACCGGAAAACGAATTAAGTGAGCAGATGGGTGTGGGCATGTATCAGGTTACGGGGGGTCCTTTTGTGGATCAGGACCTGGAAACCGATACCGAAGGGGTATTTGCATGCGGAAATGTGCTGCATGTGCATGATCTTGTGGATTATGTAACGATGGAAGGTCAAAGAGCGGCTATGAGTGCAAAAGCCTATCTGGATAAAACTTTGACAGAAAAAAAGTCTGCACAAAAAATAGCGGTGGTTGCCGGAAACGGATTGAGATATGTGTTGCCGCAGCATATATATTTAAAGGATACGGAGGAAAAGATAAAGATATTTTTCCGTTCAAGGGCGCGATTCCGCGAAGTATATGTAAGGGCTTCTGTCGGTGATAATGTGCTTACCCGAAGAAAGTTGCTGCGTCTCATTCCTTCGGAAATGGAATCGGTGGATATAAAGATGAGGGATTTGTTGAATACGGGCAGTGAAACAAACGGTATTGGCGATTTGGTCATAGAGGTGGAGCAGTGACAAAAGAGAATATAATGAAAAAAGATATAGTCTGTATAGTATGCCCCAGGGGATGTACGATACAAGTGAATTATGACAAAAACGGCATTATAAGCATGGAAGGCAGCAGTTGCAAAAGGGGCGATGAATATGCCAGAGCCGAGATACTTTCCCCTACAAGAATGATTACTTCCTCCGTTAAGATAGATAACGCAAAATATACGGTCTGTCCCGTAAAAACCGGCGCTCCCGTAAGTAAGAGTAAGATTTTCGATGTAATGGAAGAGATATATAAAGTAAGAATAAAGGCTCCCGTTCAGCAGGGAGATGTGATAATTAAGGATGTGTGCGGTACGGGTGCCGATATAATTGCCACACAGACTTTTGAGACGGAGAGCTAAGCATGAAAGCCGGATTTTTGCAGGGAATCAAACATGTGCATTTTATAGGTATAAACGGTACTTCCATGTCCGGTCTTGCCATATTATTGTCGGAAAAAGGCATAAAGATAACCGGCTCCGACATAGAGCATACCGCTACAATGGATAAACTGTTATCCATGGGTATTTATGTATATATACCACATGATGCCTCCAAAGTGGGAAAACCCGATCTTGTGGTATATACCGCGGCGGTGCATCCGGATAATTGCGAATATGCATATGCAGTGTCTAAAGAGATACCTGTAATGGACAGAGCGGTACTTTTAGGTAAGATAATGGAAGAGTTCAAGTACTCGATAGCCATATCGGGAGCTCACGGAAAAACCACAACCACCACTCTTGCAGCATACTTATTGGAGAAGATGGGATATGATGCCACCATACACAACGGCGGGGAAGCGGAGTTTCTGAACGGTAACGTAAAAAGCGGCAACTCCGATTACTTTCTGACCGAAGCCTGCGAATTCAACGGCAGTTTCTTAAAGCTTAAACCGTATATCGGAGTTATACTGAATATTGACTTTGACCATGTGGACTGGTTCAAAACCTTCGACAATATGAAGCGGTCTTTTCTGGAATTTGCCGACAAAATAGATAAAGACGGTTTTCTGGTAGCCTGTTACGATGATATTCCTGCAAGGGAAGTAGCAAAAAAAGCTTCCCGTAATGTCGTATTCTACGGTCTGAATAATTTATCTTTAGACTATACCGCTATGAATATGACAATAGATACACAAGGTAAGCCGTCATATGACCTGTATGTCAAAGGAAATTTTATCTGTCATGTGCAATTGGGAGCCGAAGGGCAACACAATGCACTGAACTCACTGGCCGTCATTGCGGTTATGGGGTTATTAGGGGCGGATCTTACCGAAGTGTGTACTCATCTGTCATTTGTACACGGAGCCAAAAGAAGATTTGATCTTATAGGAGAAGCCGACGGAATAAAGGTGTATTCCGATTACGCTCATCATCCCACCGAAATAGCGGTAACGCTGGAAACGGCAAGCAGGATGAAACATAATAAACTTTATGCGGCTTTTGAAGCTCATACCTTTTCCAGAGTAAGGGTGTTGTTTGAGGAATTTGTGCAAAGCTTTGCCCTTGCGGATATCGCTATAATCGCCGACATATACAATGACAGGGAAAGTCCCGACAGTGAAGTGTCGGGGAAAAGGCTTGCCGATGCGATAAATAGAAACGTTACCAAAGCGATATATCTGCCGTCATATCAGGCGATAGAGGATTATCTTTTCGAGCATGCGAAAAGCGGTGATATAGTCATGGTGCTGGGTTCCAAATATCTGGAAACAATATGTAAACCTTTGTTGAAAAGACTGGAAAAAAGGTAATAAGAATAGTATTTTAAGTTAAATATTTATTTAAGTTAAATTAAATCAATTAAAACAGCTTTATGGAAGTAAAGCCTGTTGTTATTTTATTCCTTGAATAATATAATCTAAACGAGAGAAGAAGAGACGAAAATGAAGCAGGTTTTGCGACAGGAAAAAAAGTATATCATATCAAAGACCGATTACATAAAATATTCGGCCGCTTTTAATACCTACCTTGCTCAGGACGAGAACAATGGAGAGCACGGCTATATGGTGCGTTCTTTATATTTTGATACTTTATGGGATAATGATTTTGTCGAAAAAGAAGACGGCGTGGAAATAAGAAGAAAGATACGGTTGAGAATATATAAGCCCACCGATCAGTTTGCCGGTCTTGAGATGAAACAGAAACAGGGCTCCCAGCAGCTGAAAAGGTCTTTGAAGATGACAAGAGAAGATGCCATACTGCTTACAAAGGGAATATATACACCTTTGCTCGGCTACAAAGACCCTTTTGCCAAAGAATTGTATGCGGTCATGAATATGCGTTTTTACAGACCCAAAGCCATAGTGGAATATAACAGGAAGGCTTTTATTGCCAAAGAGAACAGTATAAGGATTACATTTGACCATAGTATTAGGGCGACCGAGAGTTGCTTTGACATATTTTCCGAAAATCTTAACACATATCCGGTTTTCAGTCAGGACGGGGTGATTTTGGAGGTAAAATACAACGGTTTTTTACTTTCCTATATTAAAGACATGCTGGACAGAGTGGAGCAATCGGAGTTATCGGTAAGTAAATATGCACTCAGTCGTACTATATGCCTTAATTATGTATTTTAAAAAGGAGAAGGATTATGACTAAATATTTATTGGAATTGCTGGAGCAGGGAAAAACTCTGACCGTACAGGAAATATTGTCGCATCTTGCCGTAGCCGCCGTTGTAGGAGTGGTAATATTTCTGTCGTACATGTATACCCACACGGGTACTATATACAGCAGGAAATTTAATGTATCTCTTTTGATGCTGACGCTGCTTACGACAATGGTAATGACGGTCATAGGAAACAACATAGCCTTGTCGTTAGGTATGGTAGGTGCATTATCCATTGTAAGATACCGTACGGCGATTAAGGATTCCAGAGATACTGCATACATTTTCTGGGCAATTATCGCAGGCATCTGTTGCGGTGCCGGAGACTATCTGGTAGCCGCTATAGGAAGTACCGTTGTGTTCCTGCTGCTTCTTGCTTTCGGTAAGGTAAGGAATGACAACAGGATGCTGGTAATCGTAAAAGGAGCACGAAACTCCGAGCGTCAGATTGAAGCCATTATATTCAACTACTATTCGGCAAAAGCCAATCTCAGAGTAAAGAATACCACCGAGCTTACCGTGGAATATATTTACGAGGTATCCAAAAAAGTAATGAGAAAAGCGGCTGCCAACGAAAAAAGCATAACCGAAAGGCTTTACGAGTTGCAACACATCGAGTATGTCAACATCGTGGAACAGAACGACGAGATAAACAATTAAAAGGAGAGGTCTTGCGTAGGAAGTTAATTATCAGTTCAATAGCCCTTATATGCCTTATTGCCGTAGCCGTTTCGCTGTCTTACTTAAATTATGGCAACAGAAGACATCATCAGCATATTGACGATGTAAAGCATGTGAAGTGTAATCATACGGACGGTCGTTTCTGTACTCATCTTCCTTTAGTGCATATAAATACGGACGGACAGGACATACCGGTTCTTGCCGATAACAGCATGGTTATCGATGCGGACCTTTCGATATTTGACAAGGGCGATAGCAACAATCATCTGGACGATCAGGCGGATTTGCACAGTCTCATTACCATAAGAGCAAGAGGCAACACTTCCTTATGGTTTGATAAAAAATCCTATCTTATAAGACTTATAAAAGAGGACCGTACAGAGAACGCCAAAAAAGTAATGGGTATGGAAGCCCATGATAAGTGGATTCTCAACGGACCTATACTGGACAAGACACTCATAAGGAATTATATAAGCATGAATATAGCCGGAGAGATAATGAGTAATTCTCCCGATGTCCGTTTTTGCGAGGTATTCGTCAATGATGAATATATGGGGGTATATGTCATGATGGAAGCAATCTCACGCGGCAAAGGCAGGGTGGATATTTCCAGATACAGAGAAGACAGACCGTTTACAAGTTATATTGTCCGGCTGGACAGAGGTACCGTTCCCGAAGAGGAGATAGACCCGTTTACCGGATATACATACAACATGAATTCCATATGTAATATTGTCTATCCCGCAAGAAAAAACATTAACGAGCAGATAAAGACATATATTGAAAACGATGTGTCGGCATTTGAAAAAGCTTTATACTCCTATGATTATGCCGATAAAGAATTAGGCTACCGTAAACATATCGATGTAATGTCTTTCGTGGATTATTTGATTATAAACGAGTTTACGCAAAATTATGATGCGGAAATTTACTCCACATATCTTTACAGAGATACAAAAGGGAAGATAGGAATAGGTCCGGTATGGGATTTTAACAATGCTTATGATAACTATATGGAAACACCTATGAGCGCTACCGGATTTTCCTTCCAGAATAAAGTATGGTACATAATGCTCATGAAAGACGACTATTTTACCGAACTGGTAATTAAAAGGTATAAGGTTCTGAGAAAGACGGTGCTGAGCGACGAGTATTTAATAAACTATATCGACAAGACCGTAAGATATCTCGGACCTGCTATTGACAGAAATTTTGAGAAGTGGGGATATACTTTCTTAATAGATAAAGGATTGCTGGAGCCTGCAGAAAGAAATCTCAAAAGTTACGATGCGGCATTGAATCAGCTTAAGAACTATATAACGGCAAGAGGGAAATGGATGGATGAGAATATTGATTCGATAAAACAGTACAGCCACGATTCCAGAAACAAGTCCTTCAATAATTAGGCATGTAAAGAGGTTAAATGAAGAAGTTTTTGATAGTAACGGGTATTATATTGATTCTTGCATTAGGTATAAACTATGTGCTGTTCTCCACGAACTTCTTTATAGATTTACACCCTAATACACCTGTTACGACGTCATTCATTACCGATGAGGAAAACATATACATTCTGAAAAACGGACAATATGAGAAATTTCAGATTAAAGGTGTAAATATCCGAAGTGCCATACCTGGCAAATTCGGAACCGACTATGCCATAGAATATGATGATTACCTCAGGTGGTTAAAACAGATAAAAGAAATGGGCGCCAATACGATAAGGGTGTATCAGATAATGAATGTAGACTTCTATAATGCGCTGTATGATTTTAATAAAGATAATGAAGACCCTCTTTATCTTCTTCACGGCCTTACCGTTTCCGATTATGTCCAGAACAGTCATATAGATGCGAAAGATGAAGATTTTTATAAAGAGATAATAAAGCAGA
>JAKJBR010000092.1:0-2792 GCA_022706885.1 Bacillota bacterium
CCTTCCAAACCGTCTGAACCAAATATTACAGGCGCGCATTTTCTGACTCTGTCCGGACCTTTGAGGGATTTAATACTTTCGTTGTTGTAAGTGTTCTTTACAGCCATTTAAAATAACCGCCTTCTCTTTTGTATGTTCAAGTAAATTATATGTTATTTCGAGCGTTTTTTCAATATGTCATTTTTCAACTCGAACTGCTATTTATCAATTAATACATAAGAAATCCCTTTAATTATTGCATATTTTTCAGCATATGAGTTGCTATGACAGTAGATTATGAGGTTATCACACCCGTCAAAAGCACCATGGGATATTTCAGTAACATTTTGTAATATTGTAATTTTCTTCAGATTCTTACACCCTGAAAAAGCCCTTTCAGCTATATATGTTACACTGTTCGGTATTTCCACTTCCAAAAGACCGATACATCCTGCAAAGGCATTTCCGCAAATTCTCAAAACTCCATCGGAAATAGTAAGGTCGGTAAGATTAACACAATCTGCAAAACACGCATACGGTATGGTATCTATCTTTTTAGGTATAATCATCTTTTTTAGATTGGTACAACCGGAAAAACAACGCCAGTCTATCGCAATTACACTTTCAGGAATTACCACATTATCAAGCGAAGAACAACCGGAAAAAGTGTACTTCTCAAGGCGTTCTATACCATCAGGTATAATAACATGCTGCAATTCCGTACATCCGGAAAAAGTATGTTCCGGAAGTAGGGAAGACAATTCAACTGTCTTAAGTGAGGAACCGGAAAGCACACCGGAACCCATACGAACTACACTCTTTGGTATTTTTATATAATCAAATCTACAATCTTTAAATGCTCTGGAACCTATACTTTCAAGATTATCGGGTAAATCAATATTCTTAATATCCGAACAACCTCTAAATGCTTCATCTCCTATGGCTATAAGGTTATCGGGTAAATCAATATTCTTAATATTTCTACAACCGCTAAATGCTTCATCTCCTATCCATTTAAGTGTTGAAGGTAAAATAATTTCAGTCAATTTTTTGTTATCTAAAAATACTTTGAAGCCTATACCGGTTACAGGTTTTCCTGTGATATATTCGGGTATAACCACTTTTTTTTCCTTAGCGAAATACTTAGTAATTGTCACTCCCCCATCATTTTCTATTCGGCACAAAAAAGGATATTTTAAGAAAATTCCGTAAACAATGGATAGTATAATTAAAAAAGCAATCTGACACGCAACAAACAGAATAATAAAATTAATGATAGTTTTACGGTAAAGCTTTTCACTCTCTTTCATAGTTGTTTTCATGATTACCTCACTTCTTGTCTTATTAATGAAGATGCACTTACTGACTAAACTTTTCGTAAAAACTATTTACAAAAGTGATCATACTCCACACCATATACTCCGATAATCGGTCTTATGCTTGCCAAATTTTAAGCATCAGTCAACCTCTATAAGTTCATGTGCTTTAAGAACGGATATACCGGCATTAAGATTTGCCACACGTCTTTCCGGCTCCGCTATGTTTTCTTTGCTATAAAACGGATCGGCACTAACTTCAAAGGGAATTCTTCTCTCTCTTACCACTTTTGTTGCGAACATGGTAAATGCAGAGGTCATCGTAAGTCCCATATCCTTGCAGGTTTGTTCCATTTCTTCTTTAAGTTTGCTGTCTATTCTGAAACTAACTGTTGCCTGAGGCATTCTCCTTCTCCCGTCCGCTATTTGTATATACAATTTATATGAATTATACAGGCTTATTTGTCAGATAACCTACATCGGGTATAAGTTTATTGAGGTCTTTGCCTATTCCTCTTTCCAGCATTTCACTTATTTCGTCCAGCACCTTGACACATTCATTACACCCTATTTCCATAAGATCGTATACAGAGGAATCGGACTTCTCATCCTCATTCATAACATGACTCCAGATGCGTCTGTTCACATTCAATACATCCACATCCTCTTTTACCTTTTCCACATAACATTTCTTCGGAAGCGGTAAAAGATTAATCCACCATTTCTTTATGTTCTTGGGATCATAGAATACTTTTTGTGTCCGTATCATTTTTACTGCCGAGTTGTATACTTCCTTTTTTGTCACCGCATTGGGTTGTGTGTAGTTTATGAACTCGGTTATATACTCCACTATTTCATACGGCAGCGGCTCCGTCCCTATAAGTTCCGTTATATCCTGTTTGTATGCATCTATACCGATCTTTTCTCTCCACAACCTTATATCCATAATATATTCCACCATGTAGTGAGACAGATACACTTTACCGGTGCTTGAGTTAAAATAGTTTGCCCCTTGTTTTACTGTCGCCAACACATAAGGATGGAGAGTCTTATCACAATAGAAATGGGTAAGGAAACCGGCAAAATATGCCAGTCCCTGTTGATAAGCGGAACCGTCCAGATTCTGCAACCACAATACAAAGTCTTTAAAGAATTTAGCCGTTTCAATCCTGTGCATCATTGCTCCCGCTGCGGGTACTCTGTTATCGAAAAAGAGCGGAGTTATGTGATAATAGAGGAAGTCCGGTCCCTGTGCACCGAAATTATACAACTGCATATTATTCTTTATGGCGTCTTTGACATTAATATCGCTGATGGCATCTTTAACATTCTTGGCAAAAAGTATATGTGTCAATATGTCAGGCATTTTTTCTCCTTTGATTCAATATCTCAATATGTTCATTTATATGCGTAAATCCCGTGTAATATATTGTAAAAGAGCTTGCACTCTTAGGTACCGAACCTCTCATAATGTCATGATAAATATGGCTGTTGTGA
>JAKJBR010000093.1:0-2769 GCA_022706885.1 Bacillota bacterium
GGTCTGAATGAATATACGGATAAGGTTCCCGTCAGCGCATCGTTGATACGTTCTTTCAGCAAAAGATTTACCGAACAGGATAAAACCGAGATTGAACGCCTTCTAAAGGAAGCAAGAAAAAGTCTCAGGTAGAAAAGCTTTTTAAGTGCTTTACTTAACAGCAGTAAAAGTAATATAATAGGCGGTGATAACACAGCCTTGTTTGGTGTGTGTACAAAAGAAAAAACAATAAAACGGAGAGATGAATGAGAAAATCCTGTGTAACAATCTTTTTGATAATAGCAATTATGCTTTCCATGACCGCTTGTCATAAACAAAGCCCGACTGTAACCCCTAAACCTTCCGATTCTGTTGAACCTACACAGACAGATTCGGCAAGTCCGACACCTGCTGAACAACCTGGCGAGAGTATTTCTCCCGAGTCTACCGAGACTGTAAGTCCGGAAGAAATAGCAAGACTGGAGCGAGAACAGCTGGAGTTGCAGCGAAAAGAGCAGGATAAGGAGTTTTATGTGCCGTTGAAGCCGTTGGATAAAACAGGGCAAAAGCCCGACGGTGATGATATCCGGGCTTTATACCTGGTGGATTCGGTTCTTACAAAAAATCACGGTTCTCAAGAACAGCCCGACTGGAGGTTTGTTCGTTGTGAAGACGCAAATGTACAGTTATATAAAACATATGTGGAAGCATTGGCGGCTAACAACACGGAAAAGATAAATGAACTGAAGTATCTTCAGGGCAGTCTTACCGTTCTGGAAAGAGTTATAGGAATTATCTTAGGTACTGAAATGAATGCCGTGGTATTGAATATAAAGAGCGGTGACGGAGTTATTACCATGCCTATGCAGGCGGAATGTATAAAGCAGGTTCAGACCGAACCGGCCAGATTCGGCGACATCGGGTATGTACTCAATTTATTCAAAAGCTACGGTATTTATACAATAGGCAGGGTAACATCCTTTCAGGACAATACCCTTGCCAAATACAATGAATACCAGCATGCCATCAAGAATCCCGACGGAAGCATATGGCTGGATGATAACCGTTCGGCATGGGTGGATCCGTTTAACCAATGGGTTCAGAAATACAACATTGCAGCGGCAAAAGAGGCCGCGCTTGCAGGTTTTGACGAGATTAACTTTGATTATGTCCGATTTCCCGAGGGACGAAGATGGGGCGCCTACTATACCCAATACATGCTGCTGCATGAAGGTAAGCGGTCGGACATAATAATACATGATTTTCTCAAAGACGCATATGAAGCCCTTGAGCCGTACAATGTAAATGTCAGTGCCGACATATTCGGCCTGGTAGCCAGACAGTGGGATTCGGAGGATTGTATAAAAATAGGGCAGAACTGGTACAGAATAACCACCGTTGTGGACTATATATGTCCCATGATTTATCCCAGTCATTATTCTACCGGTTGGTACGGTTTTGAATATCCCGACAAGAATCCTTACGGAATGGTTTTAGGTGCAATGAAAGATTCGATTGAGAAAAATTCCGCTTTTGAAAACCCTGCCAAAATCCGCTTATGGATTCAGGACTTTACCGCAAAATATCTTTATCCCGCAGATGCCATCTATTATTACGGTTATGAGCAGGTATACGGAGAGGTAAGAGCATTGAGAGAGCTGGGAGATTTTACTTATATGTTCTGGAATAACGGTGTGGATTACAATCCCGGCAAATATATTTTCCCGCAGGATACCGATAAATATCCCTTGAAAGACGGCGATAAAGACCCGATAGGCAGAACTCCGGCAATGGCTGCAAAAGAGTATCTTTCGGTAATGAGCAATATATATGATTCCAATCAATATATGCTTTATGTACTCACTCCGCTGGATGCAAGGGATTCCGACTATGATATTTGGAAGGATATTACTTTGCCCGGTTTAAAGGCGTATAAAATATCGGGATACACGGTTAATTCCTATATCATTACCGATGATGCGGGAAAAAATGCTGATGTTTCGGTTACTTTGCGATATACTAAAGGTGAAAGTACCGAGGAAATATATGAAACCGTTATCTGGAAAACGGTATTGGAGAACGGTATATGGAAGGTGTATTCGGGGTTTTAGGAGGGTTGTTGTATGAAAGCCGTGGTTTTAGCTGCCGGTAAAGGCAGAAGGATAGGTTCGGAAAAAGAAGGTGTGCCCAAAGCAATGAGAATTGTTAACGGCAGACCTATGATTGAGTATGTGGTAAAAGAGCTTTCCTTTGTAGAGGAAATTATTCTTGTGGTAGGATACAAAAAAGAACAGATTTATGAGCATCTTGGAGATAAATACTCTTATGCGGTACAGGAAGAGCAGCTGGGTACCGGACATGCGGTAAAATGTGCAAGTGAGTTTTTTGCCGATTACGACGGACCGGTCCTCATAACCTTCGGAGATATGCCTCTTCTGACAACAAAAACCTACAAAAAGGTATTCAAAGCATACAATGACAGTATAAAGAAGAATAATCCCGCGGCATGCGTCATGCTCTCGGTGATGCTAAAAGATCAGTCATTACCGTACGGAAGGGTAATACGTGACAGGAAAAGGTCCTTTGTGGAAATAGTGGAAGAGCCCGACTGCAACGAGGAGCAGAAGAAGATAAAGGAAGTATTTTTCGGTGTTATGCTGTTTAACGGAAAGAAACTTAACTGGATACTGAACCGTATGACCAACAATAATGCACAGAACGAATATTATCTTACCGACCTTCCCGCTTTGTTAAAGGAAGAGGGAGAGAGGATTAAAATATGCAGTATTA
>JAKJBR010000094.1:0-2714 GCA_022706885.1 Bacillota bacterium
AATTTTACAGCCTCATTCTGACGTACAGACGTAGCACTGCATATTGTATCAAACACCTCAAGCAATGTAAACTTTTTTTTAAGCTCTTGTGCTGTTTTTTCGTATTTTTCTTTAATATATGTTGTCTGAGCAACTAAACAGTATTTGTTTTCTTCATCGGGCAACAATTTTTCCGCATCTTCCGGTTGCTCGATAATTATAGCGGTATTGTCGCAGTAACCGTTTATCCCTACAACCTCGGGATGTACCGCCGAGCCCACAATAATAATCCTATAGCCGTCTTGATACATGTCGGCCACTCTTTTGTGGATATTCCGCACATAAGGACATGTGGCATCGTAAATTTTTAAATTCTTCTCTTTAGCCCGTTCAAAAAACGACTTCTGTACACCGTGTGCACGGACCAGAACACCGGCTCCGTCGGGTATCTGTGATATGTCCTCTACCGTTATGAGTCCTTTATCCGCAAGCTCTTTTATGACATGATGGTTATGAATGACATTTCCGTAAGAATACTTTATCTGTTCTTTTTCCGTTATTTCACCGGCAATTTTTACGGCATTGGAAACCCCGAAACAGTAGCCGGCATTTTCTGCAACAATAACTCTTTTACTTATCTCTATATACCTCCGGTAAGTTGTATACAATATCCATCAGTTCCACACTCTTGTTTGCAATCTCTTCTTTGGAAGAGTTCCTGTCCAGACCGGTGTTGACGGGTTTGCCTACATAAACTTTGGTTTTTTTGTGTATCTTGGCTTTCCTTTCAATAAATACCGGAATTACTTCCGCCCCGGTTAAAGCGGACAGCATTGCAACTCCTCTTCTCGGAGGCAGAATCTTATCGCCCTTCTGCCTTGTTCCCTGCGGGAATATGCATACAAGCTTACCCTCCTGTATCAAAGTTACGGCACGTTTTATGCTTCGGACATCGCTCTGACCTCTTCTGACGGGAAAAGCACCCATCTTATCCAAAAACCATGCGGAAAGTTTACGCTTATACAGTTCGCTTTTAGCCATAAAGTAAACCCATCGCTTTTTGGAGTGCAGAATGACAAATACTATATCCAGAATACTCAGATGGTTGGGGCATATTACATAAGGCCCTTCTTCAGGATATTTTTCACCTGTATACTCGACACGGTAGAATATTTTAACTATTGCTCTTACTATTCCGCGACAGAATTTTCTGAAACATTTATTTTCCATTTATGTACCCCGACAAGGTTGCAAAAACCTCATCTATTCCCATTTTTGATGTATCTATTTCTATTGCATCATCAGCTTTTTTAAGCGGTGCAAAATCTCTTTCCGAGTCCTGCTTATCTCTGTATATTATATCGGCCAGCACTTCCTCATATGTTACGGTTTTCCCTTCCTGTTGCATCTGCAGCAGACGTCTTTTTGCCCGCACTTCATTGCTTGCCGTTAAGAAGAACTTATAGTCGGCATCGGGAAGCACATAAGTGCCTATATCTCTGCCCTCCATTACGACATTATGCTCTTTGGCGACCTGTCTTTGCATCTCCACCAAAAACAGTCTCACGGGAGGAAACTTGGAAACATCCGATGCGCCTTTACTTACCTGATTGGTACGTATAAGACCGTCAACACATTCATTATCCAGATAATTATACTGTTTGTTATCTTTTATCACCAACTTTAAGTCTATATTTTTAATCAGTTCAGCGATTTTTTCACCGTCCGAAGTATCTATACCGCTTCTTATGGCTTTAAGCGCTACAGTACGATACATTGCTCCGGTATCTAAATATGTATAACCTTTTTGTTCCGACAGCATTCTCGCCATCAGGCTCTTACCGCTTCCCGCCGGGCCGTCAATGGCTATGGATTTATACTTCATATGCTTCTGTGCCCCAATCCTATTCCTACTTCATCCAGATTTAAGAAACCTATGCCGGTAAATACCGCAACGGTTATATGCTCCTTGTATCTGGCAATACCTATCTTACCCCCGATATTGCATCCTATCGCTTTGGGCATAATCTGTCCCAAGGCTTCGCGGGTAGCACCTACCACGGCACCCTGTTCATGGTGAACATCACGTATTACATTTTGTCTTTTTGAAGCAACTACGGCCCGTTCGATAATCTTGGAAACGGAAGATATGAAGTCGCCCCCGAAATCCACCGCAACACATTTGATGCCTTGCTCTGCATAGTCTTTAATCAAAGCATATTCTTCCTCTCTGGTAGAAGAAACCGATAGCCTGATTGCCGCTTTTGAAGTATCTTTACTGCCTATTGTTTCATTTTCCATTAATACTGTTCCTTTGTCGGTTAATTATATATATTAAAAACACATTTTACAACAAAAGATTATAAATATACACTTTTTCCTGCCAAATAACCGGTGGAAAAAGCAATTGTCAGGTTATATCCTCCTGTGAGAGCGTCACAGTCTATTATTTCTCCCGCAAAAAAAAGGCGGGGCGATAACTTGGATTCCATTGTGGAAGGGTTTATTTCCTTTACCGAAATGCCGCCTTTTGTGACAACGGCATCATCAATATCCATACCCGATGTTACCGTAAGTGTGAGGTTTTTAAGCAGTTTTACCAGTGAGTTTTTTTCTTCTCTTGAAATCTGGTTACATACCTTATCGGGATCTATTCCCGATAACTTTATAATCACCGGAATGAGCGATTTGGGCAGCAGAGCATCCAAAGAGTTTGCATACTTTTTAGATGCGTT
>JAKJBR010000036.1:0-12449 GCA_022706885.1 Bacillota bacterium
GCCCCTCCGGGAATCATATTAATCAGATCCTGCATATTTCCCATATCTTTGAATTGCTCAAGTTGTTCTAAATAGTCCTGAAGAGTAAAGGTAGCGGTAGCCATCTTTTTTTCCAATTCAACGGCTTTCTTCTCGTCAAAATTCTGTTGAGCTTTTTCAATCAACGAAAGAACGTCACCCATGCCCAATATACGTGATGCCATCCTGTCCGGATGAAACGGTTCCAGATCGTTCATTTTCTCTCCGACCGAAGCAAATTTAATGGGTTTATTCACTATTGTTTTAATGGAGAGAGCCGCACCGCCTCTTGTATCTCCGTCCAGCTTGGTAAGTATTATCCCGGTAAGATTCAGCCTGGAGGAGAATCCTTCGGCTATATTGACTGCATCCTGACCGGTCATGGCATCTACAACAAGCAGTGTTTCATCCGGGTCTGTTACCCTCTGTAAAGCCTGAATTTCATTCATCAGTTCGTCATCAATATGAAGTCTTCCCGCCGTATCAAATATCAAAATATCGGTCATGGACTTCCTTGCCTGATCAATAGCGTTTTTGGCTATTTTTATGACATCCTTATTATTATTCTCATAATATACGGGAATATCCAGTTGTTTACCTAAAATGATAAGCTGGTCTATGGCAGCCGGACGATATACATCGCATGCTGCAAACATCACCTTCTTATTCTGCTTCTTCAACAGATTTCCCAGCTTTCCGCAGGCTGTGGTTTTTCCCGAGCCCTGCAGACCGCACAACATATATTTATTGGGAATATTTGAGGAGAATATAAGTTTCTCGTTTTTACCGCCCAATAAAGTAATCAGTTCTTCATGTACTATCTTGATAACCTGTTGTCCCGGTGTAAGGCTTTCCAATACATCCTTATTCAAAGCTTTCTCCGATATTACGGAAACAAAGTCTTTAACTATTTTGTAATTAACATCTGCGGATAACAAAGCAAGACGAATTTCACGGGAAATATTCTTGATGTCATTTTCCGTTATCCGTCCGCTGCTTCTTAAACTTTTTATTATAGCTCCCAGCTTCTCGCTTAAGCCTTCAAATATAGCCATTAATTCTCCACTATCTCATGCAGTATTTGCAAAGCTTCATCTACTCTGTTTTCCGAAAGCATGGACTTAATCTCCTTTTCTTTTTCCCTGTTATCCAACAGTTTTGAGTAGATTGCAAGTTTGTTTTCGTAATCTTCCAGCAGATTTAAAGACCTCTTTATAACATCGTGTACGGCCTGACGGGTAATACCCATTATTTCCGATATCTCAAACAATGAGCAATCTTCATAGAAATACAGACTAAGAATTTCCAATTGTTTCTCGGTAAGTAGTGATCCGTATATATCGGTAAGCATACCTGCTCTGCTGTAATTATCCATAAAACTCCTGTAAAGCAATATTACTTGACACATGATACAGCACAAAGCGAATACTGTCAATATAAAATGATAAAAATTACATTATTACTAAATTAGTAAATCAGTATTAATACTTATCATTCAGAAAGTAATATTAAAGAATCGGTTGTTAATTCAATACCTCTACCCCGTTGGTTTTCAGGAAATCTTCCAAAGGACCGGTCTTCAAAGGTCTGGAATAATAATATCCCTGAATTTCATCACAGGATATGTCCTTCATGAAATCCGCCTGATCCATCGTTTCCACACCTTCAGCGGTAATTTCTACCATGAGAGTTTTTCCCAATGAAATGATAATTTTGACAATGTCCGCCTTTTTTGCTTCCGATGTTATATCATCAATAATACTTTTATCAATCTTAATTCTGTCAAGAGGAACCAATACCAATCTGTGCAAAGAAGAATAACCTTTGCCGAAATCATCCACCGCAATTTTAATTCCCAATTCTTTCAGTTGATGCAATTTATCAATTGTATCGGCAAAGTTTTTAGCCAACATACTTTCGGTAATTTCCAACTCGACATATTTGGGATCAACACCGTGTTTTCGTATGAGATAAGCAACATTCTGGACAAAATCATCTCTGCGGAACTGTACGGTAGATAAGTTTACCGAAACACGTATTGGAGGAAAACCGTTAGTTATAAGGCGGTTATGTTCTATAAGAGCCTGATCCAGTACCCAAAGTCCCACATCATGAATCAAACCGGTCTGTTCCAGAATGGGTATAAACTTATCCGGCGGTATTCTCCTATTATCCGAAGTTGTCCATCTCAATAAAGCTTCAATACCTACTGTCTTTGTGCTGTCGCAGCTGATCTGAGGCTGAAATTCCAGTGAAAACTCATTATTCTGCAGTGCTTGGAAAAGCTTGTGTGTCATTAAGGTATTCTCTTCAACACGGTCTTTAAGCTGAGCGGAAGAGAAAACAATCTTTTGGTCAACGGATTTGGCTTCATACCCTGCTAAATCTGCATTTTTAATAAGCATATCCGGATCTTTACCGTCCTCCGGATAGAGAGATATGCCTACACTGACCATAACAAATAAAGCCTCTATATCCAAATCGGGCAGCAAAATAGGATGAGTGAAAGATTCAATTATCTTTCGGGCACGTTCTTCCAGCTGCTCATCGGTTTCCGTAGTAGGCATAACGAGAACAAATTTCCCTTCCGCCACTCTGGAAATAATGCAACACTCTCTCATCAAATTTCTCATAATCTCCACGGATTTTAAAACTATCTGTACCCCGACATTATGACCGAAGGTATCATTAATCATTCTCAGATTATCCAATTCGATATTGAAAACCGCTATTCTGTCGGTTTCTTCAATATTTTGCATCAGTTGCTCTAAATTTTTCCGAAGCATATTTCTGTTTTCCAGCTTTGTGGTTTGGTCAAAATAAGCATAATTGTACAATTTTTCTTCGTTAAGGTTCTTTTGCTTTGTATCACCTAAAATATTGGCTATAATCATTAAAAAATACAAACGGTTTTCTCTTAAATGCACATCGCTTTTTTCATAGTATTCAATTACAAGCATTCCCCTCAAATCCTTATCTGCAAATATAGGTAATGCGAAATAGGAAGTAATGTCTCGAGACTTGAAATATTGTCGCAATTCATCATGCATATCCATACGAATCTTATTAACATCGTCACACATTACGGGTTGCCTGTGTTCAATGATGGTTTTTGCTACAGGAAAATCGGAAACCGCAACTCTCGTGCCGGGGTTGAAAGGAAAGGATTTTCTCTCATCACTGACATTCAGAAATGTATTATCAATGGTTACATTTTGATAATCTAAGTCGAAATCTACCAGATATGCATGATTAAAATTCAGCAATTCGTAAGACATTTTGAACATTTCATATATCTTTTCTTCGGCATTTTCTTTGTTAAGTGAAAGAAAACCTGTAGAGATTTTTTCCAGAACCTGCTGTTCCTTTGCAAATCTTTTATATTGACTTTCTTTTGCGGCAAATTCCGTTCGCAGATATCTTACGGAAAAAGCGGCTAAGGCAATGATAACAATTCTTCTGAGATACTCACCTCCGTTTACGGTGACAATTATTTCCGGAGAAATAATCCAGAATATTATTTGCAGTATTACTACAAATACGGTAAACCCCAGAGCATGCTTCGGGGTATCAAGTATAACGGAATAAAGAAGGAATATTATGTAAACCGACCAGATTGTCAACCCGCCGTTTTCCGCATTGGTAAGCATATAAAAAAGCATACCTGCTATACACACCGCTAAATAGAGACCGTTCTGAATAACTTTATCCTTAACTATGGTAGGTATAAATCTACTAAATATACCTATTATAAAAACCAATGCGGACAGAAAAAGTTCCGACTCCAAATCTTTTCCCATAGCGAAATATCCCGTAAAAAAGGATAATGCACTTCCGATTACAAATACAATTGCCGTGGTCTCGAATAAACGTATTCTGGAGCCTTCCGAATCCAGTATTCCCTTTTGAAAAACATAAAGCGATTTTCCTCTTTCGATGAAAAGTCCGTATCTCTTCAAGGATATAAACAACACTATAATCGGTACAATAAGAGAAACAATCAATAATTTATGAAGCAAGTGTTTAACAAGAATATTAGGTAATACAATCGATACTACAGCAATAGTAAGAGGAACGGAAAGGGAGATTAAATAAATAATAAGCTGGCGCTTTAAAAAGGTCTCATGCTTATTTTTTTTCATCCATGAAGCAATTATCCATACCCCTAAAATGGAAAATGACAGGACATAAACGGCAATTCCGATTGACAATATTTTTGAAGGCATATAGTTTATCCAGCCGTAACGGCTTTGACTCATGCTATAGACAGGTTCTTTAAGCGGACTGTAAGGTGAAAAGAGAATAACATTTATAATTGCGGGTGCATAATTAAAAAACATTACCAACCGGCTCTTAAGTAATTTCCTGTTATTCGTGATAATCAGTAACAGATGAGTAAAGATACTGTAATAAGCTCCCCAACCTAAAGCCGCACATGCTCTCCAAAATGTACTTGCTTCCTCCGTGGCTGCAGAGTTGGAAAGGGAGTAGGAAAATGCAAAAATAGCCAAACAGGATGTTAAGTAATAGAATAATCGGTTTACACGACTTTTTATATTTGCAAACAGAGCATATATTCCGAAAACCAAATAGAAACATCCGAACAGATAAAGCAATATTGACAAAATCAATGCGTATTTCATGCTCTCATCCTCTGACCCCTGCACCGTATTCCTTAAGGAACTTTTCCAGAGCCTCTGCAGGTAACGGTCTGGAATAATAGTATCCCTGTATTTCATCGCAGGCAATATCTCTCACGAAATGCGCCTGTTCCGATGTTTCCACTCCTTCTGCCGTAATATCCGCCTTAAGAGTTTTAGCCAATGTAATGATTATCCTGGCAATATTGGCACTCTTTTTCTCGGAAGTGATATTATCTATTATAGTTTTATCTATTTTTATTCTGTCAAACGGTATCAGTATCAATCGGTGTAATGACGAATACCCTTTACCGAAATCATCCACCGCAATATTTAGTCCCGACTTCTTCAATTGATGTAACTTATCGATTGTATCGTCAAAATTCTGCGATAACATGCTTTCGGTTACCTCCAACTCGATATATTTCGGATCCACACGGTGTTTTTCAATGAGTTTTTTAACATTATTCACAAAATCCTCTCTGCGGAATTGCACAATCGACAAGTTTACCGAAACACGTAAGGGAGGAAATCCGTTAGCGATAAGTCTGTTATGTTCTAAAAGTGCCTGATCCAGCACCCAAAGCCCGACATCATGAATTAAACCCGTTTGCTCCAGAATAGGTATAAATTTATCCGGAGGTATTCGTTTCTTATCCGATGTTGTCCATCTGAGTAATGCTTCAATACCTACCGTTTTAGATGAACGGCAGCTGACCTGGGGCTGAAACTCCAGCGAGAACTCCTGATTCTGCAGTGATCGGAAAAGTCTGTGGGTCATCAGAGTGTTCTCGTTAACGCGGTCTTTTAGTTGATCGGAACAGAAAACAATCCTTTCATCGGTAGATGCGGCCTCAAAATTTGCCAAATCGGAGTTCTTTAAAAGAGTATTCACATCTTTTCCGTCCTCCGGAAAAACGGCTATGCCGACATTTACAATTACAAATAATGCTTCTATATCCAATCCGGGAAATAAAATAGGATGTTTAAAGGATTCGATTATTTTCTTTGCACGTTCCTCAATCTTATCTTTATCGGAGCAAGCAGGTGAAACAACAATAAACTTCTCTTCCGTTACTCTTGAGATTAAACAACAATTATTCAGAAGTTCACTTAAGATATCTACCGATTTTATTACTACCTGTTCTCCGACAGCATGTCCGAATGTATCATTAATGGTTCTTAGATTATCAAGCTCTATGTTAAAAACTGCTAACCTGTCGGTTTCTTTCCTGTCCTGAATAAGACTCTCCAGATTATTATTCAGCATGTTTCGGTTTGCCAGTTTTGTAGTTTCGTCGAAATATGCAAAGTTATATAACTTTTCTTCGTATAAAATCTTCTTCTTGGAGTCGGCTAACATATTTGCAATAATTTTCAAATAGAATAAGCGATTTTCAGTGGAATATACATCACTCTTATCAAAGTATTCAATAACCAACATAGAAATTAAATTATCATCCATAATGACAGGTATTGCGAAATAAGAGTTTATACCCCTTGATGAAAAGAATTCCCTTTGTTCTATACCTTCACCGAGACTTATTTTATTGATGTCCTCACACATAATAGGCTTATTGTCTTTAATAAGAGGTTCAAATACCGGAAAATCCGCCATCTTAACCGTCATCCCGGGAGTTAACGGAAAGGATTCCGAATCAGGATCGTTGACAAATGTATCTATAATCTTGGCATCCACATAATCGTTATCGAATTCCACTAAATATGAATGATTAAAATTAAGTACATCAAGTGACATTTTAAACATCTCTTGTATTTTATCAGTAACATTTTCACTGTTAACGGCAATAAAACTGGTGGATATCTTTTCCAGAACCATCTGTTCCTGTGCAAACCTCTTATACTCTTTTTCCTTTGATGTGTATTCTCTTGTTACATATCTTATACTGAACATGGAAAGAAGTATAATTCCGATTCTTACCGCATACTCATTTCCGTCAATAACTGCGATAACTTCCGGATATAAAATCCATAAGACAACCTGAATCATAATAACAAATATCGTATAAATAAAAGCATGAACTCGGGTACCGAGAACAACCGTGAATAAAAGAAAAATAATGTAAACGGTCCACGTTGTCAATGCGCCGACATCTGCAGCCGTCAGGGTGTATAATACCATACCGAACATACAAATCAGTAAAAAGAGCGCATTCTGAACGGAATGTTTTTTTACCATGTAGGGTATATATTTTGAAACTAAAGCGATTATAAACACCGATGCGGAGAGAAAAATCTCTTCATTCAACGGTTTTTTCATGAAGAAATATCCTATAAGAAAGGATACAAACGAGCCGACCAAAAATATTATTGAAGTGGTTTCAAATAAGCGTAAACGACTGCTTTGTCCTTCTATTTCCCCTTCATGAAATACATAAACGGTCTTTTCTTTTTCATGAAAAATTCCATATCTTTTTAATGCCGTAAATAAGGTAATTATCGGTATCATATTGAAAAAGACAAAGGTTTTAAGTAGTACAAATCTGAATGGAATGTTCGGTAAGATGTTGGATAATATTCCTACGGTAGAAGGCAGTATAACGGATAACATGAAGTAAATAACATGCTTTTTTATAAATTTATCCTGCTTGATTTCCTTCCACCAGGAAAGCAACAGAAAAATACCCGTAAGTGAATATATGGCAAAGTATAAAACCAGCCAGATTCTGACAAATCCGGGAGGTGCGGCATTAATCCAACCGAACTCACTCTTTGCCATTCTGTTTTGATATTGATGAAGAAATCCGAAAGGGGCAAAAAGTATTACATTTATAAAAGCCGGAGCATATATTAAAAAATGTGTTCTGGGTTTATCTAAAAAAACTTTGTTATTTGTGATAATAATAATAAAGTGTATGAGGATGGCATAGAAAACACCCCAACCGAAAACCGAAAAAGCTCTCCAGAAAGAACTGACTTCCGCTGAAGATGCCGAATTGACAATGGAGTCGCAAAAAGCCCATATGCCTAATGCAGCGGTAAGATAAAAAAACATTCGGTTTACTTTACTTCTTATATTCGCATAAATTGCATATATACCGAAGAACAGGTAAAAACACCCGCATAGATAAAGTGATACCGATAAAATCAAGGCATAATCCATGTCTTATTCCCCAAATACGCCCAAAAAGCAATTAAAGGACGAACTTTCTTTAATAACATATACCATTAATAGGATAAAATATCAATATAAATATTTTAAAAATTTTAAAATATTTTAAAATTTTATCAAAATTTGCAAATTTTAATATAAATGTTACTTAAGGTACCGGTGTTATAGGAATCCTTATCTCCTGCCCTGAATAAATCATATTAATATCCTTGATATTATTTAACCCCGCTATAACTTCAACAAATATAGCGGTGTTGGGATAATTCAGACTGTAAACATCATTATAATAACTGGCAATCTGATTTAAACTGTTATGATCTGTAGTAACCTTTACTATGTGAGTAATATATTGAGGTTCTATAGTAGGTTCGGGTGATTCGGAAGGTTCTTCCGACGGCGTCGGTGTAGGAGTCGGAGTGGGAGTAGGTGTCTGTACCACTATCGGTGATACAGAAGCTGCAGGTGTGGTTTCTACGGGAGTTTTTTTGTTAAATATCAGTTTAAGCAGATTTACCATACCTATAATAATACCTGCCATAATCGCAAGAACAACAACAATACTTATTGCTCTTTTTATGTATATGGAAGTTCTTCTTTTTCTGCTTTCACTCTTACTGAGTTTAACAGAGTCAAAAGAAGAAATTTTGGACATTTTGGTCTTTTTGTCGGTAAATACAATGTCTTTGGAGGAATCATCCCAGAAACTTTCTTTCTTCTCGGGTTTATCCGCTTTACCTTCAAACATTATCGGTTGAGTTGATGTATGGGATACTTGCAGTTCTTCTGAAGGTATTTCCTGAGTATTTATAGCACTTGCAGCAGATAATTTGGATTTTTCCTGTATAAGTTTTACCAGTATTACAGTGACGGAAAACTCCTCATTATTGAATGATGTATAAAGTGAACATATATTGTGAGCAATGGATTCAGCGGAATCATATGTATCGATACGTCCCAGGATATCCGCTGCGGAGAGGGCTTTTGCCACCGTTTCCGATAATAAAATAATTAAATCATTGGTTTTAAGTACCGGAATGGGTGCCGTTTTTATCCTGCTGTCATCGTCTTCCGGGAAAACCCGGACAATATTACCGCCCGATATATATATTGCCGTATCGGTATCGGTTACCGCCAGAAGCCCTTTGTCATGTGAAATAAGGGCGGCACTCACCTGCCTGTGCATCGGCTCTATCTCACCTGTTTCTTCAAGATTATCAAGATAAGATACCGTTGTGGAGATATACTCTTCAAAATCGGAAAATTTTGTTTCGGTTTCATATTCTTTGTATTTTTTTGCGTATCTTCTTATCTCTCGCATTAACGATACATCATTCCCCGTATCGTTTGTTTCCATATTCTGTTCGATTAGAAATATAAAATCGGTATCGGCATACTCCATGATGACTTCCTTACTGTCATAATTCAGAGTATTTATAACCTTGCCGTTAACATATGCTTTTAAATCGGTTTCTTTTTTGTTACTACAGGTAATATTTGCGGTATTGAGTAATATTTTTGCCATAGTTCCACCTTTTCTTTTTTTATTCGAATAGAATTTTAACATTCGGCATGTTAAAAATCAATCCTTAACGGACTTTATGTAAGTATTTTCACCATTTTCAAACATATCTATGAATGTCATTAAATCGCCTTGATCGGTTTTATCGGTATTTAATATTATATCGCCGATTGAGAGATAATCCGCTTGTGATTTCTGCATTTTTATCCTTCTCAATGCTTGCTCTTTATCTATACTATATCGTTGCATAAGTCGCGATATCTGAACATCTTCTGAAGCAACTGTCACTATAATAATATCGGTTATATCAATAAACCCTTTTTCCACGGGTACGGGCACATCCAGAACGATGTTTTTTCCGGAATTTTCACTAATAAACTGATATATTCTCTCTGTAACATACTTATGTGTAATCCCATTAAGTCTTTCCAGTGATTTATTATCGTCAATTACTTCAGAAAGAATTACCAATCTGTCAAGTGTTTTGAACTCGTTAAGTAATTCTTTTTGCATGCAAACGGAAGTATCCAGAAGATGCTTGTAAGTTTCATCGGCATCAAAAACCGCATAACCTCTTTGGGCAAATGCTTTTGCCAAGGAAGTTTTACCTGTAGCGATACGGCCTGTAACCCCTATAATCATCTTTCTATCCTTTCAAAAGAGAATCCTGAACGGATATTTCTATATCCAACGGTACCGTTAAATTAAAACCTTTTTCCATGGATTGTTGTAAAATCTCTTTTACTTGCTCAATTTCCTGTTTATGTGTTTCAATAACCAGTTCGTCATGTACCTGAAGTATAAGGCGGGATTTCAGGTTTTGCTCTTTCAATTGTTTATATACTCTTATCATGGCAATCTTTATTATATCCGCAGCAGAACCCTGTATGGGGGCATTCAGGGCTACTCTCTTGCCGAACTCCCTTATCTGAAATTTAGGTGAACTCAGTTCCGGTATATATCGTCTTCGTCCGTATATTGTGGAAACATATCCGTCCTCCATAGCCGAACGGACAATTCTATGCATATATTCCTTTACTCCCGAATAATGATTGAGATAATCTTCTATATATTTAGCGGCTTTTTTAACCGGTACGTTGATATCCTTGGATAAACTGAAATCGGATATTCCGTAAATGATACCGAAATTAACGGCTTTGGCGGCATATCTTTGTTCTTTTGTAACATCGGCCAGATTCACTCCGAACACCTTGGCGGCAGTGGAAGCATGAATATCTTCTTTGTTGAGAAATGCATTTCTCATATTTTCATCATCGGCGATATGCGCAAGTATACGTAATTCTATCTGTGAATAGTCACCGCTTATCATTGTATACCCTTCTTCCGGTATAAAGGCTTTACGTATCTTTCTCCCTATTTCCGTTCTTACGGGTATATTCTGCATATTGGGTTCGGTTGAGCTTATTCTTCCGGTTGCGGTTACCGTCTGATTGAATTTACTGTGTATTCTTCCGTCAATCAAAATGGCGGACAACAGACCTTGTGCATAAGTGGAATACAGTTTTGAAACGGTGCGATAATACAGTATCTCTTCTACAATAGGATATCGCTTGAGCTTCTCTAAAACTTCGGCGGATGTGGAATAGCCGCCTGATGAATTGGGTTTGGCATGCGGTAACTTCAATTGCTCAAATAATACAATTCCCAATTGTTTGGGAGAATTGATATTGAATGTACAACCGGCATAATCGAATATTTTCTTTGCCGTTATGTTAATTTCATTATCGAAATATTCCGAAAGTTCAAATAAGTATTCTCTGTCCGCCCGTATTCCGACATATTCCATATATGCCAATATCTCCACTAACGGTAACTCTATGTCGTAAAACAGCGATTGCATATCCGTTGTCTTTATCTCATTCTCGGAATACTTTTGAAGATACTTTATCTTATAAGGTTTGGGATCGTTGACCGAGCCGGATATATTATGATTTCTGTAGGTATCATCGATATCATACTTCTCTTTCATGGAATCGAGAAGATACATAGCGGTTGCGGTATCATAGTATTTGTCAGGTATTTTAATATTATTGTAAAAACAATAAACGAAAAGGTCTTTAAGATAATGAGAAACAATAGTCAAATCCGATAAGAATATTTCTTTAAGGCAGGTATATGCTTCTTTATCAAAAGCCTTTAAAATCTGATGCTTTTCGTTCATTATCTCTATTTCTAAAATGCTTTCATCAAGCTTATAGTACAGAAACAATTTTGACCCTGTTTTATCAAAATCCTTTAAGTCGGAAACTTCATTAAATTGCTGTGCAGATTCATTTATATTCTCATCTTTTTCTTCCAACTGAAACTTCTGAAAAAATGAATTGAATTCCAGTTTAATAAACAACTTAAGAAGTTGCTGATTGTTAAATGGCTTTATCTTCAGATTATCCGTTTTTAAATCATCAAGCGGTACATCAGTGTCTATTTTTGCAAGTTCCTTACTTAAAAATGCATTGTCTTTATCCTTGATAAGTTTCTCTTTAAGAGCTGGTTTGTCGATATTGTCGATGTTTTGATATAAATTATCTATATCTTTATACTCTTTGATAAGATTTAAAGCACCCACTTTGCCTATACCCTGAACTCCCGGTATATTATCCGATTTATCCCCCATCAATGCTTTGACATCAATAAATTCCGAAGGCTCGATACCGTACTCCTTGCGGAAAGTGTCAATATCAAACATATTAACGGTCTTTTGTCCCGAAGAAACGGTGGGAATTTTTACAGTGCATTTATCCGTTACCAACTGTAACATATCCCTGTCACCTGTAAGTACAACTACATCGGTGTCATCCGATGCACGTTTTGACAGTGTTCCCAGTATATCGTCTGCTTCATACCCTTCTTTTTCGATTAAAGTGATATTCATGGCATTCAGGATGTCTTTCAGTACGGGTAACTGTACGGCCAATTCGGTCGGCATTCCCTTTCTGCCGGCTTTGTATTGCTCATATATTTCATGTCTGAATGTTTTACCCTTCAGGTCGAAAGCAACCGCAATATGAGTGGGATTATCCTCGTTTAAATATTTTTCCAGAATATTGAGAAATCCGTATATCGCATTGGTAAATAAACCGTCTTTGGTAACCAGCATATTTGATGCCATACCGTAGAA
>JAKJBR010000095.1:0-2670 GCA_022706885.1 Bacillota bacterium
AGTGAGGAAGCAATTCCGTCGTAACTGAAGCAACAGTCAAAACTTTCATCTTCTTCCACCGTTAAAACAAGGTTGCTGTCATCTTTAAGTATGTATGTCTGCTTGTGCATCATATGAGGACAGATAGGAGTCATAAGCATTATATCGGCCTCGGGATCGCTTACCGGACCTCCTGCGCTCATCTGATATCCTGTGGAGCCTGTGGGTGTACTTATTATAACTCCGTCCCCGTCATAAGTATCTATATATGAACCGTTTATATCCACCGATATAGCAACGGTATCTCCGGTTACTTTTCTGGTTATGACCACATCGTTTAAGGCATCTATGTCATAAATCAATTTGTCATTACGATATACTTTTGCAGAAAGCATCGCTCTTTTTGATATGGTATATTGTTTCAAAGTTATGCTTTTTATAAGTTCCTCATAGTTATTTTTCTCTATCTGAGTTAAAAAGCCCAGTGAACCTATATTAATACCTACCAGAGGTATTGATAAACTCTTGGTTTTCTGTGCTATATCCAGAAGTGTACCGTCTCCGCCTAAAGTAATGATAACATCGGAAAGCATAACTTTTGAAATGTCCGTCTTACCGCCTTTGGAAACAATCTCACTGTGCATAACTACGGAACCTATAGATTCAATATATTTGCAGACCTGTGCTAAAAACTGTCCGTTTGCATCCTTATTAACATTTGCATATAGTGAAAATCTCATATTACCTGCCTTATTTTATATAAACTTCTGCTACTCTTTAAATGAGTTTAACCGATTAAATAATTAAAGCACCTTACAATATGTATAATAATACATTAATCAGTTAAAAACAATGTACAAACATATATTTTAAGACTTTTCTATAGGTAAAATATCCATATTACTGTATAATCAGTATGTCGATGAATATAGAGGTTTGCTATGAATAACGAATACATAAAGTGGAAATCAGTAACATTAAGAGATAACGATTTAAATAAAGAGCTTATTGAAATGAACGGTAAGCCTGAATTGATTGAGGATGCATTCGGCAGGCATCTTACCTTCGGCACAGGCGGATTACGCGGAATTTTGGGTGCAGGCACCAACAGAATGAATATCTACACTGTAAGGAAAGCTGCATTCGGATTGGCTTTTGCTCTTGAAAGCGGTTCATCGGTTGCAATTGCTTATGATTCCAGAATAAAGTCGGATTTATTCGCAAAAGAAGCCGCAACGGTATTGGCCAACTGTAAAATGAAAGTATATCTGTTTGACAGAGTATCCCCTACCCCTTTATTGTCCTTTGCGGTAAGACAACTTAAATGTGATGCCGGTATTGTTATAACGGCATCTCATAATCCGTCGAATTACAACGGCTATAAGGTATATAACTCCAAAGGCTGTCAGATAAATCCGGAAACGGCCGATTTAATTTTGCAGCATATAAATAAAACCGATATATTTTATGAATTACCCGGTGAGACGGATTTTGATACATGTCTGAATAAAGGACTTATAACCTATATAGATGACAGTTTAATTGAAGATTTTATTGATACGGTGTGTAAACAGGCTTTTTATGACGGCAGTAAAAGAATCAAAATAGTATATACCCCGTTAAACGGAAGCGGATATGAATGTGTATCTGGTGCTATGGAAAAAAGAGGTTTTAAAAACTTTTTAACGGTTCAGGAACAGATACATCCGGACGGCAGATTTCCCACCTGTCCCTATCCCAATCCCGAGGTGCGGGAAGCATTGGAGCCGGGTATTAGGGATTTGATTAATACCGGGTCGGATATCTTAATTGCTACCGATCCCGACTGCGACAGAGCCGGTCTGGCTGTTAGGAAAGATAACCAAGCGGTAATTTTAAACGGAAATGAAGTGGGTATACTTCTTTTAGACTATATTTGTATGATGCGAAAAAAGAAGAATATTATGCCAAAATGCCCCGTTGCCGTTAAAACAATTGTTACAACGGAACTGGCAACAAAAATAGCCGAACATTACGGAGTAACTGTAATAGATACTCTTACAGGCTTTAAATTTATAGGGGATCAGATAGCAATCCTTGAAGAAAAAGGTCGGGAAGACAGCTTTATTTTCGGATTTGAAGAAAGTTGCGGGTATCTTTCGGGAACTTATGTCCGGGATAAAGATGCCGTTAATGCAGCCGTTCTGATAGCCGACATGGCGGATTATTACAACGATAAGGATATTTTCCTTCTTGACAGACTGGAAGAGTTATATAAAAAGTTCGGATATCTCATATCCTATCTGGGCAATTACGAATATCCGGGAACGGCGGGATTGAGCAAGATGAGAAGTATAATGGAAAACTTACGGAAAAGTGCTCTGTTGACAAAAGATTATCTCAATGAAACCGATATGCTTCATGCCGATGTGCTTAAATTTGTGATAGAAGATTTAGGAACAGCTATCGTACGCCCCTCCGGCACCGAGCCTAAGATTAAAATATACTATTTCGCAGAAGGCTGTGATATGATAGATGCGAAAGAAAAAATGAAAAAACTGACTGTACTGATTGAAAGGATGTTGAATTAGTATCTATGCGTAAAATGACATACATCAGTTCGCATAAACGGAAAAAGCGATTTAATTACGAGATATTCGGATTACTCTATTGTTTGGCGCTTATAGGTATCATTATCTATTATCATCTGAC
>JAKJBR010000096.1:0-2638 GCA_022706885.1 Bacillota bacterium
GATGGGTTCCATTCTCCATCTGGTTTATAGCGACTATTCCGGCTTATTCTGGGCTGCGGCATACCTTCCGTTCGTATACTTGATGCTGGAAGGGAAAAAAGGAGTAAGGGCAACACTTATTCTGGGAGTATCGGGACTTTTATACATTATTTTTTTCCACGGGGACTGGCAACCTGCCGTCTTCAGCTACATGTCAATCATCAATATTTCAGGTGCCGGTGCATGCCTGATGCTACTGATAGTGTATTATGAAAGAAGCCAGAAACGGGCGGAAAAATCTCTTGTAATCAAAAATAATCAGCTTCATCTGATGTCCATAACGGATAGACTCACCGGTCTTTATAACAGACACAAACTGGATGAAACACTGAATGAGCTGGTACGTAAAAGCAAAACCTGCAAAAAGCCTTTTTCCATTATAATTGCCGACATTGACAGATTCAAATCCATCAATGACACATACGGACACCTGACAGGCGATAAAGTGCTTGTGGAGATATCCAATCTTCTGTTGGCTTGCGTAAGACAAACGGATATTACGGGACGTTGGGGCGGAGAGGAGTTCCTTATAATCTGTCCGGACACCGATTATGCAGGTATAACGGATATCGCAAAAAGAATAGAAGCATTCATTTCCGGATACAACTTCGGCTGTTGCCAAGGAGTGGCCTTAAGCTGCGGAGTTGCTACTCACAACAGTGGTGAAACAGTGGATTCTCTGCTCCAAAGAGCGGATATAAGCATGTATCAGACTAAGCAATCCCGCAGAAAAAACATATAACTTTTTTATTGAAAAATAATAAAATCGATAAGTAAGCGATGCAAAACGTAAGGCTTACTTAACTTTTACTACATATCTGTTCAGATAGCAGCGATATTGCGAAAGATTCTCCCTGTAAGGAGCCAATACAACTATGTTTTTTGTTTCTTTATCCTCATAAACTCCGTGATTGGAATAGTCCACAACATTGGAAGTTTTTACACTTAAGTTGTGATGCTCTCTTTTGGTATCTATAACTGTGACTGATGCTTTTATTACTCTCTTGGTTTCCTTATCGACTTTTGCTATGCATAAAGGATATCTCGGCAGGTTCCCTTTGGGATTTTCTTGGTTTATAATACCTATGAAATAGAAATTACCGTTACTGTGATTGAGCAATTTGGGTATGCTTGAAGAAGAGTACATTATACTGCCGTCATCATACAGAAGCATTTCCGGCTTGGACCAGGTATAGCCGTTATCTTCTGATATACTGTAGAATTTTGCACCGGTTATTTTATCCGACTGCGTATAATTGCTGTTACGCATAACCATTAATATTTCATTTTCTTTTCCGTCTATTATTCCGAACGTAGGCTCATACAGTCCCCTGACCGATTTGTCCGGCTCCACTGTCACATACTCCCCTAAATCCCATTCATATTCAAGTTTCTCACTGTTCCATACCGCTTTTAAAGCCCCCGCTTTCATATATCCCATACCCGTGGGATTAAAAAGAGTACCGTCTTTATCCAGCATCTGTACCTGTACCGGCACCAGAAGGCTGTTATCTTTTGCATGTACTATGAGGGGAGAAACCGTAGCTGCCATATTAACTCCGAATTCCACCGACTTCATGAAATGTTTTATGTTATAGCAATCGCCTTTTTGCACAATGTATTTCTTATCCGTCCAGGTATATCCGTCATCAAATGACAGTCTGTAATACAAGGTCCTCATTCTCCACAGGGAAGCTATCTTATTTTCCTCCCAGTATGTATCATTTGCGACATATAAAATTACCTTTGCATCGGTATCAGAATACAGCGCCCCATAGCCGCTTTTAACCTGGCTGTTGTTAAAATCATATACATAGGATTTCTCTATAAGCCCCTGTTCTATCCAGGTATTGCCGTTATCTTTTGAACGTAAAAGCACACTGCCGGCATTGCTGTCCGATGCATTAAACAAATCGAAATTCATCAGTAAATCGTCGGAATGGATGCAACGTACAACCGACGGTCCCAATATGAAATAGTCCATATATTCCAGATACTTATCGGTCTTTTCAACAATGTCAAAAAACATAATAACCCCTCAGTCCCGCTAACATTATATCATCTATCTGTTCTCTTATTATGCTCTTATTATTTTTCATGTTTTTTTACTTACCATCTTGTATTTTGACTATTGATAATATACTATAAATGTTGTCACTTATGCTTTTTATCCGCCGTTCTTAGATTGATCAGGTATGGCAGACGGGAATCATCAGCAGATAACATGTGGGTTTATGTGCAGTTTGAAGTCGTTAAATTACCGTAAATCAATAATATGTTCATATAACTGTAATAAACCGTATTGTAGCGGTTTTGGAGGACAAACCTTTAATGGTGGAATTAAAAAAGATAACATGGGAGAACTTTGAGCAGTGCCTGTCACTGGGTGTAACGGATAATCAGCAGGATTTCGTAGAAGATAATGTGTACGCACTGGCACAGGCTTATGTGGCTGCAACCAATGATAAATTTCCCCCTATCGCATACGCAATATATAATGATGAGACTGTTGTAGGAATAGTCATATTGGTTCATAAATATGCCAAAGACAGCAAGTATTATCATGAAAACTGTTATGAAGTGGTAAGTTTTATGATAG
>JAKJBR010000097.1:0-2636 GCA_022706885.1 Bacillota bacterium
ATTACTGTCCGCCTTTTCATTATTCTTTTATCCAATCATAAACCTCTTTTCTTGTTATTGTTGCAAGTGCTATATAGTTATCGGCTGCTCCGTAGTATATGTAGTATGAGTCTTTATACTCGACTATGGCATCTGAAAATACTACAGTTGGGACACCTCCAAAAATCTCCCATGTTTCCTTAGGTTCAAGGCAAGGTTCGTTTGAGCGTTTAAGAACTTTAGTCGGATCTTTCAGGTCAAGAAGCATAAATCCTAATCTGTATCGTAATCTTGGAGCCTGTTCAACACCATGGTATAGTAGAAGCCATCCGTATGGGGTTTTCAGTACCGGGCCGCCTGCTCCGATTTTGACATTATCCCACATTCCTTCTCTGGGTGATGCAATGCTTACATAGTCTGTCCATGTTTTGAGATCATCGGAAAAAGCAAGCCATATATCCGGTTCAAGTCTGTGCATCATTACGTACTTTCCGTTAACTTTCTCCGGAAAAAGAGCCGCATCTTTGTTTGGACTTTCCGGAAGAACTATTCCATAGCGGTTCCAGTTAAAAAAGTTTTTGGTGCTTGCAAGAGCAACGCTTATATTGGTTGGTGAGTATGCTGTATAGCACATATAATACTTTCCGTCTATATAGGTAAGGCGGGGATCTTCAACGCCATAAAGTTCTTGGACGCATGACGGTTCAAAAACAGGTTTTTCCATTCTATTGAAGTGTATTCCGTCAGTGCTTACCGCATATCCCATCCTCGAAACCATGTCTTCTCCCTGTGCCCTGTAAAGCATATGAAAAAGTTCTCCGTCATAAACAACGGCAGGATTAAATACGAATCTTGATTCCCAAAGATGTGACGGATTGGGTGCGAATAAAGGATTAAGCGGATGTCTTGTAAGTTTTAGTTCCATAAAAATTCCCTCCTAAATCTATTTTAGAGACATTGAAATTCCCTGCAGGAAGTACTTCCTGAATAGTATAAATATTATTACCATAGGTATTGTCTGCATGACAGCTCCCGCAAGCACAGGACCGACATATGCCCCGTATTCGTGGTTGAAACTTGCAAGCAGGACTGAAAGCGGCATCTTTTGGTAATCTTTCATTACTATAAGGGGCCACATAAAGTTATCCCATATTCCAATAAATGTGAACAGTCCGACTATTGATATTGCGGATTTGTTAAGGGGCATCATGATTTTAAAGATAATCCATATATCTTTTGCTCCGTCAATCCGCGCGGCTTCAATATAATCTGTCGGGGTTGCCTTGTAGCTCTGACTTATCATAAAAATTCCCCATCCGCTCATTATACTGGGAAGTATAAGCGCACTGTATGAGTTAAGCAGACCCATGTTCCGTATAAGGATATATGTTGGTATGGTGAACATAAAGCCCGGCAGGAGCATCTGGAAAATTATGAAGTTAATTACAAAAGGGCCACCTTTATACTCATACTTGGTAAGCGCAAAAGATATTATACATGATGTAAGTATTACACTTGCCGTAACGGTGCCCGATACAAAAATGCTGTTTAGCAATGCTTTGAAAAAAGGTCTTTCCATTGACTGAGCTGTTTCAAATATAAACCTGTAATGGTCAAGAGTGAGTCTGGAAGGGAAAAAACCTGTAAATATCTCATTCGATGGTTTGAAAGATGAGAGAGCCAGCCATATGTAAGGATATAACCACAAAACAGACAATAGAATAAGTACGATATTTATAAAAAGATCAAAGTTTCTGTTGGATTTTTTGGTCATTGGAAGTTCACTTCCCTTTCAAAGAGTTTCCTGAAAACGAAAACTATCGTAAAGCTCATAAGGGCTACAAAGATAGACATTGTTGCCGAGTATGTGGGATCAAGCTTCTGAAATGCCGTAGTGTACATGAGCATCATCGGTGAAAGCGTGCTCCGCATAGGACCGCCGCCGGTTATCATATATGGTTCGGTAAATATTCCGAAAGCAAGAGTTATAGCCATTACTGTAACCATTACAAGAGAAGGGTTTATAAGAGGAATGGTTATTTTAAAGAATCTGGTAAGCTTTCCTGCTCCGTCCAACTCTGCGGCTTCATATACAGATTTTGGTATGGCCTGTACCCCTGCATAAAGAATGAGTCCGTAATAGCCTATAAACTTCCATACCACGATTATTGCTATCGAAAGCATTGCAAACTGAGGATTGGTGAACCATGGCACCGTTACTCCGAATGCTTTGTAGAGAGTTTGGTTCAATGGGCCATTTTCGGCAAACAATTTTGAAAAAAGTATAGAGTATGCCACGCCTGACGATATATTTGCTACAAGAAATGAAAGTACTATAAAAGATTTCATGTACTTTATCTTAGAGAGTGCAACCGCAAAAAGCAGCGAAAGAATAAGAACCATAGGAATATAATATAGCATAAAGTTCAGCGTGTTTAAAAAGGTTTTCCAGAAAAGTTCATCCGAAAGAACCCGCAGTATATTATCAATTCCTGTAAACTTAGGGCTTCCTGCATATCTCCACTTTGAAAATGTCAATATTACAAGCCATATGAAAGGATATCCCCAGAAGATAGCCGAATATCCAAGATAAGTGAGGGAAATCCCCCATCCTTTAAGTACTCTGCGTTTTTTAAGCTTACTTATTTTTTCCATAG
>JAKJBR010000007.1:0-47931 GCA_022706885.1 Bacillota bacterium
GAAACCCGGAGGCTTTATACCCGCGGAGCAGCTTACTTCAGGCGAAGTGGGATATATTACTGCAAGCATAAAGAATGTGGAAGATACCAGAGTGGGCGATACCGTAACAACTGCGGAGAATAAAGCGGCGGTGCCTTTACCGGGTTACAAAGAAGCGGTTTCCATGGTGTTTTGCGGTATTTATCCCGCAGACGGCGCCAAATACAATATGTTGAAAGATGCTCTGATGAAATTAAAACTCAATGATGCGGCATTGATGTATGAGCCGGAGACATCGGCAGCATTGGGATTCGGATTTCGTTGCGGATTCTTAGGGCTTCTTCACATGGAGATTATTCAGGAAAGAATTGAAAGAGAATTTGATCTGGATATAATCACCACCGCACCCAGTGTTATATACAGAGTGACAAAAACCGACGGGCAAGTGTTGCGAGTGGATAATCCCACCAATCTTCCGCCTGTAAGTGAAATTGCCTATATGGAAGAACCCATTGCAAAAGCCGTTATAATAGTTCCTGCCGAGTATGTGGGTAATATTATGGAGCTGTGTCAGGACAGAAGAGGTACATTTATTCATATGGAATATATTGATGCCACCAGAACAAAACTTGATTATGAGTTGCCTCTTAACGAGATAATTTACGATTTCTTCGATACGTTAAAATCCCGTTCCAAAGGTTATGCATCATTGGATTACGAAGTTATGAAATATGAGAAGAGTAAACTGGTCAAATTGGACATATTGTTAAATCAGGAACTTGTAGATGCTCTTTCTTTCATAGTGCATGAAAGTAAGGCGTATGCACGCGGCAGAAGAATGGTGGAAAAACTTAAAGAGCAGATACCCAGACATCAGTTTGAAATACCCGTTCAGGCTGCAATAGGGGGTAAGATAATTGCCAGAGAGACTGTCAGAGCATACAGAAAAGATGTTATAGCCAAGTGTTACGGAGGAGACATCTCCAGAAAGAAGAAACTGTTGGAGAAACAGAAAGAAGGCAAGAAGAGAATGAGGCAGTTAGGTTCGGTGGAAGTGCCTCAGGAAGCCTTTATGAGTGTTCTGAAATTGGATACCTGACATGAATGATTTGAGGATATACATTCACATACCGTTTTGTAAGTCCAAATGCAATTACTGCGATTTCCATTCTTTTGCGGGTATGGACCATATGTTCCGACCGTATTTCAAATCCCTTATAACCGAAATAGCCCTTTATTCCAATGAACTTCGAGGCAGAAGAATAGACAGTATATATTTCGGAGGAGGAACACCCTCTCATGTGGATGTGCAATATATCTATCAGGTGTTGAAATGTTTTACATTTGATGAAAATACCGAAATAACTATTGAGGTCAATCCCGGTGTTGTGGGTTACCATAATTTCGTACAATACAGACAGATGGGAATCAACAGAATAAGTTTCGGTATACAGTCTTTTAACGACAGGATATTGATGTATATGGGAAGAATCCACAACAGTCTGACCGCCATTAACAATATACACGAATGTAAAGAAGCGGGGTTTTATAATATAAGTGCGGATATGATATTCGGATATCCCAAGCAGACATCGGAACAATATGAGGATTCCTTAAATGTACTTAAAAGCCTGGAAATACCGCATGTATCCTGTTACAGTCTTTCCATAGAACCGGGTACTTTACTGGATGAAATGGTTAAAAAGAATGTTATGCCTGTGCCGGACGAAGATCTGGACAGGGCAATGTATAACTTAAGTATAGAAAGTCTTAAAAAGGCAAACTTACAGCAATATGAAATATCCAATTTCGCCGTCCCCGGTTATGAGTCAAGACATAACATAGGTTACTGGAACCGTGACGAATACTTAGGATTCGGTTTATCCGCGCATTCTTTGTATAATGAGACCCGATACAGTAATACAGAGGATTTACATCAGTACATATCTTTATTGAATAAGTATGAAAAGCCCGTTGTACACACCGATACACTTACAAAAGAGGAGATTATAACCGAGTACATTATTCTTAAACTAAGAATGAACAGCGGATTGGATATTGCTCATTTCCAAGACAAATTCGACCTGAATTTTGAGGAAAAGTACGGTGATAAGTTAAAAACGCTTGTAAATACAGGCTTGTTATATAAGCAATCGGACAGTTATAAACTGACAAGGTCGGGAATGGATGTGGCAAATAAGGTATTTGTGGAGTTTGTGTAAATATTTGAGGAAATAGAGGAATAAAACATCATTTACACTTGCCCGTATTGAACCGACTTTGGTATATTTATGTAGATACAAGGCACAAGCCATGTATAATATGTAATCGGGAGCGCAAACTTATGCATATTACTATAACGGGGATGCTGGGAAGCGGTAAATCCACTGTATGCAGAATCATATCGGAACAGACAGGTTATGAGGTATATTCCACCGGAAAAATACAAAGACAGGTAGCTGCACAAAAAGGTATCTCCACTTTGGAACTTAATAAGATGATGTCGGATAATACCGAACTGGATAATATTATAGACAATGAGACCGTCCGTATCTCCGATGCGGTTAAAGACAGGATAATACTGTTCGATTCCCGTATGGCATGGTTCTTTGTTAAGCAGTCATATAAAGTATTTCTTACCGTAGATCCTCTTGTAGCGGCTCAACGTGTAGCCAAAGCCGACAGAGGGGGAGTGGAAGATTATACCGATGTAAACGAAGCAAAACAAAAACTTTTGGAAAGAGCTGCAGCCGAACATGAACGTTTTATCAAAATCTACGGTGCCGATTACTGGGATTATTCCAATTACGATTTTGTACTGGATGCCACATGGCATGATCCCCACACTTTAGCCGGTATTATAACGGGACAATTCGCCATGTTTACGGAAAGCGATGAGCAGCAATCCGCCATACTTATGTCTCCCAGATCGCTTTATCCCGCATATATTGCAGGGAAGAGAAAGAAGCAAATTGATAAGAAATGCTGGAATGCCGCAAATGTACGGATAGTTGCCGATAATCACTACAATTATGTTATTAAAGGTCATTCCGTAGTGTTAAGAGCATTGGAGAACAGGACGGAGTTTATTACGGTTCTGTACAATAAGGATATTAAATCTTCCGAATTGACGGTTGCTTCCGATTCATTAAGTCTTTTTGAGAATTCCGGTCAATTTAACTACCCCAGTCTGCCGGATAACGTGATTTAATCACATATATCTTCTTTTTAGCAAAATAGATGTTGACAAATTTATGACAGGATGTTATCTTTGAGTAGAGTTAGCACTCTATGGCGTTGAGTGCTAAAAAGGCAGAAAAATGGATAAAAGAGCAGCCGACATACTGTTGGTTATAATCGAAGAATATGTTAACAGCGCGGAGCCGGTAGGATCAAAAAGTATTACCGAAAAGTATCCTCTGGGTGTATCCAGCGCTACCGTAAGGAATGAAATGCACAAGCTCGAAGAAGAGGGGTACATAACTTCCTTGCACACTTCTTCGGGTCGTATACCTACAGATAAAGGTTATCGCTTTTATGTGGATTTTCTTACCGAGCGTATAAAGCAAAGAGAGATAGAAGAAAAGATATACAGGCTGCTTAAGAGAGTGGAAATAGAAGAAACACTGGACGATATACTGGAAAGACTCTTTTTAGGTAATCCCTATACTTCCTTGGGAGTATTAAAGAGAAATGTAAGCCGTATAGATACCTTCCATATACTGTCGGTAGCCAAAGATACTTATCTCGTACTGGTTATCTTCAGAAACGGCATAGCGGCACACAGACTTATCAAAGAGCAGCTCAGCGACAAAGTACAGGTAAATATTTTATCCGAGTATCTGAACGAAAAGCTGTACGGTATGACATTGCGAGACATTCAGACAACCGATTTCGCCTTTATAGATACATTCGACCGCGACAACAAAGCTTTCTTTATCCGGGTGGTATCGGAAGTAATGGATATACTGCATCAGTATGAGGACAACGAGTTCTTCCTCAAAGGAAAGGAAAACCTTTTGTCTTTCCCGGATTTCAAGGAATTGTCGGAAGTAAAGAGTATCTTTGATGCTTTCAGCAGGGAAATGGAGCTTTCCGAGCTGCTGTTATGTCCTACCGACGATGCTTTTTCCGTCAGTATAGGTAATGAAATTAAAAATGAGAATTTCAACAAACTTTCCATAGCCAAGCATACATATGATTTGGGGGCGGAAGGGAAAATAACGTTTGCGGTCGCGGGACCGACAAGAATGGATTACAGGAAAGTAATGAACTCTCTCAATTACATGGAAACCATATTGGGAGACATTATATACGACAAAAATGACAAGAAGGAGGTACAGTAGTGGCAAAGAAGAAGCAAGATAATGATGTGAATATACAGCAGGACGGAGCGGATGTTAATAATACCGGTAATGAAGAAGTAACTTCGTGTGAAACCGATATGGAAAAACAGAACAAAGAACTGACCGATTGCTATAAACGTCTTGCAGCGGAATATGATAATTACAGGAAAAGAACCGTAAAAGAAAAGCAGGACATCTATGATATATGTGTTGCGGACATAACGGAGAAATTCTTACCTGTATTGGATAACCTCGATTTGGCATTGGCAAACTGCGATTCGGCCGATGACAATGTCGTAAAGGGGATAGAACTGATACATAAGCAATTCCTGGAAACCTTGGCAAAACTGGATGTTTTTGAGATTGATTGTCTTAATAAGCCGTTTGATCCCAATATTCACGATGCGGTAATGGTAACGGAAGATCCGGCTATTGAGGCGGGGACCGTTGTAGAGGTTTTTAAAAAAGGGTATATTTACAAAGACCGTGTTGTACGTCACAGCGTGGTAAAGGTAGCACAATAGGAAAAAAATATTTTAAATGAAAATAAGGTCAAAAAAAGTCAAAGACAAATAAGGAGGACTAAAATGGCAAAAGTAATAGGAATAGATTTAGGAACAACAAACTCATGTGTAGCAGTAATAGAAGGCGGTGAACCGGTAGTAATAACCAATGCCGAAGGAGCAAGGACAACACCGTCGGTTGTGGCATTCTCCAAAACGGGAGAGAGACTGGTCGGACAGGTTGCCAAGAGACAGGCAATAACCAATCCCGACAGGACAATAGTATCCATTAAAAGAGAAATGGGTTCGGATAAGAGGATTAATATAGACAATAAGAAATATTCGCCGCAGGAAATATCCGCAATGATTTTGCAGAAAGTGCGTGCCGATGCCGAAGCATATCTCGGAGAAAAAGTAACTCAGGCGGTTATTACCGTTCCGGCATATTTCTCCGACTCGCAGAGACAGGCCACAAAGGATGCGGGGAAAATTGCCGGTCTGGATGTATTGCGTATCATAAATGAGCCTACCGCTGCCGCTTTGGCATACGGAATGGATAAGGATCAGGACCAGAAGATACTGGTGTTTGACCTCGGCGGCGGAACCTTCGACGTATCCATATTGGATATATCCGACGGAGTTTTCGAGGTTCTTGCAACCAACGGTAATACGCGTCTGGGCGGAGATGATTTTGATAATAAAGTTATTGATTATCTTGCCGAATCTTTCAAGAATGATAACGGTATAGATTTACGAAATGATAAGATGGCTTTGCAGAGACTTAAGGAAGCTGCCGAGAAAGCAAAAATAGAGCTGTCATCGGTGTTAAGCTCCAATGTCAATCTGCCGTTTATAACAGCGGACGCTACAGGACCCAAGCATCTGGATATAACACTGTCGAGAGCAAAGTTCGATGAACTGACAGCGGATCTGGTACAAAAGACAATGGATCCTCTTAAAAAAGCAATGAATGATGCAGGGTTAAAGCCTGCCGACATCAACAAGGTTCTTTTGGTGGGCGGTTCCACCAGAATACCCGCCGTTCAGGATGCGGTTAAGAAGTTTATAGGAAAAGAACCCTTTAAGGGAATAAATCCCGACGAATGCGTGGCAATGGGTGCAGCCATACAAGCCGGCGTACTCACAGGAGATGTAAAAGATTTGCTTCTTCTGGATGTTACTCCGTTATCATTGGGTATTGAGACCTTAGGCGGCGTATGCACAAGACTCATTGAAAGAAATACCACGATACCTACCAAAAAGTCACAGATATTCTCCACCGCTGCGGACGGACAGACGGCTGTGGACATTCATGTACTTCAGGGTGAAAGGGAAATGGCTCAATACAACAAGACATTGGGTAAATTCCAGCTTACCGGAATAGCTCCGGCTCCCAGAGGAATACCTCAGATTGAAGTTACTTTCGATATTGATGCAAACGGTATTGTTAACGTTTCGGCAAAAGATCTGGGAACGGGAAATGAACAGAAAGTAACCATCACCGCTTCCACAAACTTAAGCGAAGATGAGATACAAAAAGCCGTAAATGACGCAAAAGCTCATGAGAAGGAAGACAAACTGAAGAAAGAAGAGATAGATGCAAGGAACAATGCCGACTCGCTTATCTATCAGACAGAGAAACTTTTGAAAGATAATACCGATAAAGTCGATCCGACAGAAAAAGCAAAGGTTGAAGAGCAGATTGAAAACCTTAAGAGTGCATTGAAAGGCACAAATGTGGAACAGATAAAAACCGCTACCGATGATTTACAGCAGTCGGTATACAAACTTTCGGAAGGAATGTACAAGCAGGCGGGTCCCGATATGGGGCAGGCAGGTCCCGATGCCGATTCCCATACAACGGATGACCATACAAAAGATGACAACGTATATGATGCCGACTATGAAGTGGTTGATGATGACAAGTAAGTCGGTATAATATATAATGGTTCGGTCGCTTAAGGCGGCGATGAAAATCGCCGCTTAAGTTAATAAATAAAACAAAGGACGTTACTTGTGGCGGAAAAAAGAGATTATTACGAAGTTTTGGGCGTTGACCGCAACGCTACCGACGAAGAATTAAAAAAAGCATACAGGATATTGGCAAAAAAATACCATCCTGACGTTAATGATACCCCCGAAGCGGAAACACTTTTCAAGGAGATAGGTGAAGCATACAGTGTGTTAAGCGATCCCGACAAGAGAAGACAGTATGACCGGTTCGGGTTTGACGGCTTGAACGGAGCCTTTTCTTCGGGTTTTGCGGGAGGTTTTAATCCCTTTGACATTTTTAACGATCTGTTCGGCGGAGGTTTCGGCAGCGGTTTCTCATCGGGTTTTTCCAGAAGAAATGCCCCTATGAGAGGTAGGGATATTAGCCGGTCTATAAAAATTTCTTTTGAAGAGGCTGCATTCGGTACTAAAAAGACCATTACCGTGGAGCGAAGCGAATCCTGCGACAAGTGTGAAGCAACCGGAGCCAAAGACGGTAAAGCCTTAAAGACCTGCCCTCAGTGCAAAGGCACGGGGGAGATGCGTGTTCAGCAGAATACACTGTTCGGACAGATGATAACCGCCACCACATGTAATAAATGTGACGGAAAAGGTACCGTAATAGAGCAACAATGCGAGCACTGCAAAGGTGCGGGTACTATTCGGGTAACAAAGAAAATTGAGGTTAACATACCTAAAGGGATTGATAATAACCAGATTATATCCCTAAGAGGACAGGGTGATGCCGGTAAAAACGGAGGACCGGAAGGAGATTTGCGTGTGCATATTACCGTAATGCCTCATGAGATATTTACAAGAGAAAACACCACAGTGTACTGCAGAATACCCGTAACCTATGCTCAAGCGGTATTAGGTGCGGAAATAACCGTTCCCACATTGGACGGAGACATTAAATACAACATACCGGCGGGTACACAGACCGGTACAACCTTTACTTTGAAAAACAGAGGAATACATTTTCTCAACAAAGAAGCAAGGGGAGATCAGATATTTGAAGTATATGTTGATGTACCCAAAAAGCTGAACAGGGAGCAGAAAAAGGCACTGGAAGCTTATGCGGCTCTTTTTGGTGAATCAACCGATAAAGACAAAAAGAAAAAGAGACTTTTTTGATGGAATGGATAAAAGTTAAGATATTTACGGATAAGGATAATCAGGAAGAGTTACAGTGGTTCCTTATGGATATGGGAATTAACGGCTGTACAGTGGAAGACAGTGCCGATTTTAATGATTTCCTTAAGGATAAATCCTTTAACTGGGATTACATAGACGAAAGTTTAATGAAGTGGAAGGATATAAGGAGCAGCATAACCGTCTATCTTGCCGATAATGAGCAGGGCAATATGCAACTTGACTGTATAAAGAATGTATATACCGATATTGAAACGGAAAAGATATCCGATCAAGACTGGGCAAATAACTGGAAGCAATATTTTAAACCCGTAGAAATAGGCAAGCGTCTGGTGATAAGACCTTCCTGGGAGCAATATGACAATACCGATAACAGAAGTGTTGTTACATTGGATCCCGGAAACAGTTTCGGGTCGGGTACTCATGAGACCACAAAACTGTGTCTTATGCAGTCGGAAGCTTTGGTTAAAGAGGGTTTTGATGTTTTGGATGCGGGTTGCGGTTCGGGAATCTTAGGCATAAGCGCATTGGTATCAGGTGCGAAAAGTTGTGTGTTTTTCGACATAGATCAGGCAAGTGCCGATACTACCATGGCAAACGCAATTGCAAACGATGTACAGGATAAAGCGGAAGCATATTGCACAAATATTTTTGAAGACATGGAATCATATTCTTTACTTTTGGCTAAAGGTCCTTATGATATGGTGTTTGCCAACATAGTGCCCGATGTTATAGCCGCAATGCTTCCTTTTTTGAGTAAAGCGGTTAAATCGGACGGTTACCTTGTCTGTTCGGGAATTATTAAGGAAAGAGAAAAAGAAACCGCTGATAATATGAGAAAGTACGGATTTAGCAGTATAGAGTGTAATGAATTAAACGGCTGGGTTGCGCTTACGGGGAGAAAAGATGCATAGATTTTTTGTTCAATCAAAATTGAATAATAATATGACGGTTCGCATAGAAGGCGACGATTATCAGCATCTCAAAAACTCTTTACGTATAAGAACGGGAGAATTAATAGAGATATGCGACGGTTGCAACAATACATTTATTGCATCTGTCGGTAATCTTAACAAAAATTACTGTGAAGCCGTCTTGCAGGAGAGAATATCTTTAAGTAACGAGCCCGGTTGTAAAATAACCCTTTATCCCGCCGTATTGAAAGGCGACCGCTTTGAAAGCATGATACAAAAGTGCGTAGAAGGGGGAGTATATGCTGTTAAACCTGTAATTACAAGTAACACGATAGTGGATATTTCTTCTGAAAATGCCGTAAAAAAACAGGAAAGATGGTCCAGGGTATGCAAGCTTGCCTGTATGCAGAGTAAAAGGGATATTTTAGTGAATATTGATAAGCCGGTAAAGCTGTTTGATGCGGTAATGTGTTTACAATCGGGTAATAATTTAAATAATAATGATAGTAAGAAAGAAAGTAAGAGATATAGAAGGGAAATATCCTTTGTCTGCCATGAAGCGGAAGAGGAGCATTCCATAGATGCGATATTGGAAAAAGCTTTCGGTGAGAAAGTGGAGAATATAAACATATTTATCGGTCCGGAAGGCGGTTTTTCGGAACAGGAGATTGAAAAATTGAATGAATACGGGATTCTTTCGGTTCATATGGGGAAAAGGATATTAAGAGCCGATACCGCGGCATACAGTGCGGTATTCTATACGGCCATGAGGTATGAACTTAACCGTGTGAATCAATAAGGTGATTGTTATAGAATGCAGAAAAATTAAGTAGTTATTTGGAGGTAATAAAATGAAAGAAAAAGGAAACATATCCATTAATACGGAGAACATTCTCCCTATCATTAAGAAATGGCTTTATTCCGATAAAGACATATTTTTGAGAGAAGTGGTATCCAACGCCATTGATGCCGTTACAAAACATAAGAAAGTATCATCGTTAGGTGAGAGCGAGCAACCGGAGAAATACAGAATTGATGTCAAAGTCAATAAGAAAAACAAGACCGTTACCGTATCGGACAACGGTATAGGAATGACTTTTGACGAGGTAAAGCAGTATATAAATCAGATTGCATTTTCCGGTGCCATTGATTTCTTCGAGAAATACAAGGATAAGACCGATGCTTCGGACCAGATTATAGGGCATTTCGGGTTAGGATTCTATTCGGTGTTCATGGTGTCGGAACTTGTGGAGATACAGACCAAGTCATACATTGAGTCGGAACAGCCGGTTTACTGGAAATCCGACGGAACCAGCGGATACGAGATGAGTGAAGGCACAAGGCAGTCCCACGGGACCGACATTATAATGCACATAAACTCCGATAAGGAGAATAAGGATCTGGTTAATGTGTGGAAGATGCGGGAAATTTTAGATAAGTATTGTAAATTCCTGCCTGTGGAGATTTATCTTTCCGAAGAGGGTGTAAAGAAAGATAAAGAAGGTGAGGATGCATCGGAAGAAAAACCCGTTAACAACACTTCACCTCTGTGGCTGAAAGACGCGAAAGACTGTACCGATGAGGAATACAGAAGTTTTTACCGTGAAGTCTTCCGTGATTTTAAAGAGCCTCTGTTCTGGATTCATCTGAAGATGGACTATCCGGTCAATCTTCGGGGCATACTGTATTTCCCTAAACTTACCAATGAATACAATACATTGGAAGGTAAAATACAACTTTATTGCAACCAGGTATATGTAGCGGACAACATAAAGGAAGTCATACCGGAGTATCTGTTGCTGTTAAAAGGCGTTATAGATTGTCCCGATTTGCCGTTAAACGTTTCCAGAAGCTTTTTACAGAATGACGGTTATTCGGGAAAGATAGCCGGCCATATATCCAAAAAGGTATCGGATAAACTGAAACAGTTGTATAAGAGCGATGCGGAGCAATACTACAAGTACTGGGATGATATCAATATTTTTGTCAAGTACGGATGCTTAAAAGAAGAGAAGTTCTACGATAAGGTAAAGGATATCATCGTATACAAGGATATATACGATAAGCATCATACTTTGGAGCAATATAGGAAGATTAATGAAGAGAAAAAGCACAAGGATGTAATATATTATGTTTCCGATATGCAAAAGCAGGCACAGTACATCAATATATTCAAAGAACATCAACAAAACGCGGTTATACTGGACAATATACTGGATTCGCATTTTCTTACATTTATAGAATCCAATAATCCCGGAACCTCTTTTATGAGCATAGACAGCGGCATTAAGGATGTATTGGCGGAAGAAGGAGCGACCGAAGGATTTGACGATATTAAAAAGTTCTTCTTGGAGCTTCTGAAGGATAAAAAGGTCAGTGTGGAAGTGGAGGCATTAAAATCTTCCGATGTAAGTGCAGTTATAATATCCGATGAATATGAAAGCAGAATGAAGAACATGCAGACAATGTACGGTATGGAATTCCCTTCGAGCAACACCCTTGTGCTTAACACACAGCATCCGGTTATAAGTAAGCTGGCAACTATGGAAGATGAGCAAAAGAAGAGCGATATAGCCATATACATTTATCAACTGGCAATGCTTTCCGCAGGTAAATTGGAAAAAGAAGACATGACGGATTTTCTTAAAAGAAATAACGAAATGCTTAACAAGAATGTAGAATAGTGTAGTATTATATAATCAAATAAATGCGGAGCGTGCGGATTGTGGGAAATATAAGAAGAATATATATTGAGCGGAAAAGCGGATTTGATGCGGAAGCGAAAGGTCTTTTGGACCAATGTGTAAACTTACTGGGAATAAAGAAACTGGAGCATATCCGTATTCTCAACAGATACGATATACAGGGGATGGATGACAGTATATATGCCGTAGCTAAATACGGCATTTTTGCCGAAATACAGACCGATACGGTATACGAAGAAGAATTTGATGCAAAGGATGCTGCATATGTCTTCGCATATGAGTTTCTTCCCGGACAATATGATCAGAGAGCCGATTCCACCGAACAGTGTATACAGCTCATATCCCATACAAGACCCATAGTAAAGACCGCTAAGGTAGTATGCCTGTACGGAAATGTGAAAAATGAAGATATAGAAGCAATAAAGAAGTATCTTATCAATCCCGTAGAGTGCCGTATTATAAGTATAAAAAAACCTGACAATCTTACCGAACACTTCGAGGTGCCGCAAAGTGTGGATACCGTAACCGGCTTTATAACTTTCCATTCATCCGAGTTGAAAACACTTAAGCAACAATACGCATTTGCCATGAGCGATGAGGATTTACTGTTTGTACAGCAATATTTCCGATCGGTACACAGAGATCCCACCATTACCGAACTGAAAGTATTGGATACCTACTGGTCGGATCACTGCCGGCATACCACATTCAATACCGTTTTGTCCGATATAACGATAGAAAAAGACAAATATAACGAGACATGTGAAAGTACTTATAAAAGATATTTAGAGATAAGGAAGCAACTGTATAAAGGTAAAGAAAAAGACATAAGTCTTATGGATATCGCAACCATAGGTGCCAGATACCTTAAAAGTAAAGGACTGTTGGATGATTTGGAAGATACCAAAGAAAACAATGCCTGTTCAATAGTGGTAGAGGCTAAAGTGAATGAGTCTTTGGAAAAATGGCTGGTTATGTTTAAAAACGAGACACATAATCATCCCACCGAAATAGAGCCTTTCGGCGGTGCCGCAACCTGTCTTGGCGGTGCAATAAGAGATCCGCTGTCGGGAAGAAGTTATGTTTATCAGGCTATGAGAGTAACCGGAGCGGGAAACCCTTTTACTAAAATAGAAGACACAATTCCCGGAAAACTGCCTCAGATTAAAATTATTCGTGAGGCGGCAAACGGATACAGTTCCTACGGTAACCAGATAGGACTTACCACAGGCCTGGTGGATGAGATTTATCATGACAGTTATGTGGCAAAAAGAATGGAAGTGGGAGCGCTTATCGGCGCGGCTCCTCTGAAGAATGTAAAAAGGTGCGATCCGGCAGACGGTGATGTGGTATTGCTTATAGGCGGAAGAACGGGCAGAGACGGTATAGGCGGTGCTACCGGTTCATCCAAAGGACACACCGAGCAATCGTTGGAAAGTGCCGGAGCGGAAGTTCAGAAAGGTAATGCCACGATAGAGAGGAAAATACAGCGGCTGTTCCGTAATCGGAAAATGAGTCTTTTGATTAAAAAATGCAATGACTTCGGAGCGGGCGGTGTATCGGTGGCTATAGGAGAGTTAGCCGACAGTCTGAATATATATCTCGATAAAGTGCCTAAGAAATATGAAGGTCTTGACGGTACCGAACTTGCCATTTCCGAATCGCAGGAGCGTATGGCCGTTGTGGTTGACAAAAAAGATGCGGATAAAGCTTTGAAATTGGCCGAAGAGGAGAATCTGGAAGCTACACCGGTTGCAAAAGTAACCGATAGCGGTCGTTTAAGAATGTTCTGGAACGGACACACCATAGTGGACATAGAAAGAAGCTTTTTAGATACCAACGGTGTAAAACAATATGCTAAGGCTTATATTACAGGGAAAGACAAAAACAACAATCCGTTTTATCTGAAAAACCGTGGAGACAAATCATATAAAGAGCGGTTGTTTGAATCGGTAACCGATCTGAATGCATGTTCTAAAAAAGGTCTGATTGAAAAATTTGACAGTACGATAGGTTCGGCTACCGTTCTCATGCCTTTGGGCGGAAAGTATCAGATAACGCCGGCGGAAGTAATGGCGGCAAAGCTTCCCGTATTAAACGGTAAGACAAATTATTGCACATTGATGTCCTACGGATTTTTCCCGCAGATTTTTGAATGGTCCTGCTTTACCGGTGCCTGTTATTCGGTACTTTCATCGGTTGCGAAAATTGTGGCAGCCGGAGGTGACTATACCAATATACGTTTGACATTCCAGGAGTATTTCGAGAGTTTAAGGAAAGATCCCGTAAGATGGGGAAAACCTTTACAGGCGGTTTTAGGAGCACTGCATGCTCAGTTGGAGCTCAAGATGCCTTCAATAGGCGGAAAAGACTCCATGTCCGGTTCTTTTATGGATATGGATGTGGTTCCCACCCTTATAAGCTTTGCGGTCAGTCATACCGATGCCGAAAACGTGTTATCACCGGAATTCAAGAAGGCGGGTAATACGGTTATTCGTTTCAGTCACAGGCAAAAAGCCGATAGCACTCCCGATTTTGCCGATTCACTGAAGATTTTTGCCGCTTTCAAGGAATTGAACCGAAAGAAAGCGATATTGTCCGCAAGTACGGTAAAACACAAAGGAGCGGCTGAAGCGTTATTAAAGAGCTGCTTCGGTAATATGATAGGTTTTGAATTATCGGCCGATGTGAACTCCTTATTTACCCCCGGCTATTGTGACATCATAGCGGAGATTGACTCAGATAAAATAGAGGATATAGAAATATCATATATTTTTGATAAGTATAAAGAAGTTGATATCTCGGTTGTAGGAAAGACAATTGAAGATAAGCAATTTGTCATGGGTAACCTTTCCGTTGCTCTTAGTGAATTGGTTGAGGCATACACCGATAAATATGAAAGGGTTTTCCCCACCAAAGCAAAAACAGATACTCCTGAAATAAACAATACTTTATATGACGGTAAGAGTATTCATTACAGTAAGAATAAAATTGCAACCCCCGATGTATTCATACCGGTATTTCCCGGAACCAATTGCGAATATGATACAAAAAGAGCTTTTGAAGATCATGGTGCGGTATGTGACTTTTCCGTGTTCAGAAATCTTACACCTGCTCATATTGACGACTCGGTAAAGGATTTTGTTAAAAAGATTAATAAGGCCAATATTATCGCCATACCGGGCGGCTTTTCTTCGGGTGATGAGCCGGACGGTTCGGGCAAGTTCATAGCGACGGTATTCCGCAACCCGTATATAAAAGAGGCGGTTTACGATATGCTGTACAACAGAGACGGATTGATGCTGGGCATCTGTAACGGATTTCAGGCGCTCATAAAGCTGGGACTGGTTCCGTATGGCAAGATGGTTGAACTTAAAGAAAACAGCCCTACATTGACTTTTAACAGTATAGGAAGGCATGTGTCCTGTATGGTTAACACAAAAGTGGTCTCCAAACTGTCTCCGTGGTTCATGTGTGCCGATCTCGGTGAAGTATATACAATACCGGTAAGTCACGGGGAAGGACGGTTTATCTGTACAAAGGAAGAATATCTGAATCTTTCAAAGAACGGACAGATTGCAACACAGTATACGGATGATTGCAACAATCCTTCGTATGATATACAGTACAATCCCAACGGCTCCTATTATGCCGTTGAGGGAATAACCAGTCCCGACGGCAGGATATTGGGTAAGATGGGACATTCCGAAAGAATAGGGCAATATATTTGCAAGAATGTACCGGGCAACAAAGACCAGATGCTGTTTGCGTCGGGTGTCAGGTATTTCAGATAAGGTATCGGAGGGCAAGATGATTTCAAAAACAGTTATTAAGAAAGTATTGGAATTCGACAATCCGGGGAGAATAGGGTTTGATTTCTTTGACGGATCGTTTAGGGATTTTAAATATGTGGAGCTTAATATCCCCGTAAAAGAGCAGAATAAATGGCAGAAGCCCGCATATTTTGCCGATATGTATCCCGAATATAGGGATTTTGACGGCACTCTCCGTCTGGACGAATACGGTAATTTGTGGGGACGGATGGCTCATGATACCACGGGCGGAGGAGAAGTTCTGGAAGGTGCTTTGAAATCCTGGGAGGATCTGGATTCATATAAGTTGCCGGATATTGATGATGAGAAAAGATTTTTTAATGCACATTTAAGCGTGGAACCGTATAAAGAACGTTTTATACTGGGTCCTATACCGGGCTGTACCTTCGCTATTATGAGAAATATCCGAAAAATGGAATACTTTCTGGAAGATCTGATTCTGGAGGAGGATAATGTTCTTAAACTTCAGGATATGGTTATAGATAAGTTGGTAAACATGGTGGATATGTTCGGAGCCATGAAGTGTGTAAACGGAATATTCTTCTGTGAGGACTGGGGTATTCAGGACAGGCTGCTGGTGTCACCTGCAATGTGGAGAAATATTTTCAAACCCGCTTACGTCAAATTATGTAACGCCGCACACAGAAACAACTTGAAGGTTTTTATGCATTCCTGCGGTTACATATATGAAATATTGGACGACCTTATGGAAGCGGGAGTGGATGCCTTCCAGTTGGATCAGCCTACACTGATGGGAATAGAGCGGTTAGCGGAGAAAATAGGAGGGAAGGCAACGCTGTTTTCTCCGGTTGATATACAGGCAATACTTCCTACCGGAAACAGGCAACTTATACGCGACTCAGCCACTCAGATGGTAGACCTCTTCTATAAAAACGGAGGCTTGATTGTCAAAGATTACGGTGACTACAATACCTTACGCATTAAAGACGAATGGGCGGGATGGGCTCGGGAGAGATTTTTTGAGATAGGAGGGTTTGATCCCAGAAAGAAGTAGAATTCCCGATTTAATGATTTTATGGTATATTATAAAAGATGAAATTTTCGGAGCGGATAATTGACTGATACGGATAACGATAAGATAGAAAAAGAAGAAAATACCGAATTGCCTTTAGAACAGGTTGATGATACCGCCAATGAGCAGGATTATGACCAAGGTCGGGAGCAAGGTATAGAAAAGAAGCAGAGTAAGATACTTACTTTTATCGACGGTATCTGGAAATTTTTCACAAAAGAACAAGCGGAAAAGCGAAGAGAAAGAAAAAAGAATAAAAAGATTAGAATAGTTGTATATAAACCCAGGTCTCAATTCAGGAAGTTTATTTCACTTATGCTGTGGTTGGGCTTTCTGTTTACATTGGGATTTGTTTTCTACAAAGGATATACTTTCACAAACACCCTTGTTAAAGAGGTTAACGTATTTGATGCCAAAGCGGCAATAGGCACCATAGAAGAGAAGAACCGGAAGGTCGTAAAAATACCCAAAGGAGCCGATACGAAGGAAATAGCGAAAATACTTGTCAATGAAGGAATTATCATAAACGATACCTATTTCTGGGTTTATTCGTTGTTAATGGGTAATGACGGCAACTATAAATCCGGTAATCACATTTTTGATGCTTCGGTCACTTATGACTCGGGAAGTATAGATATTGTTACGGCTCAGGGATATGAAATGCTTATTTACATTCTCTCTTCGGACAGTGTTCCCAATCCCTCCAAAAAGATTTTCTTTACCGAAGGTCTTACAATGGCACAGACAGTGGAGAAATTTACGGAAAACGACATACGCACAAAGGAAGAGTTCTATGAGGTCTGCAATAATTATGAGTTCGAATATGATTTTGTAAAGCAGATACCTAAGGATTCCAGGCGTACCAACCGTCTGGAAGGCTATTTATTCCCCGACACATATATTTTCGATGTTACCGTCAATGCCGAAGAGGATATTAAAAAGATGTTGGATAACTTCAACAGCAAATTTAATGAGACCTACAGAGCAAAAGCACAAGCTTTGGGATATACAATAGACCAGGTGGTGATTATCGCATCGCTGCTGGAAAAAGAAGCATCTACAATGGATGAAAGAGCAATGATAGCGGGTGTTCTATACAACAGACTGAAATCCAAAGAAACATATCTCAATTATCTTCAGGTGGATGCAACGATACAGTATATTTACCTCAATGAGACGGGAAAGCTTAAGGAGCAATTGACCAACGAAGATCATGAGATAATGAACAGTTACAACACCTACATGTACAAAGGACTGCCTCCGGGACCGATATGTAATCCTTCTTTAGCCAGTATAGCGGCCGCTTTATATCCCGAAACTCATAATTACTTCTATTATGTGGCGAAAAATGACGGAACCGATGCTCATGCATATGCCACCACTCTTGAACAGCATAACTATTATGTTAAGTTATATCAGAAATAGCCATGGAAAAACGCTTCAACATAGTCAATAACGATGTGGAAAAATATATACAAGACACATTAGCACCGCTTAGGGACAATCTGCAAGTGATGTACAGGAACGCTTTAAAAAACGGTGTTCCGGTTGTGCGATTGGAAGTCCTGAGGGTACTGGAAACCTACCTTATTCTTAAGAAACCGTATTCATTACTTGAACTGGGCACCGCAACTGGTTTTACAAGTATTTTCTTTTCCGAATATCTCAAAGATAACGGTTATATTGATACCGTGGAAAATGATTTGGAAATGGTAAAAAGAGCAAGAGAGAATATAAAGGAGATGGCACCCGATAAGAATATAAATGTCATATATGCGGAAGCATGCGACTACTTAAAAAACATCAATAAAAAGTATGATATTATATTCATAGATGCGGCAAAAGGACATTATGAAGAATATTTTGATATATGTTCAAACCTTGTCAATAATAACGGCATAATCTTTTCCGATAATGTCTTATACAGGGGAATGGTTGCCAAAGGCGATAAAATACCTCACAGACAGAAAACACTGGTGGAAAGATTGCACGGTTATTTGAACAGAATTACAAAGGATGAAAGGTTTTGCACATCGATATTATCAGTAGGAGACGGATTATCGGTTTCGGTAAAGAAATGAGAGCGATAGAACTTCTGGCACCGGCCGGAAATATGGAAAAATTAAGAATTGCATATGCATACGGAGCGGATGCGGTATATCTGGGCTTAAATAAGTTCAGTTTACGCGATAAAGCGGATAATTTCAGTTATGAGGAACTGGAACATGCTGTAGCCTATGCAAAATCTCTCGGAAAGAGAATATATGTCACGGTTAATATACTGCCGAAAAACAAGGATTTGGAGGAGATTAAAAAGACATTTGACCGATTGTCAGATATTTTACCCGATGGTATCATAATTGCCGACATAGGGCTTATTGAGTTGGCAAAGAAGCATGCCAAAAACATTGATATACATATAAGTACACAGGCCAACATATTAAACAAAGAAAGTGCCGTGGCTTTTTGTAAACTGGGAGCCAAACGCCTTATCTTAGGCAGAGAACTGTCGCTTTCCGATGTGGCCCAAATAAAGGATGCCGTAGGGCAAGAGCATGAGATTGAGATATTCATTCACGGAGCCATGTGTATATCCTACTCGGGAAGATGTCTTTTAAGTTCATTTATGATAGGAAGAGATGCAAATCAGGGGGATTGCGCTCAACCGTGCAGATGGAAATATGCTCTGATGGAAGAAAAGCGTCCCGGGCAATATTTTCCCATACATGAAGATGATTTAGGTTCATATATTCTCAATTCCGACGATTTGAACATGATAAATCATATTCCCGAACTTTTAGAGTGTAAAGCCGACAGTTTTAAGATTGAAGGACGTATGAAGAGTGCCTTTTATGTGGCTACCGTTACCAAAGCATACCGCATGGCATTTGATGATTGTATCAGGGATAAGCAAAAGTATTTATCTTCACTGAAGGAATATAACGAGATTGTCTCCATGGCAAGCCACAGACCGTTCACAACGGCATATAATCTGGGATATGAGGACTTTGTGAATAAGACAAATGAATCCATGACATACTCAAATTCCAACTATATCAGGGAGTATACCTATTGCGGGATAGTGGAGGACTATAACAAAGAGCTTGGTCTTGCACAAGTTCATGAACTGAACCCTGTATATATTGACGATACGGTTATTCTGATGTCTCCGCATATAAACACTTTTGAACAAAAAGTAATAAAACTTTATGATGAAGATATGCAGCCGATAGATAAAGCACATCATCCTGCAATGAAATATTATCTTAAAACAGATATACAGGTGGAAAAAGATACCATTATTATAAAAAGAGGTGGACAATGACTGATACAATAGGTTTTATCGGAGCGGGTAATATGGGTTCCGCACTTATAAAAGGCATTAAGGCAAGTAAAGCAAAGATATTTATATACGAGCAGCAGAGAGGAAAGGCCGATTATCTTATCGATGCTTCGACCAAACTTGTTAAAAGTGTTGAGGAGTTACTTAAAAAGTGCAATATAGTGTTCTTGTGCGTTAAACCCGACGGGATGGCGGAATTGCTGGAGCAGATTAAAGCATATAAAGCGGTAAAAGACATACTGTTGATAACCATAGCGGCGGGGAAAACAATGGAGTTTTACGAAAATATAATAAAAGAAGGCAGGTTTATACGGGTAATGCCCAATATGCCTATGGCAATAGGCAGCGGAATGGCTACGATATACAAGGGAAACAATGCAACAAAAGCCGATTTGTTGAAAGCGGTGATGTACCTTAAATATGTCGGAGAAACGCTTGTGGTAAAAGAGGAGTTTTTGATGAATATAACCACGGCGGTTGCCGGATCGGGACCTGCTTTCGTTTTCCTGTTTATAAAATCCCTCATAGATACGGCGGTAAAGAACGGCATTTCACCGGAAGATGCAAAGCTTTTGGCATGTCAGACTGTTGAAGGTTCGGCAAAATACGTAATGCAACAGGATGCCGACATGGAAACCCTTATACAAAGTATATGTTCTCCCAACGGCACAACGGTTGAAGGCGTAAAAGTGCTTAAAGCGAAGAATTTTGAAAAGATTGTAGAAGCAGCGGTAATTGCGGCAAAAAAACGCTCAATAGAGATGAGCGGAGACAAAAAAGAGAAGATAAACGGTAAAAGTGTAAGAATTTATACCGACGGTGCTTGTCTTTACAACCCCGGTCCGGGAGGATATGCCGCTATTCTTCTGTACGGAAATAAGGAAAAAGAGATATCGGGGTATAAAGAAGATACAACCAACAATGAAATGGAGCTTACAGCCGCATTGGAGGGGCTGGCACAGCTTAAAAAGAGTTGTGATGTTACGGTTTATTCCGATTCCGCATACCTTATCAATGCTTTTAATCAGGGCTGGATAGATTCCTGGAAGAGTAACAACTGGACAAGAGGGAAAAACGAAGAAATTAAGAATCTTGAGCTGTGGCAATCTCTTTATGAAATGAATAAAAAACATAACATAAAGTGGGTTAAAGTAAAAGGTCACAGTGATAATGAATATAACAACAGATGTGACAGGCTTGCAAATAAAGCAATTAAGGATAATCAGAATAAGTGAGCAAGAAATATCTTGAATGGAACAATTCGCCCGAGGCGATATATCTGTATTCGCTGTTAAAGACGGTATTTGAGAGAATTTTACCAAGAAAAAGAAAGACCCCTTCAAAAAAACAACTGATTAAGATGTCTTCCGATTTAAGTTATTCTTCAAAGCAGCGATTGACCAAAAATAATGCCGAAATGTATCTGAAAAGGAACAGAAATATTCTTAATACCGCATTACCTCATAGGAATAAATTAACAATAAGTGATAACTGTTTTGATGAGATATACAAAAAAATGGCAACATGTGAGTTGTATCTGTTTAACAGGTACAACAAAGAAAACGGTCATATACCCGATATGTTTACACTGTTTGAGGATACCGGTAATGTATTTCAGTTAAAAAACAATACCGTTCTTTCGATATATATGGAAAGATATCTTAAGAAAATGGCTAAAGAACAGATTCTCAAACTTATTCCCCAAAATCCCAAAGATGAGTTTTGCGAAACAAGAAAAATGAAAAGATACTTTGTTATTCATTCCGGACTGACCAATACAGGTAAGACATATCATGCCCTAAACGCGTTAAAAGAGGGAAAAAGCGGTGCATATCTTTCGCCGCTGAGACTGTTGGCTCTGGAAGTTCAGGAACGTCTTATGCAGGAAGGTGTGTTATGCAGTATGCTCACAGGGGAAGAAGAGGATATAGTGGAAGGTGCAAAGCACATATCCTCAACGGTGGAAAAGGCGGATTTCAGTCAAAATTATGATGTAGCGGTAATTGATGAATGTCAGCTTATTCAGGACGAAGCAAGAGGCTGCTATTGGACAAAAGCTATTTTAGGTATAAAAGCACAAACTATTCATCTTTGCTGTGCCCCGGAAGCGGAACAGATTCTTGTGAAAATAATTGAAGACTGTGAAGAGGAATATGATATTATCCGACACAAGAGGAATACCGAACTTATCTTTTCCGAACAGCCTTTTTCTCTGAAGAATACGCAAAAAGGTGATGCTTTAGTGGTTTTTTCCAGAAAAAGTGTATTAAGAGTTGCGGACGAGTTATCCCGCTACAATAAAAAAGCCAGCATAATATACGGAGCATTGCCTTATCAGACCAGAAAAAAGCAACTCGGCTTGTTTCTGGAAGGCAAAACCGATGTGGTGGTTGCAACCGATGCAATAGGCATGGGACTTAATCTTCCGATACAAAGGATAGTGTTTCTGGAAACGGAAAAGTTTGACGGAACTGTCATCAGACCTTTAGTTCCCTGGGAAGTAAAGCAGATAGCCGGGCGTGCGGGAAGAAGAGGAATATATGAAAAAGGATATGTGTCCACAGTAAGTGATACAAATCTGGTTAAACACAATCTTACCGTTCCCAATGCCACCGTTGAATATGCCTATTTAGGATACTCCGATATACTTTTAGATATTGAATGTGATATAACGCAGGCATTGAGAGTATGGAAATCCATTCCTACCGGCGGTTTCTATGTTAAGCAGGATATTTCCAGGACATTGAACTTATGCGATCAGATTAGAAAGATTTATAAAGATTTCGGTAAGAGAGAATTACTGAAACTGGCATCAATACCTTTTGATGAAGAGAACAGGCAGGTAATGGAGCTTTTTAAGGAGTATACTTTACTGTTTTCCTACTCGCAACCGATATTTAAACCGGTAATAATCTCCTATACTTTGGATGCACTGGAGGACTACTACAAATGTCTGGACTTGTATTACTCGTTTTCCAGAAGCATGGGTTATACTCCCGATTTGGAATGGCTCAAAGAGACAAAGCATATAATTGCCGAGAAGATAAATAAAGAGTTGCTTTTAAATTCATCGGGACAACATGCAAAGAAACAACGGAAGAAAAGCAATTATTAATATATAATGTTAACAGAAAGGTATATAAGAAAGTAAAAAGTAAAGCTGACGGTTAGAATTATAGTTATTTAGGAGGATTTAACATGCGTGAATGTCAAGACGCTCTGATTATTTCAGGGAGAGGAGCTTCGGCAGGTGTTGCGATTGGAACAATAGCTTTTTTCAATCAGGAAGAATCGCAGGATTTCCACCAAAACACTATTCTTGTATCTGAATTCATACCCCCGACTATACAATCATTGCATGATAATATAATTGGAATTATAACTGCGGAGGGTGGAATTCTTTCACACGCAGCGTGCATTTCAAGAGAATTGGGAATACCGTGTATTGTCGGTGCTAAAGATGCTCTGGACATATTAACGGAAGGACAAAAAGTAAGAATAGATGGAGAAAGAGGCGAAATATATGAAATCTATACTTAATCTGATAAGCGAATTTGACCCGCTTTACGAAGAACTCTATCAATGGATGGTAAAAAGAGTTCCTTCTCTTGATGCACAATGTAGGAACATCTGGGAGATGTTGAGTTCTCATGAATTCGAGTTTGAGAAAAATTATAGTTCAGCAGTTGCAAAATATAAGGGAGCGATGAAGAGCTATAAAAAAATATTAGAGGATATAAAAATTGATAAAGTAACAAATGAAAATATTAACAATTATCTTCTGTTAATAACATCAGTTTATAAGAGTATATTTATCGATGCACAAACAGATCGAATAATCTATAACGCAATATTAAATAAAGGTCTGTTTGTAAAAATAATGATGGATGATCTTTCCGATATTTCAGGTAAATTGAATATGTCATATTTGCAAATTTTATCTATATTGGATAAAACAACAAGCAATAAATATATAGTCGACATTGATAACGGTGAATACGAAAATGAATATAAAAAGATTTTAAGTTTATTGGATTTGCAAGACAGATTAAAATTGAATTACCTTAAAGAAGGATTATCACAGCATAAAAAATGGGAAATCCGATTCAGTTATATAAACAATGAAATTGCATCACCGTTAATAGTGGAGATTAGGGGCATAGTATGGGATTTATTAGAGTCTATAAACAAATTACCGTTAGACGAAGATACCAAATATGAATCATGGAAATTGATTGACTATCTGGAGGATAATATTATTCCGAAAATATGGGAAGAAGAAGGAAATAAATGATGTCTTTGCATATAAACGGTGAAATCATTAAATTAAATAATATTTCAAATCCTTCTCATATAATGGGAAATAAAGCAGCAAATTTGTATAAAATAAGTCAACAGGGATTTAATATTCCGCATACTTATTTTATTAATTTTTTCAGTATTGATAAAATAATACCCGAATTGACAGGAAGCGATTCGTCGACGGATATAAATAGATTGGAAAAGATTATCGCATGCGGAATAGATACATTATTAATATCAAATATTATCGATGTCTTGAAACAATTTAAAAATGACGCACCATATATATCTGCAATATTGCGTTCATCAGCGCATATTGAGGATTGCAAAGATATGTCTTTTGCGGGTATCTATAAATCCGAGTTTATTTCATGCGATATAGAAATAAGCGAACTAAGACATATGTTGGCAAAATTATTGTGTGCACCTTTACATTCTTCTGCAAAAGAATATTTATCAAAGATGAAGACTTCTAATAAAGACAAAGATATATTCGATATATCTTTGATTCTTCAAAATGTAATAAACGGTTCTCCTTCCGGTGTAATGTTTACTCAAAATCCGATATCAAATGATAATAATATAATTATAGAATCTACAATCGGATTGAATACTACAGTGACATCCGGAAAAATAACTCCCGATTATTATGAAATAAATAGGAAAAACGGTTACATTGTTAAAAAAGAGATCGGGCATAAAAAGATTATGGCTAAGATTGTTGACGGAAAATTATGTGAAGAAAATACACCTGAAAACTATCAATTAAACTATTCATTGAGTCAATATCATATAAATGAGCTATTAAAAAATGCTATAAAATTGGAAGACCTTTTTGGAGACGTGCAAGATATTGAATGGATATTTGATAATGATAAATTATATATTCTTCAATCAAGACCGATAGTAAAAAAGGAGGGATGAAGTTAGATAACATTGTGTATAAAAAAGTAGAGAGTAAAGTCGACCATTAAAAATACTTTTTTAAAACAAAAAACGGATTCTTCAAGAGAAGAAATAGTTGATAAGATTTCTAAAACTGTAAGAACGGTTCAAAGAGAACTCAATTCTCTTGTAGAGAAGGGTTGTATCAGTCGAGTCGGCTCTAAACAGAATCCGGTATGGGAAGTGTTGAAATAAGGTTAGGTATATAAATAAGAATTTGATAGAAAAGGTGTGGTGATGAAAATGTATAAATCAAAAACTTGGCAGTTTGAAGTTTCCGGTATTGACGGTAATGTAATTCTGTTTGGGAAAAATATATTTGAATATGAATGGAACAATACCGGTGAAAGTGTTTTGGTAGAAGACCCCATATATCATCAGGAGTTCAAGTTTCCGGTGTATACTGTGATTATTGATGGAGAATCTCACAGTTTTGTTGCGGGTGAATTTAGTAACTGCATATGGGGATTCTATTTGTTTAAATATTAGAATAACAAATTAGAATTTGTGGAGGCAATCAATATGAAATGGAAACCGATTATTGTGATTACTGTACTGGTCGTGGTTCTCATCGGTGCTTATGCTATTATTGACCATATTTTTCATAAAGCAGCAGCTATAAACACTCCTGATATAGGAAATGTTGAGACAATTTCCATAGTGCGAAATGACGGGAGTTCTGTTGATGTTGCTACAGCAGAATTTGGACAGCTCTTGCAGAATATCGCAAAAACACAGCCCACAAGAAAGATGAGCGTAAATGATCGTCCTGTTGCAAAAGTCTATTACGCCATTGAGGTTGCCGGATCAGACAGAGAATATCACTATTTCATATACATGGAAGGTAATCAGGCATATATTGAGATTCCGTATGAGGGTATTTATAGAACAGACAATCAGCTCTTCGACACAGTCGAAGGATATTTCAAGGGCTGACTGGGAAACGACTTTCCGTAAATGATATAAAGAGACAGCTAAATTTCAGTTTGTCGGATACACACAAATTCCAATTTTTTGTACCTGAACTTAAGAAAACCCATGATGTCAAACAAATGCTACAGATTGAAAAGGTTGATTTTACGAGGTTTTATGAATGTAAAAACAGTCAAAAAGAGCGTTTTATTTATGACTTCTTCTCCTGAGAGGATGTTATAATAATGCTAAAGGGGAAAAACGCAGTAACTAAAAGGGTTTCAGAGCTTCCACAAAGTTTAAATTCAAAAAATACTGCACAATTATAAATCGGTGCCATAAAGTGACACTGATTATAGCACCGATTGCAGACGCCATCCGACTGAATAATTCTAAGTGACATAAGTGTCACTTTGAACGGAACAGAAAAAGCGGTTTATGCTATTTTAAAACAAAAATCGGATTCTTTAAGAGAAGAGATAGCCTATAATATTTCTAAAACTGTCAGAACGGTTCAAAGAGCACTCAATTCTCTTGTAGAGAAGGGTTATATCAGGCGAGTCGGCTCTAAATAGAATCCGGTATGGGAAGTGTTGAAATAGAGATATCTGATTAAATGTCGGGTTGAAAAGGAGATATTATTTGAATTGAGAAAAAATAATTTCAGTACGATTATTTATCAATGTAAAACCATTGATTTTACTATAAGATTTTTCTTGTGGGTTATGTTATAATTACGAAAATGGCAGATAGTAACGAAGGTGACCGGGTTTCAAGTTAAATACTAAAGAAATAAATTAAGCGAATTATGTGAAAAGATACTTTTTGTCAAAAAAATAAATTTTTATAATTGGAGAATGTAAATGATTGTAGCAATCGGTGGCGGAGAAGTATCCGAAAATGAAACTTATGACATAGATAAATTTATTGTTGAGTCATCAAAAAAAGAAAAACCGAACTTCTTATTTATCCCTACAGCAAGTAAAGATGCTGAGATATATATTCAAACAATTAATGATTTATATGAAAAATTAAGATGTAAAACAGACATCTTATATTTGTGTAATACTGATGTGAATATTGAAGAAGTTAATGAGAAGATTGAATGTGCTGATATCATTTATGTAGGTGGTGGAAACACTGCTTATATGATGGAAGTTTGGAGGAAGTACAGTGTAGACAAAGCATTAATCAATGCTTATAAAAGCGGCAAAATACTATCAGGATTAAGTGCAGGTTCTATATGCTGGTTTATCGCAGGCCATAGTGATAGTGAGTTTATAGAAGATATCGAAAATCCAAAACATAAATGGGTTAAAGGTTTGGGCATCATTCCTTATTTACATTGTCCTCATTATGATGAGCCCGAAAGAACAGGCTTTGATGATTTCTATTCCGGACAGATAACAGATGCGATTGCAATAGAAAATCAAGTAGCGATTGTTTGGGATAATTATGAATTTTATGTGATTAAATCTAATCCTATTAAAAATGCATATATGTTTTCTTGGAGTGATACCGGTTTGAACAAAAAAGTTTTATTTTAAGACTTTTCACCCGGGTTTCGTGTCATAATTATGACAACGGCAGATAGTAACGATGAAACTGTGTTTCAGGACACTCTGCAAAAAAATAAAAGGAGTATGATATGGATTTTAAAGAAATTGCAAAAATAGATGATGATTTAAAAAGGAATGAGGAGTTATATAAATTTTTTGATGAAGAAAAAAGACTTTTTAGTAAATCAGGGCAAGTTGAAAAGATTACAACATTAAAAGAAATTTCTAATCTTATTAATCAAGATTCAAAAATTTTAGATGTTGGAGCGGGGACTGGAGTTTATACTATTCCTCTATCTGAAAGAGTAAATGAAGTTGTCGCTTACGAACCTGCAACTAATAACTATAAACAATTAAAAGAAAAAATTAAAAATAATAAATTTCATAATGTTACAGTTGAAAATAAAAGTTCACTAGACATGACAGAACTAAGGGATAACTATTTTGACTTGGTCCTGCTTTTTGGTCCGATGTATCACTTGTCTAAGGAAGAAGATAGAAAACGAACAATTAAAGAAGCAAAGCGTGTCCTTAGGGATGGAGGTTATATCCTAGTATCCTTTATCAATCATGATATGATTCCAATGACGGAAATGGTTTATGAAGCAAATTATTTTGAAACAGAAGTATATAACCCTAACACACAAAGACTTATTAACAGACCTTTTATATTCTTTACCTTATCAGAATGTATAGAAATGCTTGAAATGGAAAATCTTACAATCATTAGAAAAATTGCTACCAGTGGATTTTCTGAATTGTTACAAAAACAGATTGATAATATGAGTGACCTATCTTATGAAAGATATATTGACTGGCACCTTGCTCATTGTGACAAAGAAGAATTATTAGGTGCAAGTAATCATTATCTATTTGTTTGTAAAATCAAGTGATAATACTTAAGATTTTTGTTGTGGTTCTAATTACTTGCTGATAACATATACTTCTCAATATATTCCGCACCGTCATTGGACAAAATAATATTACCGGTTACTTCTTTAACCTCAAAAAGAGTATAAACCATTGTCTCGGTGTAATTTGCAATGGCAGTCCATTTTGAATTCCGCAAGTAGCTCTATTCCTGTCCGAATGAATGAAAACAGCAAGAAAAAATATACTTGCTATACAAAATCGTTTATGTTATAATCTCGTAGTTAAGTTTTGGAGGCAAAAAATGAGTGAAGCTTTAAAGATAATATTAGGTATAGTGCATATAATTGTGTGTCTTGCAACAATCATAGTGGTATTGATGCAGTCGGGCAAAAGCGAAGGACTTTCGGGAGCTATTACAGGAGGAGCGGAAACCTTTTTCGGTAAGGGTAAGGGCAGAGCAATTGACAAGCTTCTTTCCAAGTATACCGTTTATATAGCAATATTCTTTGCGGTTACATCCATCTTCTTATATCTCGTACTCAAATAAAGTGCGGATACGGAATATTTTAAATTCTTAAAAAGGCTTATAAGCCTTTTCTTTTTACTTTTTTGTTGCGATTTAATCGGAAATTTACTGAAAATACAATAGTTTTACAATAGTAACCGTTTAAGAAATTGAACAGTATTATCCGTTGGAATACAATTTAACGGGAGGTTATAAAGACTATGCTTATACGATTGATAGGATTATTGGTTGCTTTCGGTTTATTTATCTTCCTTATCTGTCAGAAGAAGGTGCTGAAGTGGAAAAAAGCGATATCGGTAATTGTTTCATTTGTTTTGATAGTATTTATGATTATTCAGGTATTTTTTCCGTTTATACCGGCCAAGAAACCTACCGGACCTTACGGTGTTATAGCCGAGACGGCATTTTATAAGTATAATACCGATATTCCGGGAATGGCTACGAACGGCAATGAAAGGGAGATTCCTGTCAAGGTGTGGTTTCCGAAGGATGCACAAGCAAAAAGTCACCCCTTGTTTTTATTCTCTCCCGGATCTTTCGGTGTTGCCGAATCCAATGAAACTTTATTTTTAGCCCTGGCATCACGAGGCTATGTTGTAGTAGGCCTGAATCATCCGTACCACTCTTTCAGCTGTAAGATGTCGGACGGCAGGAATATAAATATGGACGAAAATTTTATACAAAGTGTTATGACTTCCCAGGGTTCGGAAGATTTGCCCGGGACTTTAAGTTCATTTAAGGAGTGGTTAAAAGTACGGATTGATGATATCTATACGGTACTTGATTGCATTTCGGACTTTCAGAATGATTATGAACAGTATATTGATAAAGAACGGGTGGTTTTATCCGGACATTCTTTGGGCGGTTCCGCTGTGTTGGCCGTAGGTCGTGAGAGAGCACAAGAGATTAAAGCATTGGCGGTCTTGGAGGCTCCGTTTGCAGCGGATATTGTGGGGATTGACAAAGACAGGTATATATTTACCGATCAGTTGTATCCTTTACCCGTTTTGCATGTTTATTCGGATGCATTGTATGGAAAAATGGATGATATTACTACATATGATATGAATACACGACTTATGAATAGTGACAATCCTATGTATGTGAATAAGCATATTAAAGGTGTCGGACATCTGGGATTAACCGATATGAGAATGGTAACACCCGTTATTACATATTTAATGGACGGAGGATTGGATACGCGTCCTGCGGCGGAAACCTTGTCGGAGTTAAATGAATATGTACTGGATTTTTTAAATATATACAATAATTAAACGAATTTTATATTTCCGATTAATTTACGTGATTTTCATTACTCTTCAAAACGACGGTTGTACTGTGCAAAATACAAAGTATCATGATATAATCACAAGATGTGGAGTACTTATGAGAATATTAGGTATTGATCCCGGTTTTGCCATTATGGGATATGGGGTCATAGATTATTTCAAAAACAAAATCGAAGTACTGGAATACGGTGTTATTAAGACCCAAGCGAAAACCCCGTTTGATTTAAGACTGTTGCAAAATTACAGAGGCATTAATGAAGTTATTGAGAAGTACAAACCCGAGCATGTAGCCATGGAGCAGCTGTTTTTTAACACCAATCAGAAAACGGCTATAAATGTATGTCAGGCAAGAGGTGTTGCTGTGCTGGCGGTTGCCGAGAACCGATTGGAGTTTTTTGAATATACACCTCTTCAGGTAAAACAGGCACTGTGCGGTTACGGCAGAGCCGACAAAAATCAGATTCAGCAGATGGTAAAGGTATTGGCCAATCTGAAAGATATTCCCAAGCCCGATGATGCGGCCGATGCTTTAGCTGTGGCCATATGCCATGCCAATTCCTACAGGGAAGAAAGGAAGACGGAAAATCAATGTACGAGTATATAAAAGGGGAAGTAGTAGCCAAAAAACATGATTATGTGGTAGTGGACAATGCGGGAGTAGGATACAGGATATTTACAAGCATAAACACCATGTCGAAGCTGCAGACACATGAGAAAGCGCTGTTATACACATATCTTCACGTGAGGGAGGATGTGATGGTACTGTACGGATTTGCCTGCGAGGAAGAGCTTTTTCTGTTCAATATGTTGATTGGTATATCCGGTATAGGACCCAAGGCCGCTCTATCAATATTGTCGGTACTTTCCTATCAGGAAGTGGCTACTGCTGTAGTATCGGAAGATGCGGCATCGTTATCCAAAGCTCCCGGTGTGGGAAAAAAGACTGCAATGAGAATAATACTGGAGCTTAAGGATAAATTAAAAGGTCTCTATGCTGCCGAAGCCGATGCGGTAAAACAGATTGCGGTCAGCGACAAATACTCCGAAGCGGTTAATGCACTGCTTGTATTGGGGTATAATACAAAGTATGCAAGAGAAGCTCTGAATAAGGTATACGATGAGTCCGATTCGTTGCAGGATATAATCAAGAAGGCTTTAGCGGAGCAGATATAAAGGAGAAGGGCAATGGAGGAAGAAAGATTTGTAACTCCGTCATTTATAAAGAACGACCAAAGCGAAGCGAGTTTACGGCCTAAGGTTTTTGACGAGTATTTCGGTCAGGAAAAGATAAAGGAAAATCTTAAGGTTTTCATAGAGGCTGCCAAATTACGGCGTGAACCTATTGATCATGTGCTTCTTGCAGGACCTCCGGGATTGGGAAAAACCACTTTAGCGGGTATCATAGCATCGGAAATGGGAGCAAATATCAGGATAACCAGCGGACCGGCTATAGAAAAAGCGGGGGATCTTGCCGCCATATTAACCAATATTGAGGAGAATGATATTCTGTTTATTGATGAGATACACAGACTGAACCGTACTGTGGAAGAGATTCTGTATCCCGCAATGGAAGATTTTGCTTTGGATATTATTATCGGAAAAGGTCCCAGTGCCAAAACAATACGCCTGGATTTAAATAAATTTACTCTTATCGGGGCTACTACCAAGACAGGCATGCTTTCTTCGCCGTTGCGCGACAGATTCGGCGTATCCTGCAGACTGGAGATGTATACCGTAGAGGAATTAAGCAAGATAGTAAAGAGAAGTGCCGGTATTTTAGGGTTCAATATCAACGAATACGGAGCAAATGAGATAGCTTCCCGCTCCAGAGGAACCCCTAGAATAGCAAACAGGCTTTTAAGAAGAATAAGGGACTTTGCACAAGTGGAAGGAGAAGATGTAATTACAAGTGAAATTGCCGATTACGGACTGCAAAAACTGGAAATTGACAAAATAGGATTGGATAATATAGACAGAGCTATCCTGGAAACTATAATAACCAAATTTAACGGCGGACCGGTAGGACTGGAAACGCTTGCGGCTTCCGTAAACGAAGAAAAAGATACCATTGAAGATGTATATGAACCGTATCTTCTTCAGTTGGGCTTTATAAAGAAGACGCCGAAAGGACGATGCGTAACATCACATGCATACGAGCATCTGAAAATACCTTATGAAATCAAATAAAATACTTTTACATACATGCTGTGCACCTTGTCTTGTATATGTTCATGAAAAGCTTAATGAAATGAATGTGGATTATGACTCATATTTCTATAACCCCAACATACATCCGATAAAGGAACATGAGAGAAGGCTTTTAACGCTCAGAAGTTATATGTCACGTTTTAACATTCCTCTTATTGAAGATGATGAGTTTTTGCAGCATCTTTGGGAAGAGGGTTTCCAATGTAAGGATTGTTATAGTATAAGGTTGGATAAAACGGCAAAATATGCCAAGAATAACGGTTATAAAGGGTTTTCCACCACATTACTGGTAAGCATTTATCAGAATCATCAACTTATTATCGACATAGCGGAAAGTGTTGCCGATAAATACGGCATAGAGTTTTTTTATCATGACTTTCGGGAAGGTTACAGGATAGGTCAGAATAAAGCAAAGGAGTACGGGTTATACCGCCAGAAATACTGCGGTTGCATCAACTCATATAACTCTTCAGAATATAAAGATAAGATTAAATGGGACTAAAGGAAAAAGTGTAAGAAATGAGACTATTTAACAAAAAAAAGATATATCTGTTTGACGGTTCCAAAGGATTCATGCTGCAAAAATACGGTTTGCAAAAAGGAGAGCTGGCGGAATCGTATAATATAACGCATCCGGATACGGTTATGCGCATATATAAAGAATACTGCGATGCGGGAAGCGACATAATTCAGACCAATACGTTATGTTCCAACAGGCTTGTATTAAAGCGTCACGGTTTGGAAGAGTTACATGACAAGATAAACAGTCAGGGTATTGAGCTTGCAAAACAGGCGATTGACGGAAGAAACATATTAATTGCGGCATCAATAGGACCTATCGGAGAGCTTTTACAGCCTTTCGGACCGTTAACTTTCGAATATGCATACAGTTTGTATAAAGACCAGTTATATGCATGTCGCAATGCCGATGTGATTAACTTTGAAACTTTTACCGATTTAAAGGAAATGAGAATCGCTTATCTTGCCAACAGAGAAACGGTAAATCTGCCTGTTATATGCAATATGACATTTGAGAAGAATAACATGACTCTTATGGGACATTCACCCGAAGTATGTGCCGGTATTTTGAAGAAAATGGGAGCCGATGTGGTGGGAGTAAACTGTTCCAACGGGCCGGATAAAATGGGCGATATACTAAAAGAGATTGCATTATTTGAGGATTTTGTCTGTGTAAAACCCAATGCGGGAGTTCCGAGCTTTGTGGACGGAATTGCTCATTATGACCAGGGGAAAATAGAGTTTTGCGGCTATTCGGATAATTTACTGGATTTCAATGTGGGGATAATCGGAGGATGTTGCGGTACAACTCCGGAATATATCAAAGCCATGAATTACATCAAAGATAAAGAAAGAAGCATTACCGTACCTTGTGACAAAAAAAGATATATCTTCTGTCAGTACGGATATGTTGATGTTGATGACTTTTATGAAACCGTTGATTTTGCTGTTTCGGACGGTGATGTATACGACAATATTGATGCTGCTTATGACATAAACGAGGAGCCCTGTGATGCGTTTAATATATTTTACAGCGGAAATAATGCACAATTTCTGTTTGAACTTATAAATCAGCTGCAGGATATACTGAAAAAGCCTTTTATCTTCCATATTGATGATAAAGTGTGTCTGGACAGTGCTTTAAGAGCATATTGCGGAATAGCAGGCATTACGGATTCCGATTTCAGCAAATACGGAGCGGTTAAAATTTAATGTAGTTTCACTTAACCCGGTCAATATTCGGTTTATACTCGGTAAGGGTAAAATAGAAAACCGATCCGGATTTCCCGTCACTTTCCACCCATATATCTTCGTTCATTCTTTTCAGAGTCTCACGGGCAATGGCCAGTCCCAAGCCCGAACCGGCACCCGAACGGGATTTGTCCGATTTATAGAATCGTTCAAACACATATTCGATATCCTCTTTGGATATTCCGGTTCCGTAATCCTGCACCGAAACGATATATTTATCGTCTTTTTTGACTATTGCTATTTTTATCTTAATTTTCTCATTAATTATTGTCTTATCCGAGGAGTTTTGTGAGTACTTTATCGCATTATCAATAAGTATGGTCAGTATCTGTTCTATACGATCGGCATTGCCGTATACAAGCACAGGTTGCGAAGGACCGGTAAAATCTATTGCCAGATTATTATCCTCATAAGCAAAATGATAATTCTCAATCTTATCTACAATTATTGCCGAAAGGTTAACTTTATCCATGGCGAATGCCTCGCTTGCCGACTGCAGACGGGACAGCATAAGTAAATCGTTTATCAGTCTGTTCAGCCGCTGTAATTCGTTAGACATAATTGCATAATACTTTGTAATCTTATCGGGGTCGGTAACTATTCCATCTTTAAGAGGAGCCAATAATCCCATAACACCTGTAAGAGGAGTTTTTAATTCGTGTGATACATTTGCCACATAATCTCTTCTTGTCTGTTCCAGTCGTATCTCTTTTGTTATATCGCTGAATATTCCCATCGCACCTATCAACGCATCATTTACCTTTAAGGGATTTATAACGCACAGAATCATTTTTCCGTCATACTCATATATATTCTCAATATACTGTTGCTCCGATAAGCATTGCTCAAAATCCTCCCATACCGCTTTCAAGGGAATAATGCTGTGTTTTTCATTTATATCCATTGTGGATTTAAAGAATTTCGGAAGAGCGGGATTGATAATCATGGGAGAAAGTGTCTCGTCCACAACCAAAATACCCTGGTTCATGGAGTTCAATACTCCCTGCAGAATATTGGTCTCACGTGTTAAACTGGTTATTGTCTTGCTTAACTGTGAGGACAGGTGATTCATGGTCAGAGATAATTGGCCTAATTCTGCAGGATAGGATTGGTCGGCTTTGACGGAAAAATCTCCTTTTCCGAATGCAACCGCTACATCTGTTATCTCCAGAAGAGGTTTGGTGATGCTTTTGGACATCCTGTAGATGGGAAATAACATCAGTAATGATACACCTATCATGGTCAGCACCAGAGCATTGTTTATTGTTCTTAATTCGCCTGAATAGTCATCAATGAATTTGCAAACAGTGAGAACCGCCTGGACATCTCCGTACTGTGAAAAGATAGGTCTCATGATAATAAACATATCGGAGTGGAACTCATTATCGGTATTTTTCAAAGAAATATATTGCCCGGCAAGCACTCCGCGCATATGCTTTGAAAGATTATTTCTGTAGAATTTATCCATATCGGCTTTTGCTACCGTCTGCGTCTCTCTTTTGATGGCGGGAGCATAGGAATATACCTCCACATTAAGCCTGTCCGATACAAATATGAAGCTTCTTAAGATGGTGGATTCCGCTTGTAATGCTTTATCAAAGAAGTATTCCAATTGGTCTCTTGTAACCCAATCACCGGGGATAAGCGAGGCAAGCATATCGGTCTCTTCTTTTAATCTCTCTAGTTGATTACTTATGAATATCTCTTCCGAAGCAACGGTGTAAATGACAGTGGTGATAATAAGTGAAATAATAAGTATTGATAGTATTAGTAATACTATTCTTACAAAAAAAGGTATGTCGGTAAACTTATTCTTCATTACACTCGAACTTGTATCCCACTCCGTAGATTGTTTGTATACATTTTTGAATTTCCGCAGGAAGTTTTGCACGTATGCGCTTGATATGAGTGTCAATGGTCCTGGTGTCGCCTGTATACTCATAGCCCCAGATTAAGTTCATAATCTGTTCTCTGGTAAATACTATTCTGGGATTGGACAGAAGAAGAAAAAGAACTTCCACTTCTTTGGGAGTGGCATGTGTGGGTACATCGTTTATAAGGATAGAATACCTTGTTATATCCACGGTAAGTTGCTTGAAAGAAACCTTACCGGAAGACTCTTTTTGCGAAGGATTTCTTACACGGTTGATTATTGCTTTTATTCTCGCTATAACTTCCAGAGAACTGAAAGGTTTGGTGATATAGTCATCCGCTCCGAGATCAAAACCAAGGAGTCTGTCTACTTCCTCGGATTTTGCAGTTAGTAAAATAATGGGGATAGTGCTGCTTATCCTTATTCTTCTGCATACTTCCATACCGTCAATAACCGGCATCATTATGTCCAGCACAATAACATCAAAAGTGCCTTTTTGATATAAATCCAGACATTCCTGTCCGTTGAAAGCCGATTGATGCGTCATTCCGAACTTGTCAAAATAAACACTTAAAGCCTCGTGTACCAAAGGATCATCATCACAGATTAAAACATGAATATTCATACTTATTCCTCTTTAAAAAAATTATACCAAACAAAGTACCTATATTCAAACATAACGTTAAATGGCGAAAATCAAAGGAAAATCAACGGTCAAGAATTATGTATATTATTAAATTGTAGAAAAAGTTATATAAAGTGTAATAAAACAGGTAATAAAGCAATAAATAACATCATTCTTTTGAGACTAACAATGCTAAAAGTGTTATAATACCTTGGAGGATGAAAGGCAGGAAGGATATTTTATGATTTATGACTTTGACAGAATAATCGACAGGCATAATACCAATTCGCTTAAATATGATTTTTATGATAATTTCGATTATACGGTAGAGCATATCCCGCTATGGATAGCGGACATGGATTTTCCCGTCACTGAGGAAATAAGAAGTGCCATAAACAGAATAAATGCGGTGGGAATTTACGGATATACCGGCATCTCCGACAGCTACTACGATATAGTCGCCGAATGGATGTACAGATACCACAATTTCAAGGTGGAAAAGGACTGGTTCTGTATAACACCGGGTGTGGTATATGCATTAAGCGTTGCGGTATGCGCATATACGCAGCCGGGGGACAGCGTAATAATCCAGACACCGGTATATTCTCCTTTTTACGGTGTCATAAACAACAATAAACGCAAATTGGTAAGAAATCCGTTGGTTTATGAAAACGGAAGCTATTATGTAGATTTTGCCGATTTCGAGAATAAGATTGTGGAAAATGATGTAAAGCTGTTTATAATGTGCAATCCTCATAATCCTGTCGGAAAGGTCTTTACCAAAGAAGAACTTATAAGAATGTGTCACATCTGCTGTAAACACGGTGTGATAATAGTAAGTGATGAAATACATAGCGATTTCGTTTATGCACCCCATAAGCATACCGTTCTTGCCAATCTGAACAGTAATTTCGAGCAGTCATGTGTAATATGCACATCACCCGGTAAGACATTTAATATAACGGGACTTAAAGCATCCAATATATTTATACCCAATCCGGAGCTGAAGAAACTGTATGATGAGGAAATGGCGAAAAGAGGACCCGGTCTGGTCAATACGCTGGGGATTGCCGCCTGTGTTGCTGCATACAGATACGGAAGACCGTGGCTCAATAAATTACTGAAGTATCTGCAAGGCAATATAGAGTATGTTACGGAATTTATTAACCTGAATCTTCCAAAGATTAAAGTTATTCAACCGCAAGGTACTTTCCTGGTCTGGATAGACTGTAAGGAAATGGGTCTGGAAAACAGCAAACTCAATAACTTTTTCAAAGATGAAGCGAAAATATGGCTTAGTCCCGGGGATAAATACGGTCCGGAAGGCGAAGGCTTCCAAAGAATCAACATCGCCACCAGCAGAAGCATTCTGGAGAAGGCTATGAACAGAATAAAGACTGCCTATGATGTGTTGTTTTATGAGAGAAAAACAAACAGCGACGATAAAGAGACCGATAATCAGTCGGCGGAAAATCTTGACAACGAGGTTCAATGATTTTATTATTAACTAAAATATTACGAGGATAGAAAAATGCTGGACATTAATCGGATAAGAAATAACAGAGAAGAAGTTGAGAAAGCTCTCCTGAAGAAGAATTTCAAGGCGGATTTTACCGAGCTTCTGGCTCTTGATGCACAACGCAGAAGCAAAATATTCGAAGTGGAGCAGATGAAAGCCAAAAGAAATACCGTTTCCGGTGAGATTCCCAAACTTAAAAAGCAGGGAACCGATGTTACCGATCTTCTGGAGGAGATGAAGAAAATTTCATTATCCATAGCGGAATTGGAAAAAGAAATAACTTCAATTGAAGCGCAGATAAAAGACATAATGGATTATATACCCAACACACCCGCAGACGATGTGATTGCAGGAGATGCGACGCAAAATCAGCCTGTCAGATATCACGGAAAGAAACCGGAGTTTGATTTTGCTATAAAAGACCATGTTGCTTTATGTGAAGCACTGGGCATAATAGATTATAAACGCGGAGCCAAACTCAGCGGAAGCGGCCACTGGATGTACAGAGGTGACGGAGCACTTTTAGAGTGGGCTTTGCTTAACTATTTCATAACCGAGCATATCAAAGACGGATATGAGTTCATTCTGCCTCCTCATATACTCAATTCCGAATGCGGATATACAGCGGGACAGTTTCCCAAATTCGGTGATGATGTATTTAAACTTACCGAAAATGATCAGTTTTTACTGCCGACGGCGGAAACCGCACTGATAAATCTGCACAGGAATGAAGTTTTGAGAGAAGAAGAGCTTCCCAAAAAATACTTTGCTTATACTCCCTGTTACAGAAAAGAAGCGGGCAGTTACAGAGCGGAAGAAAGAGGTATGATAAGAGGTCATCAGTTCAATAAAGTGGAAATGTTCCAGTATACCGTGCCGGAAAAAAGCGAAGAAGCTCTGATGGAACTGGTAGCCAAAGCGGAGACTCTGATGAACGGATTGGGCTTACATTTCCGCTTAAGTAAACTGGCTGCAGCCGACTGTTCTTTCGCAATGGGCAAAACATATGATGTGGAAGTATGGATTCCCAGCATGGGTATATACAAGGAAGTAAGTTCCGCTTCCAATGCATATGACTTTCAGGCTATCAGAGGAGCAATGAGATTTAAGAGAACCGCAACCGGGAAAAATGAGTACCTGCATACATTAAATGCTTCGGGACTTGCCACTTCCAGAGTGTTTCCGGCAATTATAGAACAGAATCAGCATATAGACGGATCGGTGACTGTTCCCGAAGTATTAAGAAAATGGGTAGGTAAAGATAAATTAACGGTATGATAGAATATTTCAGCGAAAAAACGGACTTTTATAAACACCACAAGCCTTCGGAGCTGCTCTCGGCATACGGGTCGCCTTTATATGTTTACAATGAAGATATACTGAGAGAGCGGGCAAGGCAGATAAAGAATTTTGTGAATATGCCCAACTTTACCGTTTCCTATTCGGTAAAGGCAAACTGCAATCTGCATATTCTGAAGATATTAAAAGAGGAAGGACTGCATGCCGATGCCATGAGCGAAGGAGAAATCTTTGTAACGGAACAGGCCGGTTACGAAAAAGACCGTATATTCTTCGTTTGCAACAATGTATCGGCCGAAGAAATGAAATATGCCGTAGACAGAGGTATTATGGTAAGTGTGGATTCACTGTCTCAGCTGGAACTGTACGGAAAAAACTTTCCAAAGACTAAAGTAGCGGTCAGGATAAATCCAGGAATAGGAGCGGGACATCATAAGAAAGTAATTACGGCCGGAGAGGCCACCAAATTCGGTATTAATATCGATAAGGCGATGGATGTCATAGGTATTGCGAAAAAGTATAACCTTAAGATTGCGGGTTTAAACCAGCATATAGGTTCTTTCATAATGACTTGTACCGAATATATCAAAGGCGTAAAGGAATTATTGCACTTAAGTTTGCTTTTTGAGGATCTGGAGTTTCTGGATTTCGGCGGCGGATTCGGTATTCCGTATAATAAGCAGCAGGGGCAACAGCCGTTGGATCTTGAAAAGTTCGGAAAAGAGCTTAAGGATGTTTTGACCGCATGGCAGGAAGAGCACAATAAAAACATACTGTTCAAATGCGAGCCGGGACGATTTGTAGTTGCGGAATCAAGTATACTTTTAGGCAAGGTGTATGCAAAAAAGCATAATTACAATAAAATATACATCGGAACCGACATAGGCTTTTCCGTACTCATCCGTCACGCAATGTACGGTGCTCACCATGATATAGAAATATACAGAGATGACAAACCCGTTAAGAACGGTGCATATGAATATGTAAATATTGCAGGTAATATATGTGAAAGCGGAGATATACTTGCCGAAGAAAGGCAATTACCCGTGATATTGGAGGACGACATCATAGGTGTTATGGATGCGGGAGCTTACGGATATTCCATGAGTTCCAATTACAACAACAGGTTGCGCCCTGCGGAAGTACTGATAAAGAGCGACGGCGGTTTACAGATTATACGGAAAAGAGAGACTCTGGAAGACCTTATAAAAGGTTTTTGATGTTTTGTGGAAAATATAGCTAAGATGGAATATAATTGGATATATTCCATTTTTTTTGAGGTGAATTATGAACACAATGATAAAAAATGCAGATATTCTGACAATGGATGAAAATTTTGCCATCTTAAAAAATCAGGTTATATGTGTTGAAGATGATAAGATAGTGTATATCGGTGAGGATGAGCCGTTCTTTTTTATCCCCAACAGGATGATTAATGCAAAGAATAAAATAGTTATGCCGGGTCTTTTCAATGCACATACCCATTGCGCCATGACATTGATGCGAAACCGCTCCAACGATCTTCCTCTGGAAAGGTGGTTACACGAACAGATATTCCCGGTGGAAGCCAATCTTACATACAAGGATGTCTACAACGGAGCAATGCTGGGAATAGCGGAAATGATAAGAGGGGGAACGGTTGCCTATCTGGACATGTACTATATTCATGAAGCATCATTGGAAGCCATAAAAGAAACAGGCATAAGGGCCAATCTTTCTTACGGGGTATCCACATCCAGCAAGGTAAAGGAACTGGGTAAACAGGGAGCGGAGCAGTACTGTAAGAACTTTATTTTAACCAACAAAAATGCATTTAAAGGAAGGCTCAATACATCGGTGGAAATACATTCGGTGTATCTGGTAGATGAGCCTGAATTAATCTTAAGTGCAAAAATGGCTAAGGAAACCGATACTCTTATACATATTCATCTGCATGAAACAAAGGTTGAAGTGGAAAACTGTATCAAAACATACGGTATGACTCCTTTACAGTTATGTGCCAAGACCGGTGTTCTGGATAACAGGGTTACCGCCGCACACACCGTTCATGTAAATGATGAAGATATGCTGTTGATGAAAGAAAAGAATGTCATACCGGTACACAATCCGTCAAGTAATCTTTTGCTCGGCAGCGGTATTGCCGACATACCCAAAATGCTTAAAACAGGTATTAAACCTGCAATAGGCACAGACGGTGCGGCAAGCAATAACACTTTGGATATGTTCAAAGAGATGCATCTCACTTCACTTATACACAGAGGCTGTAAAGAAGACAGTAATGTTATAAATGCACAGCAGGTGCTGACTATGGCTACGGCCAACGGTGCAAGAGCATTGGGATTTGATAACTGCGGAATGATTAAAACCGGTATGAAGGCCGACATTATACTGGTCAATACCGAAAGCCTTAACATGACACCGCTCCATGATCCGGTATCGGCATTGGTATATTCAGTAAGAGCAACCGATGTGGATACCGTGCTGGTAAACGGTGAGATTCTTATGAAGGATAAGCAGTTGCTGACAGTTGATGAAGAGAAGGTAAAATATGAAGCCGAAAAGTCCGCGCAAAGGCTTTATATTTCATAACTTATAATAAAACTTTATTGCTCAAACAGCAAAATGAAACGGAGATTGGTAAAACATAACTTTACAAGCAAGTCATTAACAACTTAAGCAAAGCTAAGGAAATATGGATAGAAACAGATAAGAACGCAAGTTTAATCCAAAGGTTGTTAAGTGCATTGCTATGAATAATACAGCTTTTAAGCATATAAGGTGTATATTAGAAAAATTAGTTAATTAAAATACCATCATGTTGCATAAAAGCTACAAAGCATATAGATAATGTTTTCAATACTGCCACATGTAAATTTAATAAAATAAACCCCTAACTAAAAAGGTTGAACACATGGATTTCCACTACAAGGCCAAGAAAGAATTTGGTTGTTCCCACATATGCAATTAAACAAGAAATAATGCTGTTGACCGGAGTGGTATGAAGTATAATTGCATGTACATGCAGCATAGGCTCTACATGTATTGCACCTTACTTTATGACTAGTGTTAGTGTACTGTTCATATGATATTGGATATGAACCACTGTGCGTGTGCACATGTGTCATCACATTCATGCCGTCTAAATCATAAGATGTTACACTTTTAGGAAAGCAGGCGTAATACATTATTTGACTAGAATTATTGACATGCGCTAATCCGTAGACATGTCCGATTTCATGAGCAATAGTATTATTTTTCTCTTCAGTGGTATTACTATCAAATGAATTACTGTAAATTGTTATTGCCCAAGTAGCTACATGATTTGTTGATGTATAGTATGTAAGCTCCGTTGAGGCAGTAGCACCAATATTATCAGAAGATACTTTGAATAATCCTATTGTTGATGAATTATTTTCTGTGCACGAGATATTGGTGCCCCATAGCATTATACCGTTTACAACATACGATGAGTAGTTTGTTTTTACAGTGTTAGATTCATACCTGTACGTTGTAGTTGTGCTTCCCATATGTCCCACTCCGAGTTTATTCCAACGTGTTATATCATCTGTTTGAAATGTACTGATGTCCATTGCAAAGACCGCATTCAACATCATAGTTGCTAAAATTAAAAAAGTAGCTATAGCTAAAATATGTCTTAACAATATTTTTTTTGTATACATAATTTTCCCTCTCTTTCTTTTTCTAATCTATAAAACTCTCTGCTATTACTCGGACATAATTCTCAAATACTGTTTTTTCCACTAAATAATAGCGATTAATAAGTTGCCATAAAGAATTGGGATTGTTGCTTAAGCGTTCTTTCAATCTAAGAACAGAAGAAACTGCTACATCGTTGTTAAAAAAACTTTTAATCGATGATTTATCCATTGTATTTTTGATTAAATTACGAATACCTAAATCATCATCTTGATCAAATGTCATAATAGTTTCTACATCCTTTTCTGTAATTCCGGTACTATCGGCAAGGTTTATTGCTTTTGGAATATCTGAGAAAAAATCACCTACAAGATAATATCCGTCAATTCTTTCACAAAGTAAATCTTTAGGATAACCAATCCAACAATCAACATATTGTGATGTTTCCCTCACATCATTTTCAATATCTGCTGCGACATAGCAAAATATAAGATACTGATTGCCCTCGCTGATTTCAGGAAGATCCTCACTATAATTATTTGTATTGTAGCCAACACCTACAGTAATAAATTCTCGGTTTGGAAACAAGTCAGAATTGCAAGCCAAAACTTTATCGACTTTTACATCAAACAAAGTCATATTATCAATAACATTACAGTCCATAAATCTATAGCTTACAGTTGCATATCGGATGTTTGAAATTTCGCCAGTCAATAATACCGTGTTTTTTGTATAAGCTTCTTTATCACTAAGATTAATCCACTCATAAAAAACATAGGTAATTTCTTGTGTATCCTCTGTTTGTATGACTTCAACATTGGCTGATTTGTACAAAACTGTCTGAGTCTTTGTCTCTATGTTTTTATCACACGCAACTAAAAGTGATGTAATCACAATACAAATGACGATGCCAATTAAAATACAAAATTTTGTTTTTCTTTTCATCACTAATCTCCTCTTGTAATATATTTTTGCAATTATAGAATATTAAATAACTACTCAAATGTCAAGCACAAAATGCAATATACTGCTGCATATGTAACCTTTAAGTAACTATACATAGAATTTGGGATTGAATTAAGTTAAGAATCTGAGAAAATTTCGTATTGCTTAATATATTGGTCAGTGACAAAATGCAGCAATATAATCAGTGAAAAAAGTGGTAACCTTTCAGATAAAAGCTTTGAAAGGTTCGGGAGGGAGTGGATAATGAAATTGTTGGTATTAATACTTAATAAACCCGAATACCTGGGTAAAATACTTCACTGTCTGTTGGAAAGAGATATCTGCGGTGCAACAGTTTTGGATTCTACAGGTATGATAAGAGTTATAAGTGAACAATCTATTGAACCCCCTCCGATTTTCGGTTCGCTGAGGCAATTTTTAAACCCCTCCGGGGAAAGCAGTAAAACCGTTTTAATGGTTCTTCCGGAGAATAAGGTAGAGGCGGCAAAAAGTGTAATAAGAGAAGTTACGGGAGGATTTGACAAGCCCAATACCGGTATTATGTTCACAGTTCCCATTTCCTGTACGGAAGGGGTAGATATGGTGTAATTTATGAATATCTTATTAAGCCTTTGTCTTGCCATGTTGGCAGGGCTGTTAATGACGCGAGTAGTAAAAAGATTCGGACTTCCCAATGTTACGGGGTATTTAATAGCGGGACTGCTTATAGGACCGTTTTGTTTCAAGCTGATTCCTAATGATTATTTAGAGATATTTTCCATAATAACTACCGCTGCTCTGGGATTTATAGCCTTCTCGATAGGAGGAGAATTTAAACTGGAGCATATAAAACTGCTGGGAAAGAGAATAATTACCATTACCTTAGTACAAGCGCTTATGACGGTATTGGTTGTGGATTTGGTGCTTTTTATTGCGGGCTTATTCCTGCCCGGATTTGATACGCCGCTGGTAATTGTTCTTGGAGCAATAGCTACCGCCACTGCTCCTGCCGCAACATTGATGGTGGTAAGACAGTATAAAGCGGACGGTATAGTAACAAGGATATTATTACCCGTAGTAGCAGGCGATGACGCCATAGGATTGGTTATTTTCGCAATATCCTTAGCAATTGCAAAAGCATTAGCCAGAAATGAAGCATTAACAATTCAATCGGCATTATTAGCTCCTTTATGGGAGATATTCAAGTCGCTGGCAGTCGGAGCGGTTTTAGGATTTCTTCTCTCACTGGGCATGAGATTATTTAAATCCAAAACCAATAGAATTATTCTTATCATTGCCTTTATATTCGGAGGTGTTGCTTTAAGCCTGACCCTAAAATTATCCTCTTTACTTACCTGTATGATGATCGGTGCGGTTTATGCAAACTTATACAGTGAAATGGAACCTGTCATGGAAGCGTATGACAAATGGACACCCCCGTTATTTTTGCTCTTTTTCGTCATATCAGGTGCCGAGTTGAATATTGAGATGGTATTGAAAGTGGGATTAATAGGAATACTATATCTTATTGCACGTTCGATAGGTAAATATACCGGCGCTTATCTCGGTGCCGTTATGTCAAAAGCAGATGAAAATGTAAAGAAATATCTGGGACTTGCATTGCTTCCTCAAGCCGGTGTGGCTATAGGTATGGCACAGGTAGCGATGATTGAGTTGCCGGAGTATGGTGATGCAATAAGAACCATAGTATTGTGTGCCACTCTTGTTTATGAACTTGTCGGGCCGGTTATCACAAAAGTTGCTCTGCAAAAAGCGGGGGAGATACCGGTACAGCCTAAGCCTCAAAGAAAATTAAATAAGAAGACTAAATAAAACTGATTTTGCTTTTATTTACAGAAACCTTAACGAATTTATATAATAATGCTGAAAATGCATTGCAAAAATGATAGAATAAAGAAAAACAGGAGGGTGAATATGTACAGTACGGAAAAAGCATATAAACAGGCTAAGGAGTATTACAAACGTTTCGGAATAGACACGGAAAAAGCAATGAAATTATGTGACAAGGTTCCGATTTCAATACATTGCTGGCAAGGCGATGATGTGGGCGGATTTGAAAAGAGCGCATCGGATTTAACCGGAGGACTTCAGGTAACGGGTAATTATCCGGGCAAACCGAGGACCGCCGATGAATTACGGTCAGACCTGGATGTTGTAATGAAATATCTTCCGGGAGTCAAAAAAATAAATCTGCATGCAATTTATCAGGAAGCGGATAAATTCGTAGACAGAGATGCCATAAAACCCGAGCATTTTAAGAAATGGGCGGACTGGGCTGTGGACAGAAATATCGGACTGGATTTTAATCCCACATATTTTTCTCATCCTTTGAGCGAAAACGGCACGCTGTCGGCTGCCAATGATGAGGTAAGGGAATTCTGGATAAGACACGGAATAGCCTGCAGAAGAATAGGTCAGTATTTCTATGAAAGAACAGGGAAACCCTGCGTTGTAAACCACTGGACGAGCGACGGTTCCAAAGAAATACCTCATGATACTCTGTCACCGAGATTGAGATTAAAAGACAGTTATGACAGAATATTTGCGGAAACAGCCGATGTAAAAGGTGTCATAGACGGTATAGAGAGTAAATTGTTCGGAATAGGATTGGAAAGTTATACCGCAGGTAGTTTTGAATTCTGTCTGAGCTATGTTATTAACAAGAGAAAGAATCACATCATTCTTACAATGGATACCGGTCATTATCATCCCACCGAGGTGGTATCGGCAAAACTGGGAGCGATATTCGCTTTCCAAAAGTCGATACTCTTACATGTCAGCAGACCTGTAAGATGGGATTCCGACCATGTAGTTTCTTTTGATGATGAGACCAGAGCTATATTTGAAGAACTGGTAAAATTGGGCAAACTTAATAACACTTATGTAGCAACCGACTATTTTGATGCTTCCATCAACAGGGTAATGGCATGGGTTGTGGGTTTAAGAAATACCAGAAAAGCCATACTTGCCGCTTTGTTACAACCTAACGAAATGCTTTCCAAGGTAGCTGCAAGAAATGATAACACCGGTGTATTGGCAATCAGAGAGGAGTTTAAATCCGCTCCGTTCGGTCTTGTTTGGGATTACTACTGTGAAAAAGCCGGTGCCAAATCGGGCATTGAATGGATTAATGATATAAAACAGTATGAGCAGGATGTTCTTTTAAAGAGATAGTATTTAACTGCTAAAGAAGTATTAAGAAGAAAAGAGTACATAGAACAAAAAAACCGGTATACCCGGTTTTTTGTTTCAGCATATTTTATATAAAGCAATGTATTACATAGTATTAAAGAAATGCCGTAACAGTAACGGTGATTACTGTTTCTTCACATGTCTCAATCGGAACATTTCCTGTTCATCCAGAACACTGTCGGAAAAAGGCGACAGGGTAAAGGAAAAACTGTTCGGATTTGTATGAAGCAGGTACTTGTCTTCCGGGCCGGGGCCGCAGGAAGCGGTACCCAATCCCGACTGTTTGTAATCGATGTTTACGGTGATTCCTTCACTTTCTTCCAACTCATGTAAGTGTCGTGCCTTTGCAGTCTGATATGCATCATGATAGGAAGCGGAGAAGTTGAATGTATCCAGTCCGCCGAAGAACACTCCCTGTCCCTGAACATTCTTGAAGCTTGCCCATCTGGTGTCCATTCTGTTACCGTTTTCCTGAGGTTTTTCATAATGCTCCTGTAAATCATCTATAAGCCCCTCATATATTCCCACAACGGCACTGCTGTTCATGTCTTCATAACTCTGATGGAAACCTCTTCCGAACCATTTGACATATTCATATTCAAAAGGTACCTGCATG
>JAKJBR010000098.1:0-2628 GCA_022706885.1 Bacillota bacterium
TACCGTCACAATTCGAGTTATTGAAAGAGGAGTTCTCCCTCAAACGACTTATTTTTATAGCTGTCTTCGGGTTGATGCCTATAGGACTGATAATGTTGCAGCCGGATTTAGGTACCGCTACCGTTTTTGCATTTTCCTTTGCAGTTCTTATCTTTGTTTACGGGATAAAATACAGATACCTTCTTATTTCCATCGGTGTTCTTGCGGCGTCTCTTCCCATAGCATGGTTGTTTCTGGATGACTGGCAGAAAGACCGGATAAGAGTCTTTATCGACCCCAATTTCGATCCTTCGGGAGCCGGATACCAGACTTCCAAGTCCATTATCGCATTGGGCAGCGGAGGCTGGACGGGTGCCGGTCTGTATAACGGTATCCGAACGCAAAGTAACGGTATACCGGTAAAAGAATCGGACTTTATCTTTTCCGCAATAGGGGAGGAGATGGGATTCTTAGGTTGTGCCGCGATTATTATTCTGGCATTTGCAATTATCATTCGGTGTATTCATATCGCCTCAAAATGTTCCAGTTATTACGGGCAATATATAGTTGCCGGTATGGCCGCCATGATTGCATTTCATTTTATCGAGAATATAGGCATGAATATTGAACTGATGCCGGTTACGGGAATACCTCTGCCGTTTGTTTCGGCGGGAGGTACAAACATGATAGGCAGTTTTGCTATGATAGGTATAATCATATCGGCATCAATACGCAGAGACCAGGTGAAAAGACTCTGATAAGTGAATAACTTTTATTTTTAGGGCTTCTTAAATGCAACACCTTACGGGTGTTGTTTTTCATTGTTGACCTTTGTTAAATCTAATGTATATTTTTTTCTTTTTTTTACAAAATGTTTAAAAAAGGTGTTGACACATCTGTTTTTGATGTATATAATGGGGGCAAGTGGTGTGGAAGTGGTGCCGAAATGGCGGAAAGTGTTGAAAAACTATGGCAATGTATGGAGAATTTACGCATAGAGTGGATGATAAGGGGAGGGTTATTCTTCCTGTTTCCATGCGTGAGGTTCTCGGAGATAAGTTCGTTATTGCAAAAAGCGTAGACAGCACATTGAAAATCCTATATTTATACACCAGAAAAGACTGGGAAAATATTATCGAGGCTGCAGCAAAGATTGCTGCCAGGGACAGGCACAAAGCCGTTTATGTCCGTTTATTGTCGGCAAGCGGTAAGGATACTGAACTGGACAGCCAGAACAGAGTGTTGATTCCCATTGAACTTAGAAATTATGCCAATTTAGGTAAAGAGGCGGTATTGTTGGGGTATAACAACAGGGTGGAGATATGGAATAAGGAATCCTACCATGCCGCACATCCCGATGATTCGGAGATATCCGAACAAGTTGCTCTGGAGAATGCCGATAATGTTGCGGCTATCCTGGAAGAAATACCGTTAGCGTAATGAAAGAGTATTCACATGAGTCGGTAATGGCCGATGAATGTATTGAATATATGAATATTGACAAAAGAGGAACTTACATTGATTGCACGGCCGGAGGTGGCGGGCATTCGGTAAGGATATACGAAAGATTAGGCGATGAAGGATTACTGATAGCTTGTGATCAGGACATCGAAGCCTGTAAGGTTACAAAAGATAAATTAGCAAAGCACAAAAGAAAAACGAAATTCATAGTACTGCAGGAGAATTTCGTGAACATTGACAAAGTAATAGAGCAATATTGTCCTGAAGGAGCCGATGGAATACTGATTGATTTGGGAGTTTCATCGTATCAACTGGACAACCGGGAAAGAGGATTCTCTTATCATAATGACGGACCGTTGGATATGAGAATGGATCAGACAAAAGACAAAACCGCAGAGTATGTGGTTAATGATTACACTAAAGATGAACTTGTCCGTATTTTTTATGAATACGGAGAAGAAAAGCACTCAAGAAGAATAGCGGAAGCTATAGTACACAAAAGAAAAGAACACAGGATAACCACTACCGGAATGCTGACGGATATCATTAAACAAGCATATCCGCCGAAAGAGCGATTCGCCGGTAAGCATCCTGCAAGAAAAACATTTCAGGCCATCAGAATTGAAGTTAACGATGAACTGAATGTTCTAAAAGAAATGCTTCCCAAAGCTGCATTTGCACTGAAGAAAAACGGCAGGCTTGCGGTTATCACATTTCATTCGTTGGAAGACAGGATAGTAAAAGATACTTTCAATGAATTGGTTAACCCCTGCACATGCCCCAAGTCCTTTCCGGTATGTGTCTGCAATAAGAAAGCACAACATAAGCTGGTATTAAAGAAACCGATGGTTCCGAAAACCGAAGAGACGGAAAGCAACTACAGATCCAGAAGTTCCAAGCTAAGAGTCTTAGAGAGAACTTAAAGATACACACTAAAGATAAAACGCTAAAGAAGCGTAAAAGCACTCAAGAAATTTAAAAACACTAAAGACGGAAGCCGGTTGTAAAAATTCCCCCTTTTGCAACCGGCGGGTTTTAACCCGAGAAATTATTGGATGAACATGGAAATTGAGAGAAATGATGAAAAGAGAATATTTAACAGATTTAATTCGGTAGTACTGCTTGTACTGGTATTTATTGCTCTGTTTATAATCATTTACCGATACGGCGAAATGATTAATCTGAACT
>JAKJBR010000037.1:0-12220 GCA_022706885.1 Bacillota bacterium
TATTATGAAAACTGCTTAAAATATGACTGTGTAGGTGCGGTAATGGTAAATGACGACTGGGGCTTTAAAACCGCTACCATGTTGTCACCGGAAGATTTGAGAAAATACATATTCCCGTACTACAAAAAGATAGTGGAAATGGCCCATAAAAGCGGTCGTTTAACCATGCTGCATTCCTGCGGTAACTTAGAGGAAGTGATGGATGACATAATTTATGATATGAAATTTGACGGGAAACATTCATTTGAAGACAACATTCTGCCTGTTGAAGAAGGATACAGGAAATATGCAGATAAAATAGCCATACTGGGCGGAATTGACCTGGATTTTATTGCAAGGGAATCGGCGGAAAATATTAGAGCCAGATGTGCAGCATTGATAAAACTTACGGGATATAAAGGGTATGCACTGGGAACGGGAAACAGTATCCCCGATTATATACCGTTTAAAAATTTTGCGGCAATGATAGGGTGTGTGTATCCGGAATTTGAAGAACACTTTTCGCATTTGTTATAAAGTGAATGCTGATTTTAATATATTTGATTAAGCGGTCTTTTCACTGTTTTTATCCAATTTGTTCAATAATACGGAAGCCGTAAAGCCTGCTGCAAAGCAGGCTGCACTTATAATAAGGCTCCACCAATTTGGGTATTCGGTAGGGATTATAAGGAGGGTGGACGCAATAACTATTCCTATTATTGTGTGATGCATTATACCGTGGTGCTTCTCGAACAGATGATTGACAAGCCTGGCAAATAAAAGAACGGTTACCGCAAGACCGGCTATCAATGGAAGTATTACCGCCATATCCAAAGCGGCTATACCGGAAGTCATCGGCTGATACAGCCCCATGAATATTAAGATGGATGAGGAACTCAATCCGGGGATAATAAGGCTGAAACCCCATATGAGACCCGAGAAAGCAAACCACCAGATGTTCGGGGTTATGGACGAGGACGATTGATTATCCAGCAGCAATAATAAGGTAAACATTAAAAACAAGCCCAATGTAAATCCTATACGGGATTTATTGTCGGTGCCGTTTTTACCTGCCTCCTTAAACAGGGAGGGCAATGTTCCCGCTATCAATCCTACGAACAGTGCGATGGCTATTGAAGCGGATGCCGCAAACAGCATTTCCACTAGCTTTGCAATGAGTAAAAATCCCGCAAGCCACCCTATAAGAAAAGGAATGAACATCTTGTAGTAAGTTTTAAAGGACTTTACAGGATGTGCTAAAAGAGCCATCATGGGCTGATATATTCCGAAAACCACACACAAAACACCTCCGCTTACACCGGGAATAATGGCGCCGGCTCCCACTACCATTCCTTTTATCACAAGCAGTATCCATTCTACTATCGGAACAGGTTTCTTTTCTTTCATAACCCAGTCCTTTCAATCTTAATACATGAATTATATCATCCGTTGCTGAAATCTCAATGAAGATGAATCATAAAAAATGTAAAATGCAAAGTTTTAATAATAAAATTTAAAGATAATTGATGATATTAATGTGTTAGAATATATGAGGTCAGTATTCATTATAACGGTTTATTAAAATATAACCGCTGTATACGTTTTAAAAGAGGGAATATATGAAAAAAATTGATATCCATGTTCACAGCAGGATGTATCTGACGGAAGAAGAAAGAAACGCTATATATCAACCGATAAAAGACAAGCTTACCTATCCTGCTCCCGAAGATATCGCGATAATATATAAGAGACTCGGCATTGAAAAGGGAGTACTTTTGGTAACCGTAGCTCCCGAAGGTGCACATTATACTTTCACCAACTTGGAAGCAATGAGAATAGTAAGAAGATATCCCGACCTGTTTTACTGGTTTTGCGGAATAGACCCCAGATGCTGGACAAACAGTGCCGATACCGATCTTTCACATTTTATAAATCATTATAAAAAGCACGGTGCAAAAGGTATCGGTGAAGTGACTGCAAAGTTGCCTTTTTCAGACGAGCGTATGCAAAATCTGTTCAGACATGCCGAGTTGTGCGATATGCCCGTTTTAATTCACATAGGTACGGATGACAGCCCTTACGGTATTTATGATGTAAAAGGATTAAAGCAGCTGGAAGAGACTTTAATAAAATTTCCCAAACTTACTATTATCGGGCATTCTCAACCTTTCTGGGCGGAAATAGGTGCCGATTCGGAGGAATGTGACAGATTCGGATATCCTTCGGGACCTGTTAAAAAAGCCGGAAGACTGGTGGAACTTATGAAAAAATACGATAACCTTCATGCAGACCTGTCGGCAAACAGCGGATATAATGCGGTGACCGGGGATCCCGATTTCGGATACGCATTCTTAGAAGAATTTCAGGACAGGATATACTACGGTACCGGTATCTGCTCAGGAAGAGAGGAGAAATCTTTCAAATTGGCACAGTTTCTGGAACAGGGAGTGGAAAAGAACAAATTGAGCGATAGGGCATACAGGAAAATATGCAGAACAAATGCTTTAAGGCTTTTGGAAAGGTAAAGGGGAAAACATGAAAAGAATTGACATGCATATTCACTCCGTAATGTATTCAGATGATTGGGAAAAACAAAATGACATACCGAGAGTATACAGGAAGGAAACATTTGCAACACCCGACGAGATAAAGCCTTATTACGATAAGTTGGGTATTGGAAAAGGAGTTCTTTTACCGGTAGTGTCAATTGAAGGACAGCACAGACTGATAAATAATGAGGAAACTTACAGGATAGTGCGCGCATATCCGGATATGTTTGACTGGTACTGTAATATAGATCCCAGATGGCATTACAACTCGGAAGATACCGATTTGGGGTTCTTTATTGAGCACTATAAGAAGCTCGGAGCCAAAGGAATAGGAGAAGTTACAAGCCATCTTATGTTCGATGACTGTAGAATGAGAAATCTGTTTTATCATGCAGAGAAGCTGAACATGCCTATTCTTTTTCATCTTGCAACGGAAAAAGAAGCATACGGTATTATTGACATGGTCGGTCTTCCTTTGCTGGAAAAGACTCTTAATGATTTTCCCGACCTTATATTCATAGGGCATTCCGCTTCCTTCTGGTCGCATATAAGCGGTGATGTAACTGAAGAAACTATGCACTTATACAACAAGGGACCGGTTGTTCCGGGGGGAAGGATACTAAAGCTTTTGAGAAAGTACGGAAATCTTATGTGTGATATATCGGCAAACAGCGGTTATACTGCCATAACCAGAGACCCCGATTTCGGATACGCATTCTTGGAAGAGTTTCAGGACAGGATTTTCTACGGGACCGACATATGTGCTCCCAGGGAATACGGTTTTTTTGACACGGTTAACTTCCTGGATAAAGGATTCAATAACAGACGCTTGAGCAGATCGGCATATTTGAAGATAAACAGGTTAAATGCCGAAGATATATTAAAATAACGGTATTCAGGTAAATTGTTCGGGTTTACATATTGCCAAAAAACGATAAATGTGTATAATCTTAATGAGATAGGATATTGATAACTTATGAAAATAACAAGAAATACAGTACAAAGAGAAATTATTTTACAAACCGTTTTGGGTATGGATAATCACCCGTCCGCCGATGAAGTTTACGCAAAGTTGAGACCGGAAAACCCGTCAATCAGCAGAGCAACGGTTTACAGGAATTTGGAATTGCTGGCAAGGCAGGGGAAAATACTGCACATTCAAACCCCCAGGGGTGCGGATTGTTTCGATTTCAACACTGATGAACATCATCATCTGCGTTGTGAAGTATGTCGGAGAGTATATGACATAAATATTTCCGATATACCGAAGATTGATTATGATAAAATTGATCCGGAGGGATTTATTATTAACGGATATAATATTTCGTTTTACGGAATATGTCCTGAATGTCAAAAAAATGAAAGGAGTAATATATGAAAAATTTAAAAGGTACAAAAACAGAAGCTAATTTATTGGAAGCTTTCGCTGGGGAATCCATGGCAAGAAACAAGTACTCTTATTTTGCTTCCAAAGCAAAAAAGGACGGATATGTTCAGATAGCCAATATTTTTGAGGAAACGGCTAATAATGAGAAAGAACACGCAAAAATTTGGTTTAAACTGCTGGAAGGTATAGGCGATACACCGGTTAATCTTGAGCATGCGGCAGAAGGCGAGAATTACGAATGGACCGATATGTATCCAAGATTTGCAAAAGATGCAAAAGCCGAAGGATTCAAGGAGATTGCAGTTCTTTTTGAGCAGGTAGCAAAGATAGAAAAAGATCATGAAGAGAGATACAGAAAACTGCTTGCCAATATCAATGACGGTATTGTTTTCTCAAGAGATTCCGAAACAATCTGGGAATGCACCAACTGCGGGCATGTTGTTATAGGTAAAAAAGCACCTCAGATGTGTCCGGTATGTGATCATCCGAGAGATTACTTTGAGATTAAGGTTGTTAATTATTAACCGTTAATTTCCGAGTATAATATTGAAACAACAAAAAGGACAGCCGTTGCTGTCTTTTTTTGTTTAATCCGTTATTTTATTTATGCTGCAAAAGATATCGGAGTATATATTTAATATTTTCCCGCCTCTTTAACGGTCTTTATTATGTTCGTAAAGTTTTCCAGACTGACCGTGTTGGGTATGGAATGGTCCGATGAAAATATGTAGCCGCCGTTTTCCTTTAAAACGGGAACATTTTGTATAATTGCCTCGGTCACTTCATCAACCTTATCCCAAAGTACTGCATTTATCCCGCCGTGGAGTACCAATTTGTCTCCGTATTTCTTTTTTAATAAGATGGGATCCATTCCGGCTTTTATTTCCAGGGGATTAAGAGCATCCACTCCTATTTCCACCAGATCTTCCACGAAGTTCATAACACAACCGCAGGAATGTAAATGTGCATATATTCCTTTGTTGTGAGCCCAATCCACAGCTTTTTTATGAAAAGGCTTTACTAATTCTCTGTAGGTGTCCAAAGAGAAAAATGTCTTGTTTTTATATCCCATATCGTCATACCAGAATATGGAATCGAACCTGTAACCCTTATCCCACAGTATATCAAAATGTTTAATGCAGGAATTTAAGTAAGTATCAAACATGTCCATTACCCACTCGGGTTGCTCGAGCATTGCTATCAGTATTGTTTCTGTACCGCACATCCAGGAATGGGTAACATCAAATCCGAACCAGAATCCCGCCTGTATCCAATGACCGTCTGCGACCCATTCGGGATATACTCTCCCGTAGCGCTCCCAATTTATTCTGTTTGTGCCTTCTTCCATTCGTTTTTTTGTTTCTTCAAACCAGATTTTTGAATTATCCACTTTATAATCCAGAAATTCCGGGGTGGAGTCTTCTTCCTTAAACTTTCTTAATGTAACTCCGTAATTGGTGGTATAGGTAATCTGCTTTTCGTTTTCTTCCAGTACCCTGACTTCATATTGCGGGGATATATCGACATTGATTGTCGAGACTTTATCTACACCGAAATAATCTCTCCAGTCGGCATCTTTGGGCATTCCTTCTCTTTGCCATCTTTTTACGGTGCCTTCCCACGGAGAGTCTATTATGGGGATTCTGTCAGCCTCCCGATGCTGAAACATTCTTTTGAATCGCTCTTTCGATGTCATTTCTTTCATACCGATAACTCCTTAAGGTTCCTTATACGAGTATACTATATTATTCATTTGTAATACAGGTTATTTGCCGAGGATTCAGTAAAAAAATATGAAAAACAGTGAAAAAATTAATGTAAACTGCAATATCCTTGCAGATTAAGAGTATAATGGCGGTATGTATAAGAGAGGACGGAAAAATGATAAACGGAAATATTGAAGGTACAGGAGTTCCTGCGTGCATGGATGATTATTTAATGAAGGCAATGGAAATAATGAAGGGGTTGGATACCGGAACTCCTTCAGGCAAGGTTATTGTTGACGGTGATAATTTTTACTATACCGTAATGGAAACGGCCGTTAAACCTGTTGAAGAAATAAAATTCGAAATGCATAAAAAGTATATAGATATTCACTATGTTATTGTAGGTAATGAAAGAATTGCCGTTGCCAACGGCAACATGCTGAAAATATCGCAACCTTATTCGGAGGAAAAAGACTGTGCGCTGTGTTATGACGGGCAGGTCATGAGTATTATAGCCCTGCAGGAGAAGGATTTTTGCGTGATTTATCCTTATGAAGCCCATAAACCGGGCGGAATGGTTAATGATTTTTGCAAAATAAAGAAGGCAGTGTTCAAAATTAAGGTATAAAGTGTTGTTTATTGCGTAAAAATCTGTATAATAGAAAAAAGAATCTGTCCAGAAGATATAATTTTGGCAGTAAAATATTGTAGCAAGGCAGGAAGGTAGGAAAGATATGCCGATTACGGAGATACTGGAGAAAAACGCCGGGCTGTATCCTGATGATGTGAGTTTAGTGGAGATAAACCCCGAATTGCAGGAAAAGCGACAAGTGACATGGAAGGAATTCGAACTTATCGAAACAAATCCCAAAGAGCATTACAGAAAAGAGATTACCTGGAAAGAGTTTAATGACAAAGCCAACAGATTTGCCAATTTTCTGATAGCTAACGGAATTACCAAAGGTAAAAAGGTTGCCATTCTTCTGATGAATTGTATAGAGTGGCTGCCTATATATTTCGGTATACTTAAAACCGGTGCTTTGGTTGTGCCTTTGAATTACAGGTATACGGCTGAAGAAATAAGGTACTGTTTGAATTTGTCGGAAAGCAACGCCCTTATATTCGGCTATGAGTTCATAAGCAGGATAGAGAGCATAAAAGAGCAGATTACTGATATAAAGCCGCTGATTTATACCGGTAAGGACTGTCCGAAGTTTGCCGTAAGTTATGAGGCTGAGGTGGAAAAATACCCAGCTGTTTCTCCAAAGGTGGAGATATCCGATGACGATGATGCCGCAATGTACTTTTCATCGGGAACCACGGGATTTCCTAAAGCGATACTGCATACTCATTCCAGTCTGGTGTCGGCATGCATTACGGAAAACATGCATCACGGACAGACCAGACAGGATAATTTTTTATGCATACCTCCGTTGTACCATACCGGAGCCAAAATGCACTGGTTCGGCAGCTTTCTGGTGGGCAGCAAAGCGGTTCTTCTTAGGGGTGTAAAGCCCAAGTGGATACTTAAGGCGGTAAGTGAAGAGAAAATAACCATTGTATGGCTTCTTGTACCGTGGGCTCAGGATATTTTGGACTGTCTGGAAAGAGGAGAACTGAATCTTGATGACTATGATCTGGACCAGTGGAGACTGATGCATATAGGGGCACAACCTGTTCCTCCCAGTCTTATCAGACGCTGGAAAACATATTTTCCCGACCATGACTATGACACCAATTACGGACTGAGTGAATCCATCGGCCCGGGATGCGTGCACCTGGGGCTGGAGAATATACATAAAGTCGGAGCGATAGGACTTGCGGGATACGGATGGTCAACCAGGATAGTGGATGAAAAAGGGTGCGATGTTGCAAACGGCGAAGTGGGTGAATTGCTGGTAAAGGGGCCGGGAGTAATGAAATGTTACTACGGCGACAAAGCGGCTACCGATGCCGTTCTCAAGGACGGATGGCTTTATACGGGAGATATGGCTAAGCGGGACGGTGACGGTTTTATATATCTTGTGGATAGGAAAAAGGATGTCATTATTACGGGCGGTGAAAATCTTTATCCCGTACAGATAGAAGATTTCTTAAGAGGTCATGATGCGATAAAGGATGTTGCAGTCATAGGACTTCCCGATAAAAGAGTAGGGGAAATTGCCGCCGCTATTGTGGAACTGAAAGAGGGTTATCAATGTACAAAAGAAGAGTTGGATGCCTTTTGTCTGGCATTACCGAGGTATAAAAGACCCAGAGCCATCATTTTTGACAAGGTTCCCAGAAATCCTACCGGTAAGATTGAAAAGCCCAAGATACGGGAGAAGTACTGTAAGATGAGTGTGGTGGAGCTGCAGATCAGTACATAAACCGTTTAATTGCATTTAAAGTATATAAAAAGTGCATTAAAATATGTGCATACCGTTATATAATGATATATAATTAGTGTGGTAATGTACTAAGACCTATGTGGGGGCACAATGTTTAATCAGATAGATTGGGTAGAACAAATTAAATATTTCAGTTTGGAATTGTCCAGTCCTTTTGCCGTTATATCCGCATTAATCGATATAGCGATTGTTTCCTTCCTTGTATATAAACTGATGATTTTTGTAAAGGAAATAAGAGCATGGAGCCTGCTGAAAGGGTTGCTGGTTATTGTTTTTGTTGCAATTGTAAGCAATCTTCTGGGCTTGCAGATTATGACCTTTATATTCAACAATATAATTACCTTTGCGGCATTGTCCGTTGTGGTTTTATTTCAGCCGGAGATACGCAAAGTCTTGGAGAGACTGGGAACCAGTGAGATTACGCATTTCTTCTCCAGTACCGGTTCCGATGAGACGCTGATGATTACTACGGTGGTGGATGAGATAGTAAAGGCATGTGAGAGTATGTCGGACAGGTATATCGGTGCCCTTATAGTCATTGAGAAGTCCACAAAAATAGGGGAGTTTATCAATACCGGGATACAGTTGAATGCCGATGTGTCAAAAGAGATTTTGGAGAATATATTTGTTCCTAAAACTCCTTTACACGACGGTGCAGTTATTATACGTAAGGACAAAATTGTTGCCGCAGCCTGCCTGCTGCCTCTTACCGATAACCCCAATCTTAGCACCGAACTGGGCATGAGACACAGAGGCGGTTTGGGTATTACCGAGGTGTCGGACTGTATAGCGGTAATAGTTTCGGAAGAGAGCGGAAGAATATCCTATGCTTCTAACGGAGGGCTTGTACGAAACTTAAGTCCCGATTCCTTGCGTAAGGCACTGCTTATGAATCTTGTCAGAGAGAAAAGGGATAAGAACAGAATAGGGAAGATTAGAAGGAAGGGCGGAAAGAATGTGGAATAGGATTAAGAAAAATCTTTTCTTTAAGATTTTGGCAGTGTTTATAGCTATCATCATATGGTTCATAGTTTCCGTAAACAATAATCCCATTGAAGTAAAAACCCTTTCCGTTCCCATTCAGATACAGAACGAAAGGAATCTTTCCTTAAGAAATCTGAAAATTGTTAATGATTTTGATAATTTTATTGATGTTCAGGTTAAGGGTGTCGCTACCGAGGTGAACAAGGTTTCCGCTTCGGATTTTACCGCATATGTCGATTATGTTGAAATAATCAACGAATCGATAACGGAACTTACCGTAAAGGGACTTAATTACAGCGGCAACGCAAATATAACTTATTCCTGTAAAGAAGGGGATGAAACCAAGGCAATAAAAGTGGAGCGACTTATATCTTCGGAATTTCCCGTTACGGTAAATTTCAACGGGGAACCGGCGGAGGGATATGAGCTGGTTTCTTATTCGGTCATTCCGGATATTCAGTCGGTCAATGATGTTACATCCATGATAACGGGTATAAGCGGTATTCAGGTGGATATCGATCTGGATGATGCAACACAGTCTTTCACATTAAGAAAAGCCTGTATCGTATACGACAGGAATATGCATGTCATGAATGAATATACAAACACCATTACTGTCGATGTCAGTGTAATCATCGGTAAAAGGGTGAATATTGTAAGTAAACTTACGGGAACTGCCAATCTCGGAGGCAACCACATGTATATAAGCGATTCGCCGGAATATAACTGCGCGATTATCGTCGGCGATAATTCGATAGTTAAAGATATCAATACCGTTTACACCAAACCTGTGGATATTTCGGGAAAAACCCAATCATATACAACGGAAGCCGATCTGGACATTCCCTCAAATTTAAAAGTATATACGACGGATTATGTATTGAATACGGGCAATAAAGTACTGCTGAATATTGTTATAGAGCAGCTTACAACCAGGGAATTCGAGTTCGGTATAGAAGAATTGAGAATAAGAAATAAAAATATTCTTAAGGAATATACAATAAGAGAAGAAATGTTCAAACTCACACTCAAAGGAAGGACCGCTACTTTGGCTGCGATTACCAAACAACAGATTGTACCGTATATTGACGTTCTGGATATGGGAGACGGAAACGGACATCGTAATGTAAGCATACTGTCACTGGGAAACAATGTGGTGCTGTCCGAGTCGCCTGCCCTTAACATATATGTTGAGACCATAGCGACCTATTCGATTGACAGCAACAGGATATTGCTGACCAATATAGACACAAATCTTATCTATTCCATACAGAATGAGACTTTTAACATGAGACTTGTGGGCTTAAGTGCCGATATCTCCGATACAGATATTTCCGAAATGAAGTTTTATGTAAATGTACAGGACCTTAAAGAAGGTGTACATATGGTGGATGTGATAATAAAAGATGTCAATCTTCCGGAGAATGTGCGGTTTTACGAGGACATGCAGGTTGCGGTCGAGATAACCGCACCGTAACTGGTAAATGAATAAGATTGAACATTAAGATTCTAAAGCAAAAAGCACAAATTCAGGTGTGGAGGTACTATGGGAAAAATATTCGGTACTGACGGAGCAAGGGGTATAGCCAATAAAGAGTTGACTGTAAGCCTTGCTTTTGATTTGGGAAAAGCCGGCGCTTATGTTCTGGCGGGGGAAAACCGTCATAAACCCAAGATACTGATAGGAGCCGATACCAGAATATCGTCGGATATGCTTATGTCCGCTACCGAAGCGGGCTTATGCGCGATGGGAGCCGAGGTTATAAGGGCGGGAGTTATCACCACCCCTGCGGTAGCATATCTTACAAAGTTTTACAACTGCGATGCGGGTATTGTCATATCCGCCTCACACAATTCCTATGAGTATAACGGGATAAAATTCTTCAACAGGGACGGATTCAAACTGCCCGATGAGACGGAAAATCATATAGAGAGTATTATTACCGATAAAGTCGAGATAAGTGTAAAGTCACATGATGAGATAGGCAGAATACATAAGGATTGTGAATGTGTCGAGGCGTATTGTGATTTTCTTATAAATAATTGCAATACCGATCTTTCAGGGTTGAATATACTTCTGGATTGTGCAAACGGTGCCGCAAGTGCGATAGCTCCCAAAGTATTTGAAAGGACCGGATGCAAAGTTGCACACATTCACTCCTCACCCGACGGTCTGAATATAAACAGAGAATGCGGATCCACTCATATCAACAGTCTGGCGGAGCATGTTAAAGAAGGCGGTTTTGATATCGGTTTTGCTTATGATGGAGATGCCGACCGGCTTATTGCGGTATCGGAAAGGGGAGAAGTTATTGACGGTGATGTGCTTATGTCGGTGCTTGCTCTGTACTTAAGAGGCAAAGGACTGCTGTACAAAGACACCCTGGTGGCCACCGAAATGAGCAATATGGGTATTACCGTTTTCGGCAAGAACAACTCCATAGAAATTATAAGGACAAAAGTCGGAGACAGATATGTGACGGAAGAGATGCGAAGAGGCGGATATGCAGTCGGAGGAGAACAGTCGGGACATATTGTTCTTTTACCGTACACCACAACGGGTGACGGCATTTTAGCATCGTTGAAAATTGCCGAGATACTTGCGGAGAATAACATTAAAGCAAGCAGCTTCTTTGAAATAATGAAACCTCTTCCTCAGGTGCTTGTCAATGTGCGAGTGGATAATGAAATGAAGGGCAAGCTGAAGGATGATATGGAAATTCAGTCACTTTCAGAGAAAGTTTCCAAGGAACTGGGCGGTGCCGGAAGGGTGATGGTAAGGGCTTCCGGAACCGAACCTCTGATAAGAGTAATGATAGAGGGCGAGGATTACGCTTTTATAGAAAACCGGGCCAATATGATAGCCGATAGGATAAGATTAAAACTCGGCTGATAAATATGAATATTTTGAAACCGATTTATTCATTTTTCATAAGTTTAAAACCATGAATTTACTTAGAAAACCTAAAAAACAGCATTAGTTAGTCATTTTTATGCAAATTGTGTCCGGAATGTGAACTCAATGTGAAAAAATATGTTGACACTTTTTCATGTGCATGATATTATGACTAAAACTTTATTTATAAAGAGTTATTTACTACGAGGAGGTAAAATTATGAAATTCAAAACAAAGAGCATACTCAGCATCATGCTTGTAGTGATTCTTTGCATAGGTATGTTAGCAAGCTGTACGCCTAAAGCTAAAAAAGGCGAAGCTACCATACT
>JAKJBR010000099.1:0-2563 GCA_022706885.1 Bacillota bacterium
AAAAGATAAAATCGGTAGGCATGGATGAAAGCTTCCATAAGAGATTTCCTTCCATGCTTTCGGGAGGAGAGCAGCAAAGAATAGCCATAGCCAGAGCTCTTGCATCGGGAGCACAGATAATATTGGCCGACGAGCCTACCGGTAATTTAGATTCCGAGAACGGTAAGAAAATAATTGGGACGCTGAAAAAGCTTGCCCATGAAGAAGACTATTGTGTAATTGTGGTTACCCATGACTTGGAGATATCCGCCGATGCAGACGAAGTTTTAAGCATGAGAGACGGGAAACTGATTGATAAATAGCTTCTTTACGGTTTTGATGAGATAATAGGCTAAGTTATTTAAGGTTGTTGAAGTGGGAAACAAAGGATTTTAGGCTAAAAGCGGATGTTTTTGAGAAAACATATAGATTTTTTGAAAAAGTTTAAAATTTTTGTCCCCTTTTTGCCTCTCTAAATTGTTATATATAGTGTAAGGATGAATGTACATTCACAAATAAATGGAGATGCATGTTATGAGAACAACTACCGCAAAAATAATTACAAGGGTTATCTTAGTTATCTTTCTTTTGTGTTTATCATTGCAATCAGTTACAGCATATGCTTTTCCACCTCATAGCAGTATTGAAAAGAATGCGACAAGGAACAATAATAATGGAAGATGCCGGCTATTCTTTCATGAATAAAAATAAGGTTATTCTGTCAGAATAATAAGAAAGGAGGTGAAAAAACAATGAAAAAGAGAATAGTTTCCATAGTGTTGTTAGTAGTATTACTATTGGGTATTGCTTTGACAGTATCTGCAGCATGTGATCATACATATGTGTACATCGCTGATTTCAGCACTTGGGTATATTGTGACGATGCTTCATGTGATTTTATTACATATAGCCGTGAAACATGTACAAAATGCCATGACAACAAAGATACTTTAATAAGTACTGTCAATCAACCACATAATTTAGGACCTTACTACTATGTAGGGACACTCGCTTCAGGAGAAACATGGTGGTACCGTGAATGTCTCCACTGTGGTACCAGATTTGACTTCTTTGAGTAGGGGATAGGTAAAACAGACAATAGTATTATCCCGCAAGACGGGATAATACTATGTTGTCTACGATTTTTTTATAATACAGAAAGAGGCATTAAATGAAAGAAAAAAAGAAAAGTAAATGGCTACTTAAGATATCTGTTATGTTGCTTGTTCTTTTACTAAGTGTTTGTTCTGCTCTTTCTTGCGGAATATGGTATTCAACGCAAAACTTTGTAGAAAAAGAACTGGACGGACAAGTATCTTTAGCATGGTTAAAAGAAAGTGAATTTTTACCAAACAGTAAAGAATCTACTCAAGTCTATCCTTACAGTCAACTACAGGAAATATATACTGTTGCGGATTCATCTCCGCATATATATTCAGTTGATGCTCGATTTCAATGTATGGCTCATGCCGGATTGAATACGGTGGTATCCGACGAATGTGGCGTTTTCGTTCCAACATCTGTCGACAGACCATACAAGGATGCCGTAATTGTGGGAACTTGCGAAGCTATAGAATTCAAAAGCACATCAAAAGTAACCGACAGTGACGGTGTGTCGGCACCGTATTTCGGTTATGTTGTTACACTTAAGATAGATAAAAACTTATCTCCTGTTCTTGATTCCGACTACCCTTATTCATATGTGAGGATAATGTCTTCTCAGGTTATGGAAGATTTCAGCGATTTCTTTATTGTCGGCTCTAAGTATATAGCCATAGGAACGGTATCCTATCTCTACATTCCCTTTGAGGAAGACCAGGCACCATACTTTAACATAGGAGAAGCCGATACGTTGCTTCCCGTAACCGAAGTAAAGTTTAAAGAAAGTATGTATGAAAAAATAGGTGTACCTAAGGGAACAAAGATATCTTACGGACGCTCCTATTATGACCTTACATCATGCTATCTTTCCGCATATACCGATTCTTCATTTCTTTCTTATGCAAAAATAGAAAATTCTTTGGAAGAGTTCCTTTCTTCCGATGAAAACAGCAGATGGAATAATATCATTACAAGTAAGAAAACGGTAAAGGAATCGGTAAAATTAGTTACAGTAAACAACATTGAAAGTGTTCCTCTTTTCAGAAGCGGCAGAGCATATATTACACAGGGAAGTTCTTTTACCGACAAAGACTATTCTTCCGGTAACAAGGTTTGTCTCATAAGCGAACAGCTTGCAAAGAGTAATAATATCAAAGTCGGGGATGTTTTGGATATGACATTATGGAATGCCGGATATGACCTTCAGACAGGTCCTTTAGGAGCATCGTGGTCAACCAAACCGTATAGCAACAAACATACATTATCGGAAAAAGAGGGTTATACGGTTACGGGCATCTATACCGATGATGACGCATGGAATACACAATGCTGCGCCTTTACCCCCAATACCGTATTTGTACCCGACTCCTGTATTAGTGATTCTGTAAAGACATATTCTTCACTGACCGATTTGGGCAGTGACAGATATACCGGTATGCCCGATTCAAGGACATATATTCTCAAAACAGGTAAAGCATCCGAT
>JAKJBR010000100.1:0-2541 GCA_022706885.1 Bacillota bacterium
TTCCAGTATAATGCTTTTTTTGCTTCCCGCTATTATTCTCGGCATGTTATTCAATAACCTCTGCCAGTTTTTCTTTTTCCGTTTTGGAACTCAGAGCATTTTTAACGAATGTAATAAAGTCGGTACCGGTCATGGGACGCGCATATATATATCCCTGAATAACATCACACTTCAGCTCTCGTAATAAGGCAACTTCCTGTTGAGTTTCCACCCCTTCGGCTATTACCTTCATTCCCAAGGTTTTTGCAAGACCGATAACACCTGAGAGAAGATTGATATTTTTCTTAGGATTGTTGGGGTTGATTTTCAGGAATACGGCATCCAGCTTCATTATATCGAATTCCAAATTCTGTAAAGCCTTAAATGACGAATATCCCGCACCGAAGTCATCAATAGAGATTGAAAACCCGTGTTTTTTCAACTCTTTTATTCTATCGCTCAGCAAATCGTTATCTTCCAGCGCTTTACTTTCCGTAAACTCCAGCTCCAAAAAACCGTCTTTTATACCGTACTGATTCTTCGTACTTACATAATATTCGATAAACCCTTCTTTTTCCGCACTTGCCCTGGATACATTAACCGATATGGGTATAATCCTGCTACCCTCTTTAAGCATTCTGTTCAGGAATTTACACACTTCGGTAAAAACATATCTGTCCAGTTGTGAGATATATCCGCTTCTTTCAAAAAGGTTAATAAACTGAGAAGGCGGAACAATTCCTTCATTAGGTCTTACCCAGCGCACCAATGCCTCCGCTCCGTATATTCTGTTGTTGTTAAGATCGAATTTGGGCTGAAAATGAATAATGAACTCGTCATTACTCAAAGCTTTTTCCATAAAACCTTCCAGAGCAACGGTCCTTAAAAGGTCATCATGACTCTTCTGATGGTAGAAATCCAAACTTATATTGGAATCTTCTTTTATGGAATTCTGAGCGAAGGCTGCTCTGTCTATCATTTCCGAAACCTGATAATTAGCACTTCTGTCAATACAATAAGCTCCGGCATTGAGCCTCATCATGTAGCCACTGACCGGATCGGTTGCTTTGAAATCTTCCGATATCTGTTCAAATCGCCCCTGCATCTCTTCAATATTCTTATACATCATCAGGACTACCATCCTGCCGTCCGAAGTCCGACCATATGTCTCCAAGTTTCTTATCATGGCTTTTCTTAATATATCCGAAAGATTTCTTACAATGGTATTAACTTCGCCTATTGATAACAATTGTTTAATGTTCTTGAAATTCATTATATTTATATACAATATAGCATATTTGGTGGTGGAGTTTGCTCTTATCAGTTCACCGGCATCTATCTCGAACTTGTACTGATTTGCACATTCCGCAACAGGATCAATATTCTGCAGCCTTTCCATCTTTCTTAACGATCTGCTGTCCGCAGCAAGGAAAATTAAGACGAATATTATGAAGACGGCAAGGATAAGGACGGATATAAGCAGTGTCTGTTCTATTACATGCGAAGTTTTATCGGAAATAACCGTTGACGGAAGCAAAGACACAACATACCAGTCCACAAACTTACGAACACCGCAAACACTTACTACAGCACTGTCGGAGGAACTTACAAAGGTATCGACAATACCTTTAGCATTCATAAAACCCGCAATATTCTTTATTTCCTCTTCCGGAAAAGCATAACTTTCCAACAGTGATGCTACCGTTATTCCTTGATCTTTTAAGAATACGGAATTACCGTCTTTGTTAAATATATAGTACGAGCCGGTGTCGGAAACATAGAATTCACCTACGGTATATAATTCCGATACCTTGTAATATGCGGCTACACCAGCAAGAACACTGGCAGGGTCGGGATTGGGTAAGTAGATTATGATAAGCTCGGTTTTGGCGGCACTATCATAATACGGCATACTTAAGGAAAGCGTTTCGGAAGCTATAAGTTGTTCAAGATTATCATCTGCGGTTTTATAGAATCTTGCATCCTGGTCATATATACTGCCGTCACGCATGAAATAAATGAACCTCACGCAATTAGTATTGGGAAAATAGTCGCTTATGGCCTCTCTGGCATCATATTCGTTATTTATAGTAAAGAATGTAAAATCCACATAACTCAATATTCCTCTTGTTTCCAAAGACATGTTCTCCAGTAAAGAATCGAATAAAGCGGACTTTTCCTTTGCAATCATCTCATTATCGCTTGCCGCCTGTTCCATTACAAACTCCGTAATGGAAAATCGCATCTGGAACAACATTACAAACAGCAGAAGAAACATGATGATTATCATTGCAGGGACAAGGTATGCACTTTTGAAGCTTATACTTTTTCTCAACTTACTTGCTATCTTCCCTCCACTATTTTAATCAGAAGTTCCTCGATAAGTTTATACCCCAACTCCTGTTTGTCTTCATTAATGTTCTTAAACGCATCGTATACTTCCGTCTTGTGTTTAATAAAAGAATCGGGAAGTTGGATTGCTATATAGTATAACTCGCTTATTGCATATTGTCTTTTTCCCAGTTCCCCGTTATGATTCATCAAAGTCCTCATAACATTAAG
>JAKJBR010000002.1:0-133592 GCA_022706885.1 Bacillota bacterium
AGTATGTCCGGTGGTAATGGCAGCGAGGATACACCCGTACCCATCCCGAACACGGCAGTTAAGCCCGCTTACGCCGAAGATACCTGGCCGGAGACGGCCCGGGAAAATAGGGAGCTGCCGGACAGCTTTTTTAAAAACACACTTGGTGTGTTTTTTTATTGGGCACATTTTTTACACTCTTAATTTTTATTTAAATTTCTCTTTACTTTAAGCCGGTTATTATGAAATCTGTGTTTATATTACGTAAGAAATATTGTATAATAGGCATAATTTGAATGTGAGGTGGAGATGAGCTTTTTTTCAATACTGACAATATTCGCTGGATTAACATTGTTCCTGTACGGAATGAGTTTGATGGGAACGGGACTGGAAAGAGTGGCGGGACGTAAGTTGGAATCTGTCATAGAAAAAGCCACAAGCCGACCGATAAAAGGCGTTTTGATAGGTGCCGCAGTGACGGCCGTTATACAATCTTCTTCAGCTACTACCGTAATGCTTGTAGGTTTTGTAAACTCCGGACTGATGCGACTGTCTCAGGTTGTAGGCGTAATCATGGGAGCTAATATCGGAACAACAATAACTGCCTGGATCTTAAGTTTAGTCAGTGTGGACAGCAGCAACTTTATTGTTAAAATATTCAAGCCGGATACGTTTGCACCTATACTGGGCATTATAGGGATAGGTCTTGTAATGGCCGGAAAGAGAAACAAGAACAAGGATGTGGGCAGAATTCTTTTAGGGTTTTTCATACTCATGTTCGGAATGACCACCATGTCCGATGCTGTCAAACCGCTTGCCCAGATGGAAGGGTTTACCAAGATACTTACCATGTTTTCCAATCCTATACTGGGTATACTTACAGGAGCCATATTTACCGCAATAATACAAAGTTCTTCGGCATCTGTCGGTGTTTTACAGGCTTTGTCCACTACCGGAGTTGTAACATTCGGAAGTGCCGTTCCTATCATATTGGGTCAGAATATAGGGACATGTGCTACGGCTTTGATTTCCAGTATAGGAACAAACAAGAACGCAAAAAGAGCTGCGCTGATTCATCTGTTTTTTAATGTTATAGGAACGGTTCTGTTTGCATCTTTGTTCTACGGTCTTAATGCCATTATTGATTTTTCATTTTTTAACTCGGTATTGAATCCCGTAGGAATTGCAATTTTCCATACATTTTTTAATGTGTTGACCACACTGGTTCTTTTCCCTTTTACCAAGTTGTTGGTGCGGTTGTCCGAAACCATTATTAAAGATAAGGGCACGGTAGTAGAAAAAATAGTTCTGGATGAACGCTTTCTGAATACTCCTTCCATAGCCGTTGAGCAGTGCAAGAGATATATAGTAACAATGGCCAATGTTACAAAGGAAACCATACTTATGGCAATACCTCTGGTAAAGCATTATGATGCGAAGAAAGCTCAAGTTATTGTGGATAATGAGGATCTCATAGATACCTATGAGGATAAATTGGGATCTTATCTTGTCAAATTAAGCGGACGGGAATTGAACGATAAGGACAGCAAGGAAATATCCAAGATTCTGCACAGTATAAGTGACTTTGAAAGAATAAGCGACCACGCGGTAAACATACTGGATGTAGCCAAGGAACTTTATGATAAAGATATTACCTTTTCCGAGCAGGCATATAAAGAGTTGGATGTTATGGCTTCAGCTGTGGAAGAAATACTGGATCTTACCGTTGATGCATTCCTTAATAATGATTTTGAGAAAGCATCCAAAGTGGAACCTCTGGAGCAGGTGATAGATGAGTTGAAAATTATTCTTAAGAATCGCCATATAGAAAGATTGCAGGGCGGGGGCTGTACAATTGAATTGGGATTTATACTGTCCGACCTCATAAACAATTATGAAAGAGTTTCCGACCACTGCTCCAATCTTGCGGTTCTTACAATACAAATTGCCGAAGGCTTATTCGATACACATGAATATCTGCAGAATGTAAAACAGTCGGATCGGACCCACTATATGAAGTATTATCGGAAGTATCACGATAAATATGATGTGGCCAGGATAGTGGATAATAATATTAAAAATGAAGATTCGGTTGCACTTCCCAAGTAGAAACCGCAAATGCATAAGCATCTGACAGTAGCAATAGCCGATGCTATTGCTGTGTTATCAGTGATAAAAACACAGTTTTATCACAAATCGGTGCTATAATTAACTAAAAGAAAGCATTCCGGAGGTTTTTGATGCTTAACAAGATATTAATAGTGGAGGATGAACCCGCTTTAAGAAATCTTCTGAAGACCTGCCTGGTTAAAGAAGGCTATCAGGTGCTGGAAGCAAAAGACGGACAGGAAGCTCTGGACATATTCTACGGAGAAAACATATCGCTGGTTATACTGGATATAATGTTGCCAAAGCTGGACGGATTCGAGGTCTTAAGAACCTTAAGGCTGGAATCGGATGTTCCCGTTTTGATTCTTACCGCAAGAAATACCGAATATGATGAACTGCAGGGCTTAAGACTGGGAGCGGACGATTATATAACAAAGCCTTTTTCACCGGCCGTACTTGTATCAAGGGTTAAGGCAATATTAAAAAGAGCCGGAATATTTGCCGATAACGATATTACCGCAAAAGACATACTTATGAAAATAAAAGAGCACGAAGTTTATGTCAAGGGAGAAAAGATTAATCTTACCCCCAAGGAATTCGATCTTCTTCAATACCTTATACAAAACAAAAATATTGTGCATTCCAGAGAAAAACTTCTGTCGGCGGTATGGGGATATGATTTTTTCGGAGATGCAAGAACGGTGGATACTCACATGAAGTGCTTACGCACAAAACTGGGCGACTCGGCAGATATCATAAAAACCGTACGTAAATACGGATATAAACTGGAGGTATAAAATCAGACTTCGCAATAAGCTTATGCTCATAATCTTGTGTATACTTCTTATCAATATTATTGCTACGGTATTGTTCAGCAATGTTGTATTTGAACGTTTCTATATAAATGCCAAGTATAACGAACTTAAGGATTATGCAGGAAAAATAAATAAGTATTTTGCGGAAATGGATATTTCCCTCCCCTATTTCAGGGCTAATCTTATCAACGCTTTTGACGAGATTGAACGAAATAATATTGAAATAATCTGGTTTATATATAATCCCACGATTACTCATGCGGATATAGGGTACGCTACCAAGATTACCGGAAGGTATCTTGCCAACTATCCTCCCGACACCAAGGAAGTGGAGGAATATATTTCCGCTCTTATAGAAAGCGGTGACTTAAACTCCATAGAGAATGTTTATGAATATAAAACCAGTGATATAAATGCGGGCAAGCATAATATAAATCTCATAACGCTGGTATATGAAAACTATGATGTGCAAAGTGATAATACGCTGCGGTCATATATAGTTCTGAGTTCACCGAAAGAGTATATTGCCACAACCGCAAAAACGGTATCACGATTTGTTCTGCATGTTTCACTGGTGACATTGCTTATGGGGGTAATAGCGGTGGTTATCATATCGGCACAGATAACAAAACCCATAGTCAAAATGAATAAGGTGGCAGATAAGATTGCAAAGCTGGATTTTTCCGAAAGTTGCGATGTGTCGGGAAAGGATGAAATAGGAGCCTTGGCGGGGAGCATAAATGAAATGAGTGCAAAGCTGCAGGACAGCATAGATTATTTACAGCAGCGGGCACAGCTTTTAAAGAAAGATCTGGAAAAACATGAAGGCTCAAATAAATTGAAGAAGGAATTTATAGCGTCGGTTTCTCATGATTTCAAAACACCTCTGTCGCTGATAATAGCATACAGCGAATTGTTGACCGATAAATACAAAGACAATGAGGAGACCAAAAACCAACTGATGATTATTGCCGATCAGGCGGTAAAAATGAATCTGATGGTCAATCAGCTTCTGACTCTGTCGCAGTTAGAGAGCGGGACGGTAAAAAAAGAAGACAGTATTTTCTGCTTAAGCGAAGCCGTGGAGTCGGTAGTGAAGGATTTGCATATCATGATTGAGCAGGCACAAATCAAACTGACATTCAATTATCAGGATGACTACATAGTCAAAGGCGATTACAATAAAATAACGCATGTGATAACCAATCTTCTGGAAAATGCAATTAAATACTGTGATGAGAAAAAGATTATTAACATAAACATAAACGAGATAGACGGTAAGATAAGGACAAGCATATATAACACGCACCGGGGAATACCCGAACAGTCGTTGCCCAATATTTTCAACAGCTTCTACAAGGAAGACAAATCCAGAGGAGACAGCAGTAAATCGTACGGATTGGGATTGTCCATCGTAAAAGCCGTTATGGAAATGCATAACGGAAAGTATGGCGCGTACAACAGCAATGCCGGAGTGGTATTCTGGTTTGAACTGGAAAAGCGGGATATATAACCGAGTAGGTGTGTTATCACATGAATAATATGATATTTTCACAGTTTTATCACAAGCGACCTGTATAATAGGCATCGTTATCAACATGAGGAGGGAAAAACATGAACAACGAGTATAGAACCAGCGAGAACAATCCGACAAATTTGTATTATCAATATAACAATATGCATAATAATCGACAGGAAAAGAAAACAACATCAAGAAAAACATTGGCGACCGCAGTGGTGTTATGTTCAATATTTTCACTACTGTTAGGTATAGCGGGCGGATTTATGGCAGGCAGACTATATCGAGGTGTTTTTGAATGGAAATATGAGTTTACGCCGCAGGAATCTTCGTCGGTAATCGAGCGGGAGCGGTCGAGAGAAAATAGAAAAACGCCAATCTATTCCACATCTGAAATAGAAAAGCAATATGCTTCGATTGCTGAGATATATGCCGATTCCGTAGATGCCGTTGTAGGTATAGTAGTGGAAGTGGAATCCGGTTCGGGATGGTCCGCTTTCACTCAATCAGGTTCGGGCTCCGGAGTTATAATAAGTGAGGACGGGTACATAGTAACCAATAACCATGTAATAGAGAACGCAAAGAAAATAACGGTATATCTAAATGACGAAGAAAGCTACACCGCTAAACTCGTAGGACTGGATGTGCAACTGGATCTTGCTCTCTTAAAGATAGATGCAGACAGTCTTGACTATATGGTGTGCGGTGACAGTGATGACGTAATGGTAGGTGAAGTGGTGTTGGTAATAGGTAATCCTTTGGGATACCTGAATCAGAGCCTGACGGTAGGTTATATAAGCGGGCTGGAAAGAGAGATTGTTTTAGGCAATGAGAAGATGGTTCTTCTTCAGACCGATGCCGCAGTCAATCCCGGCAATTCGGGAGGAGCACTTATAAACATAAAAGGTGAACTTATAGGAATAATCAATGCCAAATCCTATGGAAGCGAGATTGACGGAATAGGTTTTGCCATACCCATTAACGATATCAAGGATGTTCTGGACGATATAGTCAATTTCGGATATGTCAAGGGCAGACCGTTTCTGGGAGTGGGACTTATGGATGTAACTTCGCAAAGTACTCTTAACTGGTACAATATGATGTACGGAATGAATCTTACCAATCTGGGTGTAAACGTTACCAAGGTTCAGGAAGGTTCCGCAGCTGATAAAGCCGGTATGAAGATGTATGACTGTATAATCGAATTTAACGGAGTTTCCGTACAGAGTGCAAGTCATCTGAAAGAACTTATAGACAGCTGTACTGTAGACCAAGCGGTGGAAATAGTTGTTGCAAGAGGTAACGAAACATTAACATTAACCGCAATAATAGGAGAGGAAATACCGGAAACATCCAGATAGAATATATGCTTAAAAATATATTATTGACAATAGAATACTGCGGTAAGAATTATTCGGGATGGCAAAGACAGCTTAACGGAGTGTCGGTGCAGGAGAAAATAGAGGATGCCATAGAAAAGCTTACCGGACAAAAGATCGGTATTAACGGCAGCGGACGTACCGATGCAAAAGTGAATGCTTTAGGTCAGTGTGCCAATTTTAAGATAGACTGCACAATTCCTCCTTCTAAATTCGGTATGGCACTGAACAGTATGCTGCCGGAGGATATAAGGATAGTCAAGTCAAAGGAAGTGGACATGGATTTTCATGCCCGTTACAATGCCACGGGAAAACACTACAGATATACAATACTAAACAGAACGGCGCCTTCGGCAATATATAAACACACTACATATCATATGAAATATCCTCTGGATGTGGACAAAATGATAAAAGCGGGCTCATATTTTGTAGGCAAGCAGGATTTTCGCGGCTTTATGTCGGCCGGAAGTAAGATTAAAAAAACTGTAAGAACCATATACAGTCTGGATATAACCAAAGACGGAGACCTTATCATTATAGATATAAAAGGAAACGGGTTTCTGTACAACATGGTCAGGATAATAGCGGGAACACTGACGGAAGTGGGCAGAGGCAACATACCTGTTGAGAAGATAAAAGACATTATACAAAGCCGCGATCGTTCCCGATGCGGGCCGACATTAAAAGCAAGCGGCTTATGCCTTATGGAAGTTTACTATGATTAAATTATTTGTTAAAAATATTTTAATTATTTATCAAATATATGTAATTGATTTATTGTAGCCGGGTTTTTCATGCGGTATAATATAAGTATCAATACACATATGAATACATACAACGAAAGGAGACAGTTTTATGAAAGTTTCAATTGTCGGAAGAAGAGTCGATATTACCGAGGAAATAAAAGACTGGACGGAAAAGAAATTTGCAAAACTGGACAAGTTTTTTAACGGAAACACCGAGGTAACGGTAGTTGTTGAAGCTTTAAAGCAGAACAAGCATACAAAGGTGGAGGCCACCATAGTATGGAAAGGAGTTATCTTCAGAGCCGAACTTTCCGGTAATGATCTATTGGGACAGATTGATAAGTCGGTAGATATTATTGAAAGACAGGTAAGAAAGAACAGAACAAGACTGGAAAAGAGGTTTCACGGGGATGTGCCCGATAACTGGCAGGGTATCACACAGAGTGCGGAATATTCCGAAGCCGCATATAACGTAGTAAGAACAAAAAGATTCCCGGTAAAGCCTATGTCGGTTGACGAGGCTATAATGCAGATGGAAATGCTCAATCATGAGTTTTTCATGTTTGTAAATGAAGAAACAAATGAAATGAACGTTGTATATAAAAGGAAGGACGGAGATTACGGTTTATTGGAACCGTACAGATAAACAAAAAAACAACCGGCTGAAAGGCCGGTTTTTTTGAATATAAAGGTTATAAAGCGGATATAAAATCGGATATTTAATTTTAAAGATTGTAGAACCGTGTTACGGATTTAGTCGGTATATCCGTTATGTTATACTAAACGGGAAAGGACAGTATTTTAATGCAATCGGAAAGATTTGACTATGCCTTGAATATGCTTTTGGAGGGTGAAGATATAAATCTTCTGAAAAAGCATGCCGAACGGATAAGCGAAGATTACAGAGACGGTACAGGTCCGAGTAAGCGTATAGTGAATGATGCAAAAAAAGCTAAAGCATATGCTGCATCCAGAATGCCCGCAACATATCGGGCGGTATATGACAGCTTAAGGTATGTTATTTCCGTATCGGACCTTTGTGTAAATTCCGTTCTGGATGTCGGAGCGGGAACTGGGGCCGGTATATTTGCATGCACCGACCTTTTGCAGGCAGAGGATATTACACTGCTGGAAAGAGAAGAGAGTATGATAAGCATAGGAAAGCAGCTTTTTTCCTACGATTCCCTGCTTTCTTCAGCCCGATGGATTAAAGCGTCTGTGCAGGATATAGGTACGGATAAGAAGTATGATCTTGTAACCGCATCATATGTAATGAATGAACTGAATGAGGAAGATATGTTAAGAACGGCTGAGAAATTATGGGATATAACAGGTGATACTCTGCTGATAGTGGAGCCGGGTACTCCTAAAGGATATGCAAATATTCTGGTTATAAGGGATATTCTTTTGCAAAAGGGAGCATATATTACCGCTCCGTGCACTCATGCCGGTAAGTGCCCTATGGTTGAGGATGACTGGTGCCATTTTTATTGTCGGGTGCAAAGAAGCAGGCTTCATAAGCAACTTAAAGGCGGAGAAGCTCCTTTTGAAGATGAAAAATACTCATTCATGGCTTTTTCGAAAAAAGAAGCACAGTTGCCTGAATTCAGGGTACTGAGACGTCCCAGGATTTACAAAGGGCATATAATGCTGACAGTATGTTCAAAAGAAGGTATACAAAATATCACAGTTACAAAGAAAGAAAAAGAAAGATACAGAGATGCCGGAAAACTTAAAGCGGGAGATGCTTTTTATTAATCGGGTTTTGTGTTCATGACTATATCTTTCAGTCTTGACATGAAGTATCTGTAGTTTTCAAAAGTTACATTACTTAATACCATATGGTCGGGACCGGGTATGAATCTGCCCAGCTTTATAAGTGCCTCGGCTTTTTCCAGCTCTTCATCCATTGCTTTTTTGCCGTAAGCCATACAGTCTTTGTTAAGTCCGCCGATTCCTCCCATGCCGGGCAGTTTTTTCCGGACATTTGCGGGGTTGCAACCGGCCAATGATTCGAACGGGTATATTGCGTTGACGCCCGCTGCATACATCCATTCGGCAAGAAGGTCGGTATTGCCGTCACTGTCCACAAGCAGTATGGGAATATCGTGTGCATCGGCAAAAGCCCTTATGGTTCTGTAATGGGGCGCCAAAAACTCGTTGAAGTGTTCGGGAGATATAATGGAACCGCATTTGTAGGCCATGTCCTCCCAGCTTTCTATAAGATCGAATCGTATTTTGTCGCAAAGCCTTTCCCACAGTTCCAGCAGCATATTAATATATTCGGTAATAATTTCTTTTACCGTATCGGGGTTGTCGTAAAACATATATCCGAGATTCTCATCGCCGGCAAGCCTTCGGATAAATCCGTAAACACCTCCGCAGGTAAGCTGAAGCGGATAATCTCTGTTTTTGTAAATTTCGGCAAGTTCATCTATATCCCGAGGTATTCTTTTTTCCACATCACATACGACATACGGTCTTATCTTTTCCCAGTCATCTGCGGTTTTCAAAGCGTACTCTATAACTCCGCTATGATAATCACTGTCTTTAGACCATGTCCTTATTTCACCTATACCGTTTCTATAAATCCGTACCGAACCCCTGTCTTCAATACATATATCCTCAGGAAGCCCGCAGAGATTGTAGTTTGCCGGAACTATTGCCCAGCCTCTGTATGCCCCTTCAAACCCTAAAAGTTGATCCATATATCTTGAAAGGTTAGGTCGTTTTTCCAGCCACGAAGGAAGCGCATGGTTTGTCCCGCCGAAGACCCTCATAAAAGGGACCCTGTCCACTTCCTGACCGGTAAGAGTCCTGACAAAGCGAAGACGTGTGTTTAACTGTTCTGCCATATCAAACCTCACATAGATTGATTACAATAAATGAATGGTATCATACCGGATATAACACTTCAACACATATTGTTTCTTTCAATAGAGACTTATTAATGGTAAAATATCCTGGACGGTAAGTATAAAGAGGTTTGTAATGTCATTAAAAAGCAACAGTATAGCGGATAATCTGAATGAAGAACAACTTAAAGCGGTTACCCGTACACAAGGGGCGGTTCTGGTGCTGGCGGGAGCAGGTTCCGGAAAGACAAGAGTGCTGACAAGAAGGATAGCATATATTCTCGAGCAGGGTCTTGCCCGTCCGAATCAGATATTGGCCATTACCTTTACAAACAAAGCCGCAGATCAGATTAAGCAAAGGGTATATGCTTTATGTGAAGAAGATAAGAAGATATATTTCCCCTGGATAGGCACAATTCATTCCTGTTGCTTAAAAATGTTAAGGCAATATCCCGAAGATGCGGGCTACAGAAACAACTTTCTCATATACGATACCGACGATAAAAAGAGTGTTATTAAAAACTGCATGAAACAGCTCAATATCTCCGATAAAGCTTTTCCTGTCGCTTATGTCGCTTCGGAGATAAGCAGAGCCAAGGATGATCTTTTAGGATATAAAGAATATGCGGCTGCAAACGCAAACGATTTCCAGAAAAAAGCGGTTGCCGGGATATATGAACTTTATCAGATTAAGATGAAAGAGTACAATGCCATGGATTTCGATGACATAATACTCAATACATATTTTCTTCTTAAAGATAACAGGCATATACTGGAGTACTTCCAGAAAATTTTCAAATATATACTGATAGATGAATTTCAGGATACCAACATAGCCCAATACAGGATTTTTGCAATGCTTTCCGTGAAACATAAGAATCTTTTTGTGGTAGGTGATGACGACCAGTCCATTTACGGTTTCAGAGGAGCCAATGTAAAGAATATACTGGGTTTTGAAAAAGATTTTCCCGATTGTACGGTTATAAAGCTGGAAACCAATTACCGTTCTTACGCAAACATATTGACAGCCGCCAATGCCGTTATTAAAAACAATGTCTCGAGAAAGAGTAAAACCCTTAAGACAAGCAAACCTGAGGGCAGCAGGATAAACGTGTATAAGGCATATAATGAGCTGAATGAAGCCGTATATGTTGCAAATGAAATAAAAAAACTTATGGAAAAGGGATATTCCTGTAAAGACTTCGCGGTACTGTACAGGACAAATGCCCAGTCCCGGGTATTTGAAAGGATTTTTCGCGAAAGGGGTTTAAACTACAGGATATTCGGAGGTTTGAGCTTCTTTTCCAGACAGGAAGTAAAAGATGTGCTCGCATATATGAGAGTGGTATTCAGCACAGACGATGACGCGTCGCTGTTTAGAATAATAAATCAGCCCAAAAGAGGTATCGGCGATACCACCGTAAAAAGAATACAGTCAATAGCCGCCCGTGAATATCTTTCTTCCTATGAGATTGTTAAAAATGCCGACAGGTATGAGCAGCTGTCTTCGGCAGCGGAAAAACTTAAGGCTTTCAGTGATATGATTGAGCAGTTGAAAGAGTATAACGTGCCGGGACAATTGGAGCAGCTTTACGACAACATTCTGAAACTTACCGGAATAGATCAATACTATATATCGGAAGATGTTAATTACGGCAGAGAAAGAGTGGAGAATATAAAAGAGTTAAAGAGTGCTATTGTTACAATGAATCAATCACAGCAGGAAGATTTCGGAGAACTGCTGTCTTTGGAGACTTTTTTGGAAAATGTCACGTTGGCTACCGATACCGACAAGGAAGAAGAATCGGACGACTACATTTCCATAATGACTCTGCATTCGGCAAAAGGACTGGAGTTCAGGGTTGTATTTCTGGTAGGCATGGAAGAAGGGTTGTTTCCGTCAAATTTGTCCATGAGCGAGGGTGCCCACGGCTTAGAGGAAGAGCGAAGGTTGTGTTATGTAGGAATAACAAGGGCGATGGATATACTGTATTGCATACATGCCGAGGAGAGAACCAGATACGGCAAGACCGAACCGTGCGAACAATCACGTTTTCTGAAGGAAATACCCAAGGAACTCATAAACAGCGGTAAACGCGCTTTCTCAAGAAGAGAAAAGAGCGGTTCCTCCTTTGATTGGTTTACTTCATCGCAACCGGTGTCGGTGACAAAAGGCGGGAAACCTGTGAATATTCCGGGCCTGAAAACTTCGACGGAAGCTTCCGTGAATAAACAGGATTACAGCATCGGCGACAGGGTAATGCACAAGAAATACGGGGAAGGTTCCATAAAGGATTTGTATGACGATAACGGAATGGATATAGTGGAAGTGAATTTCGATATGGCCGGAGTAAAGAGAATGGTGCTGGAATTTGCAAGGCTTGTGAAAATTCAGTGATTCTCAATATCTCATATCTTAAGTACATTGCGATTAATACCGTTATGGAATATAATTTAAAAAGATGTTATTTAAGAGTTTTTAGATATTTGTACGAAAGGATATACATAAAATGAAATGCCCAAATTGCGGACATGAGGAAGACAAGGTTATCGATTCAAGACCGTCGGAAGAGGGTTATGCCATAAGAAGAAGGCGTGAATGCTTAGAATGCAAAGAACGTTTTACAACTTATGAAAACATTGAAAGAAAACCCATAATCGTAGTAAAAAAGGACCAGTCAAGACAGAATTTCGATAAAGCAAAACTGCTCAACAGGCTGATGATTGCATGTGCCAAACGTCCCGTTTCCATCGACAAACTGGAGGATATCGTAAATGCCATGGAACTGGATTTTCATAAACGTCACTTAAGGGAAGTGACTTCCAGAGAAATAGGCGATAAAGTACTGGAGTACCTTATAGACATAGACTATGTGGCATATGTACGGTTTGCTTCGGTGTATAAGGATTTTGACGATATGGACACTTTTATAAAAGAAATAAACCTGGTTAAGGAAAAACATAAAAAGCAGGAGACGGAATAAATGACACAAGGGAAAAAGGATGTAGAGCAGATTACCGGAAGAGATATAGATTTTGCAAAGTGGTATACCGATGTAGTAACAAAAGCCGAACTCATAGACTACTCGCAGGTTAAAGGGTGTGTGGTGTTGCGGCCTTATGCTTATGCATTATGGGAAAACATACAGAAAATACTGGATGACATGTTTAAGAAAACAGGTCATGAAAATGTATATATGCCTATGTTTATACCCGAGTCGCTCTTACAGAAAGAAAAAGATCATGTGGAAGGATTTGCCCCCGAGGTGGCATGGGTGACTTTGGGAGGTTCGGAGGAGCTTACCGAAAGAATATGTGTACGACCTACTTCCGAGACGCTTTTCTGTGACCATTACAAGAATATTATAAAATCGTGGAGAGATCTGCCCAAGAAATATAACCAGTGGTGTTCGGTGGTTCGTTGGGAGAAAACCACCAGACCTTTTTTAAGACACAGAGAATTTTTGTGGCAGGAAGGTCATACCATACATGCTACGGTTGATGAGGCCAGAGAAGAAACTCATCAAATGCTGGATGTATATGCGGATTTCTGTGAAAATTATCTGGCAATGCCGGTAATAAAAGGGCAAAAAACCGAGAAAGAGAAGTTTGCGGGTGCCGAAGAAACCTACACGATAGAGTGCATGATGCATGACAGAAAAGCATTGCAAAGCGCTACCAGCCACTATTTCGGCGACGGCTTTGCAAAAGCGTTTGATATCAGGTTTACCGATAAAGACAATACTTTGAAAAATCCTTTCCAGACATCATGGGGAATGTCCACCAGAATAATAGGCGGCATTATAATGACTCACGGCGATGATTCAGGGCTGAAATTGCCTCCTAAGGTTGCACCGGTTCAGGTTATGGTAATACCGATTGCCCAGCATAAAGAAGACGTTTCGGAAGCTGCCGATGCGCTGCTGGAAAAACTGAAACTTTCCGGATTAAGAGCAAAAACCGATGTGTCCGATCAGTCTCCGGGCTGGAAGTTTGCCGAATATGAGATGAAGGGTGTACCCTTAAGACTGGAGATAGGTCCTAAAGATATACAGAACAATCAGTGTCTTGCCGTTCGCAGAGATACAAAAGAAAAGATTGCGTTAAGCCTTACCGATATAGATAAATCGGTAAAGGAGCTTCTGGATAAGATACAGAAGAATATGTTTGAAGAAGCAAAAGCCAATCTGGACAATAACACTTTTGTTGCATACTCCGTAGAAGAGATGAAAGATATAATACAGACAAAAGGCGGATTTGTTAAAGCCATGTGGTGCAAAGATTTATCGTGCGAGCTGGAACTTAAAGAAAAAGCTTCGGTTTCTTCCAGATGTATACCTTTTGTGCAGGAAAAACTGTCAGACTGCTGTGTATGCTGCGGTAAGCCTGCAAAACACATGGTTGTCTGGGCTGTGGCATACTAAAATCTGATGAAAAGTGTAACGGTAGCTGCCGTAATACTGGATAATACGACAAGAACATTTGACAAGGTATATAACTATCTTGTACCTGAGGATATGTATATGTATCTTGAGACCGGTATGCGCATTTTGGTGCCTTTCGGAAGAGCCGACACCAAGAAGGTCGCATATTTTCTGAACTTCGTACCGTATACCGAAAAACTGAAAAACATAAAAATGAAGTACATAGCGGAAATATTAGACGATGAAGCGGTACTTTCCAAGAACATGTTTATACTTGCCAAACAGATAAGAGACCAATATTTCTGCACTTACGGACAGGTATTAAGTGCTATGGTTCCTTTGGGTCTAAAGGTATCGGTGGAAAAACTTATTCTTCAGGAAGACGGAACGCTTACCCTGTTTAATACATATCTGCATTCCCTGGAAGGCGGTATAAAGGAGCTGAACAGGTTACTTAAAGAAGACAGAATTAAGATTGTCGAGCAGGGTGTGCGCAACATCAAAAAGAAGTTTGAGAAAGCGGCCAGGCTTAAGATAACTTCCGAGCAGGTGGCGAATCTCATATACGGAGATGTTATAAAAAATGAAAGACACTTAAGGGTACTGGATTTATTATCAACTTATGAAGATATAACGGTCAATGATTTTTCCTGCTATGAGAACATTTCCCGAAACGTTCTGTCGACATTGGTAAAGAAGGGATATATAGAACTTTTCGATAAACCCGTGAAGCCCGATATTGTTTCTGAAGAAATTGACGAAATACAGCCGAGTGATAAAATACCTACCGCCGAGCAAGCATATGTGACCGATACAATATCTTCGTCGATAGAAAAGGGCATATATGACAAATACCTTATACACGGCGTAACGGGCAGCGGTAAAACCGAAGTATATCTGAATCTGGCCGAGAAAGTTGTAAACAAAGGTAAGGATGTTATTGTATTGGTTCCGGAAATAGCCCTTACACCCATGATGGTCAGACGCTTCACACAGCGGTTCGGTAATAATATTGAAGTTATGCACAGTCGTTTATCCATGAAAGAGCGATATAATGCGTGGATGAAGATAAAAAGGGGTGAGGTTAAAATAGCTTTGGGAACCAGAAGCTGTATATTTGCACCTTTTAACAACCTCGGCCTTATTGCTATAGACGAGGAGCATGACAGTTCCTATATATCCGACAGAACGCCCAGGTATCATACCGATTTTGTTGCAGATAAACGGGCGCAGATGGAAAAGGCCGTTCTTGTATTAGGTTCGGCGACACCTAAGATTACTACATACAAAGCGTTTGAAAAGTCGGGAAAAGTGCTTACCATGACCAACAGGGCATCGGGTAAGTTGCCGGAAGTCACGCTTGTGGATATGCGTGAAGATGCCATAAACGGAAAGCTGTCGGTGTTCAGTGCAACCTTACTGAATGAAATAAAGAAAAATCTGGACAACAAAGAGCAGACCATACTGTTTCTCAACAGACGGGGATATTCCTCAATACAGCTATGCACATCCTGCAAAGCCGTTGTGAAATGTCAGCATTGCGATGTTACCTTAACGTACCATAAAGGGAAAAATAACCTCATATGCCATTATTGCGGACACATGCAAAAGAAGAGCAGCATATGTCCCGAATGTAACGAGGCAACCATGATGGAATACGGTACCGGTACGGAAAAATGCGAAGAACAGCTGCATGAATTGTTTCCCGAAGCGACCATAATCAGGATGGATCAGGATACCACCGGTATGAAAAACTCCCATAAGGAAATATTGGAGCGTTTTGAGAAGGAAAAGATAGATATTCTGATAGGCACTCAGATGATAGCAAAGGGTCATGATTACCCGCTGGTAACGCTGGCGGGAATCTTAAATGCCGATGCTCTGGGATGCGGAGCCTTTTACGAATCCAATGAAAATGCCTACCAGCTCATAACTCAGTCGTCGGGCAGAGCGGGGAGAGCCGACCTGGAAGGAAGGGCGATAATTCAGGCATATAACGTGGACTCGCCTTTAATAACCAGTGCTATCAGGCAGGATTACAAGTCCTTTTACTTGTCGGAACTTAAAGTTCGTAAAGTTTTGTCCCTTCCCCCTTATACCAATATGGCTTTCTTAATCTTTTCTTCATCCGAGAGACATTTAAGTGAAGAATATGCCGATATAGCCTACAGACTGTTAAGCAAAACGTCCATGACGGTATATGCTCCTTCCAAAGCCGGAATTGCAAAGCTGCATGATAAGATAAGAACCAGAGTTATAGTCAAACACAAAGACACAAAAGAGTTTATGGAGAATATAACCAAGGCATATCTGTTCATGATTAAAAAACTTCCCGGTAAAGTGACCATGAGCATTGATGTTTTTAAAGATGAATTTGATGTTTTATAACATTCAAACACGGTTTGATGTATAATAAATCAGTATGAATAATTAAAGAAAAGGAAGGTGTCATATGCTGACAGATATCGAAATTGCTCAAAATGCGGCAATAAAACCCATTACTAAAATTGCAAAGTCCATAGGAATCAAAGAAGAAAGCTTGGAGTTGTACGGACCGTATAAGGCGAAAGTGAAAAGTTCCGCTTTAGCCGGAAAAGAGCAAGACGGTAAACTTATACTTGTCACGGCCATTACGCCCACACCTGCCGGTGAGGGAAAAACCACAACCAGTATAGGGCTTGCCGACGCATTAAGGAAAATAGGGAAAAAGTCCATGCTGGCTTTAAGAGAACCTTCTTTAGGTCCCGTATTCGGAGTAAAAGGAGGTGCCGCAGGGGGAGGATATGCTCAGGTTATCCCCATGGAAGATATTAATCTTCATTTTACCGGTGACATTCATGCAATAACCGCCGCAAACAATCTTCTGGCGGCACTGGTTGATAATCATATTTATCAGGGAAATAAACTTAAAATAGACCCGAGACTTGTAACCTGGAAAAGATGTCTGGATATGAATGACAGACAGTTGAGATATACAATTGACGGTCTCGGAGGCAAATCCAACGGAATGCCCAGACAGGACGGTTTTGATATATCGGTAGCAAGCGAGATTATGGCGATACTTTGCTTAAGCGACAGTATAGAAGATTTAAAAGAGCGGTTAGGCAGAATTATAATCGGATATGATTTTGAAGGAGAACCGGTAACGGCATCAATGCTCAATGCACAAGGGGCTCTTGCGGTGCTTCTTAAAGATGCAATAAAACCTAATCTTGTACAGACTCTTGAAGGCACACCGGCATTTGTGCACGGAGGACCTTTTGCCAATATAGCCCACGGCTGTAACAGTATCATGGCTACTAAGTATGCATTGAGATTAAGCGACTATCTGGTAACCGAAGCGGGATTCGGTGCGGATTTAGGTGCGGAAAAGTTCTGTGACATTAAATGCAGAATTACCGGACTGAAACCCGATGCGGTGGTTATTGTGGCTACGGTAAAAGCTTTGAAGTATCACGGCGGCGTAAACAAAAAAGAATTGGGAATTCCCAATGCGGAAGCGGTGGAAAAAGGCATGCCCAATCTTTACAAACACATTGAGAATATAACCGAAGTATTCAAGGTTCCCGCAGTAGTGGCAATTAATAAGTTCTCCAAAGACACTCAGGAAGAAATTGATGTCATAAAAAAAGGATGTGCATCGGTTAAAGTAAAAGCGGTGGAATGTCTGGTATGGGAGCAAGGCGGAGAAGGCGGAATAGAACTGGCAAAAGAAGTGGTAAGACTTTGCAGAAAGCGGAGCAGGTTTGAGTACTGCTATGACAGTGACCTTTCCATAACGGAAAAGATTAAGGCCGTTGCCGCAAAAATATACGGAGCGGACGGTGTGGAATTTACATCGGAAGCCAAGGCGGTGCTTAAGATAATCAACAGTAAAGGCTACAACAACCTTCCGGTATGTATAGCAAAAACGCAATTTTCCTTTTCCGACAATGTAAAACTGATCAACAGACCTGAGAACTTTACTATCACCGTGCGTGATTTACGTATATCGGCGGGAGCGGGATTTATCGTAGCTCTTACGGGAGAGATAATGACAATGCCGGGACTGCCCAAGGTGCCTGCAGCCGAAGCCATAGATATTGATAATGAGGGTAAAATAACGGGATTGTTCTGATAAGAGACAAGTAATATCTTCAAATTCCATTTCCTGCTGAAGTTATTACATCAACTGTGCTATTATATGCTTAAGGGGGGGTATATTATGGCGGATTTAATGATGAAAAGAATACCGGCATCCGACTGGCAGGACGCATTACCTTTGGGAAACGGCCATGTCGGTGCCATGGTTTACGGCAATATACAAAAAGAAAAGATATTACTCAATCACGAAAGGCTTTTCCGCTATCAGAAGCAACCGGATTATGAGCCTTTTTACAAACATCTTCCTCATGTCAGGAAACTTATGCTGGAAGAGAAGTACTCCGAGGGTGAAAAATATTTTAATGAAAAATTTAAAGAGTGCTGTAAAGAGGTCTATAATGTAGATCCTTATCAGCCTTTTTGCGAGATCTGTCTGTACAGAAAACCCGATGAAACTTTTACCGATTACAGCGCAACACTGGATTTTGTCTCCGCCGTTGCGACCGTCAGATGGAAGGAAAGAGATACAGAGATAACACGTGAAAGCTTTGTGTCATACGATACCGGATGCATATGTACGAGTATGTTCTCTTCGGACAACAGACCTTTAGACCTGAAGATAACCGTTGATTCGGTTGCGGGAGGAGAGAATTATTTGGACAGTTTCACCTGTATTCAAGACAACTGTCTCGTGTTCAATTCGCAGTATAAAGACGGCAGAAAGCACGGAGCGGTGATTTTTGTTAAAACGGATAAAGGCAGCGTGGAATATGACGATAAATTCATATCCGTCAAGGCAGCTGAAAAAATATATCTGTTTGTAATGCTGTACATATATGAGGATGAAAAAAAAGCAATAAACAGGCTTATCAAAACCGTCAAACAATATGATTACAGTCAATTGAAAAAAGACCATATTGCCGTTTGGAATAAACTGTATAACACCGCAAGCCTTACGTTAGGTGACGAAACGGAGCTTATGTCCAACGAGGAGATTCTTTTAGAGGCATATCAGAATAAAAAGCCAGCAGACCTGTTTCACACCATGTTTAATTACGGTAAATACCTGTACATATCATCATCCGGAAAAAACGGGTTACCCGTTAATCTGCAAGGCATCTGGAACGGTTCATATGAGCCCAAATGGGATTCGGATATACATAACGACGAGAATGTTCAGATGTGTTACTGGGCTTCACTGCCCTTGGGGTTGTTTGAGTCGTCATTGGCACTGTATGACTATTTTGATTCCTTTATTCCGCATTTCAAGGAAAACGCAAAGAAGATATATAACTGCAGAGGGATTCTTGTTCCCATATGCATGAGTACTCACGGAAAAATATGCGGCACATCGGGAAAATGGAACTCGTGGATAGCTGCGGGAGGCTGGCTTGCCGCTCACTATTACGATTATTGGCTTTTTACGGAAGATGAAGAATTTCTGAAGCACAGAGCGGTTCCGTTTATGAAGCAGGTGGTACTGTTCTATGAAGATTTCCTCATCACAGGCGACAACGGAAAGTATATCTTTGTTCCGTCTATCTCTCCGGAAAACGTTCCGATACATGAGAATCGCTCCATGATGTGTGTAAATGCCACCATGGATGTGGCAATTGCGAAAGAATGTATAACCAATCTCATAACCGCATGTAAGCATCTGGGCATTGAACGGGAAAGCATTTCCGAATGGGAGACCATGCTTTCAAAAATGCCGGAATATGAAGTAAATGAAGACAAAGCCATGAAGGAATGGTTGTATGACGATCTTAAGGATAACTATTACCACAGACACCAATCGCATATATATCCTCTGTTTCCCGGGTATGAGATAACAAAAGAGAACAACCCGAGAATATATGATGCCCTGAAAACCGCTGTAGACAAAAGGCTGCTCACGGGCTTTGTACAGCAGACCGGCTGGTCTTATGCGCATATGGCAAATATCTATGCAAGACTGGAAGATGGGGAAAGTGCATTGGCATGCTTAAACTACATATTGAGATCGTGCACCGGAGCCAATCTTTTTACCTATCATAACGACTGGAGAGACCAGGGACTTACAATGTACCCGTTCGGTAAAAATCCTCCGTTCCAGATTGATGCCAATTTAGGATTTACTGCAGCCATGATAGAGATGCTCATATTCTCCAAGCCGGGATTTATACGCGTCTTGCCGGCATTGCCTGACGATTGGAATAAAGGGAAGCTGAAGGGAATTCGTACCAGATGCGGCTGTATTGCGGATATCGAGTGGGATTTGAAAAAGAAGCATATAACTGTGAAACTGGCTGCATTGAAGATGGAACCTGTTGAGATAGAGATAACCACTGGCTTTAAAAAGATTGAATGCAGAGAGGGTGCTCTGTTATCAAAAAGAGATAACAGGTATTTAACCGTGCAACCTGATAGCGGGAAACAGGTTATTTTGGAAATCGGCATATAACAAGGGTGAAAAAAGCAAACCGTTGTTGTATAATTTTATTGGAGATAAAAAAATGAAAGATAAAGGATTTATTATTAAACAGATGGAATACTTCGCCGATTACAGGGACAGGGAAGTATTCGGGATGACGCCTTATGAAATACTGGAGTATAAACTTTTCACTTTGGGTTACTACCATGACCAAAAAGGTTTTGAAGTGCCTGAGGATTTATTCTACTGCTCTTACGAACTTATTGATCAGTACATGAATAAAAAGGGTAAAGTCGGATATATGCGTGTGTATAGTCCTTTGGAATATTACCGTGCATGTGAGGATATCAAAACGGAAATAAACATATCGCATATAGAAAACGGAGTGCGTATTCTGTCGGTAACAGAAACATATATCGATTATTTAGCAAAAATTGAACCTGAAGCCGTGATATATCCCAACTGCTTTATTGAAGGCGACAGTTTCATAAGTGCCAAAAGTGTAATAGGACCGGACAGCAAGATTGTGTCTTCCGGGATAGGCGAGAACACAACGGTTCTGAAATCCGTTGTGTTGCAAAGCACCGTAGGTAAGAATTGTTCAATAGGTCCTTTTGCATATATTCGCCCCGATACAACAGTTAAGGATAATGTAAAAGCCGGAACTTTTGTAGAACTGAAAAAAACAGTAATAGATGACAATACGACAATACCGCATTTTGTTTATGCGGGAGATGCCGAGATAGGCAGGCATTGCAATATTTCCTGCGGTGTCATTACCGCTAATTATGACGGCAAACAAAAACATAAAACAAAGATAGGCAATAATGTGTTTGTAGGGTGTAACAGTACTTTAGTTGCACCGGTGGAATTGCAGGACAATACCTTTGTTGCAGCAGGTTCTACTGTTGTGGAAGATGTAAAGTCCGGCTCGCTGGCAATTGCAAGAGCACAACAGGTTAACAAAGAAGGTTGGATGGAAAAAACCGGCAGAATGAAAAAGGAATAGATAGGGGGAAGGTATATTGGCCAGAAATGATATTAAAATTATGGGAGGCAACGCTAACCTTAAACTTGCTGCGGAAATTTCAAACTACCTGAGAGTACCGCTTCTGGATTCAAAAGTAGGTAGATTTGCCGACGGAGAAATTCAAGTTATGATAAACGAACTGGTAAGGGGATCGGATGTTTTCATAATTCAGTCCACCTGTCCTCCGGTTAATGAAAATCTTATGGAACTGCTGGTAATGACCGATGCTTTAAAACGCTCGTCATGTGCCAGAGTAACAGCCGTCATGCCGTATTTCGGTTACGCAAGACAGGACAGAAAGGCTCGTGCAAGAGATCCCATTTCGGCAAAGCTTGTAGCAAACCTACTTACCACCGCCGGCGTGGACAGGATACTGACCATGGATTTGCATGCACCTCAGATTCAGGGATTTTTCGATATACCCGTAGATCATCTCGAAGGTTTGATAATATTCTCCGATATGATTACGGATATTATGAAAGGGCAAGATAAATCGGATTTCATATTGGTTGCACCGGATATGGGGTCGGTAAACAGAATAAGAAAGATGGCGGATTTAACCGACCTTTCCATTGCCATTATCGATAAAAGAAGAGAAAAAGCCAATGAGTGCGAGGTGATGAATATAATCGGGGATATCGAAGGAAAGACCGCGATTATTATAGACGACATGATAGATACCGCAGGTACCATAACAAAAGCCGCAAATACCGTTGTGGATATGGGAGCAAAAAGAGTCCTGGTATATGCAACACACGGAGTATTATCGGCCGATGCCGTAACCAAGATTAAGAATTCCAAGATTGAGAGAATGTATCTTCTGGATACCGTACCGATACCCAAGGAAAAGATGATAGATAAAATAGAGGTAGTAGGCGTTGCAAAATTGTTTTCCGAGGCTATCTACAAGATATATACCAATACCTCCATGTCCGCTCTTTTCAAAATGCCGGGCGGCGGAAGAAACGAAAAGTGATGGACAGATATTTAATAGCGGGGCTGGGAAATATAGGGCTCAGATACAGAAACACAAGACACAACATCGGTTTTATGGCGGTTGACAAATTAGCCGATGTTTATTCTATCAAGGTTAAAAAAAATCTCTGTCAGGCCAATGTCGGGGAAGGCTTTATCAATAACGTTCCCGTTGTTCTTGCCAAACCTAAGACTTACATGAACTTGAGCGGTCAGAGTATACGCGCACTTACCGACTGGTACAAGGTGGATATTTCCGGACTTATTGTCATATATGACGATATGGATATTCCTGTGGGAGAACTTCGTATACGCTATAAGGGAAGTGGCGGTTCGCATAACGGAATGAAATCGATTCTCAGTCATCTGGGTACCGACCGGTTTATACGCATAAGAGTGGGAATAGGAAAGCATGAGCATATTGATGCTATAGATTATGTGCTGGGCAGATTTCCCAAAAGCGAAAAAGAGATTATAGACAACACTTTACAGGACTTGATAAAAGCAATAACATGTATTGTGACGGAAGGTATAGATATAGCTATGAACAGATATAACAAGAAGAATGACAGAGGTGATGTTTAGCTAAATGAATCCTTTCATACAGGTCTTTTCCGATATCCCTCAGCTTATAGGGGTAGCGGACTGCATAGCGTTGAAACAGACCCCCGTAGGATTGTCCGGACCGGGGACTTCTTTATGCCCCCTTATAAGCCACATTACAGCCTCATCGGTATCAAGAAAGCTGTTAATAGTGACTCATTCCAGAACTGCCGCTTTATCTGTACACCGTAACCTCATTTCTTTTTACGGTGATGATGCGGTACATATACCGACCAGAGAGCTGATGCTTTTTGATATTGACGCATACAGCGGAAATGATAAACAGGCCAGGCTTAAAGCGCTATACAGAATAGCAACAGGCGATTTTAAGGCGGCTGTTGCCTGCACCGAAGCACTTACAGTAGGTACGGCTTCCAGACAGGTATTTTTGCAAAGCGTTATAAACCTCAAGAAAGGTGAATTGCACGATATGCAGACTCTTTCCGATATATTGATGCGTTTAGGATATGTAAGGAAAGCTCTTGTTGAGGAACAGGGACAGTACAGTATAAGGGGCGGCATATTGGATATATTTTCCTGCAATTACCACAACCCGATAAGGTGTGAGTTTTTCGGAGATGAGATAGACAGTATAAGGTTTTTTGATGCCGATTCGCAAAGATCTGTAGAAACGGTTAATAATGTTGTCATAATACCTTTCAGTGAGTTTATCTTGGATTGGAATGATGAGAGTATGCTCAAAGAACGGATAACCGACTCATGGGACTTGCAGCAGTTTAACGAGGGTACCTATGCAAAGATTATGGACAGATATTATGCCGCGACCGATAAATGTGCTATGACCGGCACATATTTCGATAAAGACATACTTACGGTTATACATGACGATTTGCAATGTCATTCGGTGGCGGATACCGTATACAAAGAATATGCAAACGCCTGCGTCAATCTTTTGCAAAAGAAAAAGACCTTCAAAGATGCATGCCAGATGCAAAGAGACATCTATTCACTGTATTCCTGCCTTAAACCGCAATTGGTACTTGTATATGAGAAGTCGGATTACAGTATTCCTCTTTACCGGGATTTTGATATTACGTTTGAAGAAACATGCTCCTACAAGGGAGATATGGAGCTGTTTTTGAACGATATAGCCGAGTACAGAGCCGCCAATATGCGGATATTCATTTCTTCCGACAGAAAAAAACATACCGAATACTTAAAAGGTTTCTTTGAAGATAACGGATATACGGTACATATCATTAAGCCTAAGGAAAATCCCACCGTTATACCCAGGCATATATATATAATTGAAGACGGTTACGGTGAGAGTTTTGTGTCCAAAGAAGCAAAGATAGCCTGTATTTCGGTAAGCCGTATATTCCGTAAGAGTACAAGAGGTAAAAGCCGGCAGATAAGGGATGCCGATTTCTTTGCCGAGATTCAACCAAATGACTATGTCGTGCACGATCATCACGGAATAGGCATATATCTGGGTATAGAAAAGATTGAAATAGACGGAATTATTAAGGACTATATCAAGATTGCATATAAAAACAACGACATGTTATATGTACCGGTAAACAAAATGGACCTGGTCCAGAAATATGTGGGCACATCGGACAGAGCTCCGAGAATTACCGGATTAGGCGGTCGTGACTGGGAAAAGCAGAAGAGTAAAGTCAGAAGTGCCGTCCGCGATATTGCAAAAGAACTGATTGAACTGTACGGAAAGAGAAGTTCCGTAAAAGGGCATGCTTTCAGCGAAGATACTCCGTGGCAGATTTCTTTTGAAAACGAATTTGAATATGAGGAAACACAGGATCAGATTCAGTGTGTGGAAGAGATAAAAGCCGATATGGAATCGACAAAAGTTATGGATCGTCTGTTGTGCGGGGATGTAGGCTACGGTAAAACCGAAGTGGCTTTACGTGCGGCATTCAAGGCGGTAATGGACGGTAAACAGGTGGCCTTTCTTGCTCCCACCACCATGCTTGCTTTGCAGCACTACAACAACTTTCGGGAGCGAATGAAAAACTATCCCGTAAACATAGATTTACTTTGCAGATTAAGGGATAAAAAAAGACAGACTGAAACGGTAGAGGATATAAAAAGCGGGAAGACGGATATTGTTGTGGGAACGCACAGGCTGCTGGAAAAGGAAGTATCATTTAAAGACCTCGGCCTTCTGGTAGTGGACGAGGAACAGCGCTTCGGAGTGGCTCAGAAAGAAAAGATTAAAATGTTAAAACCCACAGTGGATGTACTGTCGCTGACCGCAACACCTATCCCCCGAACCATGCACATGGCACTGTCCGGTATAAGGGATGTCAGCACCATATACGATCCTCCGGAAAAACGTTTTCCGGTACAGACATATGTTATGGAGTATGATCCGGAGTTCATTAAGCAGGTAATCTTACGGGAAAAGGACCGTAACGGGCAGGTTTTTTATCTGTATAACCGTGTTATGGATATGGACAGCAAGTTTTATCATCTTAAAACACTCTTAAAAGATCAAGTCAGGATATGTGTTGCACACGGACAGATGCCGGAAAAAGAGTTTGAAAATACCATAATAAAGTTCATAAACCGAGAATATGATGTTTTACTGTGTACCACTATTATAGAAGCCGGTATAGACATATCCAATGCCAACACTCTCATAATAGAAGATGCCGACAAACTGGGGTTAGCACAGTTATATCAGATTAAAGGGCGTGTGGGCAGATCGGACAGGGTTGCCTACGCATATATCACCTACAAAAGAGGCAAAGAACTGACCGAAGAGGCTTCCAAGAGATTACAGACCATAAAAGAATATACCGAGTTCGGTTCGGGAATCAAGATTGCGATGAAGGATCTGGAGATAAGAGGGGGAGGAGACCTTTTAGGAGCAAATCAGTCGGGGCATATGCAGGGTGTAGGCTATGACATGTATGTCAGGATTCTTTCGGAAGAGATTGCAAACTTACGGGGAGAAAAAGTTAAAGGTGCAGTTACCGAAACAAGTGTGGATTTAAATATAAGTGCATATATCGACAAGTCCTATATATCCGATGACTTATCCAGACTTAAGATGTATAAGAGGATAGCAACGGTCGCAACGGTTACGGAAAAAGAGGACATAATAGACGAGTTGACAGACCGGTATAATAAGCCTCCCGGTCATGTCGTTAATATAATAAATGTGGCATACGCAAAGAATATGGCATGCGGATTGGGGATATCGGAAATTGTACAGACAAACAAAGGTTTTGTCATGATATATGAAAAAGAGCATGCTATACATTTTCGCAAGATTACCGATGTGCTGGATAAAGAGCGTATCAAATATACTGTCAAAGCGCAGGAAGATTTACAAATAAGGGTGAATACCGATAAAAAGAGCGAGGAATTGTTGGATTTTGTAACAAAAACACTTAAAAGGGCTGTTGAATCAAAATAAGGCTTGATAAAAAGTAGTCGTTTATTGTAGAATAGGTAGACGGAAAACGGTTTATTTACCTTAAGAAAAAGGAGATAGGAAATGGCAGTCGCTAAAGGCAAAAAAGAAGATGTCAAGAAGAAGAGCAGCAAGGAAATATCCAAAGAAGAAACAATAATAAGGTACGGATTTCTGACGCTTGCCGTTATCATCGGCCTTTGTTTGATTTATTTCGTTATAGCCAGTTTGATACCCAATAACTATATTAAAATAGGCAATCATAAAATTGCCGAAGAAGAGTTCATGTACCAGACCAATACACAGTATAAAGTCTTTGCTAACTATTATCAGGACTATATCAGAAATCTCGGCTTTGATCTGTCAACACCGGAAGGAATATCGGCTTTTATGAAGACGGCATATGATAATCAGCGTTCTTTCGGTCAGATGCTGCTTGAAGGTGTAGTGGATTCCATACAGGAACAATATATTATGTTAGACCAAATAAAAGAGACGGGTTTTAAGATTGATGAAGAAGAGTTGGAGGAGAGTTTAGCCATACAGTTGGAAGCCATTCAGAGAGCGGCGGATGAATCGGGCTATGATCTTGACAAATATGCCAAGCTATTCTACGGCACATCATTTAAGGCAATGCAAAAAGTTATCAGGCAGACTTTGAGAGCACAGCAATACACAACCTATCTGGAAGAACAAAACATCAGTGCGGTAACCGAAGAAAGAGCACTCTCATATTACAATTCGGTTGATGCCGAAGGAAATGCCGTCAGAGATGAGATAGACAGATTTACTGTAGTTACTATTTTAAAACGTACCGTTGACGATCAGTTTCAACCTCTTGCAGAGGATGTTATAGCTGCAGCCAAAGTAAAAGCCGCGGAGATATTTGAAATGGCAAAGAGCGGTGGCGATATTTATGAACTGGCGAAACTTTACAGTGATGACCTGAATGATAAGGAAGCCGAAGAGTCGGAGGAGGAAACCGATGATGCCGCAAAACCGGGTGAATTTACATTTACCAAGAAGGAAGTAGGAACAACGGAATTATCTAAGTGGGCACTTAAGGCTTCCGTAGGAGATCTGGATCTTATAGAGACCGAGATAGGACATGTAATAATAAAGCTTATCGACAGAACCGATTATGAAGACATGAAAGATGACATATTCAAGCTGATTGCTTCCAGTGATTTTGAGATGAAGATGAATGAATATAAGGATATGGAGCAATATAAGGTAGGGCTTTACAAACCGTATCAGGAACTGTATCTTACTTATGCGATAACACAGTAATACGGTAATAAAAACAAAAAAAGAAACCTCCGCAGGTCTGATAAAAAAAATGAACGGATAGGCGGAGGTTTTTGTTCGCTTTGACTTGAATATATAATTTAACGGTAATATAATGTATTAGTTAAATACTTAAATTTGAGGTGGATATAAAATGACATTTTTAGAAAGAACAATACAAAGAGCCAAGAGTAATAAAAAGACCATAGTATTGCCGGAATCGGAAGACATAAGAACACTTAAGGCGGCATCGGTTGCACTGAAAGAAGGCATTGCCGATATAATTCTTTTAGGAAATAAAGAAAAAGTTAAGAAAAACGGCAAGGGCTTAAATATCCCCGAGGAAAAGATATTGGAAATAGATAAATTCGACAGAATTGATGAATATGCAAATATGCTGTATCAGCTGAGAAAAGAAAAGGGTGTTACATTGGATATAGCATATAAGCTTTTGGAGAATCCGTTATACTTTGCCGTTATGATGGTAAAAATGGGCGATGCAGACGGAATGGTGGCAGGTGCGGTAAGCTCTACAAGTGATACCTTGAGGCCGGCTCTTCAGATACTGAGAACGGCAAAAGGAACCAAGATAGTCAGTGCATTTTTCATAATGTGTGTACCCGACTGCCAATACGGAGCAAACGGTGTGTTTGCATACGGAGATTCCGGTTTGGTGGAAAATCCCGATGCGGAGCAACTTTCCGAGATAGCCATTTCCACTGCAAAATCTTTTGAGCTGCTAGTGGAAGAACAGCCGGTTGTGGCAATGCTCAGTTATTCCACATACGGAAGTGCAAAATCCGAATTGACCGAGAAAGTTATTCAGGCTACCAAATTGGCAAAGGAAAAAGCTCCCGAGCTGCTGCTGGACGGCGAACTGCAGGTAGACGCAGCCGTAGTAAAAGAGATAGGTCAGAGAAAAGCACCGGGAAGTTCTGTTGCAGGCAAAGCAAATGTAATGATTTTCCCCAATCTGGATGCGGGCAATATAGCATATAAATTAACCGAAAGACTGGCAAAGGCGGAAGCTTACGGTCCTCTGCTTCAGGGAATAGCCAAACCGGTTAACGATTTATCCAGAGGCTGCACGGCGGAAGATATAGTGGGAGTTATTGCAATAACGGCGGTTCAGGCACAGAGTGTTTAATTTAATATATTAAGGTCAGGTAGATATGAAAGTACTAGTAATAAATACAGGCAGTTCTTCATTGAAGTATCAGATGATTGACAGCGAAAATGAAAAAATGCTGGCAAAAGGGTTATGTGAAAGAATAGGGCTGCCGAACGGTATTCATACATATACATGTGCGGACGGCTCATCAAGTACCGATGAATGCGTGATAAGTGACCATTCCCACGCATTTAAGTTAATGCTGGATGCTTTAGTATGTCCCGGAAAAGGAGTATTGAAGAGCATATCGGAAATAGATGCGGTAGGGCACAGGATAGTACATGGCGGTGAGCGATTTACCAAGCCCGCTTTAATAGATGAGGATGTAATAAAGGCGATAGAGGATTGCGTGGATCTTGCGCCGTTGCATAACCCTGCGGGGATATTGGGAATAAGAGTGTGTCAGAAGGTATTGAAAAATGTGCCTATGGTGGCTGTTTTTGATACCGCATTTCATCATACCATACCCGATTATGCATATATGTACGCTATTCCTTATGAAATGTATGAGAAATACAGAGTACGTAAATATGGATTCCACGGCACCAATCACAAGTATGTGGCTCAGAGAGCGGCGGAATTAATGGACAGACCTCTGGATAAGATAAAGATAGTATCCTGCCATCTGGGAAGCGGAGCTTCCATATGTGCTATTGACAGAGGAAAATCCATAGATACTTCCATGGGATTCACACCGCTTTCGGGATTGGCTATGGGAACCAGAAGCGGCACCATAGATCCGTCCATAATCTCCTTCATAATGGAAAAGAAGAATATGACGGTGGAGGAAGTCAATTATTATTTAAACAATAAATCCGGCTTATTGGGAGTATCGGGAATAAGCAGTGATTTTCGGGATCTTGTCAAAGCAAGAAACGAAGGCAATAAAAGAGCTGCACTGGCACTGGCCATATTTGCTTACAGAGTTAAAAGATATGTATGTGAATATGTGGGAGTAATGGGAGGAATAGATGCTTTGGTATTTACCGCAGGTGTGGGTGAAAACAATGCATACATAAGAGAGCTTATAACCAAGAATCTTGACATATTCGGAATAAAAATGGACAGAAGGAAGAATAACAACGCAAAAGGCGAAACCGATGTAAGCAGAGACCGATCCAATGTAAGGATACTGATAATTCCGGCAAATGAGGAATTGGAGATAGCCAGACAGTGTAAAAGCCTGCTGGAAGACGGTAAGTAAAGGAAAATTGTCTTGACAAGGCATAAGAGATAACCATATAATAGCACTTGTCGGTTTTTTTTGAAAGGTATTAAATGAAGATTGACATAACCGATATTATAGAGAGAGACGGTGCTGTAAAGCAATTTGCAACCGATATAAATAAGTTGAGTGACCGCAATACCGGCAGCGGTAAGTCAATTGTTGATGTACCGGGTGTTATTCACATTGAAGGTGAGATATACAACCATGAAGGCATCCTGGACATTTCGGCACAAATCTTCGGGCAGTTGGAAGCGCAATGCTACAGATGCCTTGAAGACATTACTGCCCCTTTCTCTGTGCATATGGAAGAGACTTTTGAACGCGCGAACGGTTCAAAAAACCCGGATAACTACGAGTATTCCGGTCGTATACTGGATATCTCCCAGGCGGTAATCGATTCCGTATATTTAAATATCCCCGACAGAATGTTGTGTAAGAGTAATTGTAAGGGATTGTGCCCTAAATGCGGAAGCAATCTCAACAAAAAGCAATGCGGATGCATTGAACAAAGCGAAGAGAACGGGAGATTTTCCGCTTTGAAGGATTTATTTAAAGAATAATGTTAGTAATGCAGGAGGTGTAAAATGGCTGTACCCAAGCGTAAAGTATCAAAACAAAGACAACGTAAAAGAAGGACTTTCTATAAACTGGAAGAGCCCAATCTTGTCAGATGTTCACAGTGTCATACTCTCAAACGTCAACACAGAGTATGTGACGAATGCGGATATTATGACGGAAAAGAAGTAATAAAAAAAGAAGAGGAAAAGTAATGTTATAAGGCGATGATATATCGCCTTTTTGCTATATGGAAAACAAGGCAATTGCAATTAAACAGATATTGAAAGGAAGTTTAGCGAAGAGAGCCGGTATAAAACCCGGTGATTTTTTACTTTCGGTAAACGGCTTCGGTATAAAGGATATTTTCGATTACCAGTATCATATTTCCGATGAATCGGTTTTTTTGGAAATTATAAACGGCAAGACCGGAAAACTTGCAAGAGTGGAGATCAGAAAAGATATTGATGAGGATCTGGGAATTATCTTTGAAAAGGAACTTATAGATGACGAGAAAGTTTGTCATAACAAATGCATATTCTGTTTTATAGACCAGTTGCCCAAAGGTATGAGAGAAACGCTGTACTTCAAGGATGATGATGCCAGGCTTTCTTTTTTGACCGGAAACTATGTCACATTGACCAATATGTCGTATGAAGAAATTAACAGGATAGCTGCAATGCATTTATCTCCCATAAACATATCGGTACACACCACCGACCCCGAATTGAGATGTACCATGCTTAACAACAGACATGCCGGGGATGTGCTGGATAAAATGGCGGTACTTGCAGAAGCGGGAACAGACTTAAATTGCCAGATAGTACTGTGTAAGAATGTAAACGATAAGGCTCATTTAGACAGAACAATAAAGGACCTTTCATGTATAGGACAGCCGCTTAAAAGCATTTCCGTGGTACCCGCAGGGCTTACCCGTTACAGGGACGGGCTGTATCCGTTGGAGCCGTTTACCGAAGAAGAATGTATTCAGGTTATAAATCAGGTACAAAAACATCAGAAAGTATTTAAAGAGAAGTCGGGATATAACCTTGTTTATGCGGCGGATGAATTTTATATAAAAGCCGGCTTGGAGCTTCCTTCTTTCGGAGAATATGATGATTTTTATCAGATAGAAAACGGTGTAGGATTGATGACACACTTCATACACGATGCAAAAAATTATCTTGAAGAGATATCAAACAGCAAAAAACTTCTTAAAAGGGCGGAGAAAAACACAAAGCACAAAAGTATAGCGACCGGAGTGCTGGCTTATCCTTTTATAAAAGAACTTACGGATAAAGTTCGTATGTACGCAAAGAATATGAAAATCGATGTATATGAGATTAAAAACAATTTCTTCGGAGAGAATATAACGGTGACCGGACTGCTGACAGGACAGGACATTTCGGAACAATTGCAAGGAAAAGAACTAGGGGAGCAGCTCCTCATTTCCCGTACCATGCTGAAGGCAAGCGATGAACATTTTCTTGATGATATGTCCTACAAACAACTCGGCAAGAAACTCAAGACGACAGTTACCGTTACGGACAATAACGGAGAAGAATTCATAAAGACACTTATAAAATAGATACACACACTTATAAACGGGCAATTCTTGAGAAAACACCATGTATATGGTATTATTTATCCAGTTTATTTGAAAGGCGGAGCGGGGAATTTGGCACAGCCGATAGTGGCCGTAGTGGGCAGACCTAATGTAGGTAAATCAGCATTTTTCAATTATCTGGCAGGCAGAAGGATATCCATAGTGGAAGATACCCCGGGTGTGACACGCGACAGAATATACACTAAATGCGATTGGTGCGGTCGGGAGTTTGTGCTTATCGATACCGGAGGTATAGAAATCGGTTCTTCGGACGAAATGTATAAACAAATGAAAAGACAGGCGGAAGTTGCCATTGACACTGCCGACTTTATAATCTTCATGACCGATATAAAGAGCGGACTTACTGCGGGGGATAAGGAAGTTGCATCACTGCTACATAAATCGGGAAAGCCTGTGGTAATTGCGGTAAATAAAGCGGATTCGCCGGGAGAGCCTCCTGCGGAATTGTATGAATTCTATAACCTGGGACTGGCGGAAATATTTCCCATATCGGCTATGCACGGACTGGGAATAGGCGAACTTTTAGACTATGTTATGGAGCATCTTCCCGATATTCAGGAGCAATCGGATGATGACAGTATACATGTGGCAATAATAGGTAAACCCAACTCGGGCAAATCTTCTTTACTGAACAGAATAACCGGAGAAGAGCGGGCCATTGTCAGTCCCGTTGCCGGAACCACACGCGATGCTTTGGATTCATTGGTGATAAGGGAGGAAAAGAAATATACCTTTATCGATACGGCCGGTATCAGGCGAAGCAGTAAGATATTTTCCGACATAGAAAAGTACAGTATCATAAGAGCCTGGTCGGCCATCGAACGATCGGATGTATGCATACTTATCGTGGATGCATCGGAAGGGATTACCGAACAGGATTCCAAGATAGCGGGATTTGCCCATGAACAGGGTAAAGCTGCAATTGTCGCATTGAACAAGTGGGACCTTGTGGAAAAAGACAACAAGACCTATCAGAAATTCGTAAATTCCGTCAGGGCGGAGTTGCCGTTCATGCAATATGCTCCGGTCATATCTATTTCATCACTTACCGGAAAACGAGTGGAGAATCTGTTTCCGCTCATAGACAAAGTATATGAAAATGCAAACAGAAGAATATCCACAGGGGTACTGAATGATGTTCTCAATGATGCAATAGCTATGGTTCAGCCGCCGTCGGATAAAGGAAAACTTTTAAGAATTTACTACATGACTCAGGTATCGACACAACCGCCTACATTTGTTATCTTTGTAAACAGTAAGGATCTCATGCACTTTTCCTATGAAAGATATCTGACCAACACACTAAGAGATACGTTTGATTTTGAAGGTACACCTATAAGGTTTATAATACGGGAGCGAGGTAAAGAGAATTGAATATTTTACTGCATGTAATATCGGCTGTTTTCGGATACTTGGTGGGTTCTTTGAACTCCGCCATACTGGTTTCACGCTTTTATAAAAAAGATATAAGGAATGAGGGCAGTAAAAATGCGGGTCTTACAAATGTGTTGAGAGTTTTGGGCAAAAAGGCTGCGATAGCGGTACTTTTGCTGGATTTGCTTAAAGGAGTTATAACCACCGGTTTGGGATATATATTAGTTAAAGACCAACTGTCCGGTGCACTTGTAGCCGGTATATTTACCGTCATAGGACATATATTTCCCGTGTTCTTTAAATTCAAGGGCGGAAAAGGCATACTGATTTCACTTTCCGTGCTACTGATGACCGACTGGAGAGTGGCACTTATAGGGCTGGGGATATTTATAATAATAGTGGGGCTGACGAGATATGTCTCCTTAGGTTCCATTACCGCAATGTTTCTTTCTCCGCTATTTGCATGGTTGCTTAATCATGAGCCTTTCTTTATCATATCAATGGGCTTTTTAGCCGCTCTTACCATATTCATGCACAGAAGTAATGTCAAGAGACTGCTGAACGGTACCGAAAACAAACTGTCTTTCAACAAGACCGGAAACGGGGAAGGTAAATGAGCAACCTCATTGTTATAAACACCTCATTCAATCCGTGGTATAACCTTGCACTGGAAGAATATCTTTTAGATAAAGTAACCGATTACGATAACATATTGTTTCTCTGGCAGAATGCCAATACGGTAGTAATAGGCAGAAATCAGAATGCCTGGAGAGAATGCCGCACGGAACTGTTGGAATCGGAAGGCGGGAAACTGGCAAGACGGTCCACGGGAGGGGGAGCGGTTTATCACGATGCGGGTAATCTGAATTTCTCTTTTATACTTCCCAGAAGCAGTCAGGATTTTCTTATACAAGCAGGTATAATAACTAAAGCGGTCGGTAAATTCGGTATAAATGCATATGTCAACGGAAGAAATGACATAGTTACGGATCAAGGCAAATTCTCCGGAAATGCTTTTACATACAGAAAAAACAGAGCCTTGCATCACGGAACGGTGCTTGTGGATGTAGACCGGGAGAAATTGGGCAGATACCTGCAGGTCAGCAAAGAAAAAATGCAAATAAAAGGCATTAAAAGCGTGCGAAGCAGGATTGTCAATCTAAAAGAATATGACAGCGGCATAACGGTGGAGCGGGTACGTGAAGCAATAATGCAGGCTTTTGTTGAAGAGTTCGGTCAATGCGAGATATTTGACTGCTCAAAAGAGATAGATATATTTGACCGCAAATTCGACATGGCGGAAGTGCACAGAACATATGAAATATATTCCTCCTGGGAGTTCAGATACGGTGAAGCACCCAAGTTTGATATAGAGTGGGCAAACAGATTTTCCTGGGGAGAGGTGGTCATTCATCTTACATTAAAAAACGGTGTTATAATTAAAAGCAGGATATATTCCGATGCTTTGGACGAGCTGTTTATAGCTAATATACGTCAATGTTTCGACAATGTACCTTTTAAGAAAAAAGATATGGCAGATGCCGTGCTGAAACGACATCCCGACTCAACGATGGCAAAAGACATTGCGGAATATATTCTAAGTAAGGAGATGTAATGTTTTTTAAGGATTTGCATATTAAAGATATTGCCGATATACCGGTTTTAAGTCTGGCTTACATAGGTGATGCCGTATACGATCTTTATGTAAGGGAGCATCTTTTGGCAAAGGGATGCTTCAAGCCTACCGATCTTCATAAAATGGCGGTCGTTTATGTAAATGCAAAAGGTCAGAAACAGAGTCTTATGAAGATAATGGATATTTTGACGGAAAAAGAATTAAACTGTGTGCAAAGAGGCCGAAATGCCAAACCCAGAAGCAAACCTAAGAATGCCGATGCCGCAGACTATTCCTACGCTACCGCTTTAGAGGCTCTTGTGGGATACCTTTATATCAACAAAGAATACGAAAGGCTTGATTACCTGTTGGGTATCATGTTGGATATATGATGGAAGAAAAAAATACCGTTATAGCGGGAAGAAATCCCGTATTGGAAGCCTTAAAGAAGGATTGTCTCATAAGCCGGATACTGGTAAGTGTCGGTGAAAAAGAGGGGTCTATACTGAAAATACTTTCCGAAGCGAGAAAGAAGAATATTCCGGTAAAGCAGGTATCCAATACCAAGCTTGACTCCATTATTCCGGCTCATCAGGGTGTTGTGGCATACATATCCCCGATTGAGTTTTATGAAATATCCGATCTTCTGGATGTTGCAAAAGAAAGAAAAGAGCCGCCCTTTATAGTAATACTGGATCAGATTGAGGATGTGCATAATCTGGGAGCAATTGCCAGAAGTGCCGAAGCTGCGGGATGTCACGGCATTATAATCCCCCTTCACAGGTCGGCTCCCGTAAATGCCGCCGCAATGAAAGCCAGTGCAGGTGCCCTGTTGCATATAAAGGTGGCCAGAGTGACCAATCTAAATGCGGCTATAGAGCAGCTGAAGAAGCAAGGTTTATGGGTATGCGGAACGGATAAGGATGCAAATAAGCAATATTATGATGCCGATCTGAAAGGACCGCTTGCCGTAGTTATAGGTTCCGAAGGAGCCGGTATGTCCAGGTTGGTGGCAAAGAACTGCGATTTTACCGTAAATATACCTTTATCGGGAAATATAACCAGCCTGAATGCATCATGTGCAGCGGCAATAGTAATATTTGAAGCCGTAAAGCAAAGAAAAGCGTAAAACCGATGGAATACCTGTTTGTTGACGGTTACAATATAATAAACGCATGGTCGGATATATTTGACAAAAACAGCCCTCTTGAGGACAACAGGAAGGCATTGTGCGATATACTGTCCGATTATCAGGGTTATACCGGTTTTCGGATTGTAGTGGTCTTCGATGCGCATCTTGTACCGGAAGGTATAGGCTCGCTTATGCAGTATGATAAAATAAAGGTGGTGTTTACCAAAAGCAATCAGACTGCGGACAATTTCATTGAAAGATATGTGACCGAAGCACGTTACAACAATAAAATAACGGTTGTCACCAACGACTATATGGAACAAAAGACTGTGTTGCACAAAGGTGCACTCAGAATGACGGCATCGGAATTACAAAGAGAGATAATAAAGAAAAGACAAAGCGCATCGGTGAGCGATAAACAATCCAACTTTATAATAGACAATCTGGATAATGAACAGAAAAGGAAACTGTTAAAGATAAAGCATGAAGACCGAAAAGATAAATAGCATTATAAAAAAAGCCAAAGCGGGTGATGAAGTTTCCATGGAATATCTTTTAAAGGAGTATTTGTCCCTTGTGCGTAAAAAAGCGACCGGTCTTTTTCTGATGGGAGCGGACAAGGACGATCTTTTACAGGAGGGAATGATAGGTCTTTTCAAAGCCATACTGAACTACGATGAAACAAAAGAAGCTTCCTTTGATACATTTGCGGCACTGTGCATAAACAGACAGATGTTTTCCGCAATAAAAGGAGCAAACAGAAAGAAACATAAACTTATCAACGAATACATTTCCATATACACGGAGGATAAAGAAGATATACCTTTAGCCATACCGGATGAGAAGTATAATCCCGAGGTAATAGTTACCGAAACCGAAGCGTTACACAATCTTGAAGACATGATACGTAACAAATTGAGCAGTATGGAAAATAAAGTTTTAGATATGCTTATTGAAGGTCACAGTGTTGCCTATATGAGTAAAAAAATAGGTAAAAATGCAAAATCCGTGGACAATGCCATACAGCGTATCAAAAGCAAAGTGCGTAACATTTTGAAAGAAGAGCATTGAAGTATCGGTTTTATATGTTATAATAGCCTAGTCGCTGACATAGCTCAGTCGGTAGAGCACCTCATTGGTAATGAGGAGGTCGGCAGTTCGATTCTGCTTGTCAGCTCCATAAGAAAGGTATGATACAAGGTCATACCTTTTTCTTTTACCTGTCTCTGTTAAGAAGTATCAACACTTTCAAATAACATTTTGCGTCTTAAACAGAGGAATAAGAAAGCAGGCACTATACCTTATACGACGGAAATTTACCGAATACGACGGGAATATTGCATATAAAAAGATATACATTTATAATGAAAACAGCCATGAAAGGAAAGGGGCAATAAGTTTGTGGGTGTGAAATTTCGCTTTATTCATGACGATGCACTGGGTAATGATATAGAAATTACCGTACGTGCCGCGGAAAAAAATGAACGAGTGGAAAAGCTGTTATCAAAACTTGCGGAGAATTCCGGCCAACAAATATCCGGTCAGATTCTTTCGGAAAAGTACGATATAGACACTTCCGATATCATTTTGGTTATGCGCGACGGTCGTTATGTAACGGCGAAAACAGTCAGAGGAGACTATATTATAAAAGATGCACTGACACGCGTGGAAGAAAGCCTCAATCCCACATGGTTCGTAAGAATATCGCAGTCGGAGATAATAAACCTTAAGTATCTTAAGAACTGGGATTTCGTTGGCGGAGGAATAATTCAGATAAAGATGGAGAATGGAATAATAACTCACTCATCGAGGCGATATGCTACACAAATTCGCGATATGCTTCTTAAGAGGAGGGCAAAACGATGAAAAAACGTTTGATTATCAGATCTCTTATCGGACTTGTTGTCGGCGCACTGGCAGTACATGCAATTACTCTGTTTGTTAATTACATCAGCAGAGGTGAAATTTTAATCTGTATGCCGCAACTTATTGAAAAGCTCGGACTTACCAAAGCCATAATTGTTCAGACCGTACTCGGTGCACTTATCGGTATGATAGCTATTGGCGGAACGGTTCTGTTTGACATAGAAACATGGAGTTTACTGCGTGCCACTGTGGCGCACTGTGCACTTATACTGTTTTCATATTTGTCGGTAGGAATGCTGTTAAATTGGTTTTCTTTCCACATAATCCCTATCCTCATAATGACGGGCGGAACTATAATTGCCTATGCGTTGGTATGGCTCATAATGTACGCCATCTGGAAAGCGGAAATACGAAAAATGAACCGCCTTACGGAAGAGTATAAAAAAGATATAGAAGCAAGTGAAGATTAGCACTCATAAAAGGAAAAACATATATCAAAAGGTCGGCCGGAAGGGTCGATTTTTTTGAGCAAATTTTTTCATTAAGACTCTATTTTTCCACTATCTTTAACCGTTTATGACGGGAAATTGCCGAATGCGACCAAACTGTTGAATGAAAAAATTTGAGTGGATATAATCGGGTCAGACTTATTCATTGAGCAAATTTTTTGTATCTGGAGGAAGAAAATGAAACACGCAGGAAGAAGATTTTTTGCATTACTGATGACATTGGTAATGTTACTTACCATGATACCCGCAACGGTAACAGCTAATCCGGGTGAGCCGGAAGTTTTTATTGTGGCGGGAAGAATAACCGATAGTGTTACAAAGAAAGGCTTAAGCGGAGCAACGGTAAGATTATCAAATACGGAGAAGGAATATACCGATACTACCGATGCCTTCGGGTATTATCAGATAGATGCTCATGAGGCGGGAACTTATGAAATATCCGCTTCGCTTAGAGGCTATTCTACGGTTACGGATAACAATTTTGAATTGAACGGTACAAAAGACTGGTTTGCCGAACTGACACTTGATTCAGATCCTTGCATAGATATATATGCATCGGTCAAGTGCGTTTATTCAGGCATTGCGCTTGAGGGAGTAGAGGTTCGGGCAAGACACAGCAGTGAGGGACTATTTACCGAACTAACAGACAGTGACGGAAGTGCCGTATTCTACAATTTACCCAAGGGAAAATATACTTTTGAGGTAAACGTAAACGGTCAGCCGGGATGGGAAAACTATATATCAGGTGAATATGACGTAACGCAAGACCAGTTACTAAACTGTTCTTTAAAGCCTAAATATCAAAGCCTTACGGTGAAAACCTACGGCTTTTGTGCTTTTACCGAACAGGAAAACAGTCCTTTACGTAATGTCTATGTAAGACTTCACGGCTTGGATCCTACAAATCACGATGTGGAGCTTATCTCTCCAGCACCGATAAAGACGGGAGAAGATGGAACGGTGGTATTTGATAAGCTTGTACCTATTGATTGGTTAATAGAAGTATATTCACCGGGATATGAACCCGAAGAAGCAATAGTAAAAGCTATGCCTGACGGAACATTTGAACAGGACACGGTTCGAATGAATATGGTATTTCATCCCGGAACCCTGACTGCAAATCTTGATTCGCTATATGATGATGAACAAATATATTACGGTCTGGAAGTACATCTTTGCGGTAATGATACCATAACGGAAGGTTTGACACGTACCGTCACTGTCAAATCATGGGATAAGCCTAAAAGGGTTGCTACTTTTAGAAACCTTTTACCGGGACAATATAAAGTGTATACTTATGGAAATTGCGAGCGCTATGTACAAATATTGGTGCAAGACGGAAATATTTATTGTGATGCAGCTGTGAATCCGTCGATTTCGCCTTTAAGAGTGTTTTCCGTAACTTTCCAGGGTGAGACACAGGCTGTTGCCAAGATGGGTAAGAAAACAGAGGTGGAATTACCTTTGGATGTTGAAAAGGCAAATTATTCGGGTTTCCTGAAAAAAATAGATATGGATGAGGAAGGTACTCTTAAAACTTCGCCTGCCGCCAATACTGTAATGACATTGGTTCCTTCGGAATATTATCCTCAGAATCCTGAAAAAGGCCAAACATATACCGTAACAACCGATGAGTTCGGTTACTATTCTTTCAATGTGTATCCCGGATTATATGGTGTGACTGTTTCCGGTATGGACGATTACTGGGGAGCTTTTGCAAACTATCGTCAGCGTTACGTAAGCGACTATGAAGAAAGCGAAGATGAAGAAAGCGGAGAATCCGGTAAACCTGCAATAATGGGCGGATGGCCGTATTATCAGGAATGGCAAGGCAGCTACGAGTCGGCCATAGCTTACATGGGGTATGGTAAATACACAGACGGTGGTGGTAAATACACAAACAATACAGGATATGCTGACATAGGCGGTATGCCGCTCTCCTCCGGAATGACCGAGGGAGACCTGTTTATGAAAGAAAAAGTCTGCTCTGTAAGTGTGGAGACTTTACCTGATTACCTGTACGAAGTGTGGCATGCTGTTACCGGTAAGATAAATAATGAATGGGATCCTGCCTATTATGATGATGCCCACTATGAGTTTTCAAGAACATGGTTCGATCTTGCCGGCTTCAGAACGGAGCTGTCCTGCGGCGAGATTACAGTTGATAACGATACATCTCCTTTTCCTCACAGATTTACTAAACTCAAACCGGGAACTCATGATGTCAATATCACTAAAAAAGCCGGTGCAACACCGGAGTACAGCTTACGCCGCAGAGTATGGGTCTACGAAGGTAATTATTATGGTCTTCCAAGCTGGGAAGGAACCGATGTCGGATTTTATGATTTTCCTGCACCCGGTATACTTCCTACAGAATTTCCCTCTGATTACTGCAGCACACCCGATACTGTCTGGCCTTGCGGGGAAATGGATATTGATATTGAGGTACGCGCTGAAGAACTGGAGCGTGGTGCTCCGGAAGACCTTGAAGAACATGTTTATTATTTTGTAGAACTGGATGGGAATACAGGTGAGGGCGAATATAGATGCTATAAAGACTCTGAACACTACACTTTAAATGATCGTTTTTACGGATGGAGTACGGATATAATTCCCAATAAACTGTTTTCCGCGTGGCATTTGGGTTGGCAGTATGGTATTGCCTATCCGAATTATATACCGGTCACCCTATATTTCTACATACCTGCCAGATATGATCCCGATAAGTTGCCTGAGCAAGTCATTATACCCAGTAAATGGTTTGAGATGACATATGATCCGAGCACAGGAACGGGAGGTCCTACAATATATATTGGCGGTCCTAAGAATAATGTACGTGAGGGCTTAGGTAATGCTCCGAACATTATAAGACCTTTCAAAGCAATAATAAAAGCTAAAAACTACTATACAGGAGAAGACATAACCGGTATATCTTTTGTTAATGACGTAGCCGGACAGGTTTTTTCTTCCGGAAACGAATATGATAATCAAATATATCTAAGGGAAACATTTTCAAATGATGACATAAATGTGGGTGACAAAAACCTTATATTCCATCAAGCCTCCTTTGAGCGAGATTTTACGGGAGACAATCGTACAGTCACCCTTACATTATACATGGTGCCGAATATAGGGCTGGATTTAACTGTTAAAGACAATAACGATAATCCGGTGCAGGGTGCTACGGTTCAGTTGAGGAGCGCTAAAGGTTTGGATGAGCTTCTGAAAACAGATGATATAAATGGCATGGTCGAAGTAAAGAATCTCAAAGACGAATGCTATACCTTAATTATAGATGCTGCGGGTTGTAACACATATACTTATGAACTGACGGCCGATATGTTACAACCTGACGGGACAGGCTGGATGATCTTCACACATGAAGCACAACTGACACCGTTGACCAGGCCGGAAGTTTCCGATGAAAGCTTTAACCGCTTCGGAGGCTTTTTACCCAATGTCAGTCGTATGAAAGCACAAGACACCTATGAGCTTGTTACGGGAGATACGCCTGCAGGAGAAGCTCTTACAATGACGGTGGAAGCCGCTTTGAAGCAACAAAAACAAGGCGATGTTTTTGACAAGGTTGTAGGAGTATACATTGTAGATGCCAAGAAATTTGAGATAAATGACAAATCCCGTGAAGGGGAGTATACCGAGATAACGGAATTACCCAATCCGGAACATCCGGTTACCGTGAAGAAATGGTTGAATGATTTAAATAACCGTTCAACAGGTCTGGAAAATGTATTCTTCAAATACTTCGATGCGGAAAGCATTACTCAAAGAGATGGTGATTCCGGAATGGCAGACTTTAAAGGTGAGATTATGTTGTACAACTTACCTGCAGGTCCTTTCAAGCCGGTATTCATAGTTGTAACGGAAAAAGGTGCCTATGATGTTTATGCACCGGAAATTGAAGAAGATAAACAACTTGTAGGCTTAAGAAAGAGCGGATTGCTTTCCTTCTTCTTAACTGTAGCGGATATGTATGCGGTAGCACAAACGGGACCTGCCGTACCGCTACACTTCATACTTCCGCTTCTGGAACTTACGCCTGCTCTTAGTGAAGCAGGAGAAATGCTGGAATTCGATGCTTCAATAGATATGGATGACTACAACCGGGGATATCTTAAATATGAATACAGTTTAGGTGTTAACTGTGATGCGGGAACAGCCAATCCCGGAGGATCTCCCGGTTCGGCAACATCTTATCTGCCTGCCGAGTTGTCGTTGGAAGCGGGCGGATCTGTAACTACATCGGTATCGGGTAAAGACTTAAGTATTGAAGATAAATTTACAGGTAATGTCGGAGCCGGAGCGGATACCGATAAGTATCTGCCGGCCTTCGTAAAGGACATAGCCACAATGGAGATAAAGGCTATGGGAAGTGTCTTCTCCTCAAGCGCTACCGAATACAAAAACGATGCAGAGGTGAAGTCCTTTACCAACAGCATAGGTGTTACCGGAGAATTGGAAACAAAGACCAATATCAGTGCTGTAGGTGCTGCCGGCAAATTCATAGGCGGAGGCATATTGGCACCCGTCTTCAGGGTAATAAAGAAACTGGGTATTGATTTAGGTGCCTGCATAGATGCAAATGTCGGTATCGGTGCAACTGTCGGATACAACGAGAATGCATATGCCGACGGCGGAAACTTGAATTTGATAAATGCGGACATAGACTTCGGTGCGGCAGCTAAATTGGGACTTTACGGTAATATCTGCGGAGGTAAGTACGGCGGTGCCAGAGGAACATTAGGTTTCGGTGGCAGCCATTCCAACTTCCAGAGCTCCATGATGACACTTACATTAAAGTTCGTATATGATGCCAAAGAGAAAGAATTCCGTATTGAACCTGCGGAGCTTACCGGTATGTGCGAAGGTGAAGTGGAAGCCTTCTTAAAAACCGCAGTTAAAGATTTTAATATCAAATGGTATTTCCCTGTATTTGCAATAAATATGCAGTTCGGTACGGAAACCAAGTTCACACTTACTCCAATAGGTAAAGTATACAGAGAGATAGACCGTGAAACCTTCGGAACATCCACCTTCATGGCTGATGAGACAACAGGTATAATGGTAAAAGACTATCTCAGTCTTGCAACCTATGCCACAGATGAAAACAGCGGAAACATCCTCTACACCGACCTTGCAAGCCAAGGCGGAGATATGAGATTGCAACTCAGTAAATTTAACGGCACTACGTGGCAGCAGCCTGTAACGATACTTACAACCGACGGAACATTGGGCAGTTATGATTTAATAACCTTACCTAACGGTAAGATACTGATAACATACAACTTAATATCTAAAGAACATATGAACAGTATGTTCCCTAATTCCGAAACCAAATACACATTAGGAACTATAGGCGCAAACGGATGGGTAGAAGAAGCCACAGGCACAATAGAACAATTAGCAGGCTCATACGCTTTCAGCTGTGATTTGGCAGGATCTTACTTAGTCTGCCGTTTAACAGGCGGTACAGGAGCGGAAGGCTTCAAGATAGTAGGTTACAAATGGAACGGAGCAGGCTTCGGTGCTGTACAAGTACTGAAATATGCCGCTACTTATGACATGAGTGTTGCGGCAACCGATAACGAATTGGTAGTTACCTACATTGACGGATTGAAGAAACTGCAGGCAATAAGCTGGACAGGTGATGTGGCAAACACAACGGTAGCAGAGGATGTAGGCTTAGTTTTAGCCATGACATCCGATGCAAACGGATACTACCTTGTGTACGAAAATGGCGGATCAGTGGACTTCTACACAAGAGGTATTAATCCAAGCTCCGTATGGACAAAGAAAGGTACCCCCGTTTCCAATGTAAGTGCAATTGAAATGGACCTTGCAGTTAACGGTGACAAACTGGTATTAAGCTTTATAAAGCCTTCGGAAGCACACTTTGATACCGATAACAAACTGGTAGTAGGAAACGAAGGCATTGCAAGTGTTACTCTTGCCAAAGACGGAACGCTGTATGATGAACAGAGAACATATTTGGAAAACAGTCAGTTCTACAGAAATCTAAGTATTGTATGTGTCAACGGATTGGCTTATGCATTTGTAGAAGATTTGTATGAAGATACGGCTGATTTGGTATTTGTAAAGATTTACGATGCCGATGCACCTGTTAACTTCTTCGGCAGAGTTACCATAACGGGAACCGAAAGATTCAATGAGCGACTTACGGCAGCTGTAAGTGAAGATAACAGTGTAACCAAGAACTTTACTTACACATGGAAGCGTGACGGAGTAGAAATTGCGACAGGAGCCACCTATACAACGGTAGCTGCCGACATAGGAAAGACACTTATCTGTGAAGTTACAACGGATGACCATCAGGGTGTGATAAGAAAGGCAACAGGTGTAATAGCTAAAGCGGCAGGACCTGCGGCACCCGCAGGACTTGTAGGTGTAGCACCTACCGTTGCCGGAGGCAATGACGGTAAGATTACCGGAACAAATCAAACAATGGAGTTCAGTCAGACTGCAGCCGGAGTATATACCGCTTGTAGAGGAGTTGAGATAACGGGACTTACGGCGGGAACATACTATGTCAGAATTGCAGGAAACAATACCACAGAAGCGGGAGCATATCGTACTGTTACGGTAGGAGCCGGAGCACAGCAACCGGATAATCCTCCGATTCCCGATGACCCGGTCATGCCGGATGCCGGAACGGGACAGGATACATCAAAGACCATTCCCACAACAGACGGTAAAGCTCAAGTGGACTATGTTCAGAGTGAAGAGGTTGTATCGCTGGATATATCAACTGACAAGGCTGAAGAGATTATCAGCAAGAGTAAAGACGGAGATGTGGGATTTGACCTTTCCGGTGTTAAAGATGCCAAGTCTGTTGAAATGTCTAAAGAGGCATTGGAAACATTCGGTAAAGCCGATGTATCGGTAACTGTTAAGTTACCCGAAGGTTCGGTAACCATGGACAAAGAAGCCGTAGATTCCATTGCGGAACAGGCAGGAGGAGATACGGTAAGTGTAGAACTTGCACTGGTTAAACCGGAAGAACTTAACTATCTGCAGGAGCAGTCGGTGGGAGCGGATGATCTGATTATCGATGCCAATATTACCGGCGGAGACGGTAAGAAGATAAGTACCTTCAACGGTGAACTGATAATGCGTATACCTTACAACGGTCCTCTGCCTGTAGCTGTCTGGTATTTAAATGATGCAGGAGAGTTGGAAAAGATAGATTGTGATTACGAAAACGGTATAGTTACATTCCGTCTCAATCACCTTTCGGTATACATTTTAGGACAGGATGTAAGCAGAGAAAGAGACTGGACCAATCCGTTTACCGATGTTAACAAAAATGCCTGGTACTACAGTGCAATAGAATACATAAACAAGAACAAACTGATGTACGGTGTAGGTGACAATCAATTTGATCCTCACGGACATATGGTAAGAGCAATGATAGTAACGGTATTACATCGCTTGGAGAAGATGCCTGAACCGAAAGCATACAACACATTCGGTGATGTTGCGGCAAACAGATACTACAGCAAGGCTGTCAACTGGGCAGCGGAGAACGGTATAGTAAACGGTTACGGTGACGGAAACTTCGGTCCCAACGATCCCGTTACAAGAGAGCAGTTAGCGGTAATCTTCATGAACTATGCCAAGTACAAAGGCTATGACACGTCCAAGAGAGCCGCACTGGAAACATTTGCAGATGCAAAGAGTATATCCGGCTGGGCAACGGATGCTATGGCATGGGCAAATGCCGAAGCTCTCATATTGGGTGACGGCACAGGCTTGAATCCTTCAGGAAAAGGAGAGCGCTGTCATGCAGCGGCAATATTCCAGAGGTTTATTGCAAACATAAGATAAAATCTTTTATAATATCCTCATGACAAAGGTGCCACGCTTCCGCCAAAGGTGTGGCACCTTTGCTGTCGTTATCTCATAAAATTCCACTAAGCACACAGTCATTTAAATTTCTGTTTTTTCAGAAGAATCATACATACTATAACAGCAATACAAAAAACAATTATCAGATACCACAGGTTTTTAATATGAAAGCCGTTATCCAGCATTAGTCGATATCCCCATGTGGCGGGAAAAATACGCCCTAATATTTTCAGTGATTCGGGCAATATTTCAACAGGAAGCATAATTCCCGAAAGCATAATGGAAGGCAAAAACAGCAGCTGTGCAATCATGGTTACCTTTGCCTGGCTCTTGACAACCAGCCCCAATATACTTCCTATACTAAGCGATACAACGGCATATACAGCAAGTGCAAGAAGAAACAGAGGGATGTTTTTCGGTGATGCCGCATCAAACAGTACCGGGGCAAGCAGCAATATTATCACGCAGGAAATCATCAGATGAAAGAATGTGGATAAAAACATGGTTATAAGGCCGACATGCAGAGGGATTCCGTTTGCTTTATATACTTTTTTAACATCGGTTCCGTAAGTTTCAATCAATGAAGGCGGCAATCCTATAAATGCTCCCATTGACACACTCATCACAATCATTGACGGAATGAGTGTTTCTTTCATTTCCGGCATAACCGAACCGAAAATGCTGCCCATTAAAAGGAAGAAAAGAAGAGGGACAATATAGCAGGTTACCAATATAGTTTTACTCCGTAAATCCAATTTGCATTGTAATGCAAGACCGTATAAAAAACCCTTCATTCTTCTTCACCCCTTGTCATTTCAATAAAATGTTGTTCCAGTGTCCCTCTGTCCACTTTTATGTCCGATATATATAATCCTTTTTGTTTCAGTTCACCGAGCAGGGACAATAATGTATCTTCTATGTTGTCCGTAGCAAAAGTCTGAGCCCCTTGTTGTGTCTTTATATGTACCAGATATTTTCTTCCCAGTTTTTCGGTCAGTTCCGCAGCGGTGCCGCAAAAGACAATATTACCGTTACGCAGAATGGCGATGCGATCACACAACGCCTCCACTTCCGCCATATCATGGCTTGCAAGAACAATGGTTTTTCCCTGTGATTTAAGTTTTCGTACCTGTTCATGCAGTGACAGTCTACCTTCAACATCCAGTCCCGCAGTGGGCTCGTCTAAGAATATGATGTCGGGATTACCTATAAGTGCAAGAGCGAGATGCAGCCGCCTTTTTTGTCCGGTCGATAACTCTATATACTTCTTTTTCTTAATCTCTTCTATGCCGAGGGCGGTAAGCATTTCATAGTCTATATTTGCTTTCTTCCATTTGGAAAACAGTTTGACTGCTTCCATGGATTTTATCTGTGCAGGCAAAGAGGAGGATTGTAACTGAATACCCATTTCTCCGTTTACGGAAATTTCACCGCTTTCATACTTTTTCAATCCTTCTATACATTCAAGGGCTGTGGTCTTTCCCGCGCCGTTTACTCCTAAAAGAGCAAAAATCTCTCCCTCTTTTATATGCAGATTGATACCTTTGAGAACGGCATTGCTGCCGTAGCTTTTTCTTAAATTACTTACCTGTATTGCACAGTTCATTGTTGCTCCTCTCCTACATTATTAATTCCGAGCTTTTTGAAATAAATGACCAAAGCAGGCTCTAAATAACTGTTGACAATCGCTTGCTTTTTAGCCCAGTCGGTATTTGTGTTTTCAAAATTGGCTATTTCCGGTAACTTCTGTAACATACTCATGTCACCGTTTGTAAACTCCATAATCAAATCCCAGTAAGCCTTTGTCAGTTGCTGACATTGCTCGCTTTCCTGCGGTACATTTTCTTTTTGAAGTTTCAGTATTTCGTCACTTAAGGCATCAAATCTGTTAATAAAATCCATACTGCTCTCTTTGTCAAAACGGTCACGGATATGATCCAGTGTATCATCATCAAATTTTTTAATAAGAAAGTAATATTTATTGTTCATCTGAAGGTTAACGATTATATCGGCATATTTCTTAAAATCCACTTTTTGCATTTGCAATACTTCGGTTTTTAACTGTTCTATGGCATTAAGAGAAACAGTCAGGTTTTCTATTTCACTGCGTATTTTGTCTGCCTGTTCGGTAAGGGCATTTGCCACATCAGCCGGTGTATCCAGAGATATCAACCGCTGCTTTATATCATTTAAAGAAAAACCCAATGATTTCAGCGATACAATCTGATGAAGCACAACCAGGTCTTTGTCGGTATAGAGCCTGCGACCGCCTTCACTTTCGCCCGAAGGTGACAGCAGTCCTTCTTTATCGTAATACTGCAGTGTGCGGACCGTTACACCCATTTTCTTGGCCGCTTTACCTATGGTCATATATCCGTCCGGAATTGCTTTGTATTTTGCCATAATCATTTGCCTCCGCGTATATTATAATTCATGACGCTACGTCACGAACAATACCTTTTTAATTAATTTTCATAGTTTTTTCTTTTTCTTGCAATTTACCGGTTATTTTGCCGTTTGTTTGACACCGATAACCGGTTGTATTACAATCGGTTAGACCGGTATTCGGTATAAAGATAAGGGCGGCGGAATGATGAGCAGGTTGTTTTATGTTTCGGATTTTTTGAAAGCGGGAATAAGCGACAGTCAGGCAATAAAAGATTGCCTGAACTCTGCTAAAAGCTGTGATGAAAGAACAATAATATTTGATAAAAAAGACTACTATATTGATGCAGCAATTACCTTGCCTTCCGACACCACCGTTATAATAGACGGGGTGATGATTAAGCAGAATGACTTTGTGCATGACAATGTATTCCGTGCGGACAATATGGAGACAGATCCCGATAATCCTTACGGTTATCCTTTATCTATAAAGGCGGCTAAGGATATTAAGATTATAGGGAAGAATGATGCGCTGATAGAAGGGCCGGAGAGGCACACAAGTTTTTGGCATCCCCATTTTAATGAAGAACAACTTGCCATAGGGGATTACTGGGGATGGCGCGGATTCCAGGTGCTTATTTCCCGTTGTGAAAATTTTGAAATTCGTGATATTACTTTTAAAAAAGTGAAGAGTTGGACGATTTCCGCAGACCGCTCCAAAAATCTGCATTTTTCCGATCTGCGGTTTTATTCCACGGTAAAAAACGGAGACGGTTTGAATATACGGGCAGGGTGTAGCAATGTTGTTATAGAGAATATATCCGGGGAAACAGCAGATGACCTTATTGCTATTAACAGCGCCACCGATGTCAATCTTGTCTTTCCTTTCAAGCATTATGTCTTTCCTCTTATTCCGTCCAACATATGCAAAGATGAGGAATCAATAGAGGACAGATACATTACTGATGTATCAGTGAGAAATGTATACACCTCCGGTGTGTCCGGAGTGGCTCTGTTATCGCGACACGGCAATAAGATTAAGAATGTTTGTATTGAGAATGTCATAGATACCCATACCGGACCTTTCATACATCCTCTTTATCCCAATGCAACCAATTTAAAGCTTGTCTACTCCTATGCGGGATACTTCGGAGAAACATATACTCCGGGCGATATATCGGGAGTAAGAATAAGCAACGCCCATTCCAGGTTTTTCAAGACTACGGTATTTTTCGGCGATGTAGTCCATGATGTATGCATTGAAAATGTTACGCAACAGCGCAGCGACGGAGAGCTTATTACTTTGCATGAACAGCAGGATCCGAAAGAGATAAAGGTTTTTTGCAAAAATGGTACGAATAATTCCTGTTTTACTGCAAAAATCATATGAATAATTTAAAAAACGGCAAAAGGTGGGGAAGCAACCTGAAAATATTGTTTTTTCACATATCTTTTTGTAAAATATATTAGTGTTATGAGAAGTTACAGAAAAGAGCTATATTTCAATATCGGTACAAGAAGAGGGTTTGTGAATATAACAACGGAGCTTATGCAGTGCCTGAAAGAAAGCGGTATAAGGGAAGGATTGCTTTTATGTAATGCCATGCATATAACCGCTTCGGTATTTGTTAACGATGACGAGAGGGGATTGCATCAGGATTTTGAAAAGTGGCTGGAAAAACTGGCTCCGGAAAAACCCTATTCGCAATATGCCCACAACGGCTTTGAGGATAATGCCGATGCACATCTGAAAAGAACTATAATGGGCAGAGAAGCGGTAATAGCGGTAACAGACGGAAAACTTGATTTAGGTCCGTGGGAGCAGGTTTTTTACGGCGAGTTTGACGGTAAAAGACCTAAAAGAGTGCTTGTCAAGATAATAGGGGAATGATTATGAAAAAAGTTATAATATATATTTTGATTATCGTAATACTGGCCGCCATACCGGCGGGGTGCAATAAAAAGGTAGAGATTGTTAAGCCTGAGCATGTGTCGCGAGGTGAGGTAGTTGACGGGTATTATGTAAACAAAGATATGGGATTTAAAATTAAGGTGCCGGAAGATTATTACATAGCTACGGAAGAGGACCTGGATACTAAATTTGATATAAAGCAGCATGTAGAAGACGATGAACTGGAGATGTTTATAACTTATCTTGCTTTCTTTTCACAAAAGCCTATAGATGATGCACAAGATAATTCGCATATAATGATATCCGTTGAAGATGCAAGTAAATACGGATATGCTGATAAAGATACATATATTGAATATATGTCCAACAGCAAAGCCGATACATACAGAAATGTAAAAGAAGCTAAAATAACCTTATCCAATCAGACAAATGTGTGGTTGGGTAACCGTAAATTTGCAAACAGAACCATAACCTTGGATTTGCACGACCTTTACATAATCTTTGATATGTATGCTGTTGTAAAGAACGGATACTTTCTTTCCATAATGATAGGTGCTCACAACGAGTCCGATCTGGAGTATTTAAGAGGTTATCTGGATACTTTCTCTTTCGAATAATGAAAACGGACATTCAGTTAAACGATATAGTGGAACTCAAGAAAGCACACCCCTGCGGCCAGAACAAATGGCGCATTCTAAGAACCGGCGCGGACTTTCGGCTGGAATGTCTCGGTTGCGGTCACAAGATTATGTTGGACAGAAGTGACCTTTTCAAAAAGATTAAAAAAGTTTTGAAAGAAGATAAGGACTAATCGGAAAGCAACTCGTCTATATCCTTATAAGTTGCTTTTCTTGTACCCTTCTTTATGTAAGAGTGAATCTGATTAACAATTTCAAAAGTGGTGTTTAACTGCGCATCATCAAAATCGTTAATCATTAAGACAAGTTTGTCTTTGTTGTTACATGCTTTATGTTTTATTGAATCCATAGTGAGAGCATTGGGCGTAACATCCAAAGCATTTGCTATTTTTACAACAACCCCCAAAGAAGCTTTACGTTCACCTCTTTCCACCAAACCTATGTATGATGTTGATACATCACATTTTTCCGCTAACTTTTCCTGAGACATGTTGTTCATGACTCTTTTCTCACGGACTCTGTTGCCGAATTTTTTATACAGTAAATCCATTACCATATATCCCCTTTCTGTTTTTTGTTATGTCAAATTATAGCATTATTAAAGAAATAGTCAATATAAATATAATATAAATTTACAAAAATACAACATAAAAATATGTGAAAAATTACATTATATTTTATATTTTGTTATATATTATATTCCTTACAATAAATCTGTTATTATCAGCCGGGAAAATGTATAATAGGAATATCATATTGCATTGAGGTGTTTTGTATGAAAAAACTTTATTCTCTCGTAATACCGCTGTATAACGAAGAACAGGTAATACATGAATGTATAAAGAGAGTAACCGACGTAATGAAAGATAAAGACTTTGATTATGAAGTTATTTTCGTTAATGACGGAAGCAAGGATGCAACAGAAGCTATTGTAAAGCAATACTGTGCTGAAGATGCTCATCTGAAACTTATATCTTTCTCGCGTAATTTCGGGCATCAGACCGCTATAACCGCCGGAATGGACCATTCGGCAGGTGATGCCGTTATAGTTATGGATGCCGACCTTCAGGATCCTCCCGAAGTGGTGTTGCAGATGATTGAAAAGTATGAGGAAGGATATGATGTGGTATATGCCGTACGTTCCAAAAGAAAAGGCGAAACCTTCTTCAAGAAGTTTACCGCCAAAGTATTTTACAGATTCTTAAAAAGCATGTGTGAAGTGGACATACCGGTAGACACCGGCGACTTCCGTCTCATAAGCAGGCAGGTATGCGATGTATTGAAAGGACTTACCGAGAGAAACAGGTATGTAAGAGGTCTTGTTTCATGGGTGGGATTCAAACAGACAGGAATATATTACGAAAGAGAAGAGCGATTTGCGGGAGAGACCAAATATCCCTTAAAAAAGATGTTAAAGCTTTCCATGGACGGTATAACATCGTTTTCCACAAAACCTCTTAAACTGACAAAATGGATAGGTTTAGTCACAACGGCTTCAGGCTTCATATATCTTCTCGTTGTAATCATACAAAGGCTTATGGGAATACGGTTGCAGAACGGATGGATACCTGCCGTAATTGCTATACTGATTGTGGGCGGCATACAGCTTATCATGTCGGGTATAAACGGTGAGTATATTGCCAGGATTTTTGACGAGAGCAAGAACAGACCTTTGTATATTATAAGAGAGAAGGTTAACATGGATGAATAGATTTAATACAATACATTTACATACCCGTTATTCCGACGGGTTGAATGATTCGCATGAATATATAGAAGAAGCAATAAGATTGGGACTGAAAAGTATAGGTTTTTCCGACCATGCTCCCGTGCCGCTGAAATATGATTGGGCAATGAAAAAAGAGGACCTGCCCAGGTATTTTGACGAGTTAAATTACATGAGGAAGGTGTACGGGAAGAAGATAAATATTTATATCGGATTGGAGCTGGACTATTTGGAAGGGCTGGATGTCAAAAAGTATATTGATTTTGACCAACTTAATCTGGATTTTGTTATAGGTACGGTCCACTACCTCTATTCCGACCGGATAGACGGTTTTGCTTCGGCCGACGGTACACAGGAAAGAGTGGATAAAGCTATCATTGAAGGTTTCGGCGGTGACGGGGTTGCTTTTTACAAAAAATACTATCAGACATTAAGGCAAATGATAACAGAATATAACCCGTTAATGATTGCTCATTTCGATATAGTGGAAAAAAGGAATATAGGCAAGAAGTGGTTTGATGCCGATACCGATGAATATAAAGCTCATGTAGAAGCGACTTTGGATGTAATAAAAGATTCCTATATCGAAGTCAACACCGGTGCCATGGCAAAAGACATTGATGTCATGTATCCTTCGGAATATATCTTAAGAAGATGTCGTGCGAAAAACTTGCGTGTATCGGTTAATTCCGACTGCCATTTTACATCGGCGTTACTGTTTGCTTACGATAAAGCGATAGACCGGCTTAAAAGAGCGGGCTACGATTGTTCTTATGTCTTTGACGGAGTTATGAAAAAAGTTAAATTTTAGTGTGTTTGTTTAAAAGGAATAAACCAGACCGACAAAGAAGAAACCGCTCCTATAAGTATTCCGATTAACAGATCTGAAATATGTGTCATCTTGGAAAGCAAAGCACAGACAATCCATGCCAGCAATATCAATCCGAACAGCAAAACTATCGGCAAGCATTTTGAACGTTTATGTATTTTTTTGTAGAAAATCATTAAGAAAAAGCCGTTGGACAATATACATGAAGGTATGTTGGGAAAACTTGCAATACCGCTGTTTTTCAAAACTGCAACAAGAAATGCACTGTCGCCGAAATGGGGAATATCCATTCTGACCGGATAGGAAAGACTTATTATCAGGCAAATAAGAACCGATATTGCAATTGCTATTATAAGCCGGTAATATCCGTCGCCCGGACAGAAGAAAAGGAAAATAACGGATACGGCTGCAAGCGGCACCCAGGATATATATCCGTAAACGGCAAAATCAATAAAAGGAATATAGCTGTCAAGAAACATTTCAGTGGAAAAGAAGTTATCGCTTTTTTTAACAATCGCACATACTATCAAATAAAATATATACAAAAGAAAGGGTAACATAAGTGATATAAGCCGTCTGTATTTAACGAAAAAAGCCTTCATAACTTTCCTTTCCGTATCTTAAAAAACTCTCATGCCCATTATAGTATCCTATCGGTAAACTTACAAGCGAAAGAATCGGTATATACAGTCAAGCTTTATGTTAAAATATACTCAATCGGATATATAGAGGCGGAATAATGAATATTCAGATTTTCGGAAAAACCAAATGCTTTGATACCCAAAAAGCCCAAAGATACTTCAAAGAAAGAAAAATACCTTTCCAGTATATCAATATGTCAGATAAAGGTATGAGTAAAGGCGAGTTGGAAAAAGTTTTAAGAGGAGTAGGCGGAATGGAGAATCTTTTAGACTATAAAACAAAAGATCAGGATAAGCTTCTGAGGATTAAATATGCAAAAGAGCAGGACAGGACGGCGCTGCTTTTGGAAAATCAGCACCTCATAAAAACGCCCGTCGTGCGAAACGGCAATAAGGCGACAGCGGGGTATGAACCGGGTGTATGGAAAGAATGGGAGGGTAACAAATGATTACCATAGCTGTGATAGGCTTAGGCAACAGAGGCAGCGGTTATATGAGATGGACCAAGCTTTTAAACGGCAGAAAAGCTAAAATAACCGCATTATGCGATACCGATGAGTACAGACTCAACACATACGGCGACAAGTATGAAGTGGATAAAAGAAACAGATATCTGAATGAAGTCGATTTCTTTAAAGCCGGGAAACTGGCCGATGCCATATATATATGCACAATGGATAACGATCACTACCGCCATGCCATGGCGGCAATAGAATGCGGATATCACATAATGCTGGAAAAACCCGTCTCTATAAATATTGCCGAGTGTGAAGAGATACGCAACAAAGCAAAAGAAAAAGGTGTATATGTTGTGGTATGCCATGTCATGAGATATTCGCCGTTCTTCAAAAAGATGAATCAATTGGTAAAGAGCGGGAAGTACGGCAAGATAATATCCGTTGAACATACCGAGAATATAGGGTACTTCCATTTCGCTCACAGTTATGTAAGAGGTAACTGGAGAGATTCGGAAAAAACCACACCCATGCTGATGGCTAAATGCTGCCATGACTTTGACCTTATACACTGGTTGATGGGAGACGGTTGCAAATCCATATCTTCTTACGGCAGTCTTTCCTACTTTAAAAAAGAAAATGCACCGGAAGGCTGCGGCGATATATGCCTGGATTGTCCCAAGCATATTAAAAACAACTGCCTGTATGATGCGGAAAGCCTGTATATTACCGCACCCATATGGCGGTTTACATTCCTGAAACTTTTAGGAGATGTCATAACCGGAAAACCCAAATACAATAGAAAAGACAAATATGATTCGTTGCGGACCGGTCTGTTCGGCAGATGCGTGTATAAGTGTGACAACAATGCATTGGATCATCAGGTGGTGACAATGGATTACGGTGATAACAGATATGTCAACCTGAATGTTACGGCATTTTCCGAAAAATGTTACAGACACACAATCCTGCACATGGAAAAAGCCGATATTCACTGCGACGAATCCAAAGGCAGATTCATAATCAACAGATTCGGAAAGGGAAGTAAAACGGTATATGCGGGAGTTATACGCCTTGCACATATATCGGGTGACATGGCGCTGGTCAATAATTTTATAAAACTGTTATCCGGTGAACCCATGGAAACCGACGACCTTACCTTCATCGATACAACCATAGTCAGTCATCGCAATGTCATGGCGGCAGAGCAGTCGAGAAAAGAAGGCGGAAAAGTTATATGGCTTTAGGAATAGGAATAGATACGGGCGGTACATATACCGATGCCGTAATATATGACTTTGACAGCGGTAAAGTATTATGCTCCGCAAAAGCTCTTACCACTCATGAAAAGCTGGAGACCGGAATAATAAATGCGTTATCCCGTTTAAATAAGCAATACTTTCCGAAAGTGGATATAGTGGCTCTGTCCACAACTTTGGCTACCAACGCCTGTATAGAAAACAAAGGCGGAAGAGCCAAGTTGCTGTTTTTCGGAGTGGAGCAAAAGGTTTTTGATATGGTAGGCAAGGATTACGGTCTTACCGACAAAAGTGATGTATATCTCTGTGAAAAAAGCGGTGATTTTTCCGGCAACAACACGCAGCAACCGGACTGGGATAAATTATTTACTCAACTGGATGACTGGTTGAACGATGCCGAAGGCTTGGGAATAGTGGAAGTATTTGCTGCAAGTAACGGTGCCAAGTTGGAAAAGACCGCAAAGAAAATGGTGGAAGAAAGATATGGAATTCCTGCGGTATGCGGTCATGAACTGTTTTACGAACTAAACTCCATTCAAAGAGGAGCTGGCACTTTACTCAATGCCAAACTTATACCTATCATCAAACAGTTTTTGGAGAGTATAAAGTCGGCATTGGAAAAAATGCACATTAATGCACCCGTTGTGGTTATACGAAGTGACAGCACTAAAATGAGCGAACAATATGCCGAAACAAAGCCTGTGGAAACCATCTTATCCGGACCTGCTTCATCGGTTACGGGCGGGGTGAATATAACGGAGGAAAAAAATTGCCTTATCATAGATATGGGAGGAACCACTACCGATGTTTCCATAGTAAAAAACGGTATACCGCTTGATGCATACTCCGGGGTAAGGATAGGCTCGTGGAAGACATTTGTCCACGGCGTATTTATAGACACATTCGGTTTGGGGGGAGACAGTACAATAAGGGTGGAGCACGGAAAGGTTGTGCAACTGCCTCAACGCATGATTCCTCTGTGTGTTGCCGCAACAAGATGGCCGCTTATCAATAAGGAGTTGGAAGAACTTATTGATTCAAAAAAGTATCACAGTTATCCTTTGTACGAGTTTTTACTTTTACAGAAAAGTGTAACCGGTAATAATTCGCATATCATACACAGCAAATATACAAAAGAAGAATCGGAACTTATAAATTTACTGGAAAAACAGCCCATGCCTTTGGAAAAAGCCGCAAATGCTTCGGGTAAGGATATATATACATTTAACACGGAGCGATTGGAATCGGAGGGAGTGATAATACGGGCAGGTTTAACACCTACCGATATAATGCATGTGAAGAAAGATTTTAATGCCTTTGATGAAACCGCTTCAATAACCGCCGTGAAATATATTCTTTCAAACATTTTTGAGGAAACGGGTATCGAATATACTCAGGAAGAATTCTGCGATATGGTATATGACACCGTAAAGCTTAAACTGTACGAAAATATCGTAAGAATACTGTTAACCGATAAATATCCCGATGATTTTAAAAACGGGGTAAATGAGCAGACAATGGCCCTTATACGCAATTCATATAGAGACCGTTTACATAAAGACCTGCCTGTTGGTTTTGTAACAGATATGTCTTTAGTCGGTATAGGAGCACCTACACATATATTCCTTCCCGATGTCGCAAAGGCTTTGGGTACAGGATGTGTAATACCTTCCGATGCAAAATATGCCAATGCGATAGGAGCGGTGGTAAGCAATGTAAGGTCGGTATATCAAATAGAGATTAGAAGCGAGTATGACAGTTCATATATGGTATATGCACCTTCAGGCAGGTATGTGACAAATGATTTTAATGCTGCCGTGGAATATGCAAAGAAAGCGGCATCGGAAGCGGCTTTAAAAGATGCACAATCCAAAGGTATTGCCGACAACTACAATATTGATACACAGGTTATAACAAATACCGCAACGGCAAAAAAAGGAAGACAAATTGATCTGGGAACAACAGTTATTGCAACGGTAAGCGGGAATATGCAGTATAATTAAAAAGAAAGAAGGATTAACAAATATGCAAAAAGCAAAAACGTATTACAAAGGCTTAAAGCCGTACACCAATCTGGACGACAAGGATTTGATATATCTGGATATAAGAAACAAGCCTTTTGATATATACGGGTTGTATGACCCCGTAAATCAACCGGTATTCAAAAGAATGCCCGATGAGGTGGCTGCTAAGTCTAATTCGAGAGTGCGTATACACTATTTACACACCTCGGGAGGAAGAATACGTTTTTGTACCGACTCCGATTATCTTTGCATACAGGTCTTCTTTCCCGAATTATTCAGGATGACCAATATGTCTTTGCAAGCCGCCTCGGGATTTGATATCTATGAAGATTTTGACAACAGAAGTGTATTTTTCAGCAGATTTAATCCCGAAGTAAACACTAAAGACTGGTATGAGATGAGAATAAGATTCAGTGAGCATAAATTGCGATACTTTACTTTGTATTTCCCTTTATACAATAATATGGATAAGGTATATATAGGGGTTTCGGAAGATTCTCTCTTAGGTCCCGGAAAGCAATATAAGTATAAGAAGCCTGTTGTGTATTACGGTTCCTCCATCACACAGGGAGGATGCGCTTCAAGAGCGGGCAATTGTTATGAAGCCGTCATATCCAGAATGTGCGATGTCGACTATATCAATTTAGGTTTCTCCGGTGCAGCTGAGGGAGAACAGGCAATAGCGGAATATATAGCAAGCCTGGATATGAGCGTATTTGTGCTGGATTATGACCATAATGCTCCGAAGATTGAGCATTTACAAAAAACACATCAACCGTTTTTTAACACTGTAAGAAAGAAGAATCCCGACCTTCCGGTAATATTTGTTTCCAAACCCGACTTTTCCGATTACTCATTTGACAGCATACAGAGAAGGAATATAATCTTTAAGACATATATGAGTGCAATGGAAAACGGCGACAGAAATGTGTATTTCATAGACGGCCGAAGTTTTTTCGCAAGAGATTACAGGGACAGTTGTACGGTAGACGGTTGTCACCCTAACGATATAGGTTTTTTACGTATGGCACAGGTAATAGGAAATATGGTTAAGGAGCTTTTATAACTAATGGAAGCTAAAAGGAAGATAAGATTGAATACCATGCAGATTATTGCAATAGGATTTGTTGTAATAATACTAATCGGAGCGTTGCTGCTTTCTCTTCCCGCCGCTTCAAAAGACAACACAAGAATCCCTTTTATAAACGCCCTGTTTACCGCCACCTCTGCATTGTGTGTCACAGGACTTGCGACATACGATACATATACTCAGTTTACATTGTTCGGCCAGATTGTAATCTTGGTACTTATACAGACAGGCGGCCTGGGTTTCATGAGTGTAGCGGGTATGATATTTCTGATGTTGGGCAAAAAGATAGGTTTGAGAGAAAGAGGGCTTCTGATGGAGACCATGAATACCCCGCATATAGGCGGGGTTGTAAAACTCTTGCGCAGGATTATCATCACATCCTTTGCCATTGAAATGATTGCCGCCGCTTTATTATCCATCCGTTTCATACCGCTTTTGGGAACGGTAAAGGGAATATATTACGGCATATTCCATGCCATATCCGCATTTTGTAATGCCGGATTTGATCTTATGGGCGTATTCGATTCAAGGAGTTCATTAATAGGTTTTGAAGCCGATGTGCTTGTCAATGTGGTTGCAATACTGTTGATGTTGATAGGCGGTCTCGGATTTATAGTGTGGGATGATATTATGGATAACAAATTGAAGTTTTCCAAATACAGACTGCATACAAAGATAGTGCTTATCGGTACCGCGGTGCTGGTGGTATTTCCCGCAATATTCTTCTTCTTTTTGGAAAGCAATAATACCTTAGCAGGCATGACTTTCGGAGAAAAGGTTTTGGCATCGGTATTTCAGGTAGTTTCTCCCAGAACCGCAGGCTTCAATACAGTGGAAATATCCAAACTTTCGGAAGGATCTTTACTGTTGACCATTCTTCTGATGATGATAGGTGCCAATCCCGGTTCCACCGGAGGCGGTATAAAGATAACCACGCTGTTTGTTATCATACTTACCATAAAAGCATATATAACTCATTCGCACGACCTCAATGTGGGAGGAAAAAGACTGGAAGACTTTATCCCGAGAAAAGCTTTCAGTATAGCCTCCATATATGTAATACTTGCCTCTTTGGCATGCTTTTTTATTGTGTCGATACAGCCTTTTACCCTTGAAGACACTATGTTTGAGACTGTTTCTGCAATAAGTACGGTGGGGCTGACAACGGGTATTACCCCGGCACTGAATACTGTTTCGAAAATTGTTATTATAATATTAATGTACTGCGGCAGGGTGGGAAGCCTGACCGTTATAGCGGCTTTGGCCGGTGATAAACCCAGACCGAATATAAGGCAGATGGAAGAAAGGATAATAATAGGTTAGGAGTAAAATGAAATCGGTTTTAATAATAGGAACAGGAAAATTCGGTAAATGCTTAGCTTTGAAAATGGCGGAGCTGGGAAACGAAGTAATGGTAGTGGATAAAGATGAAAATGAATTAAAAGAGATTTCCGACCATGTTACCTCCGCATTGGTAGCGGATTGCATGGACGAGAATGTGTTAAAATCATTCGGGATAAATAACTTTGATATTTGTTTTGTATGTATAGGGGAGAATTTCCAGTCTTCTTTGGAAATAACATCATTACTAAAGGATAACGGAGCCAAATATGTGGTGTCCAAAGCCGAAAGGGATATTCATGCAAAATTTCTTTTAAGAAACGGAGCCGACGAGATTATCTTTCCGGAAAAGGATATGGCAAACAGGGCGGCATACAGGTTCAGTGCAAATCACATGTTTGACTATATACAACTTTCACCCGATTATGCGGTATCGGAGATAAAAACACCCGAGCAGTGGATAGGAAAGACAATATCCCATGTTAATGTAAGAATGAACTTTAACGTCAATGTGCTTGCATACAAAGAGGACGGTAAAATACATCCTCTTTCCAACCCCAACTATATCTTCAAAGAGCACACACGGCTTATAGTATCAGGTGCGTGGAAGGATGTTGAGAAGATAAGTAAGTAGGTATTTACGATACGAAGCGATGAGTGAGGGCACTGCATCTAATATTGTCATATCTGTAGTAAAGTATCAAGGTGCGACAACAAGGTACGACTCCGTTGACAAATGAAACGTAATATACCATACTCATAAGGTAGAAACGGAGAGGTATTAAATGGCTAATTATAGAAGGGATTTCTATTGTGTATCAAATGCGGGTAGAAGTGTTTATTATGAGGCTATAGAAATACATCATGACGATATATTTATGCGGATTCATTAACAAGTTTTAACAATTACTCATATCTTAACGAATCCATAACCCAATCACAAATCCAATATGCCATAGATGGAGTGAATTTATACATGGGACAAAATTTGTCAGAAACACAATATAACGATTTAGTTACAGACGAAGCAAATGGAGTCCATCTTTCAATAACTCACAGAAGTGCAATATTCAAACTCAATAATGCATATGAAGATATTGTATTGCTTTGGGTATTCAGTACCAACTCGGATTTGTCACCGATAACATCCGGACTGAGTCTTTATGAGCTTAGAGCAATGATTAAAAATATTTGGGGTACTCAAATTTGTCATGGGATTTCGGTAGACAGCGGAGATTCAACGCAGATAGTGACCAAAGAAAATAATGTTAGGAAATGTATCAGAACAGGCGACTGGCAGAGTAGCCCCGGAGTATATCAGCCAAGAAATGTATATACGATGATTTGCGCTCAAGTATGAAAAGGAAAGGAAACAAATGACATGAAAAAAAGCATGGCGGTATTGCTGATTGTAACAATTTTGTCGCTCACGGCCTGCAATATCGGAAGCGAACCCGCAAAAGAGTCCAGGGAAGGATCCTTTATTTACATCGTAAAAGACAATGAAGTGACAATCATAAAATATGACGGCACGGAAGAAACAGTGATAATACCTGATAGAATTTCCAATAAGCCTGTAGCATGTATCAAAGACAAGGCTTTTTCCGCATGTTCGCACGTAAAAGAAGTATTCATACCAGAGAGCGTAAAGAGAGTAGGAGTCTGTGCCTTTGATGATACTGAATGGTACAAGAGTCTCAAGGATGAATTTGTTGTCGTAGGCGACGGGGTACTGATTAAATGTAATCAGACCAGTAAAGATATAGTGATACCGGAAGGCGTGAAAAGTCTTTCTTCAACATTTTACAAGGCAGGGGACGGAGGTTTCTTCGATGCCGTCATATACCTGCCCGCCACATTGAAAAAGATAGATGATTACGCATTCTATAAAGCGTTCGGACATATCATTGTATGTAATACGGAGCAGATAGAGGAGATAGGTCAAAGTGCGTTTGAAGACAGCACCGTAGACCGTATCATAATATCCGATAAACTGAAAAGCATCAAGGACAGGGCTTTCGCAACAACCGATAAAACGGTAAAACGTTCAATGACGATTGAAATGACAGGCGGCGGATATTATGTTGGTACGCAAAAAAAGGTTAAACTTCCGTTTGCAACATCATTGGGAAAAGATATTTTTTATGGACTCGACGGCAACATGGAAACAGTTAAATTCGAAGACGGGACCACTGCGATAACCAAAGACATGCTGACCTGTTTGCAGTCGTTTGCAAAATTCTTCATTCCAGGGGAAGTGACATGTATCGAAAAGGACATATTTCCCGAAGGAGCGATAATATATACCGAAGCCGGAAGCGCCGCTGAAAAATATGCTAAAGATAATTCTGTCAAAGTACTCATTTTGCCGGAGAGTTTTAAGGACAGGGCATTGGAAAAACTGCTTATTCCGGCTTTTCTTTCGGCCGATCTTGAGTTTACATATGACAATATGCAGATAATTACGTCGATTCAGATTCGCGACCAAGTGGAGGGCAATGTTTATGATCATTACCGTGTCTATGTGATAGTGCAAGCTGCAACCGGCGCCAAAGGCATAGAACACATACTGAAGCAAGATAATGTAAAGAGTCTTGAGGATCTTAAGTTTTTCACCAAACTGGAATATTTGTTACTCGAATCCGCGATTATCGACGGGTCCGTCGATTGTGCCGTTCTGAAAAGTATGCCCGCTCTTAAAGAAGCGGTGGTGAATAACGAATCATTAAAATAATGATTGCGGAAGGCGATTGCCTAAGCAGTTATAAAAGCAGTCTGTTTTTAGGACGAAAAAGAGAAATATATGTAAAGAGCAGTCGTCCTCTGTTTTTATTATGCGCGTAAAAGCATAATAAACATTGCCCGGCGGGATAAGGACGATACACGGAACCTTGAGTTTCCGTAAAATGCACTCGAAACCGGATAATTGACCGGTTTTTGAGGTTAGCTTTAAGACTATAGAGGAATGATTAGTAAAATTGCATATAAAAGTCTCTAAAACCGGAGTTTTGCGTATGAAAATCAGTTCCCACTATGTCGGAACTTTTCATGAGTATTCAATTTTGTATAGCTCAGGATAAAAAACTGAAGGCTAATTGTCTGTACTTTTGACGCTTAACGTTGAATCACCCTCTTACACCCATACGTGCATAAGAGAGTATTTTCAATTTACCTTTGGCTATACGGTAATAGTAAAATTGCATCTTCTGCTTAAGCGGTGCTGCTCTAGATAATATCTCAATCTTTAGTGAGTTGTGTACACTCTTCATGGACATTAAAGCAAGGAAAGTCATGTAGGCTGTTATCATAAAAGTCAAAGACCTAATTGACACCATACTTCTCACTCTGAACTTTTCAAAGCCGAATATCTGCTTCTTGGAACGGAAGTATTCCTCATTTTCAATAGAAAATACAGATGTTTAAATCGATAGGTGAAAAAGTACGGAAACTCAAGGTACGCCTCCGTAGTAGAGTATAGTTGGCAAAAAAAACAAATAATGCTATCATAATGTAGCATAGTAAACACTTTAGAACAAAAAATTTTTTACCCAAAATTGGAGTTTGAGAGATGAGAAAAAGAAATTTATTTTTATTAACATTCATTTTTATTACCGTAATGATTTTAACTTCATGTACTAAAACAAATGAAGAAACACCGAAACCCGTTATTACGGTTTTACCTGACGAAAAACCGAATGTTATAGATATATCCGATAAAACGGGGTTTGATTTCAAAATATATTATGACGGGAAAGATGAGTTTGCTAACTTTACAAATTTGTATTTTGAATATGACAATAAAAAGACGGAAGTAATTGAAAGTATAAAATTAAGTGAAAACGGTATACCTGTCGTAATAAAAGAAGATATTGATTTTGACGGTAAATATGAACTTATAATTTATTTACAGGAAAAAACGGAGATGTACTACAAGGAAAAAATATGTTTTTTAGACTATGACAGTAAAAAAGAATTATCGATAGAGCAAATAAATCAAAGATTAAGCGAAGACGGGAAGTTGGAAATAAAAACTTGTCTTGAAAAAAAAGCATTTGAAAATGAAGATATTGTTTTGTCTTATCTGAAGAGAAAAAAAGAAGTACCGGAAGTTAATATAGAGGACAATAGAGCATTTAGACTTGTTGAAGATATATCAAAAAAAGGCAGTAATATTACAGTAGAGATATATGAAGATATAATTGTTAAGAGACTAAATTATACCGATAATTTACCGTTAACCGTATGTGAAGCAAAAAAAGAGTTTGTCAAAAACAATACGGAATTGATTAAAATAACTAAAAATAATAAAGGTATGCTCATAAACACCAACGGCTCATATATCTTGGATTACAAAGATGTTAATGAAGATAATGTTGAAGATATCATATTAATCAACGGTATAAACGGGAATATTTCAAAAGATAATGTATATTACTTAAACGGTGCAAATCTTGAAAAGCAGGATGTTTATGTATGTGAAACAATGCATAAAACGCCGGACGAATATCCTCTGCAACTGATACAACTCAATCCGGAGATAATCGGAGCTGATGCTAAGCGAATATATTTAGCATTAAGAAATAACGAAGTATTTTATCTTAATACCCATATGTTGTCGGGGCCGGCAGTAGTCTGTGTTGTAAAAGATTTTAATGCTGACGGATATAATGAAATTTTGCTGAGATCTGATCCAATCACAACATATGGAGAAACAAGACAGATTGGTTTATATAACGAAAAGGACTTTAAAGAAATTCCCTTTTCTTCGGAATCGGTTTTTGATGTTATTGCCGATACAATAGAGTATAACGCTGAATATTCAGAAAAAGAACAAGCATGTTTTGTTACTGTAACGGATAAGAATAACAACGGTCAAATAGTAATAAAGATTTCTTCCGATAAGGTTAAACCTGATTTCAATATTTTTTATAGCGAATGGCTGACCTGCGATATTGTTAATAACGGTATTACGGAAGAACCGTGGCTTTGTTTAAGTGAAAAAGAGCCGACTGAAAAAGCAATGTCTCTTACAATATTAAGTGTTAAAGTGATATATGAAATGAAAAACGGTGAATTTACTGTAAAGGATATAGAATATACGGTCTCAGACGGTTATTTGAATTTCCCCAACTTTTCTGATAAGTATAAATTTGAAATAGTGGAAAATACTATCAGATATTCTAAACCTTAAGAAAGCAGGTACCCGGTAGTGGATACAAAGGAACATACAAAGAATATTTTACCGGATATGCGAACGCTATCTGTGGAGCAAATGAATACGGAATTAGAAAAAGGATATGCGGATATTTTAGAAGGACGTACTAAACAGGCAAGTAAGGTATTTACGGATATTCGTAAGGCATATAATCTATAATTTTTTTGTATGTATATCTCAGTTCAGGCTTTTCTTTAATTCGTTAAAATCAACGGCTGTTTCGTTGTTTATCCTGTTTGCTTCTTTCAGCATTTGAATATCTGTTTCATCCGGTTCAACTTCCTCTATTTTTGCCATTTCGGTCTCAAATTCCTTTTTAGTCAGTTGTTTATTTTCCATGAAATCCTCTCTTTTGATACTCTTTAACTCACAGCTGTTGAGTGTGTGTATCATATCATATATGAGTGCAGACTTTAAGTATTTATTTTCAAAAACTAATGCAAACCGTGTTGAAAAAATAACATCGGCATGTTAGAATCTAACATGGTGCAATTCTTGTATTTAAACGAATGGAGGAGTATAAATGGCAACAGCAGTTATTATGCCGAGACAGGGAAATACCGTAGAATCCTGCGTGGTTTCCAAGTGGCACAAGAAAAAAGGCGATAAGGTAAATATCGGCGATATTTTGTTTACCTATGAAACGGATAAGGCTACTTTTGATGAAGAAGCAAAAGTGGAAGGAATACTTTTAGAAACATATTTTGAAGAGGGCGACGATGTCACATGCCTTTTGAATATGTGCGTTATAGGGGAACCCGGGGAAGATATATCTTCATTTGCTCCGGGCGGTGAACAGCCGGTTGAGCAATCGGTTGAAAAGCCTGAAGAAGAAGTTAAGGTTGAGAAGGAAAGTGTCCGGGTACAGACAACGGTTACCGACCAACTTAAGATATCTCCCAGAGCCAGAGCGTTAGCAGAGAAGACCCATGTGGATGTATCATATGCTACCGCAACCGGTCCCGACGGCAGAGTGATAGAAAGAGACATACAGGCACTTGTAAAAGAAGGAGTGAAAGTTACTCCTGCGGCAAAGGCCGGTTATGACAAGGCTGCTCAATATGATGCAACGGGTATAGGGGGAAGAGTAACGGTGGAAGATTTAAGTAAAGGAAAAATAGCTGTTTCTGCCGATGAAATAAGTACCGCCGACTATACCGAAGAGAAGTTGAGTAATATAAGGAAGGTTATTGCCAGAACAATGTATTCTTCGTTATCGGGAATGGCTCAGCTGACAATGAATGCTGTTTTCGATGCCACAAGTATAATGAACTTCAGGGCTATGGTTAAGGCATACGGCGAAAGGTTAGGGCTGGCAAATATAACTTTGAATGATGTAATAGTATATGCAACAGCAAAAACATTATTGTTACATAAGGATTTGAATGCTCATTTCAACGGAGAAACAATCAAAAGATTCAATGTTGTCAATATGGGTGTTGCTACCGATACTCCCAGGGGTCTTATGGTTCCTACATTATTCAACTGCGACAAGTTATCACTTAATGAGATATCTGTTGCTGTAAGGGATTTGGCAGGCAAATGCAGAAGCGGCAGCATAAACCCCGATTTATTGACAGGAGGAACCTTTACCATAAGCAATTTGGGTAATTTAGGAGTGGAAACCTTTACTCCCATAATCAATCCTCCTCAGACGGCAATTTTAGGTGTCTGCGGACTTACTACACGCATTAAGGAAGAAAACGGACAGATTAAAACTTATCAGGCAATGGGTCTGTCACTGACAATAGATCACAGAATAGTTGACGGAGCACCGGCGGCAAGATTCTTAAAAGATTTATGTAATAATCTTGAGAATTTTGAAACCATGGGGGCAAAGTAGAAAGGAAGCGGATATGAAATACGACTTAATAGTTATAGGGGGCGGTCCGGCCGGATATTTAGGTGCGGAAAGAGCTGCGGAGAAAGGGCTGAATGTACTGCTGTTTGAAAAGCGTTACATCGGAGGAGTTTGCTTAAATGAAGGATGTGTGCCTTCCAAAGCCTTACTTCACAGTGCAAAGATATATGATTACACAAAACATTCCGATCAGTACGGAATTAAAGTGACCGACTCTACATTGGACCAGGAGGCTGTAATTAAAAGAAAGAATAAAGTGGTCAGAACTTTGGTAGCCGGAGTAAAAGGGACTTTGAAAAGAAACAAAGTCACGGTGGTAGAAAAGGTTGCAAAGATTGAAAAAAAATCTTCTGACGGTTTTGTGGTAAGTGCCGAAGGTGAACTTTATACGGCGGACAGGCTGCTTATATGCTCCGGTTCGGAACCCATAATGCCTCCCATTCCCGGACTTCATGAAGGCTATCAAAAGGGGTTTGTACTTACCAACAGAGAGATTTTGGATCTTACGGTAATACCGGAAACTCTTGTTGTTGTAGGAGGAGGAGTTATAGGGCTGGAAATGGCTTCCTATTTCAACTCTGCGGGAAGCAAGGTTACGGTTGTGGAGATGCTCAATAAGATAGGCGGCCCCATTGACGACGAGATATCGGATCTTTTACGTAAAGAATATGAGAAAAAAGGAATAATGTTTAATCTTGAAAGTAAAGTAACGTCCTTTACCGACAAATCGGTCATATTCGAAAAAGAGGGAAAGAATGTGGAGATTGAGTGTGAAAAAGTGCTGATAAGCATAGGCAGAAGACCTTCCACCAAAAACCTGGGACTGGAGAATATAGGGGTGGAGACCGATAAACGGGGCGCCGTTATTACCGACCGTTTCGGATGTACTAATGTTGCGGAAGTTTATGCCGCAGGCGATGTAAACGGCATATCCATGCTTGCGCATACCGCTTACAGAGAAGCGGAAGTATGTGTAAATAACATTACCGGTAAAAAAGACATAATGAGATATACCGCTATACCTGCCGTGATATATACCAATCCCGAAGTGGCAATGGTCGGAGAGACCGAAGCTTCAGCCAGGCAGAAAAATATGGATTTTGAAGCGGTTACCATATCCATGAAATATTCCGGAAGGTATGTTGCGGAAAATGAAGGCGGAAACGGTATATGTAAAGCATTGAGAGAAAAAAGCACAAACAGACTTATAGGTGTAAGCCTTATAGGCAACTATGCTTCGGAACTCATTTACGGAGCAGCCATGATGATTGAATCGCAGATGACGGTGGAAGATTTGAAGGAATTGGTATTCCCTCATCCTACCGTATGCGAGATTATAAGGGAAGCGCTGTTTGCATTTTAATGTATAGCAAAGTGCAGATTTAATGTGAAATACAATATAAAAGGAGATTAAAAAATGACAAAGGAACTGGTACTGAACCCGAAAGATTTAAGAAAAAGAAGTAAGATTAAATTTAAGGACATAGATGTCTGTGCATATAACAAGACAATTGAAGAAGAAAAGAAGATATTTTCCAAAGCGGATTTTTTACGTATCTTCAGAGATATGGCAATAATACGTGAGTTTGAAAGTATGTTAAATGCGGTCAAAACTACCGGACAATACAACTCGGTAGAGCATGCATATCCCGGACCTGCACACCTTTCCATGGGTCAGGAAGCATCGGTTGTGGGACAGGCATATACACTGGGTATAGACGATTTCATTTTAGGTTCACACAGAAGCCACGGTGAGATACTGGCAAAAGGATTGTCGGCCATTGAGAAACTTTCCGATAAAGAGCTTATGGATATAATGGAGAGCTATTTTGACGGCAAAATTTTAAGGATAGTTCAGAAAGACCAGAAAACGGTAAAAGAACTGGCAATAGACTTTCTGCTTTACGGAACATTGGCGGAAATATTCTCCAGAGAGACCGGTTTCCACAGAGGATTGGGCGGCTCCATGCATGCCTTCTTTATTCCGTTCGGCATATACCCCAACAATGCAATAGTTGGCGGAAGTGCCGATATAGCCGTAGGAGCGGCTCTTTACAAGAAGGTTAACAAGAAGAGCGGTATGGTTATAGCCAACTTAGGTGATGCTTCATTGGGTTGCGGACCGGTATGGGAAGGAATCTGTTTTGCCACAATGGATCAGTACAAAACATTATGGGAAGGCGAGCACAAAGGCGGATTGCCCATAATATTCAATTTCTTCAATAACTTCTACGGAATGGGCGGACAGACAATGGGTGAAACCATGGGCTTTGATATTCTTGCCCGTTTCGGAGCGGGAGTAAACCCCGAGCAGATGCATGCCGAGAGAATTGACGGATACAATCCTTTGGCGGTTATTGATGCGTATAAGAGAAAGAGAGAGATTATTGAAAAGAAAGAAGGACCGGTTCTTCTGGATGTCATGACATACAGATTTGCAGGACACTCTCCGAGTGATGCTTCGGCATACAGAACAAAGGAAGAAATAGATATGTGGATGGAACAGGATTCACTTATCGAATACAGGCAGAAACTTGTAAAAGGCGGAATAGCAAAAGAGGAAGAGTTTGAAGCAATTCTTGGCGATGCGGCTTCACTGATATTCAAGATATATAAAATGGCTATTGATCCCGCTATAACACCCAAGATGGATCTTGTGGGTAATCCCAAAGCTATTGAAGACCTTATGTTCTCCAATGAAAGAATCGAGAAAATGGATGACAGACCGGTTGATGCTCTCATACCTTTAGAAGAAAATACCCGTTATCAGCAGGTTCAGAAGAAAGAGAGAAGGGGTATTGTAGACGGAGTGGCGGTTTCCAAGAATAAAGTTTTCCAGATAAGAGATGCTATATTCGAAGCAATGATAGAGAAGTTCTACACAGATCCCACTATGGTTGCATACGGTGAGGAAAACAGAGAATGGGGAGGAGCATATGCCGCATACAGAGGATTATGCGATTCCATGCCCTATCACAGACTGTTCAACTCCTCCATAAGTGAAGCCGCAATAGTAGGCTCTGCGGTAGGATATGCAATGGCGGGCGGAAGAGCGGTAGTGGAACTGATGTATTGCGATTTCTTGGGCAGAGCGGGAGATGAAGTATTCAACCAGCTTCCCAAATGGCAGGCCATGAGTGCCGGAATACTCAAAATGCCGGTAGTGGTAAGAGTAAGTGTAGGCGCCAAATACGGTGCGCAGCATTCACAGGACTGGACCAGTTTATGTGCACATATCCCGGGGTTGAAGGTAGTATTCCCGGTAACACCTTACGATGCTAAAGGTCTGCTAAATGCCGCTCTATCGGGAACCGACCCGGTTATATTCTTTGAAAGCCAGAGACTGTATGACAAAGGCGAGATGTTCCATGAAGGCGGAGTACCTACTGAATATTATGAGGTACCGATAGGAGAGCCGGATATAAAGAGAGCGGGTAAGGATATAACCATACTGACAATAGGTGCAACACTTTACACGGCTTTGGATGCAGCCGATATACTGAAAGAAAAATACGGAATGGAAGCCGAAGTAATAGATGCAAGAACCGTTTCACCGTTTAATTACGACACGGTTGTTCAATCGGTTAAAAAGACCGGAAGAATTATACTTGCTTCGGATGCCTGCGAAAGAGGATCTCACCTTAAAGATATGGCAACGACAATTTCCACACTGTGTTTTGATTATCTGGATGCACCTGCAGTAGTTGTAGGATCCAGAAACTGGATTACACCGGCAGCCGATTATGAGAAGTCTTTCTTCCCTCAACCGAGCTGGATATTAGATGCCATACATCAGAAGATTGTTCCGTTAAAAGGTCATGTTTCGACAATGAGCTTTACCGACGGTGAAATAGTCAGATTGAAAAGATTAGGGGTGTAAGTTAAGTTGAATCAGAGACAATTACAGATAAAGCGGATGCTGGATGATCATTCAGAGGTTTTTCTCAAGCAGCTGAAGAAGATTTTCTCCGATGTCTCGGAAATGACCATACGCCGTGATTTGATACTGCTGGAAGATAAGGGATATGCGGTGCGGACTCACGGCGGAGCGGTCAGTATAAACCGTTTTAAAAAAGCGGGGGAAGATGAGACAGGTTATACTGTAAGACAGGCGGAGAATGTGGAGAAAAAAGCCATCATCGCCCGAAAAGCCTCCCATTTCATTGAAAAAGACCGATCGGTATATTTGGACGCGGGAAGTACCGTTATGGGTTTAGCCAATCTTCTTACCGATATGAAAGGCTGCACCTTTATAACTTCCGCGGTAAACACCGCTTTGAAACTTGCTTCCACCGATAACTCGGTTATATTGCTGGGAGGAACGATAAGCCCCAATACATTGGCATGTTCCGGTCCGGAAGCCATGCAGATGTTGGAGATAATGAACATTGATTTAGCTGTAATGGGAGCTTCGGGATTTTCCGCGGATAAGGGTTTTTCCGTTTCCAATATGCATGATGCCAAATTAAAAACCAGAATTATCGAGAAGGCCAGAAAAACCATAATGCTTGCAGATTCTACCAAAATAGAAAAGGATAAAGCATACACTTTCTGCCGGCTTAAGGATGTGGATATTTGGGTTTGCGACACCCTGCCCGATGATAAAGTTTTAGATAAATGCAAAAAAGACAATGTTCTGGTTGTGTAACCGCATGAAAAAAAGATTAATCGCACTATTTCTGTTATTTACTCTGCTTATAGTATTATCCTCCTGTAAAACTTTTAATGAGAAGAATCTTGATACGGATAATATCACTGAAACAAGCAATGTTTTTAACGGTGATATAAACGACAGAAGATTTACGCGTTTCCGGCAGTCGGACGGATGTTCTTATTCACAGTTTGTTGAGACACCCGAGGGAATCTATTATCTCAAGGACTTCTATGTCTATTTCAGTTCCGACGGTATTTCAAAATATGTAAAATTATGCTCAAAACCTGATTGTCTTCACAATGATTCTGATTGTAATGCTTATGCAGGCGCAAACTTAATCTCGTATTATGACGGGTATATCTACTATGTAGCAATTGATAAATTTAATCATTACCTGTTCAGAATGAATATGGATGGCACCGGTCATGTCAATATAAAACCGATTTCCACTACAAATGAAAGATATACCGGTTTTTTTGAACATGGCTATTTATATTACTACAAAGGAACGATTTTCGGTTTAGCCGGAAACACTAATACCGTGATATACAAAACGCCGGTTTTTGACAACAGTGAAGGAATAGCGGTAGTAGATACTGAAGATAATGATATCGGTATCGGTAAGATTTTTTTGTTTTATCCGTTAGATGAATATATGTATTTTTATACTTATTCTCCTGATTCTGAATGCTCCGTATGCAGATATTCAATGGAAACCGGACAGTGGAGTGAATTTGTAAATACTGAAATGTGCTATCAGAGTGTGCTTTTGGATATGGATAAAGTGTACTGGTATCTGAACGGCGAAGGATTTTATGAATATACCTACGAAACAGGTGTAACAGAAAAAGTAGCGGAAAGTATAGGCGACGGCTTATATGGAATTTCGTATAATGACAAGTATATTTATGCATATCAGTATTTTAAAGAAAAATATTCATCTGTTTTTCCCATGTTTTACATTTTTGACAGGCAGTACAATCTGATAGACAGTGTATTGTTTGATATTGAAATGGAGGATTACTCCTTAACATTTTATGTAACGGAACTGGAGGACTATGTTATCCTGTCATCAAAAATAAACAGTAACCCTCCCGATTACTATCTCTTGAAATCGGAATTCGGAAGCGGGGATATAAAGGTGAGGAAAATCGGTGACTGATAGTCCGTTTTATGTTATCATATTCCTATGAAGATTCTATTTATACGGCACGGTCAGACCGATTGGAACATACAGGAAAGAGTACAGGGCTCTTCGGATATACCACTTAATGAAACGGGAATAAAACAGGCACATGCGGTTAAAGAGATGCTTAAGAAGCATAACTTTGATGAAGTGATAGTTTCGCCTTTGGAAAGAGCAAGACATACGGCATCCATAGTATGTGAAGGCAGAGCTGTGGAAATGATTATAGACCGAAGGATTGCGGAAAGAGACTTCGGTAAGTACGAGGGGGTTTCATACAGGCAGGATACCGAATATTATAAAAAAGTATGGTCACTGGACATGAATAATCAGCTTGAGACTGTGGAATCATATATTGCGTTTTACGGAAGAGTTGTGGATTTTCTTGAAGAAATTATTAAAAAGCATTACGGCAAAACCGTCTTACTGGTTGCACACGGCGGAGTATCGATAGCCGTTGCGCAGTATTTCAAAGGCGCCCCTGAAAACGGAGATTACCGCAGTTATTTATTGGATAACTGCGAAATAGCCGAATATGATGAGACATATATAAAAAAGAAATTATGATAGATTTCAATGTTTCAAAATCCAGATATGTAAGAGCGGTACAGTGTATAAAAATGTACTGGATGGACAGAGTTAAGCCGGAAGAGTTTGATGATTCGGTAATGGTTGAAGCGGTGCTGGAAACCGGCAATGAAGTGGGGGAATTGGCGCAAAAGCTTTTTGATAATGTATCCGTTGTAGAATACTCGGATGATAAGTCGCAAATGATAAATAGGACAAGTGAATATATCAGGCTGGGTAAAAGATATATTGCCGAAGCTTCATTTGCCTATAAAGGACGCTTTTTGAGCGTGGATATATTGGAAGTATGTGATGACGGCGTTATCATCAATGAGGTAAAGAGTTCCACAAGTGTTAAAGATGTATACCTTGATGATGCCGCATATCAGAGTTATGTTCTGTCACTTTCCGGTTTCAATGTTAAAAGGGTAAATGTAATAACTCTCAATTCAAGTTATGTCAGAAAAGGCGAACTGGATTTGACCGAGCTGTTTTCGGTCACTGATGTGACTTGTCAGGCTGTTTCCCGCCATAATGTTGTAGAGGAACATTTGGAATCCATGTCACAGCTGGATTTTGAAATCGAACCGGATATGGAAATAGATAACTACTGTTTTGAACCTTATCCTTGCGGGTATTTCGGCTACTGCACACGTCATCTGCCCGAAGAAAATATATTTGCACTTAAGAATGTTTTCAGAAAAGACAAGCTTAGCATGTATCGTAGCGGCATATATTCCTTTTCCGATGTTATTAATGAAAGAGTTGTATTTTCACGGCTGAGACCGGTTGTAAAAGATCAGCTTCTGAAAGAAAAGATTGTAGATAAAAAAGAGATCGGTCGATTTGTAAGCAAGTTCCGTTACCCTCTGTATTATTTAGACTTTGAAACGATACAATATGCCATACCGCCGTATGACGGCATGAAGCCGTATCAGCAGACACCTTTTCAATATTCTTTGCATATAGAATATGAGGACGGCAGGCTGGAGCATAAGGAGTATCTTGCGTCGGACGGATTTGACTGCAGAGAACAATTGGCCACACGTCTGGTAAACGATATACCTGAGGGCGTCTGCTCGGTTGCATATAATATGGCGTTTGAAAAAGGTGTCATCAGAGACCTTGCCGATTATTTTCCTCACCTTCGGGATGAGCTTACGGATATATATGACAATATGCTGGATCTTATGATACCCTTTAAAAACCACTGGTATTATGATAAGGCAATGCAGGGAAGTTATTCCATCAAAGCGGTACTGCCCGCTCTTTTTCCCGATGATTATACTTTGGATTATGAAAATCTTGAAGGAGTAAAAAGAGGAGATCAGGCCATGGCTGCGTTCAGAAAAATGCCTTCCATGTCGGAAGAGGAAAAACAGCAGGTTCGGAATCAGTTACTGGAATACTGTAAGTTGGACACCTATGCCATGGTGATGATAATGAGAAAACTGAAGGAGCAATTATGAGTGATAAAGACGACAAAGATGTCGGGCAGGGTAAGCAGGAATTCAGAAGAAAAATTATAAAGACCGTTATATTGGCCATACTTATAATTGCACTGTCCGCCCTCCTTATATACTGGTATTTTTTGAGATAACAGCGGTTTTCTTTAGTTAAAAAGACACAATCCTATATGTTTTTGAAAACCGTTGGGATATAATAAAGGTAAGAATAACAATTAGGAGCTTTTTTATGAAATTATTGAATAATAAAGTTGCTGTCATAACGGGAGCCGCACAGGGTTTGGGCGAGGCATTGGCTCAAAGACTGGATAAAGAAGGGTGTTCAATCGTTTTGGCGGATTTGAATTACGAAAAAGTATGTGAAGTGGCAAAGCCGCTGAAAAAAGCCGTAGCCTGTAAAGTGGATGTCACCAAAGAAGTGGAAGTAGATGCAATGACTCAACTGGCTGTGGATACATTCGGAAGAATTGATATATTTGTCAACAATGCCGGCATTGTTATATCCGGTCCCACCGATGAGTTTGATGTAAACAAATGGAGACTGGTGCAGGATGTCAATCTTTGGGGATATTTCATATGTGCCAAGTCGGCTGTAAAACATATGTTAAAGAATAAAAACGGAGCATCTTTTATACAGATTAACAGTAAATCGGGCAAAAAAGGCTCTTTTAGAAACAGTGCATACGCCGCATCGAAGTTCGGCGGTATAGGACTTACTCAGAGCCTTGCTCTGGAGTATGCAAAAGACAATATCCGATTCAATGCCATATGTCCGGGTAACCTTTTAAATTCCCCGTTATGGGTTGACAGTCTTTTTAAGCAGTATGCAAAAAACCAGGGAATAACCGAAGAGGAAGTCCGTCAGAAGTACCTTGATCAGGTACCTATGGGAAGATCCTGTGAATATGAGGATGTTGCAAATGTAATGGTTTTCTTAGCTTCCGATATGTCCAGCTATATGACGGGACAGGCAATTAATGTAACAGGCGGACAGGAAATGCGATAAATATGAATGAATTCTTCCTTCTGCAAATTGAAAATCTGAATAATCCTAAAAAGGCGGAAAGGCTGAACAGTCTGTCGGTGTTGAAAAATGCCGTAGATAAAGGTGATATGCCTAAACCGGTATTCTATAACGATGTAAACAACCATATACATACCGCATATTCCTTTTCACCGTACAGTCCCTCAAAAGCTCTGTTTATGGCTTACATGAACGGTCTTAAGACTGCGGGCATAATGGATCATGATTCGGTTGCAGGGTGCAAAGAGTTTATTGAAGCGGGTAAGATTTTAGATATGCCCATTACCTGCGGTATTGAGGTAAGGGCACGTATGGATAAGACGCCGTTAAACGGCCTAAGGATAAACAATCCCGACCAGGATTCCGTTGCCTATGTTGCTCTTCACGGAATACCTCATCAGTATATAGATACAATACAGGATTTCATGGCACCGTACAGAGCGGCCAGAAATGAGCGCAACCGAGCCATGTGTGAAAAGATAAATCAGGTCTTGAACAAATATGATATTTCATTGGATTTTGATAAAGAGGTCGCTCCGTTATCTTTGTATCATGAAGGCGGAACGGTAACCGAAAGACACATATCTTATGCACTTGCACTTAAAATGATAGAACGTTTCAAAAGAGGAAAAGCACTTATAGATTTCTACAAGACTACTTTAAGATTACCTCTAAGCCTTAAAAATGAAGCTTTATTGAGCGATGTGTCCAATCCGGTGTATGAGTATGACCTTTTGGGAGCGATAAAAAGTGATTTGATTTCACTGTTCTACATAGATGCTTATGACGAGTGTCCCGATATACACGATGTAATATCTTTGAGCAGAAAGACCAAAGCCATATCGGCATATGCATATTTAGGAGATGTGGCAAGTTCGGTGACCGGAGACAAGAAGCCGCAGAAATTTGAGGACTCTTATCTGGATAAGCTTTTTGAAGTGTTAAAGCAACTGGATTTCGATGCGGTGACATATATGCCCTCGAGAAATACCAAAGAGCAACTGATAAGGGTCAGAACGTTATGTGAGCGGTACGGATTTTTCCAGATAAGCGGAGAGGATATAAACTCACCGAGACAGAGTTTTGTGTGCAAAGCCATGAGAGATCCGTTTTTCGATAATTTAAGGGAATCAACATATGCCTTGATAAATCACGAACGGCAAGCGACCGAAGATATAACTAAGGCTATGTTTTATAATAAATAAGAAAGAGGTGTCCGCAATTGAGCTACCAGGAATTGTGCAGAAAAAGAGATTACGTAAACGGCAAATTGCCCGAATTATCCCCTGAAAAAATCGAGGAATTGGAAAAACAATTCGAGTGTGACTATGCTTACGAATCCATAAAGATTAAAGGAAGTGAACTGTCGAGGGATCAGGTCATGGCTATCTTAAATGATAAAGCCGACGACTTGGAGAAAACAAGGGATGTCCAGGGAACGATAAACCACAGCAGAGCTTTCAAGTATATGAAAATGTACTTAAAGAAGAACGCATATCTTGATGAGGAAGCAATAAAAGAGATAAATGCCATAGTTGTGGAAGACATTTCCGTAGGCGGTATATATCGCAATGTCAATCTTATCATTCCCGGAAGAAAGCATGTTCCGCCGTCACCGGAAAAGGCATATTACAAAATGAAAAAATATATTCTCGATCTGCCCTATCTGCAATATGATACGGTTACGGAAAAAGCCATTTATGCATATGCCATGTTCATGAAGATTCATCCTTTTATTGACGGAAACAGCAGGACCGGAAAGCTTATCATGAATTATGTCCTTATGAAGGAAGGTTTCCTGCCCATATACATACCGCAGAACAGATATATCGAGTATGTGCGTGCATTCGAGTTGTTTGCTTCGGAAGATAATCTCGAGCCTTTAGCCAAGTTGGCTTTTGAATTTGAAAACGCACAGCTGGACATATATATTAAAGCGATAGACAAGGCATAAAACAGATACTTATACACTAAAATCATTGGAGGTTAATGATGATAAAGGTATTGGCATATGATTTCGGCGCAAGCAGCGGAAGAGCAATCTTAGGAGTATATGACGGAAAGAAGATACACATAGAAGAATTGCACAGGTTTTCCAATGATCCCGTGAATCTGAACGGTACCCTGTACTGGGATATTTTGCGTCTTTTCCATGAAATGAAGGTAGGTCTTATCGAAGTAAAGAAAGCAGGTCACGGTGATATAGAGAGTATCGGAATTGATACGTGGGGGGTGGATTTCGGTCTTATTGATAAAGACGGAAGGCTTTTAGAAAATCCCGTACATTACAGAGATAAAAGAACCGACGGTATTATGGAGGAAGTGTGGGATAAGGTAGGAAAGCGACATCTTTACGAAAGAACGGGAACGCAGTTTATGCAATTCAATACACTTTATCAGCTGTATTCGTTGGTAAAAAACCGGCCGGAGTTGTTAAAAAGAGCGGACAGGCTTCTTTTCATGCCGGATTTGCTTTCATATTTTCTCACCGGCAAAAAAGTGGCGGAATTCTCCATGGCAAGCACTGCACAGATGCTGAATACCCGTACCGGTGACTGGGATTACGAATTGCTGGAAAAACTGGGAATACCTGTAAGGATATTGGAAAAGGTAACAGACAGTGCAACAGTCATAGGAAAACTTTCAGAGCAGGTTTGTAATGAGACAGGACTGCAACCGATATCCGTTACCGCCGTAGCGGGACATGACACCGGATCGGCCATGATAGCCACTCCCGCAGACACCGATCTGTTTGCATTTCTTTCCTCGGGAACATGGTCCTTACTGGGTTCCGAACTGCCCAAGCCGATAGTGAATGATCTTTCATATAAACATGAGTATTCCAACGAAGGCGGAATAAACAGAACGGCAAGACTTATAAAAAACATTATGGGCTTATGGATATATCAGGAATGCAGAAGACAATGGAACAAAGAAGGGGATCTTGCATCCTTTGACGAGCTGGAGGCGGCTGCACGGAAAGCAAAGCCTTTTGCATGCTTGATTGATGTGGACCATCAGGACTTTTATCCCCCGGGAGATATGCCTGCCAGAGTTGCGGATTTCTGCAGACGAACCGGTCAGTATGTTCCCAAGAACAAAGCCGAGATAGTACGATGCATAATGGAAAGCCTGGCATTGAAATACCGTTATGCGTTTGACGGACTTTGTGAAATAGTGGGAAGCAGGATACCCAAACTTCATATGGTGGGAGGCGGCTGCAAGAATGCAATGATATCGCAATTTACGGCGGATGCTTTGGGTATAGAGGTTACGGCAGGTCCCGTTGAAGCAACGGCTGTCGGGAATATAGCGGCGCAACTTATAGCTTTAGGCAAGATAAAAGACCTCAAGCAGGCTAGAATAATTATAAAAGAAAGCTTTGAAGTTAAGTCATATTTCCCCGAAAACAGAGAGCTTTGGGAAGAAAAATATGACTATTACCTGAAAAACATATTGAACAAGGGCTAAAATAGATATACAATCAATAAAATCCCGTCAGTAAAAAACATGAAGGAGATTATTATGTACGAAAAAAACATAAAAGAAATGATAGAAATGTCCCGTAAGGTGGGAAGTATGCCTGACTACACACAGGGAGGCGGCGGAAACACTTCGGTGAAATTGGATGACCGGCTTATGGCGGTAAAAGCATCCGGTTGCAGACTTTGCGACATAACCGCAACCGACGGTTTTGTTGTGGTAAATTATAAATCCGTCCGTCACTATTTTGACACCGTGAATCTAAGCGAAAAAAGGGATTTCTATAAAGAAAGTTCGCAGTTCGTTAAAGACAATATGGTAAAATTAGAAGGGCTCAATGACGGAAGACCGTCGATAGAAGCGGGATTCCATTCGCTTTTAGAAAAGTATGTTATCCATACCCATTCGGTTTACAGCAATCTTTTATGCTGTTCAAGGCAGGGAGAAAGTATAGCAAAGCAACTCTTTGAGAAATCACCTTACAGATACCTGTGGCTTCCGTACATTGCTCCGGGTTTTTATCTCACACTGGAAATACAAAAGAAGATAAAGACAATGGGATGTATTCCCTCCGTTATATTCATGGGAAGCCACGGCGTTATCGTAACCGGCAAGACTATGGCCGAAGCGGAAAAGATAAATGAATATGTTTCCGAGAGAATAAAAGAAAGATTGAATATAACAGAACCGTACGGTAACGTATCGGTAAAACAGCTATCCGAGGGGGTATACCAGTCGGATACACCGAGACTCATCTCCTATCTGAAAGGGAAAGATTATACCGATGAATGGTTTGATTCCAATATACTTTATCCCGATCAGGCGGCATACCTTTTGGGAGCAATAACTACAAGAGGTGAAGAGAAAAAAGCAAGAATAAACTTGAAAACCGGAATAACCCGGTACCATGTTTCATATAAAGAAGCACTTACTTTGGAAGAAAGCATCTGTGCATTTCTTTTCATAATGGACCAGGCTCGTAAGAATAACCTTGACATATATACCATGGAAGATGAGGATATAGCATTTATCATGGGCTGGGAAGGGGAAGCTTACAGAAAGGCAATGTTGAACAGGAAATAAGCGTAAGAGAGGACAATATTATGGATTTTACAAACTACACTAAATTTTATCCCGACAAAAACGGGCGATACGGGCAATACGGCGGAGCTTATCTGCCCCCGGAACTTATGGAAGCATTTAAGGAGATTGACCAGGCATATATGACGATAGCACACTCGGCATCGTTCATAAACGAATTAAGAAGAATAAGAAGAGAATTTCAGGGAAGGCCCACACCGGTATATCATTGTGAAAGGCTTTCCAATAAACTGGGAAGATGCCAGATATACTTAAAAAGAGAGGATCTCAACCACACCGGTGCTCATAAACTCAACCACTGCATGGGTGAAGGACTTTTAGCCAAATACATGGGCAAAAAGCGGCTGATAGCCGAAACCGGAGCGGGACAGCACGGAGTGGCACTTGCCACCGCTGCCGCTTTCTTCGGACTGGAATGTGAAATACACATGGGTGAAGTGGATATAGCTAAGCAGGCTCCCAATGTAACCAGAATGAAAATTCTGGGCGCTAAGATAGTGCCGGTAACCCACGGACTGAAAACGCTTAAAGAAGCGGTAGATTCGGCTTTTGAATCGTATATGAACAGCTATAAAGATTCCATTTACTGCATAGGCTCGGTGGTAGGACCTCATCCTTTCCCTATGATGGTAAGGGATTTTCAGATGATTGTGGGAAGAGAAGCCAGGGAGCAGTATCTGGAAATGACCGGAGAACTTCCCGACGAGGTTTGCGCATGTGTAGGCGGAGGAAGTAACTCTATGGGAATGTTTACGGCATTCTTGAATGATCCCGTCAAGATAGTGGGTGTGGAACCTATGGGAAGAGGGCCCGGAGTAGGAGATAATGCCGCAAGTATAACCTTCGGCAGCAAAGGAGTTTTACACGGTTTTGAAAGCCTTCTGTTACAGGACGAAAAAGGAGAGGCGTTGCCGGTATATTCCATTGCAAGCGGACTGGATTATCCTGCGGTAGGTCCGGAGCATGCCTTCTTGCATGATATGAAAAGAGTGGAGTATACTTCAGTGACCGATGAGGAGGCGATAGAAGCATTCTTCATGCTTTCCAGATATGAGGGTATTATACCCGCTTTGGAAAGTGCCCATGCCGTTGCATATGCAATTAAATCGGCAAGACAGAACTCCGCCAACTCCATACTTGTCAATTTGAGCGGCAGAGGAGATAAAGATATCGATTATGTTGTTGAACATTACGGAGTGGGAGATCAGTATAAGATATAGGTCGGTGTGTAGTATAATATAAGTGAGTATTAACGAAAGGAACACTGATATGAATCAACAAGAAACCGATAATGTAAACAAAGAGCAACAGGACAATTGCTTTGAGCCTGAATGTAAACCGAACAAATGGTATCACAGACGCGATGCCGCAACATTTCCCTATCCCGTACTTGCTACCATAGTATTTTTACTTATGGGCTTTATATGGGGCAAATGGCATCCCGGTTGGATTGTTTTTCTGACCGTGCCGGTATACTATGCGGTGGTTAATGCCATTAAATTCCGCACAATATCCTTTTCACTCATCATAGTCTTAATATATCTGGCTATGGGATTTATATGGGATTTATGGCATCCGGGTTGGATAATATTCCTGGTTATACCTATAATTCACTGGTTTACCGGAAAAAAGAAATAATACAGGTTACTATATATCGCACAATCTGACATTGCCTTAAAAAGGCATAGTATAACAGTTATATAAAAATACGAGGTGAAAAAATGTCGGTACATATTGAGAAAGTCCCTTATGGCGGTTGGGATAATTGTTACAGAATAAGTAACGATGAAATTGAGTTGACAGTTACATCGGATGTCGGTCCGAGAATCATCCGGTACGGATTTATAGGCAAAGAAAATGTCTTGTGTGAAAAAGCCGACCAGATGGGTAAGACCGGAGGAGATGAGTGGAGAATATACGGAGGACACAGGCTGTGGCACAGTCCCGAAGATAAAGTGCGCACCTATTTTCCCGATAATGAAGCTGTGGATGTAAAGATAATACAAAACGGTGTAAGGATATCGCAACCTGCGGAAACCACCACAATGATAAAAAAAGATATGGAAATTACCGTAAAGGATAAAGGGACCGATGTATATATCAACCACATATTAACAAACTGTAATCTGTGGGATATAGAGCTTTCGGCATGGGCGCTGACTGTAGTTGCACCCGGAGGACTGGAAGTGGTACCGCAGGAAACACTGGATACCGGTCTTTTACCCAACAGAATGATATCTTTATGGCCGTATACCGATATGAATGATAAAAGAGTGCGTTGGGGAAGTAAGTATATTTTCCTTGCACATGATTCAAAAGCAAAAAAGGCTTTTAAAATAGGCATATCCAATACCGACGGTTGGGCGGCATATTTCAACCGGAACAATATGTTTGTGAAAAAGTTTTCGCCTAAAGAAGACATGCTTTATCCCGATTACGGCGGATCTATGTATGAGACCTATACTTGCGATTTCATGACCGAAATGGAAACCCTTTCACCCCTTGTTCTGTTGGGTCCCAAAGAAAAGATTGAACACGAAGAATTGTGGCAGCTGTTTGACAACATTGCTCCTCCTAAAGACGAAAAAGAAATGGATAAAATAGCGAAAGAATATATTACCGGATGAAAAAAGCGGCAGTTTTTTCCGATATACACGGCAATCTTGACATACTTCAGAAAGCAATTGACATATGTAAAGCACAGGATGTCGAGCAATATATAGTGCTCGGAGATATGATTTCCGACGGTCCCGATTCGCAGGCAGTGTTGGATACCGTCATGAATCTTACCGAGCATGTTGTAAGAGGTAACCGGGAAGAATATATCTTGAATTATCATGCCGGTAAAAGAAAACAGTGGGATAACAACTATCAGTGCGAATCGTTGGTAAAGACGCACAAGAATCTTACCGACGCGGGACTTAAGTATATTTCGGGATTGCCCGATATGAAAAGACTGAATCTTTTCGGTCTGGACACCCTTATCGTACACGGCTCTCATATAAGTGTAGGACATTTCATACTGCCTTGTTGGAACATTGATGTATATATGGATATGCATGACAGGTACGGCTGCTCACTGTATCTTTTAGGTCATTCGCATCAGTCCTATCATTTTGACCTCATGGGCAGCTTTTTTATAAATCCCGGACCTTTGGGGATACCGCCCGCAATCAGTGTTTACAAAAGAGAGGATGCATTCAGTATGGGGATAATATCAATACAGGATAAACAACTCGTTGAGTACCGACCTGTATACATACCGTATAATCCTGCCAAGCTTAAGGAGTATTACTTAAGAGATATTGACAGTTATGAGCATACTTTCTGGATGGAACTTATAGCCGATTCTTTCTTTACCAAGCAGTATGACAGTATTAAATTTTTACATATGGCTAAGCAAATGGCAAAAGAGAAAGGATATGAAAATGTCGACCCGATACCCAACGATATTTGGGAAGATGCATCAAACAAATGGAGAAAAGAGCATAAAGGTACAGGTATATTCTAAAATGCTTGCTATTCGGGCTGATTATATATAAAATTAAAACGAGATAAATATCATCATTAGAAGAGGTGTGACATGGCAAAAAAAAGATTCCGTAACGCAATGAGCGGCTACAACAAGGATGAAGTCAACAAGTATATAGACAATATGATGGAACAATATGAGGCCAAAATAGCCGAAAAAGAAGCCACCATCGAGGAACTCAGCAAGAAAGCGGCGGAGTTGCAGCTTGCATATGATGAATTGAAGAGTAAAGAAGATGCTCTTGTAAAGGAAAAAGCCGGCATTACAAAAGCCTTGATAAAAGCCAATGAAATGTCCGACCAGATTATAAAGGAAGCCAAGGAACAGGCTATTAAAGAAGTGGGCGAACTGGAAGTAAGAGCGGAAGAAGAAAGAGAAAAGATAGTGGATATAAAAAGGCAGCTGGCCGCATTGCAGGCATCTGCAGCAAAACTTTTGGAAAAGTTTGTGGAAAATCTGGATAAAACTATCGGTTCCGACGAGAAATGACTGTAAAATACATCAGATTAAGAGAATAGCCGGTTGCTTGAAACCCGGTATTCTCAGAGGACTGTCAGTCCTCTTTTTATAAGAAAGGAAAAGTTATGGATATACTGGAATTATTAAAACAGGATGCAAGGCTTACCCCGAAAGAGCTTGCGGTCATGACGGGTAAAAGCGTTGAAGAAGTGGAAAAAGTAATAAAGCAGTATGAGCAAGACAAGGTAATTGCAGGTTATTCCGCCGTTATTAACTGGGAAAAAGCACGGGATAATATAGTTGTGGCTTTTATCGAGATAAAGGTAACTCCGGAGCGAGACTACGGATTTGAAGAAATAGCAAAAAGAATATACAGCTATGAGCAGGTGAAAACATGTTACCTCATGAGCGGAGCTTTTGACATAGCGGCGGTTGTGGAAGGGTCCGATTTGAAAGAAGTGGCATTGTTTGTGGCTCAGAAGCTTTCCGCCATACAGGGAGTAACCGCTACATCCACGCATTTCGTGCTTAAGAAGTATAAGGAAAACGACCTTGTATTCGAAGAAGAGGAAAAAGACAGAAGAGAGGCTATAGTTCTGTGAAGAAACCCGGAGAATTTATAAGGGAAGAGGTGAGAAACACTCCTCCTTCCGGTATAAGAAAATATTTCGACATGCTTAGCGGATTGAGTGATGTCATATCTTTAGGAGTGGGGGAGCCGGACTTTGTTACGCCGTGGCAGATCAGAGAATCCGCCATATATTCATTGGAAAAAGGCAGAACTCACTACACATCCAATACGGGGTTATTAGAGCTCAGACAAGCCGTATGTAATATGCTGAGAAAAAAGTATAATCTGGATTACAATCCCTTAAACCAGATAATAATCACGGTAGGGGCATCGGAAGCCATAGATATAGCCATAAGGAGCATAGCGGGATATGGTGATGAAGTTATTATTCCGGAGCCGTGTTTTGTGGCATATAAAGGATGTGTAAACTTTGCCGGAGCAACGGCGGTACCGTTACAGTTAAAAGAGGAAAACCGTTTTAAGCTGACAGTGGAGCAGTTAAAGGAGTGTGTAACGAAAAAAACCAAAGCACTCATTCTTGCATACCCCAACAATCCGACCGGTGCCATCATGACAAAGGAAGAGTTGAAGCCCATAGCCGATTATCTGTCGACAAAAGATATAGTTGTCATATCCGACGAGATATATGCCGACCTCACATACGGAACAAAGCATTTCTCCTTTGCCGAGTTGGAAAACATGCACGACAAAGTAATATATGTAAACGGATTTTCCAAATCATATTCCATGACGGGCTGGAGACTGGGATATGTATGCGCACACAAAGATATAGTCGCCGAGATGCTCAAAATACATCAGTATGCTATAATGTGTGCTCCGTCATTTGTACAGTATGCCGCAATAGATGCTCTGGAACAGTGTGAGACCGATGTGGAAAAGATGCGAAAACAGTATGATGCAAGAAGAAGATATATATACAACGGACTTATTGAAATAGGTATTGATTGTTTTTTACCGGAAGGTGCCTTTTATGTATTCCCCAACATCAAAAAGACCGGACTGACATCCGAGCGGTTCTGCGACAGGTTGCTTATGGAACATAAGGTGCTGGTAGTACCGGGAACGGCATTTTCCTCAGCCGGAGAGGGCTATTTCCGTGCGACATACGCCAGTTCGTTGGAGAATATAAAAGAAGCCCTAAAACGAATGGAAAGGTTTGTAAACACACTTTAATGATTGATATTAATGACATAAGAAATCAATTGGAGGAAATAAAGGAGCAATCGGATAAGCTCATATTGAGTCTGGATTCCGACAGCGCAAGAGAAGAGATAGCAGCTCTTGAGAAAGAGACTGTAAAAGAAGATTTTTGGCAGGATAACGAGAACTCGCAAAAAGTGCTTCAAAGAATCAAAGTGCTGAAAGACCGTGCGGCAAAGGCAGCCGATCTGCAAACCAAACTGGATGACTGCTTTATATTGCTTGAGTTCATTGACGAGCATCCCGAAGATGAGGAATTGAGCAATGAGCTTATTGAAGCTATGGAGCAATTAAACGATACATATACCGAAATACGCATGTACTCTCTGCTTAACGGTACCAATGATAAAAATAACGCATATCTGACATTACATGCGGGAGCGGGCGGGACCGAAGCCTGTGACTGGGCGGAGATGCTGTTTAGGATGTATACAAGATATTTCGAGCAGAAGGGTTTTAAAGCCACCGTTACCGATTATCTTGACGGAGACGGAGCGGGCATAAAATCGGTATCGGTTTATGTGGAAGGCGAATATGCTTACGGTTACTTAAAAAGCGAATCGGGTGTACACAGACTGGTCAGAATATCTCCTTTCGATTCGGCGGGAAGAAGACATACTTCCTTTGCATCCTGTGAAGTTATACCGGAGATTTCCGATGAGATAGAGGTAAAGATAAAGCCGGAAGATTTGTCCGTAGATACATTCCGTTCCTCGGGAAAGGGCGGACAACATGTCAACAAAACCGATTCGGCGGTGAGGATAACCCATCTTCCCACCAATGTTGTTGTAGCCTGTCAGTCGGAAAGGAGCCAGCATCAGAATAGGGATAAAGCCATGAAGATGCTTATGTCCAAACTTATGGAAATAAAGGAAAGAGAACATAAGGAAAAGATTGAGGACCTTAAGGGAAATCAGATGGATATAGGCTGGGGAAGCCAGATACGGTCTTATGTTTTTTGCCCGTATACCATGGTAAAAGATCACAGGACCGGTTATGAGACCGGAGATGTGCAGTCGGTTATGGACGGCAATTTAGATGCGTTCATAAACGAATATCTGACGCAGAACCCTGCGATAGATTAGTGATATAAGCGTACTAGTTTGCCCAAAATGTATTTGTGTAGCATACACAAAGAGAGGAAAGGAGCACTTTATGAAAGATATAGTTTTAACTGGAGATCGTCCAACCGGACCTTTGCACATAGGACATTATGTAGGTTCGCTTAAAAAAAGAGTGGAAATACAGGAAGAATATGATAAACCTTTTATAATGATAGCAGATACACAGGCGCTTACCGATAATGCACACAATCCGAAAAAAGTAAGTGAAAATGTATATGAGGTTGCATTTGATTATCTTGCAGTAGGACTTAAGCCGGAATTAAACACTTTTTTTATACAATCATTGGTACCGGAACTTGCCGAATTTACGGTATTTTATATGAACTTTGTTACATTAGCCCGATTGAAAAGGAATCCCACGGTAAAGGATGAAATGCAACAGAAAGGTTTCGGATATAATGTTCCGGTCGGGTTTCTGAATTATCCTATCAGTCAGGTTGCCGATATTACCGCATTCAAAGCCAATTTAGTACCGGTCGGCGATGACCAATTGCCTATGCTGGAGCAGACAAATGAAGTGGTAAGACATATTAATAATCATTTTAATACCGCTGTTTTGAGAGAGTGCAAGCCTTTACTTTCCAAAGTATTACGTTTACCCGGTACCGACGGATTAAGTAAAATGGGAAAGTCCATGAATAATGCTATATTTTTAAATGATGAGCCTGATGTTATAAGCGCGAAGGTAATGAGCATGTATACCGACCCTAATCATATTCGCGTGGAAGACCCGGGAAATGTAGAGATAAATACCGTTTTTAAATATCTTGATGCTTTTGACCCTGAGCAGGAAGAGTTGAAGGAATTGAAAGAACACTATAAAAGAGGCGGATTGGGAGATGTTAAACTGAAGAAACGCTTAAATAATATACTGCAAAACACACTGGAGCCTATAAGACAACGCAGAAAAGAATATGAAGAGAATCCCGAGGAGGTTATGAAACTGCTCAAAACCGGAAGCGAGTATGCCAGGTCGGTTGCCGCAAAGACATTGAAAGAACTAAAAGAAGTGTTTACACTCAACTATTAATGAGGTTATCGTTAACTATATAGATTAAGTAAATAAAGGTAGGATAAATAAAGCAGGAAATAACAAGTGCAACTTAAAAGTTGCTAATAAGTGGCAGATTTGGTAGAATCATGTTAATCAATAAATTCTGATATCAGGGCGGTGTTACTATGAGCGGATTGACGGAATCCATGGAAAACTATTTACGATGTATACACGAACTTTCCTATACCAATAAAGGTGTGAGACTGACCGATCTTGCGGATAAGATGAAAGTCAGAAAAGCATCCGCAAATAATGCAGTAATGAAATTGTCCAAGTTGGGTTACTGTGCACAGGTAAAATACGGACCGATATTTCTTACCGATGCGGGCATTGAAGCCGTAAAAGCCGCAACCGGAAAGCACCTCATAATCGTGAAATTTCTGAAAGACATCTTAATGGTGGATGAAGAGACCGCAGAAGCGGAAACTACCAAGATAGAGCATCATCTGTCTACAAGCACTGTTTATGCGATGCATCAGCTGCATTCAAAGTTGAAAAACAGGCTGGATTAGGTACGGTTTGATTTACTGCCGATATAAATGATATAATTTGGTGACAGACCGTTTGAGGTTTAAGTTAATTGATACGCGGGAGTTAATGGAAAGACTTATATATTTTGAAAATTTAAGTGATATGATGAGTGTATTCGGCAGTTCCGATTGCAATCTGAACGTTATCGAGAATATGATGAATGTCTCCGTAATTGTGCGCGGAAGCGAAGTGAAACTGAAAGGGGAAGCCGAAGAGGTAAACGCTACCGAAAAACTTATATACATGCTCATAGAAATGGCTCAGTCGGGGGAAGATATAAACAAGCAGAATATAGTATATCTTGCCGACCTTGTAAAAAACGGGAAAGACGAGATATACCAACTGCCTACCGGCTATATATGTCTCAATGCTTCGGGAGCACCCATTAAAGCCAAAACCCTGGGGCAGAAGAAATATACCGATGCAATAAAAGAAAACGGTATAACCTTCGGTATAGGTCCTGCAGGAACCGGTAAAACATTTTTGGCTGTGGCCTGTGCGGTAACGGCTTTTAGAGCAAAAGCGGTAAAAAGAATTATTCTTACAAGACCTGCGGTGGAAGCGGGTGAGAAACTGGGATTTTTGCCCGGTGATTTACAGTCTAAAATAGATCCCTATTTACGACCGTTGTACGATGCCCTGTTTGAACTGATGGGGCCGGACAATGTTGCAAGAAACAAAGAAAAAGGGCTAATAGAGATAATACCTTTAGCATATATGAGAGGGCGTACATTGGATGATGCATTCATCATTTTAGATGAAGCCCAGAATACCACACAGGAACAGATGAAGATGTTTTTAACCAGAATGGGTTTCGGTTCCAAGATGGTTATAAACGGAGACATAACTCAGATTGACCTTCCGAGAGACAAAAAATCGGGACTTATCACTGCCGTACAAATACTTAAAAACATAGAAGATATCGGCATAGTCAATCTTACTTTTAAAGATGTAGTAAGACATGAGTTGGTGCAAAAGATAATAAATGCATATGAACGTGCCGAGAGTAAAAAAGGTGAGCGCAAATGAACAAAACCAAAGCTGCAAAAAGAGATTTATTTAAGACAAAACTGTACAGCATTGTAATTCTTCTGTTGGCAATAATGGTTGCGCTATTAGGTATATTGCAAAAGGTGTCCGATGCGGGACATCTGATAGACAGACATAACATAGCCACAACCGATATAGTAGCTTCACATGACTACTACGACAAGGAAGCCACAATAGCAAAAGCCAACAAAGCCAAAGACTCGGTAGAACCCATTGCCGTAAGGATAAATTCGTCACAAGTGGCGTTATATGAAAATATATTCACTTTCTTTGATGTAACCAACCGCTATCGCGAAAAGACTGAGCAACTGTTTCTCACTTCGCAGCAATACAATGCGGAAATTGACGGTTTGGTAAAACAGTATACAGGCATGTTGCCGTCAAGCATAAATATCTCGCACAATCTGGCAAAGGCCATACTGCAGGATGTTAACAGCACTTCCTATGACAGTTACAAAACGGTAGTCCGTACGCAATTTTCCGTATTTATGGATAAATACATATTTTACGAGAATCTTGCACAGCATCAGGAAGAATTTGAAGTTGCGGTAAATCAATCGGTTCCCGACAATAATTTAAAAGAGCTTACCGCTGTTCTTAAATCCTATCTGATACAGATTAACAGCAGGATAGATACCGGTGCGACGGAAAAGGAACGGCAAAGGGTATATGACGATGTTATAACCAACTCACCCGTATTGATCATGGAAGGGACGGTTTTATACCAAAAAGGTGAAAAACTGGAGAACGAGGATATATTGGCGCTTTACGAAAGAGGAGTGATTGCCGCATCCGATGAGATGTATATGTATATAGGGGCTACCGTGCTGTTTTTACTGTGTCTTCTGGCTTCTTTCGCATCGGTAAAAATATACGGACAGACCGTGAGACTTAATCCCAAGTCCATATTCATAATGGTCATATTGTTCTTTATGGTATATATACCCGCTCTGTATATACCTCATGAATACTATATGTATATCCCGTATTTTCTGTTGCCCATGATGCTCTCCATCCTTGTATCCGACAACATTTCATATATCTTTTCCGGTCCTATGGCGATATTCTATTGCTACATTGTGGGAGGAGACCTTATATATCTGGCAATTCTGCTTATAGGCTCCATAGCCACCATATATTTTGTAAGAAAGACTTCCGCAAGAATAAGACTGGCTATTTCCGGAATAGCATTGGGTGTGATAAATGTCGCTCTATACATGTCATACAAACTTATAACTTCCGATGTAACGATAAGTATTCCCTATCCCGAGATTATAGCTCTGTTTGTCGCATCGGTGGTTTCTTCACTTTTATGCCTCGGACTGTTGCCGGTATTTGAAGTATTCTTTAACATTGTCACTCCTTTCAAACTTATGGAACTGGCATCTCCCACAAAACCTCTGTTGAAGAGACTTATGATGGAAGCTCCCGGGACATATCATCATTCGCTGATGGTGGGTAACCTTGCCGAGGAAGCAGCCGAAGCGATAGGGGCCAACGGTCTTTTAGCCAGAGTCGGAGCATATTATCATGACATAGGCAAGCTGAACAGACCCGCATTTTTCGGAGAAAATCAATCTTCCAAGACAGGTAATCCTCATAATACGATAACACCGCAACTGTCGGCCACAATTATAACCGGTCATACTACCGAGGGAGCGGATTTGGCAAAACAGGCTAAACTTCCGCCTTCCATAAGGGATATCATAGTGGAGCACCACGGAACGACATTAGTGGAATATTTTTATCATAAAGCTAAGAATGCTTCGGATGAACCGGTTATAGAGGAAGATTACAGATATTCCGGACCCAAACCCAGAACCAAGGAATCGGCATGTGTCATGCTTGCAGATGCCTGTGAAGCCACTATAAGATCTATGGAAAACACCAATATTATAGAGATTGAAAAGACCATAAGAAGAGTGGCCAAAACAAAGAGGGATGACGGACAGTTTGACCAATGCGATCTTACATTAAAAGAGCTGGATGAAATACTGTTTGCCTTCATGAAAGTGTTTACCGGATATTTTCATAAGAGAATAAAATATCCCAATCAGCAGTCGGATGATGCTGTAAAAAGCATGGGCTTGGACCGTAAGGAGGATGACCGGGATGAAGACGAGGATTGATATAGAAGGACCGGATGAAGTAACGGCCCTGTTTTCCCGGCCGGTAAAAGAAGTATCGGAAAGCATACTGGCAAGACATGAAACAGATGATAAAGACATAACAGTATCTTTTTACCTGGAGTTTGTGGATGATGAATATATGCTTGAGATAAATAAAGCATATAGAAATATTGAAAAGACTACCGATGTATTGTCTTTTCCCGCACTCAACTGTAAAGAAGGTACTATTGTTTATAACAAATGCGACATTGATTACGAGAATAACGAATTGTTCTTAGGAGATATTTTAATAGCAACAAGCAAGATATATTCACAGGCGGAAAGTTATAACCACAGTCCGTTACGGGAGTGTGTTTTTCTTGCAAGTCACGGACTGTTGCATCTTCTGGGCTACGACCATGAAGATAAACAGTCGGAAGCAGTAATGCTTGCAATTCAGGAAGAGGTTCTGAAAGAGTTAAACTATGAAAGATAAATATGAAGAATTAAAACAAAAAGCAAAAGAAGCTGTTAAAAATGCCTATTCACCCTATTCGGATATAAAGATAGGGGCTGCGGTTCTGGCATCAAGCGGGAAGATTTATTCGGGTGCCAATATTGAAAACTCGTCTTACGGAGCGTCCATATGTGCCGAGCGAACGGCTATTGTAAAGGCAATAAGCGAAAAAGAGCAATCGGTCACCGCTATAGCCATAACCGGAGATGTGTTTGACTATGCATATCCGTGCGGGATATGCCGTCAGGTAATGAGCGAATTCATGCAGGAAGATGCTCCTGTTTTCGTAAGCGGCAATAACCTTGAATGGAAGAGGTACACGCTAAAAGAACTGTTACCCGATGCTTTTGACATTAAGGCGTGGAAAAAAGAGGAGTAGTATGGGTTTCAAATCAGGATTCGTTACCGTTATAGGAAGACCTAATGTAGGTAAATCCACCCTCATAAATGCTCTTAGCGAAGAAAAGATAAGCATTGTTACACCCAAACCCCAGACAACAAGAAAAAACATCAAAGCCATATATACCGACGATTTCTGTCAGATGGTTTTTTGCGATACTCCCGGAATTCATGAGCCCAAGACGCGATTGGGAGAGTATATGGTTAATGCTGCCAAATCGGCATTTGAAGAAACCGATGTGATTATTTTTATTACCGCTTTGCAAAAGGGCGAAAAGATACCTAAGGAGGATGTTCACATATTACAACTTCTGTCCGAAGTGAAGAATATACCTAAAATATTTGTTCTGAACAAATGCGATACTATTGACCAACAAACTGCCGTCAGTATTATTGCTCTTTATACCGAAAAAGCCGCTTTTGATGAAGTTATAGCAATAAGTGCAAAAGACGGATTTAATATCAAGCCTCTCAAAACCCTCATAATAGACAACCTTCCCGAAGGACCTATGTATTATGACAAGGATCAGATAACCGATCAGACCATGAGAGAAATGGCGGAAGAAATGATAAGAGAAAAAATGCTGTATTTTCTGTCGGAAGAGGTGCCTCACGGTGTGGCCGTGGAAGTGGAAAACTTCCGGCAACGACCGGATATGCAGCTGTATGATATCGATGCAATCATTTACTGTGAAAAAGAAACTCATAAGGGGATAATAATAGGAAAAGGCGGGGCTATGCTGAAGAAGATAGCAACGCAAGCCAGAAAATCCATGGAGTATTCCTTTGACTGCAAAGTAAATTTAAAACTGTGGATTAAAGTAAAGAGTGACTGGCGAAACGACAGCAGGATGTTAAATAAATTAGGATATAAATTTTAGAAAAGAAGTAAACCTATAGTTCCTCAATTCTGTCCAATATTTCAAAATGCCTTCCGGCTATTTTCTCTATATACTTACAGGATAGTTCATACAGAACGGGCAAATCGGTTTTAGGTATGCTTAAAAAGAATATCTTTGACGAATCGGCCGTGCAGATGTGATTTATTGCCTGATAAACGGCACCTGATATAGACTTTCCGTTTTTGCAACATGTCACACCGTCCTGCTCCAAAGAAAAGCCCAAAGTGCAATTGTCATCCAACGGTTTGTTGCATTCTACACAGAAATCGGTAACAGGTGCCGCACCTTCGATTGCCGACATGCGAAAGTGCAGTATACAGGTTAAAAGCAAAGGGTCGCTGTTGCTCTTCATCAACAGATAAAGGCTGTTCAGAAGAAGCGACATTATATCCCCAGAAGGTTGTTCCGCCTGTATGAAACAGGAGCAGACATCCATAAAGTGTGAAGCGTAATACAGTGTTTCAATGTTGTTTGTCAGACCGAAGAAGTCCTGTATCATTGCCGCTCCGGTGAGTATAGGCATATTGTTCTTACATACACATTCAAACTCGCCGCAATAAAAAAGCCTTGCCACATGTGACAGTGCCGCACCTTTTTTCTTTACTCCTTTGGCTATAACCTGCACCTTTCCTTTTTCATAGGTAAGAAGGGTTAATATTTTATCCGCCTCTTTGTATTCGGTTATCTTGCAAACAATGCCTTTTAGTTTTAAATACTCCATTATTTCAAAGCATATCACCTGTTTTGCTCATTAACAAGTGATTTCTCCTTTATTGCCTTTTCCAAACCTGCCATATCTTCGGGAAGAGGAGAAGTGATTGTAATATATTCATTTGTGAAAGGATGAATAAACGATACAGAGCAAGAGTGCAAAGCCTGTCTGGATATATATCTGTCGTATTCGCACTGATAACCGTATAAGGTATCATGAATTATGGGAAAACCGCTTTCTTTACAATGCACCCGTATCTGGTGGGTTCTTCCGGTTTCTAAGCGAAAAGATAATATGCTTGCATTATGCCCTTTATACAATACCTCATAATGGGTTACCGATTGCTTTCCTGTCGGACTGAAATGTCGCTCCATCGGTGTGTCAGGTACCCTTGCAATGGGCATATTTATGGTTGTTTCATCTAAAGACGGAATCCCTATAACCATGCCTATATACCTTTTATCAATATCTGTGATTGACATTTTATGATGCACGACGGAATTCTTTGCAAAAAGCACCACCCCTGTAGTATCTCTGTCCAGTCTGCTTACAGGATGAATGCCCATATTCGGATATATATGTTTCAATCCGTTTGCAACGGTATCCTCATCAATATCCATAATCGGATGGCACAGTACTCCGTACGGCTTATCCACCGCTATAAGATAATCGTCATCATAGAGTATATTGAGATTCATATCTGTGGGAAGTATTACGGATTTAGTGCTTTTATCGGGAACGGTTATTCCCACTGTCTGACCGGAAGAAAGAATGTAGTCGGTATGCTCGCTTTGTCCGTCAACAAATATGTTGTTAAATGTTTTAGCACGGCGTATACAATTACTTGATATTCCCATTTCTTTTCGCAAAAAAGAAGAAAGTCTTCTTCCGTGAGAGTAAGGCTGTACTTCCAGCTCTATGTATATGTCATGCTTATTTTTATTCATCGGTATAATTGTATTTTAATTAAAGAAGTATAGCAAGGTGAAGAAACTTACAAAGTTATACATGACAGTACGGGTTGTTTGGTTTTACTGCTGAGAATTTTGCATTTACCGGCATTCTTCAATAATCAGAGAGTACAATTCGTCCGAGGTATGGACAATCTTTGTAGCATTGGCCGTTTCAAGTTCCTCAACTGTGCCATATCCCCATAATACGCCGATACTGTCGATTCCCGCATTGTTTGCACCGATTATATCGTCTTTACGGTCGCCAATCATAACAACCGACAAAGTGCGTTCAGGGTCAAGTCTGTCCAAAGCAATATTAATAAGAGCATGTTTTCCGTTTTTTGTTAAACTGCCGTCCATTTCATCACCGCTGACCAAAGTAAAATATCCGTCAAGATTGAAGTGCTTTAATATCTTCTTTGCATAAGCGGTAACTTTGCTCGTAGCAACGGCAAGTATACACCCGTTATTCTTTAACTTTTCCAATGTTTCAGGGATTTTAGGGTAGACGGCATTTTCATAGAGACCTGTTGCCGTAAAATATTCCCGATATTTTGCTACGGCTTTTTCTGTATCGGTATCGGAAAATCCGTAACTGTTTTTGAAGGATTCCCGCAACGGAGGACCGATAAAATTTGTAAGGTTATCAAGCTCTTCATGAATACCGAAATACGAAAGTGCGTATTGAAATGATTTAGTTATTCCAATCTTCGGATCTGTCAATGTGCCGTCAAGATCGAACAAACATAAGGTATAGCGCATGATATGTAATCTCCAATCCGTTTTACTTAATAACGATACTCTTACCGCCTTTAAAGAGGCTTTTCTGAATTATAACATATCGGCTATAGATAGGGTAATTGAGATTAAGCCTGAGAATCCGTTTTGGAATATCAAGTAATAATATTTTTCATCTTAAGATTCTTAAGACCGCAATTTGCGAACTCAAGTTATATCTATTATATTGACAATCGCACATTATATTGCTAATATTTAATGTGTTGTTGTCATAGTGAGGTGATTAGTATGGACAAAAAGGAGAAGATTGATGAATTGTTGGATACATTGGAAGACGGAATAATTACCGCATCCCAAGTCTCGGAAGCAGGACTGCATCGTAGTGTATTGCAGAATCTTGTAGAGAGCGGAGAAATATACCGATACGGACGCGGTATTTATGTGAAAAGCAATGCATGGGAAGATGATTTATATCTTCTGCAATGCAAATACGGACGCGGTATTTATTCGCATGATACAGCTTTGTATCTGCTTGGCTATTCGGACCGTACACCTGCAAAATATACTATGACTTTTCCAAAGGGTTATAACGCTCCGTCCTTGCATAAAGAGAACATAATAGTAAAGCGTGTTATACCTAAAAACTATCAATCGGGAATAATTGAGATTGAGTCTTTGTCAGGTAATCCGATTCGAGTATACGATTTGGAACGGACATTGTGCGACATTCTGCGTGGTAGTGGCAGCGATATTCAGATCGTAGGTGAAGCAATGAAAAGATATGCCACATCTAAAGACAGGAATATACATAAACTGATGCAATATGCAGAACAGCTTCGCGTGAAGCCGAAAGTTCTTCGTTATATGGAGGTTTTGTTGTGATTACAAGAAATCCTATGCAATTGAAAGCCTTTATCAAGAATAAAGCGACAGAAAAACATATATCTGCACAACTTGTAATGCAAAACTATATGATGGAACGTCTGCTTGAACGAATATCCCTCTCATCATTCAAACAAAATTTTATTCTGAAAGGGGGTTTTTTGATTTCATCCATAGTAGGATTGGATACGCGAGCGACGATGGACATGGATATGACGATTAAGGGAGTTGCTCTGACACATGAAACTATTCGCTCTATCTTCATGAAAATATGTGCTACACAGGTTGACGATGACATTCAGTTTGAGGTTTCAGGTGTTTCTGATATCCGCATAAGTGAAGATTATCACGGTATACGTGTTGCATTGAAAGCAAATTATCCGCCAATCAGAGTACCACTTACAGTGGATATTACTACAGGCGATGTCATAACCCCCTGTGCTATAGAGTACACATATCGGTTATTGTTTGATAAGAGAACGATTAATATACTTTCCTATAATATTGAAACGATACTAGCGGAAAAGTTAGAAACAGTGTTAACTAGAAATATTGCAAATACTCGTCTAAGAGACTACTACGATATTTATATTCTGTATAATCTGCACAGCTTAAAATATGACAAAGCAACGCTACTCAATGCTCTTGTGCGAACTACGAAGAGACGTGGCAGTAGTATGATTTTGACAGAGTACCAACATATAATAAAAGAAATCTGCAAAAGTGATGCACTCAGGAATTTTTGGGATAAGTACAGAAATGAATATGATTATGCTAAGGATATATCTTTTGATGATGTCTGTAATACTTTGCGAATTATTATAGACGCGATTTTGACATGAACATATGGAAGTATTATCTAAATATCTCTAATCGCGACATGTTGATAACATGCCGGGTAAATGATAGAATACACTTTGCAAAAGATGAGGGAGTAAGATTGAAAAAAACAGACACCTATTACATACATGAACCGGGAAGAGTATTTAAAGCGATAGTCAGAGGTATTGTTCGCGCGGGATTCCGGGTGGTATTGAATCTTCGTTCAGAGAAATCCGATGATATTGATAAACTTTACGGAGCTACCATACTTATTGGTAACCATTTATCCGCAATAGACCCTTTTGTAATGGGTGCGTATGTAACAAAAAGATGGGTGCATTATCTTACTTCGCAATCATATTTCGAATATCCCGCATTGAAAAAGATACTTACATATCTGGGAGCCATACCCAAGCGTCAGGGTATGAGCGATATAAGGGCTATGAAAGTAGCTTTGAATGTGCTTAAAGACAACAAGGTGATAGGATTGTTTCCCGAAGGAGCAAGGACAATTGACGGCTCCATGCTTCCGTTTAATAACAGTGCCGCTAAACTGATTAAGAAAACCGGTTCCAATGTGGTGGTTTCATATCTTTGCGGAGCTTCTATTTCGTTGCCGAGATGGTACAGGGGATGTTCGGGAGGTTTCAGAAGAGGCGGAATAGAACATAAGGCATATGTGCTGCTGACAAAAGAACAGGTGAGCACCATGTCGGTAGAACAGATTGATTTAAGAATAAGAGAAGCTCTTTATTACAATGAATATGATTGGCAGCGGGAAAAAAAGGTGGAATTTAAAAGCCGTTCCATGGCCGAAGGAATGCATGCCATATTACACAAATGTCCTAAATGTCTTACCGATTATTCCATGAAGAGTAAAGGTATGTTTTTGTACTGCGATGAATGCGATAACACCGCGGTGGTTGATAAATACGGACTGTTGAATGCACAAACGGAAGATGATGTATCATTTGGTGATATGCCCGAATGGAGAGCATGGCAAAACACGCACCTGGAAAAGGAAGTAGCTTCCGATGATTTTGTAATGGAATTTCCCGGTTCGCTTACCGTAAAGGACAGTTACGGAAAGGTACTTAAAGAGTATACGGACAGTTATCTGAAAATCACTAAGGTTGAAGTTATCTACACATATCCCGAAGGAAAAACCGTGTTGCCGTTCCACAGCATTACCGATGCCGTGTGCGACTACAGTTTACGGTTTGAGATAAATCAGGAACAGTTTTCCTATCAGTTTACTCCCTTATCAGGGCAGGCTGTTATTAAAATAACCGACGCTATAAAATGCATCAAAGGGATATTACGATGATTGAAAATTTCGACATAGATAACAGACTTATCAAGCTGGCCGATATCGTACAGCAACAATGCGATGCACAGTTTAAGAGACTGGAGGATACCGCCGAAACAAATCAGGTTAAGGTAACGGCTGCTTTTCAGAGAAACAGGGTAAGTGATGCATATTTTGCCGAAACAACAGGTTACGGCTATTCCGACAGAGGCAGGGAACTTCTGGATGAAGTATATGCCGATATATTCCGTACCGAAGATGCCCTTGTACGGGAAAGCATTGCTTCGGGTACCGCCGCCATATCGCTTGCAATGGCGTCCAATGTTCGTCCGGGCGATGAAATAATTTTTGCCAACGGGTTGCCGTATGATACTTTAAGAAGTACAGTGGGTATAACCGAAGCCAGAGGAAGTCTTGCGGAATACGGTGTTACCCATAAGATAATTGATACGAAGGATAATAAAATTGATTATTCCGCCGTGGCTGCAAGCTTGAGCAAAAAGACAAAAATGGTATTTGTTCAACGATCCAGAGGTTACAGCATCAAACCTCCCGTAAATAAAGAGCAGTTTGAAACACTCAGCACAGTGGTTAAAGGATACAATAAAAATATTATTATGTTTGTTGATAACTGCTACGGAGAGTTTGTTAAGGAGCAGGAGCCTACCCAATGGGGAATGGACATGGCGGCAGGGTCGCTCATAAAAAATCCCGGAGGGGGATTGTGCAAAAGCGGGGGATATATAGTCGGTACAAAAGAGTGTATAGATAACGCATCTGCAAGGCTGTATGCTCCCGGTCTGTTAAAGGAAGTAGGAGCGACAAGCAATAAAAGGCTTATGTTTCAAGGTCTGTATATGGCTCCTTATACCGTTAAAGAGAGTCTGAAAGGTGCCGTCTTCACGGCATTGCTATTTGAAAAACTGGGATTTAAGAGTTATCCGAAATATGATGAATTGAGGGAAGATATAATACAGCTGGTACTGTTTGACAAAAGCGAACAGCTTTTACAGTTTTGCCGGGGAGTACAGGCCGGTTCACCGATAGATTCGCATGTAACCCCCTGCCCGTGGGAAATGCCGGGATATGACGACAAGGTTGTAATGGCGGCGGGAACATTCGTGCAGGGCGCTTCCATAGAGTTTTCCGCCGATGCACCTATGAGAGATCCCTATGTAGCATATATGCAGGGAGGTCTTACCTATACCCAGGTGAAACTGGGTGTACTTAAGGCATGTGATATTATGATTAAAAAGGGTATGATTGATATCCGATGAAGAAAGAACGGGAAAAAAGGCAATCAGGCAAGAACACGGGTGCGGTTATTAAGATATTGATAATCATAGCTTTTGTGCTGTTTGCAATATTGATAAGCCGTATGGCAATCCGCTATTACTCATCCATCGTTAAAAAAGATCTGGCTTACGAAGGAAGACTTACGGATCAGATAAATATCTCCGGACTGGTCTTATATGACTTCGATTCATATGATACTGTCTCCGATCATTCTTTAATAAGAATAGCCGAAGAAGGCAGCAGAGCGGGTGTTAACCATAAAATAGGGGTGCTGGCTGATGTGAAAAATCCTTTATACGAAGAGTTATGCGATATCAATGCCCGTATTACGGATATTCAACAACTGTATCAGATTAATACCGGTGTTCTTTCAAAGGATATTGAACTTATAGATATACAGATTAAAGACAATTTTCTGTCGCTGTCGGCTCTTCTGAATGAAAACGCAATGGCTGATGCAGTGGAGAGGAAGAATAATATTGACTCTTTGTATGAATACAAAACCGACCTTATGAGCGGAAACAATACAAGACAGTTGCAGATAAATGCCCTTAAAAGCAGGCAGAAAGAATTACGACAGGCCATGGCAAGCGATGCTATCGACATAGTTTGTGTCAATTCCGGATATGTGACTTACAATATGTACAACGGACAGCACAATCATACATATGATGCCATGTACGGAATGTATCCCGAAGATATAAAAGGCAGTATAGCATGTGAGCGGGATTATACAGGTAACACCGTGATAAAAGTTGCCACTTCAAGAAAATTCCACATAGCGACAATACTTTCCTCTTCCGATGCCGCAAGGATAAAGGACAAAAAAGGATTGAAAATACGCATAAATACCGCCGGGCTGGATTTTGAAGTGCAAGTGACGAAAGTGATAACGGGAAACAGTTCCGATGGGGAGACTGTAGTATTTTTCGAAACCGACAATATGCTTTCTTCTCTCGTTTCATTGGGCAGATTCGACGGTTTGCTGGTTATTAAAGAGTATTCCGGTCTTAAAGTGCCGGTAAGTGCAATAAAGAATTATAAATACTCTTCTTTCCAACAGACAGAGATTGCACTGGTAAAAGGCATATCGGTGAAATTTGTAAAGATTGATGTTTTATACTCGGACGGTATATATGCCATAGTACAGGATGCCGATGATGATTACAGTTTTAAGGCATATGACTATTATATTCTTCAACCGGACAAAGTGTCGGACGGTGATATAATTAATTAATAAAGGCGGATATGATGGAATCAACTAACTATGTTGCAGAAAACATATACAGAATAAAGAAACAGCTGAACAATGACGACATTCTGATAGTGGCGGTGTCCAAGACCGTTTCCTCTGAGACTGCGGCTCTGGCGCTGGAAGTTGAGGGTGTGGAACTGGGAGAAAACAGAGTGCAGGAGTTTTTGAAAAAGTATGAATATTTTCAGGGTAAAGCAAAAATACACCTCATAGGTCACCTTCAGAGAAACAAAGTAAAATATGTTGTGGGGAAAACTCCTCTGATACATTCTGTGGACAGTAAAGAACTGCTTGATGAGATTCAGAAGCGGTCGGCAATGAGCAATGTTGTTACAAATGTACTGATACAGGTTAAGATTTTTGACGAGGAAACCAAGTTCGGTGTGGATGAGTCGGCAGTTATGGATTTAATAAATCACAATGAAAATAACCCCAATGTTTTGATAAAAGGTCTTATGACAATGGCTCCTTTGACCGATGATGAGCAGCTAATATCTCAAATATTCGGAAAATTACATGATATTTATGTTGACATAAGTAAAAATACCTTTTACAATACACATATGGTATATCTTTCAATGGGGATGACCAATGATTTTATGTTGGCCGCTAAGGAGGGCGCCAATATATTACGCATCGGTTCAGCAATTTTTAAGGATATTCCATAAAATACTAAAGACTATTTGATTGTACACAAAAGAGGAGGAAAACATGAGTGTTTTTGACAAGTTTCTAACCGAATTCTTAGGTTTCGAACAGGCAGCAGAAGAAAAACAAACTATAGCACCGGTAACAAGAGATGGTAAAACCAGATCTACTGTTCAGATTAATCCTATTGTGGAGAGAATTGACGCATTGGATCAGATTGCCACGAAAAAAGTAGTGCCCATGGAACGTTGCACAGGTACTTTGAATGTAATGTACCCGGGCAGCTTCGAAGAGACAAAGAGAGTCTGCGATTCGCTTAAAGCAAACAGAGCGGTAATAGTCAATCTTGAACAGGTTGAAAAGGATCTGGCACAGAGAATAGTGGACTTTTTGAGCGGCACGGTATATACCCTTAACGGCGCTATAAGAAAACTTTCAGACAAGATATTAGTCGTAGCTCCTAGCGGCTATCATATCGATGATGAAAAGCAGGAACCGGCTAAAGTAACCGACACCAAATCCCGGTTATATGCCAACTAAAGAGGTAAGATGCTCAAGACCGTACTGACCGTCATATATTATCTGCTATATGCTCTGTCATTTCTTGTGTTTATAAGGGTGATAGCATCATATTTCGGCGGTGCACGATTCAGCAAATACTATGAAGTGCTTGTACGGATGACCGAACCTTTCCTGGCACCTTTAAGAAATTTCATATCATGGTTGACCAAAGGAAAACCTTTGATGTTTGATTTTTCTTTCATTGCTTTATACATTATCGTTATGATTCTTCAGCGTATCATATTAGTGATACAGGCGAGTCTGTAAAATCCTCATATTTATATAAATAAAATACCATATGGAGTATATGGTATTTTCTTCCGTTCAAAAAATCATACTTTATCACATACCGTTTAATTGCGGTATAGAAGAGATAGAATACTGTTGAAAAGATTGTATAATGGATATATAATATAGTCATAGGTCAGAGAAAGTCAGACTGAAAGGAAAGATATGGAGTATAAAGATTATTATAAAATCCTCGGAGTAGAAAAGAAAGACGACAAGGATACAATAAAAAAAGCATACAGGAAACTGGCGAAGAAATTTCATCCGGACAACAATCCCGGCAACAAAAGAGCCGAGGAGAGGTTCAAGGAAATAAATGAGGCTTATGAGGTGCTTTACGATGATGAAAAGAGAAAGCGCTATGACACCATGGGCATGAATGACTTTTCTTCCGCAGGTTTCGATCCGTCGGCATACGGACAACAATACTCATATAATTACGGCGGCAGTTCGGGTTTTTCACGGTCCAATGATTTTTCCGATTTCTTTAATATGTTTTTCGGCGATCTGGGTATGGGAGCCGATGTATTCGGGCAGTCTTCGGGACGCAAGTCCAAAGCCGCATCCCGTCAGTTTGACAGTGAAGCCTCCATGAAAGTTTCTATCGAGGACGCATTGGCTCAAAGGGAAATGATTGTTTCCATAAATGATAAAAAGGTTAATCTGAAAATACCCGAAGGAATACGGTCGGGACAGAAGATAAAGATGAAAGGACAGGGACAGGGGGGAGGAGACCTTTATATAAAAATAGAGCTTCAGGACACACCCAACCTGACACTGGAAAATGATGACCTTATAAAAACGGTGGATATATATCCCTGGCAGGCATATTTCGGTTCGGTAATCCAGGTGGAAATGCCGGACAATACCCTGAAGGTTACCATACCCAAAAAGATAAAAGGCGGAGCCAGGATAAGGATAAAGGAAAAAGGCTACTATAAAAAGGATAAGACCCGAGGTGACTTATATATCAAAGTAAATATAGTCAATCCTGTAAGAATGTCCGAAAAGGACGAAGAAATATATAAAGAACTGTCAAACAGGTTCGGTTAATGATAAAATACGCATATGAAAAAGGCGGACATCATTCTCATAGTCATTCTTATATGCGTATTCTTAATATTCTTGGGACTGCATCTTTTCAATGATTCAAAAAAAAGCGATATTCTTGTAATACAGCAGGATTCAAAGGTTATTTACAAAGAGTCCATACACAAAGACAATGAGATACAAATAAAAGACCGATACGGTAATATAACCAATATCGTAACTATTAAAGACGGTACCGCATATATGTCTTTTGCCGATTGTGCAAACAAGGATTGTAAGCATATGGGGAAACTTACACCAAGCTCAAAAAAACAGATAGCCTGTCTTCCCAATAAAGTTCTTGTTTACCTTATATCAACGGATTCGGAAGTGGACGGTGTGACAAGATGAACAGAACAAAGAAGATAACGATATCCGCAATATTCGCAGCTTTGGCAATAGCCTTGAGTGTTGCTGAAAGCTTTATACCTTTTTCCGCAATAGCTCCGGGCGTAAAATTAGGGTTGGCCAATGTGGTACCTTTGACGCTTCTTTATGTGTTCGGACCCGCATATGCCATATCGGTACAGGCTGTAAGAGTATCGGTTGCGGGATTGCTTAGGGGAAATATTGTTACCTTTCTGTTCAGTTTCTTCGGGGGAATGGCTTCCATAACAATATGTTCATTGATTAAAAGGCAGAAGAGGGTGGAGTTTTCCGTAATAGGTTTGAGTGTGATAGGTGCAGTAATACATAATGCTGCACAGTTTTTTACCGCATTGGTCATCTTAAAGAATCTGAACATATTCTGGTATATTGCCGTTCTTACGATATTTGCGGTGATAGCGGGAGTGCTTACCGGCTTAATCTCAAAGTATACAATCAAGGCATTGGAAAGATATTCAAACAGATTTTAATTATCCGCAATTTAATTGTATAATACTATAAGAACAAAGAAAAAGGAGTTCAATATGAGCAGAGCCGATGATATATTCAAAAATATGTGCAGAGATATAATTGATAACGGATTTTGGGATACCGGTCTGGATGTGCGTCCCAGATGGTTAGACGGAACACCTGCTCATTCTGTAAAGAAATTCTGTGTCGTTAACAGATATGATTTAAGTAAAGAGTTTCCCATATTGACACTGCGTCCCACACGGTTTAAGGGAGCTATTGATGAAATGCTGTGGATATGGCAGAAGAAGTCCAATAATATAAAAGATTTGAACAGTAAAATATGGGATGCCTGGGCGGACAGCGAAGGCTCGATAGGTAAGGCATACGGATACCAGTTGTCGATTAAGCATAAATACAAAGAAGGAATGTTTGACCAGGTGGACAGGGTTTTGTATGATTTGAAGAATAACAGAGCAAGCAGAAGGATAATTACCAATATATATGTTCACGCCGACCTTCATGAAATGAATCTGTATCCCTGTGCATACAGTATGACTTTCAATGTGTCGGGTGATGTGCTTAACGGTATACTGAATCAGCGTTCCAATGATGTGCTGGTTGCAAACAACTGGAATGTCGTACAGTACGCCGTACTTATGCATATGATGGCTCAGGTTTCGGGCTTAAAGGCGGGAGAACTGGTTCATGTAATAGCCGATGCTCATATTTATGACCGACATATTCCCCTGGTGGAGGAGTTGTTAACAAGAGAGCCATACCCCGCACCGACATTTTGGATAAACCCGGAGATAACGGATTTCTATGATTTTACCGTGGAGGACTTTAAACTGAAAAACTATCAGAAGAATGAGCAGATAAAAGATATTGAGGTTGCCGTATGAATATAATTGTTGCGGTGGATGAGCACTTCGGAATAGGAAACTTAGGCAAAATACAGTGGAAGATAAAAGAAGATATGGATTTTTTCAGGAGGAGCACCTTGAACAAAACCGTAATCATGGGCAGGAAAACACTGGATTCCTTCAAGTGCGGAAAACCTCTGAAGAACAGGCATAACATAGTACTTACAAGAGATAAGTGCTTTAAGAGAGAGAATGTAACGGTTGTGCACAGCGTAAAGCAAGCTTTAGAAAAAATATCCGATATAGATACCGGTGATGTATACATAATAGGCGGACAGAGCATATATGAGGCTTTTTTGCCCTATTGCGATAGAGCATTTGTAACAAAAGTGCACGGTGTATTCGATGCCGATACATATTTTCCCGATCTGGATAAATCGGATGAATGGAAGTTGATTCATCAGTCGGACAGACAGATTACCGAGTCGGGTATACATATAACTTTTTGCGAGTATGAAAGAGTAAGGCATGAGTGACGGCGGCAAAAAATCCATACGGATAAACAAAACCTATCTCATATTAGGTGTCATATACTTAATAGCATTTGTTGTCCGTATATTTATAGCAGGTTCCATAACCGGGCACCTTACCGATATGGGTTGTTTCAGTTACTGGGGCGAACAGGCATACAATGAAGGACTGTCGGAGTTTTACAACGGCAAACTTTTCTGTGACTATCCCCCTCTTTACATTTATGTACTGTGGGTAATAGAAGCATTAAGAAGAGCGTTCGGCATAGTTTTTGCAATGCCGGCACATCTGATATTGCTCAAACTTCCCACCATAATATTTGATTTGTTATCCGCATATTTTGTATTCAGGATAGCTAAGACAAGATTTTCCGATAAAACATCAATAAATCTGTCGGCCTGCATGGCATTCAATATTATGTATATTCTCAACTCTTCGGCTTGGGGTCAGATTGACAGCATACTGACATTGCTTATCGCAATTACGGCATACAATATCATGAATAACAAACTGCATTTTGCAACGGTGGCATATATATTTGCGGTGTTACTGAAACCTCAGGCATTCATATTTGCTCCCATATTGATTTTCGCATATATAAAAAGCAGAAATCTTAAGAAAGTTATAACTTCTCTTTTGATAGGAGCGGGCATATTTGTTGTTGTAATACTGCCCTTTGCGATAGGTCAGAAGCCTTTATGGATATTCGGATTGTATTTCGGTACCATGGGGCAGTATGCGTATGCAACGGTTAATGCATATAACCTGTATGCATTGTTGGGACTCAACTGGATACCGGACAGTGAGATAATGTTGCTCTTCCCATACAAAATTTACGGCTATATCGCAATAGTAGGAGTGTGCGTATTGACAACGGCGGCTTTCATAAAAGGGCATAAAAAACCGGGATTTACCTTTGCCACAGCGGGACTGCTTATGACGGTGGTGTTTACATTTGCAACCAAGATGCATGAGCGATATATTTTCCCTTCCATCCTTCTGGTACTTGCCGCCTTTATATTCTCCAATGACAGAAGATTTCTGTATATACATATTTTGCAGACACTGACCTGCTTTGCCAACTGTGCATATATACTGCACCTGAATTACAAAAACAGTTATGACTTTTTCTCGCCGTTTATGGCTATAGTATCAGCCGTAACGGTATTTTCTACATTATGGTACATTAAAGTATATATACAGCTATATATTATGAATAAAGATAATATGCCTTCAAAGTATTTGACATAACGGGCATATTGAGTGAAAATATATGCGAAAGATAAATATTGTTTGGACATGAGGACAAATAAATGAAACACAAAAGACAAATCATCAATTCAATCAAAAAAGCAATAGTTGTAGTACTGATACTGATATTATCGGTATTGTTTGTTTCTTGCGGTGACTATCTTGAAGCGGTGGGTAATATTGCAGAATCACCCGTATTACCAAGTAAGACACCCAAACCTACCGAGTCACCGACGGAAAAGCCATATGAAACGCCGGAACCTACGCAAACACCTGTGGAAAGTATAGTTCCGACTGAGACACCTGCTCCCACACCCGATCCTTCTTTGATACTTACTAATAATCCTCTTACGGGGAAAGAGCAATATATGCATGAGTTTTCACTGACCGCAAAACCTGTAGCTGTGATTTTGGAGAATAAAAGGCAGAGCTTGCCGCAGATAGGTATATCCGAAGCAGACATAGTGATAGAAATGCTGGTAGAGTATGACATATCCCGTTTTATGGCCATATATCAGGATCCGTATAAGGTGGAGAGAATAGGGGCGGTAAGAAGTTTACGTTCCTATTTCACAAAGATAGCATTGGCATTCGACAGCTATATATTCCATTACGGATTCAGCGATTACGGTGAGGAAAATGCCAAACAGGACCTTATAGACAGAGGATTGACCACGGTAAACGGTATTTACGGAGAAGATAACGGTCATCCCTATTGGAGAGACCAAGACAGAATTGCATCGGGAATAGAATCGCTTCACAGTGTCGTTACCGCCGGAGAGAATGTTTTAGCTTCAATGAAAAGTCTTTCAAGCGATAAGATAAGTAAAGAAAACAGAGACAATGTATTTAATTTTTCTGCGGAAAGCAGCACCAAAAACGGTAAGGAAGCATCAAAGGTTTATCTGACCGGCGCTTATATAAGCAGTCCGTACTTCATATATGACCAAGCTAAAGGCGAGTATACAAGGTATCAGTTTTCCGATGTGCAGATAGACGGAAATACAAATCAGCCTGTAACCGTAGAAAATCTTTTCGTACTGAAAATGGAAACCCGTTATACCGAAGATGCCGCCAAGCATGTTCTGATTACCACTCACGGTACCGGAACCGGTTACTATATAAATGACGGAAAGTACATTGAAATACAGTGGAGCAGAGAAACCGATTGGTCAAAGTTTGTCTTTACCGCAAACGGAGAAGAAATAAAGGTGGCACCGGGTAATACCTGGATATCCTGTATTCCTTCGGATAAATATATATCAATAAAGTGAGAAATAAATGAGAAAAATAATTGCCCTCTTCTTTATACTGCTGACCGTACTTAATCTATCTTGCTGTGTTAAACCGACAGAACAGCCTTCATTTACACATGCTCCGACAGTTATGCCTGAAGTATCTCCCACAGAGATAATTCAACCGACAGAAAGTATTCCGACAAAAGAGCCGGCTACACCGAGTCCTACTCCTACGGTCATACCTCCCGGCAGCACATACATAGAGTTTTATGACCTTTATGCAGACCTTACAAAAACCGGGGAAATGAAAAAAGATACCATTCATTGGAGTGAAAAAGGACAAAGAACCGAAGTATTTGATAAGCATAATGTCATTACAACAATAGATACCGAAGAAAAGGTAATGTACCTCACATTCAATTTAGGATATGAGCATGTAAGAGGTAATACCGAAAAACTTCTGGAGATACTTAAAAGCAGAAATATATCGGCTACTTTCTTTCTTGTAGGGGAGTTTATTGAAGTATTTCCCGAAAAAGTGAGAGCTATTTATGCTGACGGTCATACTTTAGGAGCACACAGTTATTACCATATACCTCCTTCCCATACAATGACCGATGAAGAATACATAGAGGATTTTATTAAAACGGAAAAACTGCTGAAAATTGCATTGGATTCCGATTACAAAAGGATGAGATATTACAGACCGATATCGGGCGAATACTGTGAAAGGGATTTATACATTGCGAAAGCATTAGGTTACACGACGGTACTGTTTGATGCCACATATTCCGACTGGAACAGGACGGTTATAAACGGATATGAATATGCATACAACGAACTTGTAAAGGATATACATAAAGGAGCCATATATCAGCTTCACATAGTGACTCCGGACAATATAGAAGCATTACCGGTTTTTCTTGATGAACTTATCGGCGACGGGTGGATGTTCAAGGCTTTTTAATTAATAATTGACAAAACATGTCCGTATGGTAAAATACATTTACACTAAAGAGGAAGGCTTTTAATGAAGAGCAGAACCAAAAGAAGACTATTCACATTAATATCATTCGCATTCATTGTATATTTTATATATATCATCTTTTCGCAACAGCCGAGAATTGATATGCTGATGACAAAAAAGCTAAGAGTGGAGGAAAAGATAAAAGAGCAGGATGCCATACATGAACAGCTGATCTATTATCAATCTATAGCCGGTACCGACCGGTACATAGAGATGATGGCAAGAATAAGGTTAGGTTATGTAAAGGCCGACGACCTTATATTCATAGATGCGGACAGATAAGAAAGTGTAAAACAGGATAATGTGGACTATAAGATTTTGTGACAGTAATACCAGATATATAGTTTTAGTAAGAGAAGCACTGTTTGACGGTGCCGTTTTATACAGCAAAACAGAAGAAACCATTCTGAGATTATGCAGGAAGCTTACCGTGGTTACACAGGAATGTCTCGGAGTTAGGTGTGAACCGTATAAGTACATGTCCGATCCTAAAAAGGAGCGGTTTTACGAGGTTAAGCCCACAACCATTGATATAGTATACGAAAGCTTACTCAGTATTTTGAATCATTAGTCCATAAGGATTAGTGCAGGTGCAAAGAGAATAAAGGAGAAAGGATTCCATGAAAAAACCATCTAAAGGATTTCTAATATTAGCATTAGTGTTTGTATTGCTCTTAACGGCATGCACTAAGCAGGAGCTACCGAAAGAAACGGTAAGCAGTGAGGTGACAACACCGCCTGCGGAAACCCCCAAGATTGAAACGGAAGAACCTGCAAATACATATGACATTGAGAAGTACGATGATATGGTAGTTGAACTGTTTGCATTAAAAGAGGATAACAACGGCAACTATTGCGACATGTTTTTGAGAATAAACTATGCGGATAAGATTATAGAGATACCTGACAGAAAGCAATTTGAATTAAGTAAACCTCTGATTGGAATATTAGATATTAACGGAGATGGAAATGGTGAACTGTTTCTTAAATTTTTAGAAAAAAACGAGCAAAACGAGTTGGTTGAGAATGTGTATTTTATGGACATAAATACGGAAAAGGAATTATCTCTTTCCGATTTAGGATTGGAAGATACAGCCGAGGTTACACATGGAACCGCTGAATTTATAGTAAATGATAAAACAGTAACATATGATTTTAATGAGTTGCATTTCAAAGGCAAGGAAAATCTGAACAAAATTCTGAAGAAGAAAGATATACAAAAAGCACCGATGTTATATACAGATAATCTTACATTAATTATTCTGTCTGAACCGATGCCTTCTACCGGCAGAAATCAACGAGTGACTATTTTGAAATATGACGATAAATTTGCTTTTTACCGTTATCAGAATATGCCTATGCCTTTTCCTAAGTACAACAACGGAAAAGAAGAGATTACATATGAGAGTTCCGTGCAGATGGGACTAATTGACCTTGATAATGACGGAATTAAGGAAATTGTCATAACCATGTGGATAGGAAAGGGAACGGGGTATTCAGCTACAGATTTACACATTATAGACAGCACTACTATGGAAGAAATTGTTACACTTACAAATGATGATATAGCAATACTCATAAGCAGTTATATTGATGCAAAAATAGTTACAAAAGAGGAGCAGGTTATAATTAATATCTGCGTTAATAACGATGCTGATAATACATATACGCATACCGTAAAACGCAATGAGAATATCACATACTTTGAAACTCCATCTTTTACTCAAAGTGTCGGATTTACTATTGATGAAACAAATAACAAAGTAACGGTCGGAGCCGGAATGATGATTGCAGCACCTTGGTATGCAGGATCTTTTAATGCGGATATAACAGTGGTTGACGGTAAAGTACAGCTTACAAACATTCACTTCAGTTTTGACTGATAATGATAATGTATTGAAATTGTGCGAAACATATAATGTGTTTAAATAGGAGGAGTTTTTGTGTCGACAACAAGTTTGAATATCAGAGTGGATAAAACTGTTAAAAAGCAAGCTGATGAGGTTTTTAACGAGTTGGGAATTAATATGACAACAGCTGTTAATATGTTTTTAAGAGCGGTAGTAAGAGAAAACGGTATTCCTTTTGCCCTGAAATTAAACACTCCCGACAGTATTACCAAAGCCGCTATTGAAGAAGGTAAAAGAATTGTTTACGATGATTCCGTGAAAGGTTACTCCGATTTGGTTGATTTTAGGAAAGCGTTGGGAGAGTAAATCTACCAACTCACCTAAAAGCTCCTTGCTTTATTGGAAAACCTTGTTGCGGTATGTTAATATAGGGTATGATTTTATAATATTAAAGTTATTAATGAAAGAAGACGGTTATGAAAGATATAAAGACCAAGATAGCGAAGAAACTTGCAGGCAGCATTGAACAGTTGAGTTGGACGGAGATTATGGATAACCTGGAGTATCCTCCTGAACCGCATATGGGTGATCTTGCATTACCTTGCTTTAAGTTAAGCAGAGTGATGCGAAAATCTCCGATGGCCATTGCCGATTCGCTTGTGGATTCTTTGGATATTGATGTTGTGGAAAGATGTGAGAGTAAGAGCGGCTATCTTAATATATTCATTAAAAAAGAATATTTGGTTAATAATGTTTTAAAAACCATAGTGGAGAAAAAAGAAGAAACAGGAAAGAGCAATGAGTATGCGGGAAAGACTGTTTGTCTGGATTATTCCGCTCCCAATATTGCAAAACCTTTCCATATAGGACATCTGCGTTCCACTGTAATAGGACATGCCATAAGAAGGCTTCATGAGTTTAGAGGATATAGATGTGTAGGTATAAATCATTTAGGTGACTGGGGTACTCAGTTCGGCAAACTCATCGTTGCGTATAAAAAGTGGAGTTCCAAAAAGGCTGTTGAAGAGAAGGGAACGGAAGAACTGGTAAGGATATATGTAAAATTCCATGAAGAAGCGGAAAAAGACCCTTCATTAAATGACCTGGCAAGACAATGGTTTGCAAGGTTGGAGAATAAAGATGAAGATGCTATGGAGCTTTGGAAATGGTTCAAAAAAATCAGTCTTATAGATATTGAGAAGACATATAAAGTGTTGGATATTACCTTTGACAGCTATGCGGGTGAATCTTTCTACTATGATAAAACGCAGCCGATAGTGGAAAGATTGAAAGAGAGAAATCTTTTAATCGAAAGCGACGGAGCCATGATAGTAAATTTGGAAGAGTATAATATGCCGCCCTGTCTCATAGTAAAATCCGACGGAGCTTCCTTGTACGCATCCAGAGATATTGCCGCCGCTATATACAGAAAAGAAACATATGATTTCGATAAATGCATATATGTTACCGCAACCGCACAGGACCTTCATTTCAGGCAATGGTTCAAGGTTGTGGAGCTTATGGGTTACGAATGGGCAAAGAATCTTATTCATGTGGGATTCGGAATGGTTTCCATGGGCGGTGCAAAACTGGCAACGCGAGAGGGAAATATTGTATATCTTGAGGATCTTTTCAGTGAAGCATCTAAAAGGGTGTTGGATATAATCAACGAGAAGAATCCCGATATGGAAGATAAAGAGAAGAAAGCGCAGGATATCGGCGTAGGTGCCGTAGTGTTTTCCGATTTATCCAATAACAGAATAAAAGATATAGATTTTTCCTGGGAAGAAGCGCTGAACTTTGACGGTTCCACCGGTCCTTATGTGCAGTACACATATGCAAGAGCATGCTCGGTATTGAGAAAATCCGAGCTGTCAGAAAAAGATATCAATATGAAAGATATTAAACCGGAACATATGACTAATGATGACGAGTTTACACTCTTAAAGACATTGTCTTTATTCAATGAGAAAATAGATCAGGCATTGAGAGATCTGGAACCTTCCTGCATATCCCGCTATCTTATTGATGTCTGTATGGATTTCAATAAGTTCTACAATGCACACTCCATACTGGGTGCCGAAGATAACAAAAAGTTCAGAATACTGCTTACGGCGGCGGTTAAATATGTTTTGGCAAACGGACTGTTTATCATAGGTCTGAAAAGGACGGAAAGAGTTTAGTCGGTTATCTGAATAAACTTGTGCTCTCCTGCAGATGCATCTGCAAAGTATCCTTCTTCTTTGTCCGACAGGCAGACATACATTCTGCACGCTTTCTTTAAAGTAACATTGTATATTATCTTTTTATCTTTTCTTTCAAAACTTACCGTTATATCCGAAAGGGGAGTAGGCTTTGTATATGTTCCCTTGTTAAACTGTTTGGGAATTCTCGGCTTGAACTGCAATACCTTATAGCCCGTACCGTATGACAATATACCGAAGAATATATCATTAAAAATCATAGGTGTACTGGACCACGGATGGCAAAAACTGCAATTTTTCTTGTCGTCCGGGTGCCATGCTTCTATACAGGTTGTAGCACCGGTATTGAGCATGGTCTTCCAGGAGTTTTTCTCATCGGAAACTATAAGGTCGAAAATTTTGTCATACTCTTTATGGTTGTATAAAACGGAGAAATAGTAATATGTGAAATATACTCCGCATACTATCCCTCTTCTCTTTATATAATCCAATAAAGGCTTCTTGCCTTTAGGAAGTTCCAAGTCGAAATACAAGGCGAATACCGCATCGTGGAAGTTGTGAATATCGGAGGTTTTTGTAATATTGAATAAGCCCGTTTCATTATCATAAAAAGCGTTAATCACAGCTTTTTCAAGTTGCTTTGCTTTTTTCGACAGTTCCTTTGCTCTTAGCTCATTGCCCGTATAGGAATATACTTTTGCCGATTCTTTGAGTATTCCGATATATGCAAGGTTGCCGAAACAGTTGGCCCCTTTTGTTATCTCGTCGCTATATCCGTCTCTGTATACAGCCGGCCAGTCTACCAGCACTGTATATTGTTCTCTGTGTACATGCTTTATATGTCCCAATATTCCTTCAGGTCGGTAAAACTGAGCATAATATGCTATTATGCCTTCCAATACATTAAGAGAATCTTTTAGTACGGATATATCTTCGGTGTATTCAAAATACTTATTCAGCATGACCGGAAAAACAAGAGAATAATCTATTATCTGCGATGCATCGTAAGTAACCGTTGTGCAGAACAGCCCGGGGCATAACCTTGCGGAGTGCATACAGTCATAAAGAAATTTTTTCATTATTCTCGTATCGTTTGTATAGGCAAGATGAGCAAGACCGGTAACCAGCCCGTCTCCCAGAAAGGCTCCTTTTTCTCTTGTGGGGCAGTCTAAATATGATTCCTGCGTACCTTCAATAATACCTTTTTCGCACATCTCCCATATCCTTTGGAATAAAGTGTTATCCGATTGCGTCTTGGAATGATTCTTCGGTATGGGATAATGTCTGTGATGCACATATATGCTTTTTTTAGTAAGTTTACCCGGATAATTGAATACTTCAATATATCGAAATCCCTTAAAGTCAAAGAACTCGGCTTTGTCTTTTTCCTTTCCGCTTAAGGTAATTGTTTCTTCGTAGTCGCAGTTGCATCGCATATTGTATCTTGCGGATTTATTGTCTTCAGTTAATTCTTCCGCATGCCATATGGTAATGACATGCCCTTTTTTACCTTTAGCCGTTATTACGGTATTCCCGCATATCTCCTGACCGAAATCCAGAAGGTAATTGCCCTTTTTCTTTTTTATAATCTCCACGGGATAAGAAATACTAAAGGAAACAGTAGGGGTTATCTGCGGTACAAGGGTGTAGGACATGGGGTAAGGTATCGCGGATATGAAAGGAGTAATCCAATCGCAATCTTGATATCCCGTTTGGTTCCATCCGTAAGGGAACAGGTTCAAATCGATGTTTTCGGCAAACTGGGTCTCATAACCGTACACTTTGTCGGAAGAATAAGCCATAAGGGGATAACACTTAAAAGTGTGGTCGGAAGATATTCTTTGAACATTACCGTCTTTATACTCTATCTCCATCATGCATATCATGCCGTTTAAGTTATCCGCAGAGATAAGCGCCATGTTAAGCATACCCTGGTAGAAAACATGGAAAGAAAGAGTATTAAGACCGGGCTTCAAAAGTTTCTTTATCTCAAAAGCGTTATAATTATACGCAAATGCCAGCGCCTGAGCGGGACCGTATGCCAAAAACTTACCGTTGATATAGGCTTTGTAGCAGTCATCTGCTGTGATATACAGTTTTGCACTTTTTATCGGAATATTCTTTATTTCAAATTCTTTACGAAACAGTGTATGTCTGTTTTGCACTTCCGTTCTTAAGTACTTGGATCTTTTTGCATCGACAGGCTGTATAACAGGCTGCTTTTTGAATATGGGATCATGAAGCCAGAAAGCTTTCCATTCAATATTCTTCTTTACCGATATATCATACATTACAATTCACCTCCGCTATATTGTAACATTTTATTCAGAGGTTTTTGCATTAATACACCGTTTGTTCAGTTTGTCTGTGTATTAATACAGTTAAAGAATAAATAATATATTAATGTTAATACATTATCTTCTGTTAATATCCGCATCGGTAATGCTGTCCAAGCTGTCGGTAAGACCGTTAAGAGCATTGTCCTATACCGATACTCCTCTGTTTTACGATGATATGGGATGCATGTTATCGGTTTTGCTGTCCGTTTCTTTTACAGTATCTTTTTATGTAAAAACGGATATTATAAGCAAGATACTGATGGTTATATTGCTCTTCTGCTTATGTTGCATAACCTATACCGACTCGCAAGCCGGCTACATCTATGACAGATTTCACATAGTCATATTGCTAATCGGTATAGCACAACTGTTTATAAAAGGGTTTTCAATCACTGATATTCAGGACAGCATATCAGGTTGCATTATAGGGGGAGGCTTTTTACAACTGATGAACTGTCTGTCAATCTTGATATTTAAAAAAGAAGGAATAGGGGGTGGTGATGTAAAGCTGTGCTTTGCATGCGGATTGGTATTAGGACTTAAAGGAATGATATCTGCCTTTATTTTCGCCTTTTTCCCTGCGGCGCTATATGCCTTTATATCAGGTGCAGTACGAGGTAGGGAGGTGGCGTTAGGCCCTTTCTTATGTGTCTCTATAGCTGCCGTATATTGTATTGGTATGCTATAAATGGTACAATCTTAAAGAGGTATTGAATGACGTTAGGGTATGAAAATGTAATAAGCAGCCGACAGGGATATATTAATTCGTGGTATGTGTTTCATGTAAAAAGCGGCGAAGAGATAAAGGCGCGGGATAACCTTATAAAAATATGTGAAAGAAAAGGCATCAAGCTGGATTTCGTTATTCCGACGGCAATTAAATTTATTAAAAAGAAAAGACAAAGGATAAAATCCTACAAGACGGTATTTCCGGGATATGTATTTGCAAACGGGGTAATCGATGTAGAGATATACAACACGCTGAAGGGTATACCCGGTGTTTACAGGTTATTAAGGGACAGAAGCACTTTTGCGCTGCTGCCGGTACCCGCCGAGGAGATGGAGTTACTTGCGGGTATAATGAATGTACACGGAGTGATAGAGGCTCCGGAAGTGAGTTTTAAAGAGGGACAGAGTGCGGTTATTACAAAGGGGCCGCTGACAAGTTTTAAAGGTAAAATTGTTGCTGTTGACAAGCACAAGAATAAGCTTACCCTGCTGGTTCCTTTCCTGGGAGAGGAGAGAAGGGTGGAAATAGGATTTCTGTTTGCAGAATCGTTATATAAGGAGAACAGTTAATGAAAAAGGGCAGTTTTTTCGCTTTCATACACAGAATAGGATATATAAACAGATGGGGGCTGATGCGTAATACCAGTTATGAGAACTTAAAAGAACACAGCTATGATGTTGCTGTCATTGCACAGGGACTTGCCCTTATAGGCAATGCTAAGTTCAACAAGAACTATGATGTTAACAGAATTACCGCTGCAGCCATGTTTCATGATGTAAACGAGGCGCTTACCGGCGATCTTCCCACACCCGTAAAGTATGCAAATAAAGAAATGGAGAAGGCCTACAAAAAGATAGAAAGAGATGCGGTGAATAATATTCTTAAAATGCAGGACGACAGTATAAGAGAAAGTTATGAACAGTATTTTAACCCTTCCGAGGAAGACAGGTTGGTTATAAAAGCGGCGGACAAGATATCGGGATTTATAAAATGCAAAGAAGAAAAAGACAGAGGAAACAAGGATTTCGATAAGGCATATGATTCTTTAAAGAAGAGCATAGAAGAGACCGATCTTCCGGAGGTAAAGTATTTTGTGGAGAATATGCTTCCCCACTATAACCTGGTACTGGATGAATTTCTGGAATGAAGAGCGAGTAAAACGACGATTGCGAGAGTATTTGAGAGCATAAAAAAGATTTCGAGAGATATATAAAAAACATGTTGACAATACCTGATATATGTATTAAAATGACTCGTGCCGTGTAAAACGGCATTAAATGTGGAGGAGAATAAGTATAATATGAAGACTTATATGGCAAAAGCCGACAGTATGGAGAAGAAATGGTATGTCGTAGATGCCGAAGGCCGGACTCTGGGCAGATTGGCAAGCGAGATAGCCAAGATTCTTATAGGAAAGAACAAGCCGGAGTACACACCGTCAGTGGATACGGGAGATTATGTAATCGTCATAAATGCCGATAAGGTAGTTGTAACAGGTAAGAAGGAAACACAGAAGTTGTACAGAAGACACACCGGTTATGTCGGCGGATTAAGAGAAGTTGTATATAGAGATTTGATGGCTAAGCATCCTGACAGAATTATCACTTATGCCGTTAAAGGAATGCTTCCTAAGAACAAATTGGGAAGACATATGTTAAAAAAGATGAAAGTATATGCGGGAAGCGAACACAATCATCAGGCACAGAACCCGATAGTTCTGGATTTGAATGAGTAGCGGGAGGTTAAGTTATGACACAGTATTACGGAACAGGTAGAAGAAAGAGTTCTGTCGCCAGAGTAAGATTGGTTACCGGAACAGGAAAAATAACGATAAACGATAGAGATATAGATGATTATTTCGGATTGGAAACACTTTCAATCATAGTAAATCAACCGCTGGAAGCAACAAAGCTCAGAGGCAAATATGATGTTCTCGTTAATGTAAAGGGTGGCGGATTCACAGGCCAGGCGGGAGCTATCAGACAGGGTATTGCAAGAGCATTACTGGAAGCTAATCCCGATTTAAGAGCGGAACTTAAGAAAGCCGGTTATCTTACAAGAGATCCCAGAGAAAAAGAAAGAAAGAAATACGGTCTCAAGAAAGCAAGAAAAGCTTCACAGTTCTCCAAGAGATAATATTTATCGAAACAATATATTACAAACAGCCCGGGACATACTCCGGGTTTTTTGTATACTGTTTTCAGTTTTACTGCATTTTAGCTCGCAAATATATCTGCTTTTGAAAAGAGATTGGTTTTTGGCTATGAAATATAATAAAAGTGTGATAATATACACATAATTCTATATAATAATGTGATTGGAGGGGTAATATGGAACGATTTATATTGGAAAAGCTATTAGACTGGAAGAATTCCCCTTATCGTAAACCCCTTATACTAAAAGGTGTGCGTCAAGTCGGTAAGACATGGGTTTTAAAGGAGTTCGGCAAGCGTTATTATGAAAATACCGCCTACTTTAACTTTGATGAAAACCTGGAATATAAGCAGTTCTTTGAGACTACAAAGGATGTAGACCGTATTTTGCAAAATCTGATGATAGTAAGCGGTCAAACTATTGTACCTGAGAAGACGCTGATTATTTTTGATGAGGTTCAGGACTGTCCGAATGTAATAAACTCCATGAAGTATTTCTGTGAAAATGCTCCGCAGTATCATGTTGCATGTGCCGGTTCTCTATTAGGTATTGCACTTGCAAAACCGTCTTCTTTTCCTGTCGGCAAAGTCAATTTTATGCAGATTGATCCCATGACATTTGAGGAATTTTTGCTTGCAAACGGCGATGAGAACTTACTTGCTTTTTTGAGAAGTTGTGACTCCATTGAACCGATTCCCGATGCTTTTTTTAATCCTTTGTACGAGAAATTAAAAATGTACTATATTACCGGCGGTATGCCTGAGTCCGTGTTAATGTGGACAGAGGCACGGGATGTTTCCGCTATGCAGGAAGCATTGTCCGATATTATCGGTGCCTATGAGCGTGATTTTGCAAAGCATCCCGACATAAGCGAATTCCCTAAAATCTCTATGGTCTGGAAATCCGTTCCCTCTCAATTAGCCAGAGAGAACAAAAAGTTTATCTATAAGGTTATTAAGGAAGGTGCAAGAGCCCGTGAGTATGAAGATGCTCTGCAGTGGCTGGTAGATGCCCGACTGGTGCATAAGGTATATCGCAGTTCCGCTCCCGGCCTGCCTGTGGCAGCCTATGACGATTTGTCCGCTTTTAAGATTTACCTTGTTGATGTAGGTCTTCTTCGTCGCTTGGCACAATTGGCACCCACTGCATTCGGCGAAGGTAATCGTCTGTTTACTGAGTTTAAAGGTGCACTGACTGAAAACTTTGTACTCCAGACTTTGGTGACGCAGTTTGAAGCTATGCCCCGATATTGGAGCCAAAGTAATCCTCCCTATGAGGTAGATTTTCTTATTCAGAGAGAGAATGATATTTTTCCCATTGAGGTTAAGTCTGAAACCCACACTGCCGGTAAGAGTATTAAGAAATTCAAAGAATTGTTTCCCGATAAAGTCAAACTCCGTATATTTTTCTCTTTGGATAATCTTAAATTGGATGATGATGTGCTGAACATTCCTCTTTTTATGGCTGACAGGACGGATAAATTGATAGGATTGGCACTGGAACAGCGTAAAGTATAAATATAGATATTATTTCTTTCACAAGTCCTATATGGATTGGATTTTATTCTGTAACTGAATCTCTTCTTATTCTGCGTTTACAACACAAAATCGGAAAAAACGGCAAAAAGCCTTGAAATTTATCGGAAAAAGCGGCAAAAACACTTGATATTTGTCGGAAAAAGCGGCAAGGATTCTTAGGATTGAAAGTTTTGATATACATTTAGCATGCAGGCCTTTCGCGGGATTTGGGGAGTTTTGAAGGAACGGATATTTTAAACACCGGAATCCGAGTATTTAGTAAATGCAATAATGATAATGATGAGAGAAAACTCAATATCTGATTAAGTATATGGTTTTTGTATTCCTTAGATTTGTACTGAGTATATTTTTGTTATTGACATATCTAATAGATATGTTATACTGGCTTCAAATAGGAGAGTGTTATGTCTACAAAATATGCTTTATTGGGTCTGTTGAATATAAAAAAAATGTCCGCTTATGATTTGGAAAAGTTTGCCAAGGAATATATAGGCTATTTTTGGAATGAGTCTTACAGCAATGTTCACCGGACTTTAAAAATTCTCGCTGACGAAAAGCTTATAGAAAAAATGCCCGAAAGAGGAAGCAGAAATAAGAATATATTTGAAATTACCGATCTCGGGAAAAAAGCTTTATCGGAATGGCTGTCCAATCATGAACACTCAACCATCTTCAGAGATGAGTTGCTGCTGAAATTGTTTGTCAGTAAAAAGAATGATTATCCGGCTATATTGCAGGATTTAAAGAAAGTTCTGGGTGAGTTACTTATACAGCGTAATGTTTATTCGGAACTGCAGGAGTTTGTTGCAACCAGGCAGGACAATCTTTCATATAATCTCGTTTTGGATTACGGTATAGCGGAAAACGAGGTAACAATAAAATGGCTGGAAAAAACAATTAAAAGAATTGAGGAAGAATTATGAAGAAAGCTTACATTAATCTTGTGATTACTACGTTATTGGTAGCAGCAATGATAGCTGCTATTATCTATCTGATGAGCAATCCGCTCTTTACGGTAAGTTTATTCAGTACAAATTATCTGAATAAAACTTTTGTCTATCAGGCAACCACACTTGTTTTGAGTCTTTTGGTTGTATTGATAACCGCTTTACAGACCAAGTTTCAATCGGTCAAGTTGTTATCAATAAGAAATATTGACGGTGAAGTTATGCCCGAACCTTGGATAGGTATTACAAAGAAGAATAAGGATACCTGGAAAAAAGGCGGTCTGAGTTTAACAATTATAATCAGCGCGGTAACTGCATTAATCATATACTTTCAGGTTTACCGTAGCGGTGTAATCCAAACTCTCACTGTACCGATTTTTTTACTGATACTGTTATTTGCTCTCACAAACAGTTTTGTCGAAGAGGTCACATTCCGTCATACCTTTACAAGTATCGTTGAATACCATAATCTCAGTCCGTATATTTCTAAAGCTCTGTCGCTTATAACCTTCGGAGGTGCCCATTATTTCGGTACACCGGGTAAAATACCGGGCGTTCTGTTGGCCGGATTTTTAGCTTGGTTTTTAGCAAAAAGCATTCACGAGACAAAAGGCTTCTTCTGGGCATGGCTTATTCATTTTATACAGGATATTATTATCATGACCGCCCTGTTTCTGACACTGGCATAAGCGGCAATAAGCTTCCGTTATTACCGAGCTTTATAAATTGTCTTCGGCGGTGCCTGATACAGTGTTATTCAAATGAGATAAACATTATGACTTGAAAGAGAATACAAAGAAATATATCATGATGATAAGAAATAAATCAGTATTTTTGCGAGCGGTTTAACTTAACAAAAAACTGACAGCAAAGGAGAAGTGTATGCAAAATATCTTTATTGTAGGCGCTAATCAGGGAATCGGATACTATATCGCAAAGCAGTTGCTTGAAGACGGAAATAGCGTAGCTGTTATGGATATTCAAAGTGATAATATATGCAAACTGGAAGAAACATATCCCGATAACTTGTCGGTAACGTATGCGGATGCGGCAGACGAAAATTCATTAAATGAAGCAATACAAGCTGCAATCAAGCGGTTCGGTGTTCCGGATATTGCTATTCATAATGCCTGTATCTGTACTTTCAAGAGCGAACCGGATACAGATTATGAAATATATAAAAAGGTTATGAATGTAAATTATTACGGCGCATTAAGGTTGGCAAAACTTGTTTTACCGGAAATGCGAAAAGCGGGAGCGGGGAGAATAATATTCACAAGTTCCGGAGTAGGTGTAACGGGCTTTGGGAATATATCACCCTATGCTTCATCTAAAGGTGCCATTGAAGCGCTTGCCAAATGTCTGGATATTGAGAATGAAACATATGGGATATCCTTTCACATAATGCATCCGCCGCTTACCGATACGGCTTCATCTGAAGGACTGCCTATACCGAAAGAGTTCAAGGCAGATGCCGAAAAGGTAGGACGGGGGCTTGCGAAGAATATTAATTCGAAGAAATTTGTCATTTGTCATTCAATGATTCAGAAAATACAGATTAATCTCTGTTACAAACATCCTCTTCGTATGGGTAAGATGATGTGGAAGATGACTCAAAGGGCGAAACAATAGCCGGACTCTAAAATTGATTTGATATAATGTGACATGATATGTCCCATGCTTGCAAAAAGACATTTGCTCGCAATATGTCCTGTTAAACCGTTTTAACTTTCACTAAACTGTAATTGTAAGGAGGTAGAGAGATGGATTTGAAAAAGTTTGGAGACTTCTTAAAAGAACTCAGAAAAGAGAAAGGTCTTACACAGGAAGAATTGGCCGAAACTCTCTTTGTAACCAGAAGAACAGTCTCAAGGTGGGAAACCGGAAGCAATTTACCCGATTTGGATATTCTGATAGAGTTGGCAGATTTCTATCAGGTGGATCTTCGGGAACTTATCAGTAGTGAAAGGAGAAGCGAGAAAATGGACAAAGAATTAAAAGAAACAGTAATGAAGGTTGCCGATTACAGCAACGAGGAAAGAAGCATTTTTACCAAGAGGATACATATCCTTAATATTATTTCGTTTATATTTTTTACCGTGTATTTCATTATTAAAGTAGCGGGACTTGATAGTGTAAAACCCTACAGTTATATAGGTGGCTTCGGCTCAGGGGCCGCTTACGGAATGCTTCTGGTTAATATCATATATACAAGCAAATTGGGGGTTAAACTTCGCAAGTTCAAGCAAAACCTACCGGAAAAAAAGACAACTTAATACGGATAACTCAACCTGCTTACCTGTTAATCCGGTTTTCCGTTGAGTATAAGAATGTAGTTTTCAATTTTTATCAGTAATAATATGTTTTATCTAAGAGGAGTAAATTGCTCCTCTTTAATTTTACAACCTGAACATTCATAGTCTTTGAATACAAATGAAAATAGTAATATATCTTCACTTTCTGCTATATCTGACAAGTAATCTTATAAGAAAGTTGATAAAAAATCGCTAAAAACAACAGTTTATCCTCGACTTCTCCTCCGAAAGCATTACAACATAATCTGCTATACTTATACAGAGGTATCCTCTTTCTTGTATATATTTTCACTTCGGTATAAAATAGGCGATGGGAGATAGCATGGAAAAAAAGGACAAAACATATGTGATTGCCACATGCAATGAGGAAGATACCATAAGGTTGGGTAAGATACTTGCATCGGTTTTTGAGGACAGGGTTATAGCCGTGTGCGGGGATTTAGGTGCCGGTAAAACTTATTTTGCCAAGGGAATTGCTTTGGGAATGGGAATAGCAAAGCATGTGACCAGTCCTACATTCAGCATATTGAATATATATAGAAACGGTGACAAGACCTTTTATCATATGGACGCATACAGGCTTACCGACGAGGAAAGTGCATATAATGCGGGAATTGAAGATATACTGCAACCAAAGGGAATTACGCTTATCGAATGGGCGGAGAATGTAACGGATATACTGCCCGACGGGTATGTAAGTGTGAATATAGAAAAGGGTTCGGACGAGGATAAAAGACTGCTGTATATAACGGCGGACAGACAATCTGTAGACAGGATGGCTTTGCTTATACATGAAGATACTGATAGGTGATACCTGTTTAAAAACAGCTTCGGCAATAATGGTGAACGGAAAAAAGATACTTGCATACATGCAGTCTTTTGGAGAAGAGCCTCATTCGGTTATGTTCCCTAAACTTGTCGATCAGGTCTTAAATATAGCGGAAACGGATTTTAATTCATTGGATGCCGTTGCATGTGTATACGGTCCCGGCTCTTTTACGGGGTTAAGAATAGGGCTGACATATTTGAAAACATTGGCATACACTCTGGATATACCGTTTTATGTTTTAAACACTTTGGATGTGCTGGCAAATATGGAAGAAGGAAAGAGATATGTTGTTTCCGTTCCTTTGATTGAAGCTCGGAACAATGAAGTTTTTACCGCCATGTATGAGTCGGAAAAAGGCATATATAAAAGGACTACCCCTTATGCAGCCAAACATATTGATGAGGTAGTTGAAGATGCGGTAAGTTTATGTGCCAAGGATGATAAGGCTTTAATACTGTTAAGCGGAGATGCTCAGAAAAAACATATAGCTAAGTTTCAGGAACATTTGACTGATAAAGTTTTACCGTACAGTGAAGAAAGAGATAATGTGGATTTGAGTAGGGCTCACCTCCTTATATCAGAGCAATGCAGAACCGATCCTTTTACGGCGCAACCGTTTTACTTAAGAGAATCGGGAGCCGTAAGAATGAAGAAGAAAAAACAATGAATATACGGATAAAAAGAGCGGATATTAATGATGTGGACAGAATATTCGCTATAGAAAAAGAAACCTTCAATGACTACTGGTCGTATGAATCGCTGTATGAGGATATATGCAGAACACCCATGTCATTCTATTTAGCGGCAGTCTTTGATGATGAGGTTGTGGGATATATAGGTATGTGGCATGTGCTGGACGAAGCACACATCATGAACATTGCGGTGGATAAAAGGTATCGCAATAAAGGGATAGGAACATTGCTGTTGTCCGCACTTATCGACTACAGTAGAGAAGTGGAGATAAAGCGGATGACATTGGAAGTAAGGGAGCATAATGATGCCGCATTAAGACTGTATGAAAAACACGGTTTTGTAAGAGACGGTATACGGAAAGAGTACTACAGAGATACAAATGAAGATGCCGTAATTATGTGGAAGGAACTGTAAATGACCGTATTGAATGAAAAAATAGCTTATCTGTTATCGACTTGTCCGGAAAAGCCGGGAGTTTATCTTATGAAAGATAATAAAGGTAACACGATATATGTAGGCAAAGCGGTCAATCTGAAAAACAGGGTGAGCTCCTACTTTACCAATATGTCGGCACATTCATATAAAACCAAAAAGATGGTAAGCAATATTGAGACTTTCGAGTACATAGTATTAGATAACGAAAGGCAGGCTTTTTTAACCGAAAGCGATCTTATCAAGTCTTTGCGACCGAAATACAATATCTTAATGAAAGACGACAAATCTTATCCGTATATAAAGATAACTGCACAAGAGCAGTTTCCCGGAATATATGTGACAAGAAACAGATCAGATAAGAATGCGAAATATTTCGGCCCTTACCCCGGCAGAGTATCCAAGAAAAACACCGTAACATTGCTGCAAAGCGCGTTTATGTTACGTTCCTGCAAGAAGATGGCTAAGCGGCCTTGCATCAATTACGATATGCACTTATGTCTTGCTCCCTGTTCAGAAGACTGTGATAAGAATAAGTATAGAGAAGCGGTGGATGCCGCATTGCGGTTTTTATCGGGTAACGGTAGAGACCTTATTGATGAATACAAAAGTAAAATGCAGGCAGAAAGCGATAATCTGAATTTTGAAAAAGCCGCATATTACCGTGACAGAATAAATCTGTTGACAACAATATCCGACAACTATATTTTAGATACCGACCGCAATTCCGCGGATATTATTGCATATGCAAGAATGAAAGACTTTGTGTCTTTCTTTGTCATGAACATCAGAGACGGCAAAGTGGCGGACAAAAAGACCGTAAATATACATCAGGAGCGTATAGAGGATACCGATATAGGGTATGAGTTTATACGTCAGTATTACGATACCAATATACCCAAAGAGATTGTTGTGTATAACGAAATAATGAACAGGGAAGATACGGAACAATGGCTTTTTAACAACTGCGGAAGAAAAGTAAGTATTACCGTGCCGAAAAAGGGAAAGCTTAAGAAACTTGCCGATGCAGCATATGAAAATGCCGTAGTGACATTGAATCTTTTCATGGGGCAGCATAAAAATCTTGCCGGCACGAGTATGGTCTATTCTCTGGCTTCTTTCTTAGGTCTGGAAACGGTTCCCGATGTAATTGAAGCTTTTGATATATCGCATCTTTCCGGACAGGATGCCGTTGCATCGCAAGCGGTATTCAAAGAAGGTGTACCGTATAAAAGCGGGTACAGAAGATATATCATAAAGGGGGATAACACCCGTTCCGATACCGACTCTTTACGTGAAGTAATGGAAAGGCGGATGAAAAGAGGCGATTATCCCGATTTGTTTTTAATTGACGGAGGGTTCAATCAGGTGGCTGCGGTATGTGATATAGTCGGTGACAGAGTACCGGTAGCGGGAATGGTAAAGGACGATAAGCATAAAACCCGGGCATTGATATATGATTCAAAAGAATACGATTTACAGTCGGACAGAAACCTTTTTGTATTCATTTCTTCCATTCAGAATGAAGCTCACAGATTCGCAATAGAGTACAACAGGAAGAAAAGAGCAAAGAAGGTATATGAGTCGGAACTTGACAATATACCGGGAGTGGGTGAGAATATTAAAGCTGCTTTGTTGAAGCATTTCGGTTCGGTAAGAGCAATAAAAGCTGCGGGCTGGCAACAGATTGCAAAAGTGCAAGGTGTAGGAGTTAAGAGAGCAAAGGCAATATATGACTACTTTCACAAATCTTATGGAGGGTAAATGGCTGTTTATGCGATAGGTGATCTTCATCTTTCTTTTCAGACCGACAAGCCGATGGATATTTTCGGTCCCGGCTGGATCGGATATGAAGAGACACTGTATGAAAACTGGCAAAATATCGTAAAACCGCAAGACACGGTCATAATACCGGGTGATTTCAGCTGGGCTATGTATCTTGATGAGGCGGTGGAAGATTTTCGTTATCTTAACGGTCTTAACGGCAGAAAGATTCTCTTAAAAGGCAACCACGATTACTGGTGGGAAACAAAGACCAAGATGAACAGATTTTTAAAAGAGAACGGTTTTAATAATATTGATTTTCTGCACAACAATTCCTTTGAGATAGAAGGTGTCAATTTCTGCGGTACAAAAGGATACGATTCTAAAGAGGCAGATGAAAAGATTATAAACAGGGAGATAACGCGTTTTTCCATATCCTATGAAAGTATCAGGAATAAATCCGCAAGAACAATAGCGGTATTCCATTATCCGCCGGAAAAGGAACTGCTGTATATGATGGCGGAATATAATATAGAGAGTTGCGTATTCGGCCATCTTCACGGTTTGGAAAAGAGCAGCTATAACAAGCCCGGATTTACTTTGGTGGCTGCCGATTATGTTGATTTTAAGCTGGTGTTACTGATTTAGTGTTTTTTAACAAGCCTGATAGGTTTTATCAGTTCGTTTATATTGTTATTTCAAATTCGATTGCCGGGCACAGAACAAGAACAACACAAGTCACAGGACAAGTAAGCCGGAGTCTTTTCCGGTTTTTGATAATTAAACTTAAATATTTTTTGCAACATAAACACACATATACATTACCATTATGCAAAAATTGTTATAATAATCGCATTGTACAGTTAACGCCGTTAATTGTATAATATATTGGTAAAACCCATTAAAATGCGGAGGTGTAATTTGAATATATCACAAGTTAAGAAAGTTGCCGAGGAAATAAGGGAGAATATCGGTAAAGTTATAATCGGTAAGAACGACATAATCGATCTGGTGCTGGTATCGTTACTTAGCAACGGTCATGTTCTTTTGGAGGATGTACCCGGGTTAGGTAAAACAATGCTTGCAAAAAGTCTGGCTAAATCCATTGATGCACATTTTGCACGTGTTCAGTTTACTCCCGACCTGCTGCCTTCCGATCTGACAGGTGTAAGTATATATAACCAGAAGCAAGGCGAATTTATATTCAAGAAAGGACCGCTGTTCACCAATATAGTGCTTGCCGACGAGATAAACAGAGCAACACCCAGAACACAGTCGGCATTGTTAGAGTGTATGGAAGAGCATCAGATAACTGCAGACGGAGTTACTTACAGGTTGGATGAGCCGTTCTTTGTAATAGCTACTCAGAACCCGTTGGAAACTCAAGGAACTTTCCCTCTGCCCGAAGCTCAGATGGACAGATTCTTTATGAGACTTTCCATAGGATATCCCCAGATAGAGGAAGAGATAGCCATACTGACCAGATTTGAAAGAGATATGCCTTTGGAGGAGTTGAAGAGTGTGGCAACCAAAGAGGTCATCTTAGAAGCTGCAAAAGCCGTTAAAACGGTTGCGGTATCGGATGATATCAAAGACTATATTGTAAGAATAGTAACGGCTACCAGAAATTCCGTAAGGCTTATCTTAGGCTTAAGTCCGAGAGGAAGTCTGGCACTTATGAGAGCTGCAAGAGCGTATGCGGCTATTAAAGGAAGGGATTTTGTAATACCTTCCGATGTTAAAGCGGTCGCTCCCCATGTTATGAGTCACAGGGTTATGCTGAAAGGACATTCGCTTTCTTACGGTATGCGGGGAACCATGGATGTCATAAACGAAGTATTGGATACGGTACCGGTACCCACAGAGGAAGTATAGTAAAGTATGGAACTTATACTGATTGTCACAAGCCTTGTAATATTCTTTGTTGCGGAGATTGTATTCTTCAGATTCTTCGTGTTGAGAAAAATAGAATATTCGCTTAGTTTCAGTCAGAGTGAAGCATATGAAGGCGATGATATATTTATTGATGAAGTTATAAACAATAATAAAAGTGTTGCCGTGCCGTGGCTTAAGGCGGATATACACGCATCGAAATGGCTGCAGTTTGCCAACACCAGTTCCACTATTATTGATGAGGAGCGATGCGTATCTTCCGGCTTCAGTCTTAAGGGTTATCAGAAGGTAACCAGAAGATGGTATACGCGATGTGCGAAAAGAGGAGTATTTACCATAGTCAATACCACTCTTACTGCCGGTGATCTTCTAGGCCTTATGCAGCTTTCCGAGGCCTATCCCGCAAATACCAGACTTATGGTATTTCCGGGCGTGTTGCGCCTGGAGGAAGCTTTTTTCTCCAACAGGGACTTAATAGGTGAAATGATAGTTAAAAGGTTCATAATGGATGATCCTTTCATAGTCAAAGGCACAAGAGAATATGTGCAGGGAGATCCTCTGAACAGGATAAACTGGAAAACCACCGCAAGAATGCAGAAGCTTATGGTGCGGGAAAACGATTTTACCGCAAAAAAAGGTATCACGGTACTTTTCAATATCAAGTCGTATGCAATGGAATTTATCGATGTCAAGTATAAAGAGGTAATAGAGCTGGGTATTAAAGTGGTCAATACCGTTTTGGAAAAAGGTTACGGAATGGGCTTTCCTTTACGCTTAGGCACCAATGCGGGAATACTGTCCAACCCCGATGATATGATATTTACCGATTCGCTGTTCGGCCCCGAGCATATGAGGCATCTTAAGGTTATACTTGCGGAACTGATATTGAAGAATCATCTGGATTTTCCCGATTTCCTCGAAAAGCACTATGATGATATATATGATACACAGGTATATATAGTATCCGCATATCTGAATGATGAGATAATGGAAAAAGCGGATATATTGAGAAGGAACGGAAATACCGTAAAGTTTCTGATACTTAACTATACATCGGACGCAACATCAAACAGGGGTATGGAAGTGTTCCTGTTGGACAGAAATACGGAGTTTTTGAAGGAAGGGGAATATCATGGCGCCTGAAAAACAGATAAGACGTAAGATACTGCCCCTTTTGGGGAATATAGGGTCGGTAGGCGGTCTGACTTTCGCAATATACTATGAAATATTCCCTGAGACCGTTTACTACTGGCTGGGCTTCTGTTTTCTTATGATGATGATAGGAACAATAGCGGGAGTAATGATTGTGGATTTTTACGATAATAAGGGAGAGGGAATTGTCGTATCGGATGTTGACCGGGTCCGACTGTTTCTTCAACCTGCATACATCTATGCGGTGATACCTTTTGTATTGCTCTTTGTATTGGGAATGATTGTCTCCCGCGGGTTTGTTGAAGCTTTTATCGGTTTTGCTCTTATGCCCACCATATACTTCATATTGGGTATAGGAAACGGTTTATTCGACTACACTCAGACCGCCAACAGAAAGATATTGTATACCGCATTAATTCCCTTAATTATTGCTATTTTCAAAGCTTTTGTTTCGGGTCCTTACGGTTTCTATAAAGATCCTGTCTGGATATTCGGGTCGCTGTATATGTTATTTTTCATGCTGACAATAAACAGAATAAAGATAGAGGAATTGTTTGTTCTGTCCAGGAAAGTGAATGTGGAGAATAAGAAAACCATAAGAAGAAGAAATGATTTTCTCATTATGATATTCTTTGCACTTTACTTGATAATATTCGTTGTGCGTAATACATTCACCAGAATTTCGGAATGGATATTCAAAAACACCATAGCCGTAATAGGTTTTATAATCAACTTTTTTTATAAAATGCGTAAGGTTATTGAAGTGGAACAGGTTCAGGAGGTAGTCGAGGAAGGTATTCCTGACGAAGTACCTCCGATACCTCCGACAATGAATCCGACGGCAAAAACAATCCTTATAGTCATTGCCTCACTGACCATAGCTCTTGTATTGTACTTCCTGGTCAAGAAGATAATTCAGCTCATAAGGTGGCTTATAGGCAAAGCAGGCGATACATTAGCCGGCGGAAAGAGAATAAAAAGAGATACGGAAAACGAAGAGTTTGAAGAGATTGTGGAATTTACCAAAGATAAAGCACGAAGAAAAAGGCAAAAAGTCATTAAGTATAAGTATTCGCTCAGAGAGCTTAGGAATCTGGATACGTATAAAGAGAAAGTCCGTTATCTGTACGGATTCGCATTGGAAAGGCTGAAATACAAGAATGTAAAAATATCCAAAGCAGACACACCCGAAGAGATTGTTAAGAAGCTGGACACTTATGAGAACGGTAACAAACTTGTCGATAACGTGTTTAAGGATTTTACCGACGAATATATCAATGTGCGATACGGTGATAAAGAAACGGGGCAGGATGAGGATTTCATGGAAAAAGCCGATGCCGTGGACAAAGGCATTGAAAACATAAAAGTCAAGGATGAAAAGACGGTAATTCAGGCAACAGCCCGGTATTAATCTGGTAAATTGAAAAAGTAAATTCCAGTACTAAAGAGAAAAAATTTTTTGCACAAGAAAATTCCATAAATATGGACAGAATTTCTTCTTTGGAGTAAAAAAGGTATTGTTTTTTTAGTGAAAAGAGAA
>JAKJBR010000101.1:0-2486 GCA_022706885.1 Bacillota bacterium
GATAATCCGAAAGAGACGAAATCCTCGGAATTGAAACGCAAATTAACGGTATTTAAATACTTGGATTTAAGATAGCTGAATGAATAGTCGCTACTTAATTCTTGTGTTAAAACAGAATCATAAGTTTGACCGGATCCTCTGAGTATCAGTTCGTTGAGGATATATGAGGGTGCTTGGATTGATTCATCTCCTAAACGATAATACGCAATTCTGTTTCCGTCACTATAATAGTAGTAGGGAGTAAATTGACCGCTCAAAATATCCACTTTCAAAAAAGTCAGATTATTCTCTTTGCAGGGAATAATATGAAAAACAGGATTCGGTTCAATTTTTGCCTGAATCATGTCCGTTATTTTCCCGATATGACTTTTTATATCATCCAGGCCGACAACTGCACCGGTATCATCAACGCCGAAAAACAATGTCCCGCCTGTTCCGTTGGCAAAAGCGGAAACGGTTTTTAACCAGCTTTGCGGTCTTTTAACTTCCAATATTTCTTTGAAATCATAATCACTGCACTCTGCAATCATTTCATTAATCATTTGAACCGGCCCTCTCTTTATCACCGATATATATTCATATGATACTATAATGACACCATAAATGCAACCATAATGACACCATAAATTGTGCAATCCTTTAATTGTATGATACATATAGCAGAGTAGCAGTCAAGTGACAATTACTTATTATGGGATTTTAACCTTTACCGTTCTTAACCTGTTTTTAAACACCTTCTCAATTGAGATTCCGGTTTTACGAGAAAAATATGTTTCATTTATCTTTTTCTTGTCCGTAATAAGCGTCTTTTCCGTGCTTTCTGAAATAGTGTTTATCTAAAAGTTTCTGTCCTATACATTGTTCTCCGCCCAGGGTAATGGTCAGATAAGCCATTTTTGCCACCGCTTCAAGTGTCACAGCATGAAGTACGCTTTCCTCAGATGTCCTGCCCCAAATAAAAGGGCCGTGTCCGGCAACCAATGCAGCAGGTATTACACGGTAATCCAGAGAAGTAAATGTTTCCGCAATAACTTTTCCGGTATTTTTCTCGTAATCCGCAAGTTCACGGTCTTTCAAAAAGCGGGTACAGGGGATAGGCCCTAAGAAACAATCGGCATGAGTTGTGCCGAAAGGTAAGACAGGTTTTCCGGCCTGTGCAAAAGCTGTCGCAAAACAGGAATGTGTATGGACAACACCGCCGATTTCAGGAAATGCTTTGTATAACTCTATATGAGTCAGTATGTCGCTCGAGGGCTTGAGACTGCCTTCTTTAACCTTGCCGTCCATATTTACTATGACCATATCTTCCGGTTGCAGTTTATCATACTCTATTCCGCTGGGTTTAATGACAACCAGCTCTTTTTCTCTGTCTATCGCACTGGCATTGCCCCATGTCAGGACAATAAGATCGTGTTTGACTAAATCCATATTGGCACGATAAACTCTTTGTTTTAATTGTGCTAGGCTATTCATTAAAGCACCTCGATGCATCTGCCTCTACTTTGAGGAATTTTCTGTATTTTTCTAAAAAAGACACAAAGCTTGTGACCGTATCCCGGTCGGGAAGCACTTGAATCAATTCGAAGTTTTTGAATACTTTATTGTCTAAATAATCGGCAAGTGTGATACTCTCTTCAGATTGTGAATAGGCAGCCAGTAAAGCCATGCCCCAGGGTCCGCCCAGACTTGCGGTTTTATACAGGTAAACAGGAGAATCAAGTGCAGCAGCCATTGCTTTGGCTCCCGCCTGTGAGTGGAAAAAACCTCCGTGGCAGATTATTCTGTTAAACTTCACACCTTCTTGGAAAAAGTATTCCATACCTATCCTGAGTGTGGCAAGAGCGGAAAAGAGATGTGTCTGCAGGAAGTTTGCGAGGGTAAACCTTGCTCCCGGCTGTCTTAGAAAAAGCGGTACTCCCGGCTTAATTCCTGTAATGCTTTCACCGGAGATATAATTGAAATTCATCAAACCTCCGAGATCGGCATCAGCTTCCATGGCTTTATTCATCAGGGTCTCAAAGAGCTTGGATTTTTCAACGGAAGAACCGGTTGCTTTGAGAACCTCTTGAAATATGTGCATCCATGCATCGATATCGCCGGTACAGTTGCCGCAATGAATCACGGCGGTGGGATACCCGTCCGGAGTGGACATTATATCAATCTCAGGATTGTTGATTGGTAGCAGATATTTCATTACCACTGTTGCAAAGATGCTTGTTCCCGCACTGATATTGCCGGTACCTGGACGGATACTGTTGGTGGCAACAATGCCTGTGCTTGCATCTCCTTCCGGAGGGCAAAGAGGAATTCCGTGTTGCAGTGTTCCTGTGGGATCCAATAATTTGGCACCTCTTTCGGTAAGATAACCTGCCGTTTCCCCGGTTTTCTTAACGGAAGGCAGCAGTTTTTCCAATTTCAGAGAGTAACCGCTTGCCAAAAACAGCTCTTCGGTCTTTTTCAGCATTTCTTTGTTGTACCCATTACCC
>JAKJBR010000038.1:0-11628 GCA_022706885.1 Bacillota bacterium
TAATTAAACCAGATTATTCTTAGGATTTAAACACTTGTTAGCATTAATTACAGTAAAACGGAAGCTACTGCAAAACTAATTTCCGCATGCTCCTGTAGAACGGAACTTAGTTATGCAATCTAATATATAAAGATATAAAAAAACCGACCGGAGCCGGTATGTGAAATATGTTGTATACTGCTCTAATTAACAGGCGGTGTCGGAGTCTCCGAAGCTGCCGGCTGTTCATTCTCCGTACCGGAAGAATCGGAATCTTCGCCTTCGGAAGGCTGCTCTTCCTCTTGCGGCTTTTTATGATGTAAAGGACATACAGCCGTCATATCCACTTCATACACCACATCATACGGCACTCTTTCAATCTGCCTTATTTCCTTACCGTCAACCACAACGGTGAATACGTCTTCATTAACCTTTTTGAATGCTCCGTCCGGTCGCACCAGGCAGGTCATTGCCCACACATAGCTTGCCGGGCAGTCATCGCTGGCAACATAAAACCGCCCGTATTCATCTTTGTTTTCGGGATATGCACATACCACAATCTCCTGATGCACATCGCATGTCTCTTTGGGTTCGGTACCTTCGATGAAATATTCCTTAATGACCGTTCTTCTGCCGCGCGGATCGGATGTACAGAAATCCCCCGCAAGCTTTCCGGAATATATGCATATTTCTCTTTCCACAATTCCTGCAGAAGGCATTGTAAACTGCTTGGCAGGCAGGTCTTTATGCACAAGATTCATTACCGTATTCCATATCTTCAGTGCTCTTCCGTATTCTTCTTTTACCAAAGAAACGGGCGACACTCTGTTGTCGTAGCCGTACCAGACCGCAGCCGTATAGTAAGGAGTATAGCCGCAAAACCACTTATCCAGATAGTCGGAAGTGGTTCCGGTTTTCCCCGCAACCGCTATCTTACCCTCGTTTATATATACCGAACCGTATGCCGTTCCGTTAAACCAGTATGTTGTGGAAACACCCTTTACAACCTCTTCCAGCATATCGGTCATAATAGCTGCCGTCTGTTCCGAGTAAGCCACGGTATAGGTATTTGCCCAACGAAGAACGGTTTCACCGGAGTTGTTGGCTATTCTGGTTATGCAATGAGCATTCATATGTATGCCTTTGTTGGCAAATGTGCTGAATGCGCTTGCCATCTCCAGAGGACTGACACCTACCGCCAAACCTCCTATGGATGCCGAAACGGTGGAATCGTCATATATGTGTTCGCTTCTGTCGATACCTACCCTCTCAAGGTATTCCACGGAATTGTCTCTTCCCAGATAATATGCCCATACTTTTGCCGCTACAACGTTAACCGATGCCTTAATGGCGTTTCTTATGGACGTCAGGCCCTGATAATCGGCTGAATCGTAGTTGGTGGGGTATATGAGGTCGGGATTCTTAACATCCAGATAACACGGAGCGTCGTCTATTACCGTAGCCGCGGTTATGAGTTTGAGGTCCAGAGCGGGAGCATATACGGCAATAGGTTTAAAAGTGGAACCGGGCTGTCTGTTCATACCGGTCGCTCTGTTGTATGTCCTGCTTCCGGTTTTCTCTCCGTTTCCTCCGTAAAGACCGGCTATTCCTCCGGTATTTTGGTCTATTATGACCATGGCTCCCTGGGGTTTTTCGCCGTATCTTATGGCATTGATGTTTATAATCGAGCCGTCTTCTTTGTATTCGGCGAAATAGGAGTTGTCGGTAAATACACTGTCCAGTGCATCCTGGACCTTCGGCTGTAAAGTGGTATATATATGCAGTCCGTTATTGTATATTATTCTTTCGGCCTGCACCTTGGATATGGAGTTTTTCTCCGCAAGAAGGTCTATGGCTTCGGTTATTACATAGTCCACAAAATATGATGTGATGGATGACGATACATAATCCACCTTCTCGGCAAACACAATCTCGTATGCCATTGCATCATCATACTCTTTTTGGTCTATATACCCTATTTCCAGCATCTTATCCAGTACGTCCTCGCGACGGTACATCAGTTTTCGTATATTTTCTTCGGTACCGTACGGGTTGTATGTGTAGGGAGAATTGGGTATTGCCGCAAGTACGGCGGCTTCGGCAAGATTTATCTGATTAAGAGTCTTGTTAAAGTACATTTTTGCCGCTGACTGGTAACCGTAACATCCGTTACCCATGTTAACAAGGTTTGCGTACATTGTTAAAATCTGCTTCTTGTCATACTTCATTTCCAGCAGTATGGCATTGTAAATCTCCTGTATCTTCCGCTCGAATGTCTGCTCGAAACGTCCCGTAACATTCTTGTACACCTGCTGAGTTATTGTACTTCCGCCCTGAGCTATGTCACCTCTGTTTTCTATGAGTTTCAGTATAGAACCGCCTATCCGGATAAAGTCGAAACCCGAGTGCGTGGGAAATCGTTCGTCTTCAATAGCTATAATCGCATGCTCCAATACAACCGGAAGCTGTTTGGAAGTTATAATCTCTCTGTTGATATTATCACTTCCCGTCAGCGTCTCAATGACATTTCCGTCAATATCATATATAAAAGTTGTAAGCCCGGTGGTGATGGCAAGATCTTCTTCGGTCAGAACTTTGGAAGTGGAAATCCATGCGGTGATTATTCCCAGTCCCAGACCCCCTATAAGGAATGCCGCTATCATGACAACCGCAATAACTATCTTCAATGCCGCCCAGAAAGTGCTTAATAATGTGCTGATGAAAGAAGGAGTATATTCCACATACTCCAGATTGGCAGATTCCTCTTGTTCTTCTTCATATGAATCTAACAGTTCGTCTTCATTCATTACATTACCTCACCGACATAAGCGCACTTATGCCGAAAAACGGCAGACTGCAAATCTGCCCGCATCATTCTTTTCTTGTTTTGTCTTCTTTTTCGTTTTCAACAACATAGCACTTGCCGGTAAATTTGGCTCCCTCATCACTTATGAGGCTTAAAGCATATGTGTCTCCTATGAAATTGGCAGTGGAGGTCATTTTAATATATTTCTTGGCTTTCAATATTCCCTCCGCTTCGCCGCTCAATATTATATTGGCTCCCGTAAACTGTCCTTTTGCTTTGGCCGATTTGGCAAAAACAATATCACCGTCGGCGGTTATATCTCCTTCGATAACCCCTTCAACCGTTACCGAACCTTTTGTGTTTATATCTCCTTTTATCGTACACATGGCACCTATAAGGACATCAAGTTTTTTCTGTCTTATCATTTTTTACACCTCTATCATTCAGCTGAAATAAACAGCGTCGGATTTATCGGGACTTCATTTACCCTTATTTCAAAGTGCAGATGCGGCCCCGTGGCCAACCCGGTCTTGCCGACATATGCAATCAGCTGTCCTTTTTCCACCTTATCGCCCGCTTTTACAAGAATCTTGGAACAGTGTGCATACAAAGTGGTAATACTTTCACTGTGTTTTATTCTCAGCCAATAACCGTATCCCGATTTCTCGTAGTGAACGGATAACACCGTACCCGTAGCGGAAGCATATATCTCATCGCCCACCGCTCCGCCTATATCGACACCGGTATGCTGCTTGTATTGATTTAAGATAGGATGATTTCTCATGCCGAATTGTGAACTGATATGTTTGGATTTGGTAGGCCACAGTGTGGGAATGGAATCCAGATAATTGCACAAAACATTGGCGGCCTGGGAAAAGTCCACCAACTCCGCCTGGGTACTTTCATTTGTCGCAAGCAGTATTTCCAGTGCGGCCGCTACGGCAGCGGTATCTTCCGCAAATTTTGCTACATTATTTGCGGTAACCGAAGCGCTGGCAAGAGAAATGCTGTCGGTATATTTTTCCGCAATCAGTTTCAACTGTGCCGATAAATCTTTTATCTGTATATTCAGATCCTGCTGAGCGGTCTCCAGTGTGGCTATCTCGTTCAGTTTATTATCCAGAACCATGGCCTGTTTTCCGACATAGGTACTCAGTGCTATCATCTCACTGTTGTAACCGGCCATAATACTGTCTATCTCGGCATTCATCCGTTTGTTCTCGTTTATAAAATAGACCAAAGAGAGGCTTAAGCAGACAATTACAGCTACCATAAAGTAGAATATCAATGACAACTTCAATATAGGTGATGTTACTTTTAAGACTCTGGAGGATTTCCCGCCGTTCGGAATGTATACCAGCGTTCCTTCGCCTTCAAGCTTTGTCCTTCCTTTTCTCATCTGCCTCCCCGTTCTCAAATTGATACTAACACAAGCAGGACCGTTTTTCAACAGTTATGTGTCCGCTCATCAGTAAAATTCCATCGCCGCGGTTCTGGAATTGTCCTCGCACCACTGATGGGCAAAGGAGCCTTCCTTCACATAAATTGTGGTAAGTTTTGCGCATCCGTAAAAAACCTGTTCCCCGATATTGCTGACACTTGCGGGGAAATTTACCGATTCAAGATTTACACAATCCCAGAATGCCGACGCTCTTACGCTCCCGGTTCCTTCGGGAATTACCATCTTTGTTATACCGGAGCAGTTTTTAAATGCGGTAGGCCCTATCTCCACCAATCCTTCCGGAAGAATAATCTCCGTAAGAAAAGTATTGTTGCAAAAGGCATTTCTTCCCAGATGTGTAACGCCTGCGGGTACAGTGTATTGCTTGCCGGTTTTTTGCGGCGGATAGATTATGAGTGTTGTCATATCTTTATTGAACAGCACCCCGTCTGCAGATGTGAAATATTCATTGCCCTTGGTAACCGTCACACTCTTCAAATTATCGCAACCTATAAACACATTCTCCCCCAACTCTATAAGGCTCTTGGGAATGTTGAATGAGGTTATGGACTTACAACTGAAGAAAGCATTGTTTCCTATTACCTCCACGCTGTCGGGCAACACGATGGAAACCGCTTCGGTATTTCCCCAAAAAGCATTGGAAGTCACTCCGGTAACGGGAAGCCCCTTTATTTCCGCAGGTACCGATATTCTGTTGCTCTTACCGTGGTACTTGGTAATGTGTATCTCTTTCCCGTTGATTATGTTTATGGAAAAAAGATTCTCCTTGGTGTCCGCACAGGAAACGGAAAATGCCGCCACAAGAACCAGCACAAGGACAAACATTACCGCTTTTATATATCTCTTCATATCACCTTGTATGACACGGCCGGCAACCGGTCACACTCCTCCTTAATCACCATGTTCAATATATATATCACAAAAGTGAGTGTATTGTCATCAAAATCTAAATAATCGGATTTCCCGTGAAGGGAAATTATGTGAAAAAATAGACTTTTTTCTACTCCGATGATATAATCCGTTATTAATAATATTCTGAACGGGGAGGTGTCGGTATGAAAACCGCGATTTTGATAAAGGACTGCACACTGAAAAACTGTGAGACCGATAAAGCTTTGAATATAAGCTTCAAGGAAAAACTGGAAATTGCCAGACAATTGGAAAACATCAATACCGATATAATCGAGACGGGTTTTGCAGACACGTCCCAGGGAGCTTTCATTGCGGTAAAAACCATAGCATCCAATCTGAAAAAGAGCATACTCTGCTGCCCCGCTCAGGCGTTCAAGGCAAGTATAGATAAGACATATGAAGCCATAAAAGGAGCGGTCAGGCCGCGTATACACATTTCGCTTCCGGTATCCTCGGTAAATATGGAATATCAGTTGCATATGAAGAAAAACCAGGTTGTGGAAACGGTTAAACAAACTATATCTTATGCTAAAACCCTTTTCAGCGATGTGGAGTTTACGGCACTGGACGCCACAAGAAGCGATATGGATTTTCTCATCGAAGTGATAAATACCGCTGCGGATGCCGGAGCCACAACAATAGGGGTGGAAGATTCGGTCGGACATATGTTGCCCGACGAGATAAATACCTTTTTAACCGATCTTATAAAATCGGTCGGCAGGAAGAACATAGCCTTTTCTTTCAGGGCAAAAAATGAACTGGGAATGGCGGTTGCCAATACCTTATCGGCAATAAAGGCAGGAGTCGGCCAGATAACCTGCGCCATAAACGGTACGGCAAACGACGCCAGTCTGGAAGAGACGGTTTCAGCGATACACACCCGACAGGATGCAATGAATGCACAATGTAATATGCTCATAGCGCAGCTTAACAGAGCCTCGGTATTGTTGTCGGGAATAACCGATATTAAAAACGGAAAACCCGGAGGCGTCATCGGTGCAAGCCTTCTGATATCCGAATCGGATCTTCTGGATAAGGAAATGGACTTCTACAGCTTCCGGACATTTGTGGAAGGGCTGGGATATACACTGACCGAAAAAGATATCGAGAGAATATATGACATGTTCAAAGAACTCTGTGCCAAGAAACAACAGGTGTACACGAAAGATATAGAGGCTATCATAGGGAGAGAAGCCGTTCAGGTTCCCAGAGTATACCGTTTGGACAGGTTTGTTATAAACAGCGGAAACAACATAACTTCCACTGCTTTGATACGACTTCAATATTATGACAAGCCTCTTGAAGGAGTGGGTATGGGAGACGGTCCCATAGATGCGGCGTTTCATGTAATAGAGCAGATAATGGGCATGAATATAGAGTTGTTTGATTTCAATTTAAAATCGGTGACCGAAGGAAAAGACGCTTTGGGTGCCGCTACCGTAAAGATACGCTACAACGGAAAAATACATGTCGGAAGAGGTTTATCGACCGATGTAATAGAATCCTCCATATTGGCGTATATAAATGCGGTAAATAAGATGCTTTTTGAGGAAGGTATACAATGAAGTATGCATTTTCCACGGCAAGTTGGAAAAATCTTACATGGAAAGAGGCGCTTGCCGCAGCAAAGGATCTGGGCTTTTCCGGTATAGAAGCAGGAGCCTGTTCGGTTGATGCACAGCCTTTTTCTTCGCAGTACATAATGAGAACAGCTGAACAGCTGGCAAATCTTAATCTGGAAATATCCTGTTTCTCCTCTTCCTGCAGTCTTAACGATAGTGAAAACGGAAAAGAAAACATACGGAAACTGAAAGAACTGATAGATCTTGCGGCAAAAATGGGCACTTCATATGTGCGACTGTTGCCCGACGACGATATGTTGCCTAACGACAGAGCTACCGACCGGGCGGTTATCATGGCAATATCGGAAATATTGCCCTATGCCGAAAAAAAGCATGTCACTCTGCTTATTGATACGATCGGAATTTACTGCGATACCGACAGATTAAGAAAAGTACTGGAGCATTTTGCTTCGGATAATCTTGCAGCATTATGGAATGTCCATCATCCTTACAGATTCCGCAACGAATCGGCGGAGAAAACCGTTCAAAACTTAGGTGCATACATAAAGTATGTCCACATGAAAGACTCATTGATGAATGACGGTGCAGTGAAATTCACACTTATGGGTGAAGGCGATTTACCCGTGGATGAAATAATCCGGGCGCTGAAATCGGTCAACTATGACGGTTATATAGCCTATGAATGGATTACCGATCAGGATTCCGATCTGGACGAAGCGGATATAGTATTTCCCCACTTCATGAACTATATAACATCCAGGTTTGATGAAAACACAAAAGCAAATAAGCTCTACTATAACAAAGCAAAAACCGGCCGTTTCGTGTGGAAAAAAGAGCAGCTCATAGACTGCACATTCCCGCAGGTCTTAGACAGGATGGTAGAAGAGTTTCCCGACCAGTATGCTTTCCGATATACCACTCTGAACTATACCAGGACCTATTTGCAATTTCGGGATGATGTGGACACATTCGCCCGCTCCCTGATAGCATTGGGTGTTAAAAAAGGCGATCATGTTGCCGTGTGGGCAACCAACATACCGGAATGGTACATAACTTTCTGGGCAACCACCAAAATAGGGGCGGTGCTTGTTACGGTAAATACGGCATACAAGATACATGAAGCGGAATATCTCTTCCGTCAATCGGATACGCATACGATAGTAATGATAGAAGGACATAAAGATTCGCATTACGCAAAGATAGTAAAGGAACTCTGTCCCGAACTGGAAACTTCCCTTCCCGGACAACCTTTACGTATCAAGAGACTTCCCTTTCTGAGGAATATCATCACCGTGGACTTTTCCATGCAAGGATGCATAACATGGGAAGATGCGATGGATATGCATGTAAAAACCCCGGTTGAGGAAGTATACAGAAGAGCCAACTCCATAGGTAAACACGATGTCTGCAACATGCAGTACACGTCGGGTACCACGGGATTCCCCAAAGGCGTAATGCTGACACACTACAATATAGTAAATAACGGTAAAAGTATAGGAGACCGTATGGATTTATCCACGGCCGACAGAATGATGATACAGGTTCCCATGTTCCACTGTTTCGGAATGGTCTTGGCAATGACCGCCTGCGTCACTCACGGAAGCACAATGTCGCCTCTTCCCTACTTCTCACCCCGGCCGGCACTCAATTGTATCAATCTGGAGAAGATAACCTGTTTCCACGGAGTCCCCACTATGTTCATTGCCATGCTGGAACATGAGGACTTCAAGAAAACCGACTTTTCCCACATGCGTACCGGCATAATGGCGGGAAGTCCCTGCCCCATCAAGGTAATGCAGGACGTTCAGGAAAAGATGAACATGACCGAAGTCACCATAGTTTACGGTCAGACCGAGGCTTCTCCCGGATGCACACAGAGTTCCACCGACGATTCCATTGAGTTACGGGTAAATACCGTAGGCAAGGCGCTTCCCGGAATGGAATGTAAAATAGTAGATCCCGAAACATACGAAGAGTTGCCCGACGGTACCGACGGAGAGTTTGTAGTAAGAGGATATAATATAATGAAGGGCTACTATAAAATGCCCAATGCGACCGCTGCCGCAATAGATAAAGACGGATGGCTGCATACCGGAGATCTGGCAAGAAGAAATAACGGCTACTATAAAATAACCGGCAGATTGAAGGATATGATAATAAGGGGCGGAGAAAACATATATCCCAAGGAAATAGAAGATTTCATATACACTCATCCCAAAGTAAAGGATGTACAGGTTATAGGGGTTCCCGACGAAGGCTACGGTGAAGAAATAATGGCAGTTGTAATATTAAAAGACAATGAAACCATGACCGAAAAAGAATTAAAAGATTATGTCCGCACCCATATGGCTAAACATAAAACTCCCAGGTATGTGGAATTTGTAGAGGAATTTCCCATGAATGCCGCCGGCAAGATACTGAAGTATAAGATGAGGGAAAATGCCATAGAAAAACTCAAACTTCAGAAAGCAAACGGCATAGTAACGGCATAGCCGGAAAACAAATATATTTAATCAATATGATATAATTAGACTGGAAAAGTAGCATAAACTTTTTTATCAAACCTTCAGGAGAGAATAAAATGAAAGTGCTTATCATAGGAGCAACCGGATTATTGGGAAGTGAAGCCGCAAGGGAACTCATAAAAAGAGGACACAGCGTAACAGGCATGGCTTTGCCGCCCGTACCCCAAGGAGCGGATATACCCAATCAGATGCAACTGATACTTAAAGATTGCATGTCTCTCAATATTGATGAACTGGCTTCAATTATGAAACAGTGTGACGGACTGGTATTTGCAGCAGGCGTGGATGAAAGAGTGGAAGGTCCCCCTCCGATATATGATATGTTCTACAGATATAATATAGTGCCGTTACAGAAACTTCTGCCTCTTGCCAAAGAGTGCGGAATAAAGCAGACCGTAATATGCGGTTCCTACTTCACATATTTCGACCGCACATTCCCCGAATGGGAACTGTACAAGCACCATCCGTATATAAGGAGCAGAACGGATCAGGCAAAAATAGCTCTGGATTATGCCGATGAAAACTTTGCCGTATCCATTCTGGAACTGCCCTATATATTCGGTGCCCAGAAAGGCAGAAAACCGGTCTGGACATTTTTAGTGGATATGATAAGAAAAATGCCGGTAGTGACCATGTATCCCAAAGGCGGTACCGCTATGATTACCGCAAGACAGGTAGGTCAATGCATAGCTTCCGCTCTGGAAATAGGAAAAGGCGGTCAGCTCTTCCCCGTCGCAACCTATAACATGACATGGAAGGAAATGCTTGCAATGTTCCATGAACATATGGGAATGCCCAACAGAAAGATAGTAACAGTACCCACCTGCTTTTTCAAAGCAAGCGTAAAGAAACTGGCAAAGCAGCAAAAAGCCGCAGGACATGAGGGCGGATTGGATATGGTTAAATTCGTAAAAGTAATGACCTATGAAGCTTACATGAGCGATTTCAATGCAAAGACCATATTCAGGGCACGGCCGGATGATATAAACAAGGCTATAGGCGAATCGGTACGGTTATGCTTAGACATATTGGACAGCAATACCCAAGTCATCGACATGAAGGGCGAATAGTTGAAGCAAGCAGAGTTGAACATAATTGATATATCATACGAAGGAAAAGGGATAGCAAGGAAAGATAACCTTGTCTATTTTACAGATAACGCTCTTGACGGAGAAACGGTAACAGCAGAAGCGCATGAAATCAAACCGAAATATGTAAAAGCAAAGACAATACAAATACTGAAACCGTCAAAATACAGAACCGAACCGAAATGCGTTGTATACGATAAGTGCGGAGGTTGCAACTTAAGGCATATGTCTTATGAAAGACAGCTTAAACTTAAGAAAGATACAGTTATAGCCAACTTAAAAAGAATGGCACACATCAATATAGAAGACATAACAATACACCAAAACCCTAAAACAGATTATTATCGCAATAAGGCGGAATATAAGATTAAGAACGGAAAGATAGGGTTTTATGAGGATAAAAGCCATAATATCGTTATGCATGAGGAGTGCCTGCTTCTTAAAGAAGAGATTAACAATATAAAGAAAAGCATAGAGAAACATATTACAAAAGACATGACTGCGTTAACAATAAAAGAGGCTGATGACGGATATATGGTTATAGCGGAAAGTGATAAAACTCTACCAAACAAACTGATTAATACTCTGAAAGAAAACAATAAAGTCATATCGGTATATCAAAGGAAACAAAACCGAAATATACAAATCTACGGAAAACAATACATAACCGACAACTTATGCGGTCTGAGATTTCAAATATCACCGGACAGTTTCTATCAGGTAAACAAAACTCAGACCGAAAAACTGTATAACATAGCCAAGCACTATCTGAAAGCAGCAGATAAAGATAATAACTTAAAAGATAAAACAGTTTTAGACCTGTACTGCGGTATAGGTACAATAGGTCTTTTTATTGCAGACAGCGTAAAGTATGTGATAGGTGTGGAAATAGTGAAAGAAGCAATAGATAACGCTAAAAGCAATGCAAAACTTAATGCCATAGAAAACTGTCAATTTATTCACGCCGATGTAAATGATGCAATCTTGCAGATTGAATATGACATACTGATAGCGGATCCTCCGAGAAAAGGATTGGATGATTCGGTTATACAGGCTATCAGACAAAAGAAACCGGAAAACATAATATACATCTCCTGTAACAGCTCTACACTTGCAAGAGATATAGGCCAGTTAAGCGACCTCTATTCCCTATCCGAGATAGAAGCTGTGGATATGTTCAGTCATACAAGTCATGTGGAATCGTGCGTTCTTTTGTCCAAAATAGATGTCGACAAACACATAAAGATTGAAATTGAGATGGATGAGCTTGATT
>JAKJBR010000039.1:0-11608 GCA_022706885.1 Bacillota bacterium
GTGCGCTGGTAGTTAACTCTATCGGTATTTATGTTATTTATAAAAACAAGAAATGGGCGGAGAATAACAAAGAATATTTCATGTGCTTTGCTGCAGGTGTCTTAATAACCGCTCCTCTTATAACCGCTTTTCCCGAAGCGCTTGCAAAGAATCATTATGCCGGATTTGCCGCTCTGGCAGGTTTCATGTTTATGCTTTTTACCAATAAATTAATAAAACATCATACCGGTCAGGAAGAATTGGCTTTCGGTATTACCGCCGTTCAGGGAATAGGCATACATTCGTTGCTGGACGGAATAACATATACGGTCACTTTCAGTGCAGGCATATTTACCGGTCTTGCATCGGGTATCGGTCTTGTGGTACATGAGTTTACCGAAGGAATCATTACCTTTTCCGTTCTGTTAAAAGGCGGTATCAGTGCAAAAAAAGCCGCACTTTATGCTTTTCTTGTTGCGGGATTAACCACTCCCGTAGGAACATTCGTGGCATATCCTTTGGTGCGGAAGTTAAGTGATTCCGTATTGGGTCTTGCTTTAGGATTTGTAGTAGGTGTACTGATATACATATCGGCAGCTCATCTGTTACCCGAAGCGACATCGCATGAAAAGAAACACTCAATGGTCGCATTGTGCTTAGGTATGGCATTATCACTGGGATTGTCCTTTTTACATCATCATTGATTTTATCAATTTCGTATATAACCTTTATTTATCCGTTACTTAAAAAACATAAGGCTATATATGCACTTCCGCCTTTATTCTGTCCTGCTCATCTTCAAATTCCAGTGTAACTACTTTACCGTTTTGGTAAACAGCCGTTACCGGTTTTGACGAATAAAGCGGCAGCCTGAAAGATACGTTCCAATCTTCCGGCCAGGCTCCGAACAGTACATTCTTGTCCTTTGAGGAGGCAACAAGCGTATGCATGAACCCTATACTCAATCCGTTTGCATGATCCTGGTCGGGAGTTTCATCATAGTTGGGACCGTATATTCCGGTAAAGGAATATCTCTCATCTGTCATTTTTGCCTGCTTTACCAGTATATCTTTTGCCTGATCGGTAAGACCCAATAAAGCGGCCTGAATGCAGTCCTGCGACCAGCCTTTCCCCGCTTTTTCGTTCCTTTGATAAAATGCATTGACGGCATACTTGAAAAGCGGATGCTCTTTATTAAAGTATGTGTGGACATAGAAAGGAAATACACTGTAAAGCTCGGGATTTTCGCAATTTCTTCTTTTCTTATCAATCAATATCTGACAAGGCAACAGTTTGTTGTCATCCTTGGGATAGTCTACAAGTATATCCCTTATCTTTTTGCATATATCAAAAATATCCGAAGGAAGATTATCACCGCTTAACAACTCTTCGGTCAAAGCATCCAGCCCCGCTATATTAGGCAAATCGTTAAAGCAATCCTGGTATGTTTCCAATGATGATATGGGTTTTAAGAGAATCTTGCCGTCAAGAGTGTCAAAATGCTCATAGTAGAAAATAAGGGTTTCTTTGGAAAACTCATATGCTATATTCAGATATTTTTCATTGTCCGAATATCTTGCACCTAACAGCATAATATATGCCAATTCCAGCATGCTTGTATAGTACCAGCGAATATAGTGGTTGGCTATCTGTCCGGGCTGATGCAGCCATGTGCCTTTTGCATACCTTTTACCGTCTTCCTGAGGGATACCGTAGTTGCTCATGCAGTAAAGTCCACACAATGTGAAAGTCTCGGGAAGCAGTATTCCGTTATGTCCGTAATAGGCAAATGTTCTGTGCTTGGATATGGGTATTAATTGATGTAAAAGATTGTATAACGGCTCCATTCCCGAAAAGTCGCCGCTTAACAGCATATTCCAGTAAATATGCCGTGTATTCTGCATCCAGAAAGCCCCTCCCCATCTTCTATAATCCCAGGTTATCCTTCCCGGTGTTACCTCGTGAGGATAGGTGACAAAAATAGAGCCGTTGAACTTTATAGGAACCGGTCCTTTTCCGGCACAGCCGTTGAAGTATTTCTGATATATCCATGCCCTTGTCAGCAAAACGGCATCTTCCGTTCCGTATGCATATATGTAGTAGCGGTTCCAGTAGTCTTCCCAATCGGTAACATGACATTTAAAACTCTTACCGCAGTCAAAACTTTTTGCTAAATCAATTATCTTTTTTTCCCAAGCATCAGCCGAATCGGCTTTTTCCGTTAAAGACCATATCCGGATATTACAGTCACACACTGGTTTTTCCGTCTCCAAGAAAGAGGACTTCCCTTTGTTAACCGGTCTCAGCTCCTCCGATACCGCATATGTTCCGAATGTAAGACCGATATACGGGTCGCGATATACGTCCTTATCCTCAGAATAGAGGTTTTGGGCAAAGTATGCATACTCAAAAAAGGAAACATCATTTCTGTGGTATTGAGTAAGACCTTTTTTGTTTTCCGATACCTTCACACAATCGGCACTTTCCGATATGTTATGGAATCTTGCGGTACCGCTCAATATATAATTACTGAAATCTTCCTCCATGTCATGCGAGCTTAACGGCTTATCTCTGTAATTATCAATACCGTATTTAATACTTACCGGAATATCCGATTTCAGAGAAAAACACAACACATCGTAATTTGCGTCTATATACATCCTCATTTCCGCTTTATCCGATTTAATTGTAAGCAACGCCTTTTTCAAATCCAGATGTGTTTCCGAATTGCCGTTAAAAACAGACGGGGTAATAGAGATGTATGCTTTGCATGTTTTTAATAATCTGCCCAATTCGGAAAAGTTATCGGTTGCCGACAACAACAGATGAATATCGGTGGTATCCTGTGCGGTAACCCACACCGAAGCTCCTGTTCTACCGTTTCCCAAAGGTATAAACTTAAAGTAGGAATCGGGTAATTGCGCTCTGTAATCATAATGGGAAATATTGTTTTTCATAGTTGGTCTCCTTTAGAGTATTATACCATACCCTTCTGTTACATTATGTACAACAAAGCAAGGTCTACACCTCATTTTTTATTATTCTCCTTCAACTTTATAACCGCAGTAGGTGATTTAACATTACCCACACGATAGACAACTTCTTCTTTTATTAAAGGATTCAATATCTCGTCCAAGAACCTGCTCCTGCTTTTAAATTTGGTCACTGCCTGAAGGTCCTTTACCGGCATCGGAGCATCTCTTAACAACCCTATTACTTTCTCGGTATCGGTCAATTGCTCATAAGAAAACTCCTCTTTGTAAAGAAGGTCAAACAAACGCAAATTCAGAAATCCGGGATATATCAATACACAAGGCTGCTTGTCCTGACTGCTGTCTTTATAACCGTCAACTATAGCTTGAAAACCGGTTCCTCCCCGCTCCATAAGATTGGCAACATCCAAACAAGCGGATATGATTGTGTTTCTGCGAACGGAGGGAATAGAACCTATAGGATATTCTTCATAACTTTTTGGTAACAACCACGAACCGGGCGAAACAATATCAATTCTGTCACTGTAAATATCTACATCAATCTGCGTTCCGTAAATAGAGTAATCCCTGTGTGCGATTGCATTTACCAATGCTTCACGTATAGCTTTTTTAGGATAGGAACGAATCTCTTCACGACCGCCGTTTTCCGTTTTGTGCCAACCTGTTTTTGTGTTTCTCTCAATAAACCTGAGTGTTTCATTAAAAACATCGGGCAACGGTCCTTTGAATCTGCCGTTATCCAATACTTCTCCGACTTTTGTTTTACCTCTCCATAAACGACAGCAGATTAATGTATCATCACCGTCATATCCGTCTCTAAACATCAGAAAACCTGTTTTTGCGTAACCGTCTTTGGAAACAATCTCATAGTTTTGCAACTCTTTTACAGTGGGTACCGAACCATCCTTTCTGAACTCCCTGCATAATTCGGCATAACTTGTCCATTGCTTTTCTACATAAAGAGTTTCGCTTATCTCATTATCCACACCGAATTTCCTTTTTGATAAGGTGATTATTTCTTCCGGCGTTGCGGGAGCGGAATAGCCGTTACCTTTTATGTATACGGTTTCATTAAAATCACCCTCACGATACCTTACAATGGATTCCGAAGGAGAAATGTTTATTGCAAGAACAAATTTCTCCGCAGCATTATCAACATTTCGCATCAGGTAGCGCAACTTAACATGAGGAAAAATATGTCGGTCATTTATTTTTGCAACAAGGTTTTTTGTTTTATCAATTTCATCCAAGCTGATACCGAAGGCTTCCCGGTCTTCGGAAACTCCCACAAACAGCATACCGCCGTTACCGTTAGCAAAACCCACAATGCTTTTAGCCCACTTCACAGGATTATCCGAATTAAGTACCGCTTTGAATTCACACTCCATATCTTCCGTTATTACATCTGAGAATAATTCGGTTATCTTCATAAAACGCTCTCCTTTCTCATTGCTCCGCTAAATTATATCAAACATTGCCCGACATTGCAATAACATTTCTGTACATTACAACAACATTGCCCGGCATTACAATCACATTGCCGACCATATTGTGACATTACTCATAAATCCTCTGACTTTTAATCTGCCGATTTTTGATGGCTTCTTGAATCAAAAGATAATACTTATAAAAATACATCTCACTGCTACGGACAGCATCAATTACATAGTGCATAACAAAACATAATTGTGTATAATTTTATTGATATTAAAGTGTTGACCGGAAAGCCCTTTTTCCGGAACCTATATTACTACAGTAGAGGTTAAAGAATGAAAAAAATCTATACAGGAAAAACTAAAGACGTATACTGCCTGGAAGACGGAAATTATCTTCTGAAGTTCAAGGATGATGTGACGGGAACCGACGGGGTTTTCGATCCGGGAGCCAATACCGTCGGACTGAAAATGGAAGGCTCGGGAAAAGCGGGACTGAAACTTACAAAGTTCTTCTTTGAAAAACTGAACAGTCTCGGCATTCCCACCCACTATATATCCGCAGATATAGACAACAATACAATGACCGTTAAACCCGCAAAAATGTTCGGAAAAGGTGTGGAAGTCATATTGCGATACAGGGCTGTGGGCAGTTTCTACAGACGATACGGAATGTATTGTACCGAAGGACAGCATTTAGACGGTTATGTGGAAGTGACATTGAAAGATGACGACAGAAATGACCCTCTTATAACCGATGAAGCGTTGCAGATGCTGAAGATAATGACAAAAGAGGAATATCGTACTCTTGTGGAGTTGACAAGAAAAACAGGTTCTATAGTAAAAGAGGAAATGCTCAAAAAAGGATTGGAGCTTTATGACATAAAGCTGGAGTTCGGAAGAGTGGGTACGGACAATCATATAGCACTTATAGATGAGATATCCGGCGGTAATATGAGGGCATATTGCAAAGGCAAATATGTCGAACCGTTGGAATTGGAAAAGATAATGCTGAAATAGATAGGAATATATGCATTTACAAAGCAAGTATTACAGGAGGTATATATGAAAAAGCGTGTTAAACGTGTTAAAAAAGAAAAAGTAAAACTATTTGAGGAGTTCAAGAAGTTTATAACAAGGGGAAACGTAATAGATCTTGCGGTCGGTATCCTGATAGGATCGGCATTTACCAAAATAGTTTCTTCCCTTGCAAATGACATCATTGTTCCTTTAGTGGGCCTTATAATGGGAAAAATAAATCTAAAGGAGCTTAAATGGGTACTGACATATGATGCGGAAGGCAAAGCACTCTCTTCGGTCAATTACGGCATGTTTATACAGTACATTGTGGATTTTCTGATAATGGCCGTATGTGTTTTCATGTTGGTAAGACTCTTTACGGCTCTTAGGAAAAAGAGCGAAGAACTTAAAGAGAAGGCAAAGAAAGCGGAAGAAGCTGCAGCTGCAGCTACGCCTCCCCCGCCGCCGGCACCGCCCGAACCGACAAAAGAGCAGCTGCTTCTTACGGAAATACGCGATATACTGAAGGCACAGAAATGAGTGAGAACAATTTACAAAAACCCAATATTACCGTAACGGAATACAATTCCGATGAAATTCGAGAATATTCGACAGATTCTTTGGAAACACTTAAAAAGGATGTAAAAGGGGTTCGCTGGATTGATATCGACAATGAATGCGGCAAGGTATTATGCGAGCAGATGTCAAGACTGTATAATATCCATCCCGTAGTTTTGGAAAGTATATATGAAAAAGACCAAAGTCCCAAACTGGATGATTATCAGGACTTTCTGTTTGCCGTTGCCACTATGATTTACAAAAAAGAACAGGCCCTTGTGGCAGAGGGTATTTCCTTTTTGTTAGGCGACAATTACGTTATTTCCATAGGAGATCTGGACGGGGATGTTTTTGATAAAGTGCGAAAAGAGTTACATACCCCCAAAAGCCGCATACGCACGTCCGGTCCCGATTATCTGCTATACCGTCTTATGGACTCCATAACCGATGATTACTTTGCAACCCTTTACGAGATTGAAGAACGGATATACCGGTTGGAAGAGGAAATAATCAAAGATCCGTCCGACTCACTGTTGGCAAAAATAAGGGAGGTAAAGAGCGATAACCAACTGGTTGCAAAATCCATCATACCTTTTAAAGAGTCCCGCTCAATTTTGATTAACATGCCTTCAAAATTCATTACCTCTTCTGTCGCCCCTTATATGAATGATGTTTACGATCACATAAAAGAAGCTATAGGATTGTCGGAAACCTGTCGTGTAATGATAAACGATCTGATGCAGCTGTTCTATGCCTCCACAAGCTATAAACTTAACGAGATAATAAAAGTACTTACCGTTATATCCACAATATTCATTCCTCTGACTTTCATTGTGGGATTGTACGGTATGAACTTCAAGCACATACCGGAATTTAACATACCCTGGGCTTATCCCGTGCTATTGGGAGTTATGCTGGTTATAACCTTGTTTATGATATATTATTTCAAAAAAAAGAAATGGTTCTGATAAAAAAGCTATTCCGATATATAACAAAAGGGCTGTAATACAGCCCTTTTACATTTATCCTATTCAAATAAGATATCTATAAATTATTTCCTTTACTTAACCTTCGGTATCTACGCTAAGTTTATCGCCGTCGTAATCGACATACAGTACCGTATCCGGCTCCAAATCATATGCCAGTATCATTTTAGCTATCAGTGTCTCCACATGACTTTGTATATATCTTTTCAGAGGACGCGCTCCGTAAATACTGTCAAATCCCTGGTCCACAATATACTCTTTTGCCCGCTTTGATACCTTCAGGCCCAACCTCTTATTCTCCACTCTCCTTGCCAGATCTTCAATCATAAGATCTACAATGGACATTATCTCCTTTTCGGATAAAGGCTTGTACAGTACTATCTCATCCAGTCTGTTCAAAAACTCCGGACGGAACTTCTGCTTAAGAAGCGTATCCACCATTTTTCTTGCTTCGTCCGATATTTCGTTATCCTCCGTTATACCATCCATGATGTATGGGGTACCCAAATTGGAAGTCATTATTATAATGGTGTTCTTGAAGTCCACGGTACGTCCCTGGGAATCGGTTATTCTGCCGTCATCCAAAACCTGCAGCAGAATGTTGAACACATCGGGATGTGCCTTCTCTATTTCATCAAACAGCACTACCGCATACGGCCTTCTTCGCACCGCTTCGGTAAGCTGTCCGCCTTCCTCATATCCCACATATCCCGGAGGCGCTCCTATCAGTCTGCTTACCGAGAACTTTTCCATATACTCACTCATATCTATTCTGACCATATTCTTTTCATCGTCGAAAAGTGCCTCTGCAAGTGCCTTTGCAAGTTCGGTTTTACCCACACCGGTAGGTCCTAAAAACAGGAAGGAACCTATAGGTCTGTCGTGATCCTGAATGCCCGCTCTGGAACGTAAGATGCATTCGGTTACCTTTGTTACCGCTTCATCCTGTCCTATAACCCTTTTGTGCAGTATATCTTCCAATCCTAAAAGTTTTTCTCTTTCGCTTTGCATAAGCTTGGATACAGGTATACCGGTCCATCTTGCAACTATCAGTGCTATTTCCTCTTCCGTTACCTTATCTCTTAATAAAGTATGCTTTTGTTCCGCCTGTTCCGCTATCTCTTCCTGTTCGGCAAGGGTTTTTGTAAGGGCAGGCAGTTTTCCGTACTTAAGCTCGGCAGCTTTATTGAGGTCATATTCTCTTTCGGCTTTTTCAATCTCGGCATTGACCTTCTCTATCTCCTCACGTATCTTCTGCACTTTGGATATGGAAGCCTTTTCATTCTCCCACTTGGCTTTCATCTCATTGAACTCTTCTCTCAATTGGGTAAGCTCTTGCCTTATCTTGGCCAGCTGCTCTTTGGAAAGTTTGTCGCTTTCTTTTTTCAGTGCCGCTTCCTCAATCTCATACTGCATTATTTTCCTCGATATATCATCCAGCTCCGAAGGCATGGAATCTATCTCGGTTTTTATAAGGGCACATGCCTCATCCACCAAATCAATGGCTTTATCGGGCAGGAATCTGTCGGATATATATCTGTCGGACAGTGTTGCCGCCGCTATTAATGCCTGATCCTGTATTTTTACTCCGTGGAAAACTTCATATCTTTCCTTAAGTCCTCTCAGTATGGAAATAGTATCTTCTACAGATGGCTCCAGTACCATTACCGGCTGGAATCGTCTTTCCAGAGCGGCATCTTTTTCTATATACTGACGATACTCGTTCAATGTCGTCGCACCTATACAATGGAGTTCTCCTCTGGCAAGCATGGGTTTGAGCAGATTGCCCGCATCCATGGCTCCCTCGGTTTTACCCGCTCCCACTATATTGTGTAATTCATCAATAAAAAGTATTATTCTTCCTTCGGAATTCTTTACTTCCTGAAGTACCGCTTTGAATCGCTCTTCAAATTCCCCTCTGTATTTTGCACCGGCAACCAGTGCACCCATATCCAGGGAGAATATCTTTCTCTCCTTCAGATTGTCCGGCACATCCTTACGTACTATTCTCAATGCCAGTCCTTCGGCAATAGCGGTCTTTCCCACACCCGGTTCACCTATCAGTACCGGATTATTCTTGGTCTTTCTGGACAGTATCCTTATAACATTCCTTATCTCTTCGTCACGCCCTATTACCGGGTCCAGTTTCTGATTCCTTGCAAGCTCCACCAGATTCTGACCGTATTTTTTCAGCACGTCATATGTAGACTCGGGATTATCCGATGTCACCTTGGTGTTTCCTCTTATGGAAGCCAGTGCTCTTAAAAAGGAATCTTTGGTTATGCCTGTTTCTCTGAACAGCTCTCTTATCCTCGGATTGGCCGTTTCAATAACGGCAAGGAATATGTGTTCTACCGACACATACTCGTCTTTCATTATCTTTGCCTGCTTTTCCGCTTCATTTAGTGTCAAATCGGTATCTTTTGAAATATATACCTTATCCGGTTCCCTGCCGCTTCCCGTTACCTTGGGAAGTGCGGATACCAGGTTCTCGGCTTTTTGTATAAGTAACCCGGTATCTAAGTTCATGGAAACCATTAACTGTGCTATAAAGCTTTCCGGTTGACTTAAAAGAACATAGAGAAGATGTTCCTGCTCTATCTGTATATTACCGTATTCAATCGCAAGGCTTTGTGCCCTGTTAAGTGCTTCTACGGATTTTTGTGTAAACTTCTGTATATTCATGTTTTACCTCCTGAAATCATATAATCATTCCTGTTTTTGCATAGTATTCTTTGTATGCCGCATATATATCCGATATAACATAATCTGTATTATCCATATTACTCATAAAAATATCCAATGCCTTATCCAATGTTGTAATATATGCCGCAATGGCTTTGCCAAGCCTTTGTTCTTCAATATTCATACGGTCGTTTAAGAAGAAAAATCTCGTATAGCAGACATTTTCATAGGATGTCATCTCCACCTCATCATATGCGTCGGGTATAAGTTGCTTTTCAACTTTCTGCCATATGGTAAAAAAGTCTTCTATCGCTGAGATAAGACTGCTGCTTTGTGTCCTAACCTGCGCTTTCAACTTGAGAAAAGGTCCTTTGTCCCTTCCCAGAATCTCCAAGCAATAGCGTATTGTAGGACGGTACCTGTAGCTCAATGCCGTTCGCACATCCATAAAGGAATTGGAGTTCATCTCCACGAAAGCATATTTTTCGTACGGTTCCAAAAAAGCTCTTGCGGCATCTAAAATGTCTTTTATCCTCTGCTGAGGAGTGGTATAGGACACATGTGAAGCCAGCACCTCACTTATATAGTTGGAACGGCTGGTTCGCCTTGCATATGCCAGCATATCAATCTTTTTTATTACCTCATCGTTAAGTATGAGGCTGTATACGGACTTTCCCATCACGTACCTCTCTTTCAGAATTATTGTATCACTTGTTCAGTAATTTGGCAATGATATTATATAATCTTATTAACAAATGTTTTCCTTCAACAAATACAAGAAAGGTTACGGTGACATACTCACTTAAACTGTTTATTGTGTATGATATAATTTATTTAAATAAGCATTTATTAATTTAAGTATTGAAATGATATATACAAGAAAGGGATTTTTATGAAGAAGCCGGTAAAGAATAACGTATACTGGGTAGGAAAGACCGATTGGGAACTGAAGAAATTTCACGGGGAAGAGTTATCCACCCATCACGGGTCAAGCTATAACAGTTATTTAATAATGGAGGAAAAGACCGTCCTCATAGATACCGTATGGTCTCCGTTTGAAAATGAATTTGTGGAAAATCTGGAAAAGGAAATTGACTTAAAGAAGATTGATTTCATAGTGTGCAATCACGGTGAAGTGGACCACAGCGGAGCACTTAACAAGTTGATGGAGAAAATACCCTCCACTCCCATATACTGCTCCGCCAATGCCGTAAAATCGTTACAGGGACAATATTTTAAGAACTGGGATTTGCGTCCTTTAAAAACAGGAGATACCATAGACATAGGTAACGGCAAGCAGTTGGTTTTTGTGGAAATGCGTATGCTGCACTGGCCGGACAGTATGGCCTGCTACCTGACAAAAGACAATATACTGTTTTCTAATGATGCATTCGGTCAGCACTATGCTTGCGACCATCTCTTTAACGATTCTGCAGATCAATGCACACTGTATGCCGAAGCGGAAAAATATTACGCAAACATTCTGGCTCCCTTCAGTGCGATACTCAAAAGAAAACTGGAAGAAATACGTTCACTTAATCTGGATATAGATATTATTGCCCCCAGTCACGGTGTGATATGGAGAGACAATCCTATGCAGATAGTGGAAAAATACAGGTTATGGTGTGACAACTATCAGGAAAACCTCATAACCATTGTTTACGATACCATGTGGAACGGAACCAGAGCGCTTGCCGAAAAGATAGCAGAGGGTATAAGGGAAAAAGATGAGAGTGTAAATATACGCATATTCAATCTTCCCAAGAGCGACATGAATGATGTTGCCACACAGATTTTCAAATCCAGGACCGTTCTTTTAGGTTCTCCTACAGTCAATAACTGTGCACTGCATTCGCTTGCCGCACTCACCCACTACATTAAAGGTCTGAAGCTGAAAAACAAGAAGGCTGCGGCATTCGGCTGTTACGGTTGGTCGGGAGAATCGGTTAAGATA
>JAKJBR010000008.1:0-45415 GCA_022706885.1 Bacillota bacterium
TCCAAACGAGCAACCTTCAGAAAGACACTATATGGCTTTTTGTTATGCAAATCAACAACTGGAACTTAGTGCAAGAGTAAAATCCGCTTGAGCCTATTAGTACTGGAATTTACTTTTTCAATTTACGTTAATATATATTTAACACAGATTTAACATATTAATTTCTGTCAAACTTGTATTACAATTTATAAAGTGCTAAAATTGTATAGGTAATAATTTTCACAGAGATATATTTTCTACTTTTTTAAGTAGTAATATATAAAAATTTTAAGGGAGGAATTTATGAAGAAAATTAAGGTATTAAGTTTAGTGTTGTGTTTAATCCTTGTCTGCTCTTTAGTGTTTACGGCATGCGATAAGAAGCCTACCGAAACAACTACACAGAAGCCGACAGAGACGGTAACAACAACAGCAACCGAAACCCAAACAATCGAAGAGCCTAAAGAGGTTGAAAAACCCAGAAGAATGGACATGACGGTACTGTACTACTACGGTGATGCAACGGATAATGCTACTCTGAAGTTTGCGTTCAAAAACTATGTAACGCGTACTTACGGAATTGATATGTATTTCCATACACCTGCCAGAGACCAGTACATTGAGACAATCAACCTTCAGGCAGTATCCGGAGACTTGACAGGTCTTGTATATCTGTTTACCGGATATGATATGATTGCTTGGGCACAGGAAGGAATTATCCTTGCTCTCGATGATTTTCTTAAAGACAACGAGACATGGAACAATGTAGTTCCCGAGGATTGGAAAGAGCTCTACACATGGGACGGTCGTGTTTGGGGTATTCCTAAAGGACAGGACGGAACTCCTTCATACTTCATCAGAACTATGAGAGGTGACTGGCTTGACAAGGTAGGAATGAAGAAACCCGAAACAATAGATACATTCTATGAAGTAGTAAAAGCTTTTACCTACAATGATCCTGATGGAAACGGTGAAAACGACACCTGGGGATTCTGCTCCAGAAACGTATGGCTGATGCAGGATATTTTCCAGGCACACGACGCACGTATCAATCACGTTGCAGCAGTTCTGCCGATATGGAATCCTAACAAGGATATCTGGGAAGATTCTGTTCTGAAGCCGGAATTTGCAGAAACATGTAATTTCTTACGTAAGTGCTATGTAGAAGGACTTGTACATCCCGAATTGTTCTCCATGAGCTCGACCAACGTCAGAAACCTTGTTTCCAACGGATATGCAGGATCCTGTTACTATTGGGATACATGGCTGTTTTCTTGGGAAAATGCTTGTAAGAAGCATACACCAACAGCTTACATGGTAGGTATCGGCGCAATCTCCAAGAACATTACAACCAAAATCAATCAGTGGGGCAAAGGTTGCGGAGCTCCGTATTGCTTAATGGCAAATACCGAACAGCCCAAGGAATTCATCAACTGGTTTGTAACATTGATGTGGGGATCACCTGAATCGTTCTTTACATTCAGATACGGTATTCCGCAGGCAGACAAGACCGGAAAAGAAGGATTCTATCTTGATGGAAAGACTGTTTACTTACTGTATCATCAATACAATCCCGATACGGATACAGTAACAAATATCGGTACACCTAATATTACTGACGGACATCCGAGCTATGCTCTTGACGTAGGTGCATTCGGATATACATCCGCATACAACTCCGGAAAAGCAGATTGGGATGCTAACCAGGTTAATATAAGTGCAGCTAACCTGAGGAGAAGATATGACATTCTCAACGAGTACAATGACGGAAGATTATACATACTTCCCGAAACAATGAAAGAGCCTGACATGGCAGCTTTCACAGCTGTAAGCGGTGAGTGGCATTCAGCCGGAAGAAAGTATGTCTCCGATGTTATGGTTGAAGGCGTTGACACGCAGGATGCTCTCAAAGCATATCTCTCAGTTGTAATGGGATTCAACCCGCAGGCAGTACTGGATGAGATGAACTCAAGATTAGGTAAGACTACAGAGCAGAACTACAATGCTATCTGGTCTAAGTTTAACTAAACAACACAAAGAGAAAAGACTCGGGAAACCGGGTCTTTTTTTTATAGTAAAAATTTTATTCATTTAATATTTTAATATTATTCCTTAATAATTATTATTAATATTCTTATAGTTAATTTTATTATTCTTTTCTGATTTAAAACGGTCTTGCATAATATCAAATGATAATATATAATTCATTGGAAAATAACACATGTCGGTGAATTTATGTATGTTGCGTTCAACGTTGTACATGAAGATGAAGCCGGCAGAGGAAAAAAACGGAGGATTAATAAATGTCAGTTATTTCAATGAAACAACTATTGGAGGCCGGAGTTCATTTCGGTCATCAGACAAGAAGATGGAACCCCAAAATGGCAGAGTACATCTTCACGGAAAGAAACGGTATTCACATTATCGATTTACAGAAGACCGTAAAACAAATAGAAAAGGCATATGATTTTGTTAAAAAAGTAGTTCTTGACGGCGGAGAAGTATTATTTGTGGGAACAAAAAAACAGGCACAGGAATGTGTTGAGGAAGAAGCAATCAGATGCGGTATGTTCTATATCAACACAAGATGGCTGGGCGGAACTTTGACCAACTACAAGACAATGGAGAAAAGGATTGCCTATCTTAAGAAACTTCATGAGATGGAGCAAGACGGTACATTTGATTCTTTACCCAAAAAAGAAGTAATAAAACTGAGAGCGGAAATGGAAAAGCTGGAAAAGAACCTGGGAGGAATCAAAGATATGCACGGAATTCCCAATGTACTTTTTGTTGTGGACCCGAAGAAGGAACATAATGCGGTACAGGAAGCAAAGAAACTGGATATTCCGGTAGTAGCAATTATAGATACCAATTGCGATCCCGACGAAGTCGATTATGTAATTCCGGGAAATGACGATGCCATAAGAGCGGTTAAACTCATAACCAGTGTAATTGCCAATGCCGTTATAGAAGCGAATCAGGGTGAAGCCTTCTCGGTGGAAGATGAAGAAGATATTGATATGTCTCAACTGACCGAAGAAGAGCTTTTAAAGACAAAACATGATGACAAAAAAAATGATGACCATAAAAAAGAATCTAAAAAAGCCGCAAAAAAGGCCGAATCTTTAACGGAAGCAGTGCAGGAAGCGGAAGTACTCGCTGAGCAGATAACGGAAGTTGCAGAGCAGGCAATTGAAATTGCGGAAGAATAATACATGGAGGTTATGCGATGATAAGTGCAGGTTTAGTTAAGGAATTACGTGAAAAAACCGGTGTCGGAATGATGGAGTGCAAGAAAGCTCTTGTGGAAGCTGACGGTGATCTGGATAAAGCCGTCAATATCTTAAGAGAGAGAGGATTGGCTAATGCGGAAAAGAAATCCGGAAGAATTGCCGCAGAAGGTGTTGTCGCATCATACATTCATGGCGGCGGAAGAATAGGTGTACTTGTGGAAGTTAATATAGAAACGGATTTTGCCGCAAAGAATGAAGATTTTCTTACATATGTAAAGGATATTGCAATGCAGATAGCGGCTTCCAAACCGGAATATATAAAGAGAGATCAGGTTCCCGCGGAAGTTATCGAGAATGAAAAAGCAATTCTTCGTACTCAGGCGTTAAATGAAGGTAAGCCGGAAAAAGTTGTAGATAAAATGGTTGAAGGAAGAATAGAGAAGTACTACAAACAGGTATGTCTTATGGACCAGGCATATATCAGGAATCCGGATATCTCCGTACAGCAGTTGACCAATGAAATTATTGCAAAAATCGGAGAAAATATTTCGGTAAGAAGATTTACCAGATATGAGATGGGAGAAGGTCTTCAGAAGAGAGAAGAGAATTTTGCCGATGAAGTGGCAAAACAAATGAATAAATAATTAATAAAGGCACTAAATGTGCCTTTTAAATTGGAGAATGCTATGAATTATAAAAGGATACTGATTAAACTGAGCGGTGAAGTTTTTGCCGGGCCTAAAGGAGAAAACCTGGATACGAAAATGCTTATGCAGATTGCACAGGCATTGAAGATGCTGAAAGATGACGGAAAACAAATAGCGGTTGTTGTAGGTGCCGGAAATTTTATAAGAGGAAGAAGCATAAAAGACATTGTAAGGTCCAGAGCGGATTCAATGGGTATGTTAGCAACCGTTATAAACAGTATAGCATTGAAGGATGCACTGGAAAAAACCGGTCTGGATGCGGAAGTATATTCAGCTATAAGTATGAGTGAAATTTGCAAAACATACAGAAGAGATGATGCGGTTCGTGATCTTGGTAACGGTATCATAACTATACTGGCAGGAGGCACGGGAAATCCGTATTATTCAACCGACATGGCGGCGGTATTGCGTGCTATCGAAATAAATGCCGATGTTATTCTTTTTGCCAAGAATGTTGACGGAGTATATGATAAAGATCCCAAGGAGCACAAAGATGCGGTAAAATACGATAAAGTGACTTATTCGACAATCCTGTCAAGACAACTCAATGTAATAGATATGGCTGCTGCAGTTATGTGCAACGAATTTTCCGTGAAATCGGTTTTATTTGCTCTTAAGAAACCCATGAATATAGTTGAAGCCGCAAGAGGGGTAAATATAGGTACTATTATTGAAAAATAACTTCATATTGTGTAAAATATATCTAATCTATTAAACATAAAGGAGTTATTGCCATGATTAGTAAAGATGAATACAGTAAAACTACGGAATTGATGTCTCAGGCAATTGATGCATTTAGCGAACAGATTTCAGTTATACGAGCCGGAAGAGCAAATCCGTCGGTTCTGAAAAATATTTATGTGGATTATTACGGACAGAAGACACCGTTACTTCAGATAGGCAATATTTCTTCTCCTGAACCGAGGTTATTGGTTATACAACCTTGGGATATAAGTATTATGAAAGACATAGAGAAAGCAATAATGGCTTCGGATTTGGGTATCAATCCGCAAAGTGACGGAAGGGTAATTCGTCTGTTATTCCCTATATTATCTCAGGAAAGAAGAAATGAATTAGTTAAAAAGGTCAAAGCGTTTGGAGAAGATGCAAAGGTCAGGATAAGAAACATACGCAGAGAGGACATGGATAAGTATAAGAAGCAGAAAAAAGATTCTGAGATTACCGAGGACGACTATACCGTCATTGAAAAAGATATACAGAAGCTTACAGACGAATCTACAGCTAAGATTGATGATATAGTAAAAGAAAAGACCGAAGAGATAATGGAAGTCTGATATCTCATACGGAAACGGAGAATTAAACGATATATGCAACTACCACAACATATCGCCATTATTATGGACGGAAATGGAAGATGGGCAAAACAAAGAAGGATGCCGGTCAGTTACGGACATAAGTGCGGTGCCGATGCAATACAGAATCTGATAGAACAGAGTGATGAGTTGGGAATAAGATATATTACAGCTTATACTTTTTCTACGGAAAACTGGAAACGTCCCAAAGGCGAAGTTGCATATCTGATGACTTTACTTCAGGATTTTTTAAATGACACATCCGGTCGTCTGGAGCGTTCTAATATACGTATAAGATTCATAGGATCTAGAGACAGAATAAACAGAAAAATGGTAGAAAGTATGGAGAGGATTGAAAGAATATCCGCCGAAAAAACCGGCCTTACCTTCATAATCGCTTTGGATTACGGTGCCAGACAAGAGATAACACAGGCGGTAAAAAGAATTAGCAGTGATGTGAAAGCCGGTATTCTGGATATTTCGCAGATTGATGAGCAACTTGTAAGTGACTATCTGTACACAAAAGATATTCCCGATCCCGACCTTATAATCCGTCCGAGCGGTGAGAAGCGATTATCCAATTTTCTTCTGTATCAGGCATCATACTCGGAGTTGTGGTATTCGGATATTTTATGGCCGGATTTTACTATAGAGCATTTAAAGCAGGCCATAACGGATTACAACAACAGAAAGAGACGCTTTGGAGGAAGAACCGATGAAGACTAGAGTAATAAGTGCTTTGCTGGCATTATTGATTTTAGTATTTATATATGTTTTTCCCGGTTTGCCTACATATATAGTTTTGTTTTTAATATCGGCATTGATGTTTTATGAGTTTCTTCATGTTACAAATGAAAAACTTACCTTAGGATACTACATAATATGTGCATTATTCACTTTCCTTTATTATACAAATCTCTATCTGACTATAGGATTGGCAATAATTCCTCAGGAATATCTGTATACTCTTAATATTTTGCTTACCGTCTTTTTTGCACTGACAATACTGGTAGCATCCATGTTCTATAAGATTAAGACATTCAGAGAAGTAACATATACCATCTTCGGATATATATACACAGTGGTTTTATTATCTTTTGTTGTACTTATACTTAAGATGCAAAAAGGAGCATTTCTGTTTGTCTATGTATGGTTAGGTGCTTTGGGATGTGATATCTGGGCTTTTCTTATAGGCAGGAGTTTCGGAAAAATAAAAATATTAAATGAAGTAAGTCCCAGTAAGACACTGGAAGGCTCAATAGGCGGAGCGGTAGGTTCCATCTTAATGATTACCGCATATACAATAGTAATTAACAGATACTTCAATACACAGATACCCTGGTATGTTCTTATAGCATTGTACATCCCGTGCGGTATACTGAGTCAATTCGGCGACTGGTGCGCATCATATATTAAAAGACAGTTTAATGTAAAGGATTTCGGAAAGATAATGCCGGGACACGGAGGAGCCTTGGACAGACTGGATTCCATATTATTCATATTACCGTTCATCTATTCAATATTTCTTATAGCAGGGTTTAAGTGATGGACATACTTATCTTAGGTTGCACAGGCTCAATAGGGGAGAATACCGTTAAGGTTTGCAAAGATATCGGATACAGGATAACCGGTATTACCTGCAGATCCGATTATGCAACGCTTGCAGAAATCATTCAAAAATACCGACTAAATGATAATCTTAAATATATAGGTATTTACGATAACGAAAGTTATGAGAAATTTAAATTACTGGGCTTAAACCTGAAAGCGAAAGTTTTTTACGGAGAAAAAGCGAATATTCATTGTATTCAAAGCATGCATTATGACATTATTGTCAATGCATTGACAGGAAGCAACGGTATTGAACCTTCATACCATGCGGTTGCCAATTGCAAGCGACTTGCATTGGCAAATAAAGAGACAATTGTAGCGGCAGGAGATATAATTCTTGACAAAGCGGCAGATAATTCCTGTCAGATTATACCTATTGACTCGGAACACGGAGCGATATTACAGTGTCTGGAGCATAATCCGATAAAGAGGATATATTTAACAGCCAGCGGTGGGCCGTTTCGGAATATGGATAAAGAACTGTTGTCGAAAGTAACGCCGGAGCAGGCATTGAACCATCCGATATGGAAAATGGGAACAAAAATAACCATAGACAGTGCAACCATGATGAATAAGGGTTTTGAAGTTATTGAAGCCGCAAAACTGTATGGATTAACGGAAGATAAAATTAAAGTGCTTATTCACCCTCAGAGTATTATTCATTCCATGGTGGAGTTCTATGATAACAGCATAAAGGCACAGTTGAGTACATGCGACATGAAATTGCATATACAGTATGCTTTGACTTATCCGAAAAGGTACAATAACGGATATGAAGAACTGGACTTAACCCGGTATAATCTTACTTTCCATAACCCGGATTTTGACAGATTCAAGTGTCTTAAGCTGGCATATTTGGCCGTAAAAGAAGGTAATTCGCTGGGAACGGTTATTAATGCAGCCAATGATGTATGTGTTGAAGCCTTTCTGAAAGGAAAAATCGCTTTTAACGATATAGCGGATATTATTGAGAAAGTAATGAATAAACATGATAATATAAAGGCTGAAAGCATTGAGCATGTTTTGAGTATAAGCGATTGGGCTAAATCGGAGGCAGGTTTATGAGTACTTTCACCAGTATTTTAATAGCGTTACTGGCACTCAGCATTATTATAATTGTACATGAATCGGGGCATTTCTTTGCTGCGAAAATATCCGGAATCAAAGTGTTGGAATTCAGTCTTTTTATGGGACCGAAAATTTTCAGTAAAAAAGTTAAAGACACCGTATACAGTTTAAGAGCAATTCCCATAGGAGGTTTTGTCGCACTGGAAGGTGAGGAAGAAAATGTGGTAAGTCCTACTTCCTATTCTTCCGCAAAACCTTACAAAAAGATATTTGTCTCGGTTGCGGGGCCGTTATCCAATATTATTTTTGCATTTCTGATTCTTACAATTCTATTCGGTTTCACAGGTTATGCACTGGATACCAATACCGTAATTGTGCCCGACGGTCCTTTATATGAAGCGGGTTTAAGAGACGGAGATAAGATTATTTCGGTAGACAGGAAAACTATACTGGACCCTTCGGATATAGGTATGGTTCTATATCCGGTAAAGGAAGATGAAGAGATTGAAGTAGTATATGAAAGAGGCGGCAGTAAAAACACCGTAACGGTTATCCCGGCAAAGCAGGGAGGAAAACGAATAATGCTTAATATTTCCACAACCAATACCGATACCGTTGTTGTGGAGATTAAAGAAGACTCATACGGCTATATTGCCGGATTGCGATTAAATGACAGAATTACTCATATTAATGATATCAAGATTAATTCACCGAAGGAATTGCGTGAGCAAGTAAACGCAAACGGAGTTGGACCTGTTAAAGTAACCGTATTAAGAGGAGAGGAAGAACTGTCATTTGTATTTGATACAATAGAGACCGAATCACCGGAATACCTGGATCTGGGTATATATTATTACAGTACCGAGATAAATGTTTTACAGGCTATAAAACATGCAGTACTGTACTCTTTTTCCGTTGTTAAAACAGTAATATTCTCAATAGTCTGGCTTATAACCGGAATTGTAAAAATGTCGGAAATGATGGGGCCTATCGGTATAATATCTACGATGGGAGAGCAGATTAAACAGCCTACATTTGTGTTATTTATCCTAAACCTGGTCAATATGATGGCATTTATATCCATAAATCTGGGAATAATGAACTTAATACCGTTTCCCGCACTTGACGGCTCAAAAATTGTTATTCATTCCGTAGAATGGATAATGGGAAAACCTTTTAATCAGGACAAAATGAAGTATGTTACACTGGCTGGATTTATACTGCTTATACTGTTGCTTGTATTTGTAACATTTAATGATATTGTCAGGTTGGTTAAATGATGAATTTTAACGAAAAGAGAAAATTAAAAAAAGAGATAAAGATAGCGGATATCACCATAGGCGGAAAAAACGATATTGCCATTCAGTCCATGACCAATACCGATACAAGAGATATAAATGCAACCGTTGAGCAGATTACCCGGTTAAAGGATGCGGGTTGTGACATTGTAAGAATATCGGTTTTTGATAATGATTGTGTAAGTAATATTCCGTTGATAAAGAAAGCCGTTAAAATACCTCTTGTTGCCGATATACACTATAACCACATGCTGGCAATTGACAGTATTAAAGCCGGTATTGATAAAATAAGGATAAATCCCGGTAATATAACCGACAAGAACCGCATAAAAGCTATTATTGATACTGCAAAGGAGTATAAAGTTCCTATAAGAATAGGTGTAAATACAGGTTCTTTACCGGAGCATCTGTATGAAATGTATAACGGTCCTACAGCCGAAGCGGTAATGCATGCGGTAAGAGACCAGGTGGATATGTTCTTGAACTATGATTTTGATAATATTGTCATTGCTGCAAAATCCTCCGATGCAATGCAGACTGTAGAAATATACAGAATGCTCAATGAAGCATTTGATTTTCCGCTTCATGTCGGTGTAACGGAGGCGGGAAGTTATATAAAAGGGACAATAAAATCTACCGTTGCATTATCCATACTGCTTGAGGAAGGGATTTCCGATACAATAAGAATCTCATTAACCGATGATCCGTTAAAGGAGGTTTCGGTTGCAAAAGACATACTGAATTTTATGGGTATAAAGAAATACGGGGTCAACATAATAAGCTGTCCTACATGCGGAAGAACTAAAATTGATATAATCAGAATAGCTTCAATCATCGAAGAGAGAACAAAGCATATAAGAAAAAATATTGATATTGCCGTAATGGGATGTGCGGTAAACGGAATAAATGAAGCGAAATATGCCGATATAGGTATTGCAGGCGGTGAAAAAAAAGCGGTGCTCTTTAAAAAAGGCAAAATACTCAGAACCGTACCGGAAGACAGAATCATAGAAGAACTGCTTATTGAGATTGAAAAATGTTGAATAATGACATAAATATAATAAAATTCAGATACGAGAAGGAAAACCAAACCCTTTTCGTTGAGTTGTCCGCAAAGAGATATATTTTTTTCCGTGAGGAAAGTGAGTTAATAAAAGAAATAAGGTCGATATACAATATAGGAAAGGAATTTTCCGATATTGTTGTTGATTTTATAGAAGTAACGGTTGATAAAGAAAAAATAGATGAATATATAAAAGATATATATGAAAATCTGTTTAACGAATTCAATTATTTCATTCTCTATAAATCTACAATGAACTACGAAATAGAGAATGATATTGTACATATTTACATACCGCAGGAAGCAAGTAAAATTGCCGATATGTCAAAGATTAATGCAAATCTTTCCACATATTCAAAACGTCTGGGAAATGCCGTAAGGTTCATTATTTCGGAAACAATCAATGAGGATGCGACTAAAATAAGGGATGCATCGGTTGACGGCATACAGAATGAAAAACCTGATGTAATAGTGTTTCCGCCTAAAGAAGAGGAGATTGAGCAGCCGTCGGGAAGGAAAATTACACGTATCTGTGAACTGGACAGTAACTCCTACAAAGTAGTAATAGAAGGTACAATAACTTATGTGAAAATACATAAGAATCAAGGATATCAGTTATTTGAGTTCGGTGTAAATGATTTAAGCGGTTCCATAGTATGTAAAAAGTTTTTCAGCAGAGAAAAAGACAAAGATACAATAGATAAATACGAAAATATTATTGTGGAAAACAAATATGTCAATGTTTCGGGAAGGCATCAGATTGAAAAGAATTCACCCAGATACTTTATAAATGCAGACAAAGTAACCGAAGTCAGATTGGGTGTCAGAACCGATAAAGCAAGAGTAAAACGAACGGAGATGAATATAGATACCGACCATGTTAATGCCGACATGCTGTTAGAACAATTAAACAGATGGAAGCATAAGGCTTTCGGTATAATGCCTAAAGATAATATTTATTCGTTTGTGGATATATATAATAAAAACTTTGCAAACAGGCAAAAACTGAAAATGATTTTAGGTGTTACGCTCAAAGTATTGATGGATGATAATACCGCGATATTCAATCCCGATAAGACAGAGATTTCCCGAAATATATGTGCCGGTTATATAAAAGAAGATAATTTTTTTGTCCTTGAGATATCAGACAGGTCGGTAAAAAGATCTGAGGTTTTAAAAAAGAACGATTATATCGGTATAAGAAATTTCTGTGAAAATAAGGCTATTTATATTTTCTCGGAAGCCGATGACGATTATGTTTCTTCAATGTTGGCAAAGAACGGAATAACCGTTATAAATGTAAAGAAATTATTTGAAATATTGGAGAATAAAACATATACGGTAAGTACTCTTTTACTCAGATTAAACGCATCATCGGATAATATAGCAAGTGCTGCATATGCTGTGGCCGTAATATTAAAAAAATCCTTTGATACTTATGAAGAGATATGTATAAAAATTGCAGATAATAATGTAAAAAACGACAATCTGAACGTATATCCGGTTTCCGTTTCAGTTATGAATAGAGAAGGTTTAAGAAATTTATATAGAATTCTGACCAAAAGAAATTGTATGTGGAGCATAGTACCGAAGAGCTATCTTGAAGCACACAGATACGGTTTATTATTAGGTTCTTCCGATACGGAAGGCGAATTGTATTCGATGCTTATCAACGATGCCGCCACCGAAACCGTTTATGCCAAAACGATTTTCTATGATTATGTAAATCTCATGACAGACAGACATGCCGAGTTGTTAAAAGAGAAGAATACTATAAAAACTATAAATGAGTTCAGAAATTTTAATAAGTTTTTATACAAATGTGCTGTCGAGTGTAATGTTATTGCCATCGCTACATGTTTTTCAAAAGATATTTCCAAGTCGGAATTTATGACTACAAATGAAATGTTGTCGGAATTTTCCTATCTGGATAAAGATAACGCGAACAAGGTCGTTATTGAAAATACGGCATATCTCAGTGGGCAGGCAAAATTTGTTTCTCCCGTTACCGAAGCGGATTATAAGGATGATATTATCAGTATCGCATATCTGACCAACTTAAATGATAAGTCGGAGGCATATGAGAAAGAATTTAAGTTGAAAACCAAGGAGAAAACCGCCGAAATCATAATACTGATTGGGAAAATGATAGAAAAACTTAAAGATAATGATATACTCTTCCGCCCGGAATCGGTTCCGACTCCGTATATATTAAGCAGAATGTTTAATGATGACAGCTATAATTATCTTCAAAAAAACGATTTCAAGATACATGTTCAAAAGGATGCATATGATGAAGTATATGACATTTTAAAAGAAATATGTATCAATCACAGACCTTTTTCGGTAAAATACGACAAATTTACGGCGGTTCATTTGCTTCCCTCGGGATATAGCATATATGATTTTTCACCTATGGTTATGAGAAATAATGATATGGTAACGCTGTATGGCAATGAAATATTACGAGAATACTTTTCCACTTTCATATTACAGCCTGATGAAGATTTGCAAATGATTAAACATCTTGTTAAGTTAACTAATATTTATCCTTCCGATAATCTGATTGAAACAGTGACATATGACAATATCACTTATATAACACCTGACAGCAAAACGCATGATGTCCTTAACATGATTAAGCCTGCATCAGGCATGGAGTTTGTACGATGCATCGGTCTAATATACGGACAAGGTTGCTGGTATGAAAATGCTGAAAGACTGATACATGAGCGACTTTCGGATATATATGACGTCATATGCTTTAAACACGAACTTGATGACGAGAAAAAGGATGATGATATGCATAAAGAATCCAAAAGAAAGATTAAATACTGTATTACATATGAAGAAGCATTGATTCATTCCAAGAATATGATGATATTGAAATGGTACCTTGATAATTATCCGAAACAATTTAAATTAGAATATATAAACAGGTACAGGGACTTAGATAAGTTTGAAAATCAGTTTAAAATTAATAAAGCCGATATCTCGAATTCTTTAAAAAACAGGTATCTGCATGATGAAGAATTAACTGCAATTACCGAACCTTTGGATGTAATTTCATATTTAGACGAAAAAATGATAGATAACATAATTCTTAACAGGCCTTATTCCAGTGTGGAGGATTTTGCATTAAAGAATAGAATGGATTCGGAATTATTGAATAAACTAAAAACCGACGGTTATCTTGACAGTCTGGCTAAAACCGATCAGCTTGTAATCAGTGATGTATTTTAAAAAACATAAAATTTGACAAAGAAAATCATATATGCTAAATTATGAATGTACTAAAGAGTGGCTCGCCACTCTTTAGTTTATGATGAGGATAAAATGAGTAAAGGTATAGCAAAGCAGGCATTGGAAATAGCTTCCAAACATGCAAAAAAGTTGAATATTGAAGTGTTGGATGCGGAGTATGTTAAAGAAGGTAATGAGAGATATCTCAGAGTGTATCTTTATAAACCTGAAGGTATTTCCATAGATGATTGCGAGCTTGTGCATCGGGCGATTGATAAAGAAATTGATAATCTGAATATTTCGGATTCCTATTATCTGGAAGTCAGCTCATCAGGTTACGACAAGAATTTACGTACCGAAAGAGAGTTTGAGATTTTTATGAACAGTGATGTGGAAATTTCTTTATACAAGGCTATGGATAATGAAAAGAAATTTACGGGAACTTTAAAGGGAAGAGATGCGGATAACACAACTCTTTCAATTGATGATTCCCTTAAGATTTTTGAAAATAAAAATATTGCGAAGATAACCCGATTCTTTAAATTATAGGAGGAATGAAATGAGAAAAGAGTCAGCGTCGGATTCAAGACAAAATACCGATTTGATTGATGCTATTAAGCAAATAGAGAGAGAAAGAGGTATAGATTCCGAAACTTTGATAGAAGCTATCGAAGCGGCATTGGCATCGGCATATAAGAAGCACACAAAAACCGAACAGAATATCGAGGTCAGCATGGATGTCAACACCGGACAGGTAAAGCTGTTTAAAATCAAGAACATCGTAGAGGAAATTGAAGATGAAGAAAATGACATGCTTATTGATGAAGCAAGACAATATGCGGATGTGGAAGTAGGCTACTGCCTTAAATTTGAAGAAGAAATGATGCCCAGGGATTTCGGTCGTATTGCCGCGCAAACCGCAAAACAGGTCATTTTACAGAGAATAAAAGATGCAGAGAGAATAAAAATATTGGATATATATGAGAATAAGCTCAAAGAGATTGTGTACGGTGTCGTAAGAAGAGTGGAGAATGATACCGTATATCTTGATTTGGGCAATTCGGAAGCAATTATGCCCAAGAAAGAACAGGTTCCGAGTGAACGTTACGGAGTTAATTTCAAGTTCAAAGCGTTTGTTTATGATGTTAAGAAAACCAGTAAAGAGCCTAAAATATTTGTTTCCAGAACACATCCCGATTTGATTAAACGTCTGTTTGAAATGGAAGTACCGGAGATTCAGAGCGGTATAGTGGAAATAAAAGATATTGCACGTGAACCTGGTGCAAGAACCAAAATAGCGGTTTATTCCAATGACCCCAATGTGGATGCCACAGGAGCATGTATCGGACATAAAGGCATAAGGGTTTCCAATGTAGTGGAGGAATTAAGAGGAGAAAAGATAGATATAATAGAATGGAGTCCCAATCCCGCTCAGTACATTTCGTCGGCTTTAAGCCCTGCGGATGTTTCCAGAGTGGATGTTATCGAAGTACAGAATGCTGAAGGAGAAAGCGAGATAAAGGCCAGAGTTACCGTACCGGATAATCAGTTATCATTGGCAATAGGTAAAGAAGGACAGAATGCAAGACTTGCAGCAAAGCTTACAAATTGGAAAATTGATATTATTCCCGAAACCGAATTAAGAAGAATTATTGAAGAACAGCTTTTATCGGATGATTTACTTGCTAAAGATACAAAACCGGTACACGAGTTGGATGCTTTATTCGATCATCCGACTGAAAAGGAGAAAGATGAAGAATAAAAAGATTCCCATGAGGATGTGTTTATCATGCAGAATAATGAAGCCCAAGAAAGAGTTGATTCGTATTGTGCTTACACAGGATAATAAAGCGGTTATGGATTTGACAGGTAAGAGAAACGGGCGGGGAGCATATATTTGCGCTGATTTACAGTGTCTTTTCAAAGCGAAGAAAGCAAAAAGCATTGAGAGAACATTTTCCATAGGACAGGATGATACAATATACGGCGAGATGGAGGAATATATAAATAGAAAAGAGTAATATTCTCAAAATGATAGGGTTGGCAATAAAAGCCGGAGCGGCTGCAACAGGTACAGCCGGCTGCATAACAAAGATAAAGAACAACAGAATAATGCTTGTTTTTATGGCTGATGATTGTTCAAAGAATACCAGGGAAAAAATACTGAGTGCAGTAAAGAATAAGAATATAGAGATATCCGAGATGTTTTCCAAAGAGCAGTTAGGCAGTATTATAGGAAAAGAAGAGATATCAGTGATAGGAATAAGCGATAAGAATTTTGCAAAAGGCATAAGCGATAAGATAACCGAGGAGAACTAAATGGGGAAAAGAGTAAACGAGTTAGCAAGAGAAATAGATAAAAAACCGAGTGAAGTTCTAAGAAAATTAGAACAGATGGGTATCAAATCCAATGTCAATACCATCTTAACCGACGAACAGGTACAGATGATTTATGATATCTACAGAATAAAGAATCCTGCGGCAGGAATGAAGGTACGAACAACCGTCGTAACTTCGTCTGATACTGCAACACCGGTTAAGACCGTTGTTGTTAAAGCTCCCGTAAAACAGAAAACAAAAACCGAGAAGGATGCAGCTGACGAAAAACCTATGGTTGTGGTTGTAAAAACCACAAAAGGCGGTGAAACCAAATCCACAATAAAGCATATACAGAAAGAACCTCAAAAAACTCCGGAGACTAAAAAAGAAGTACCCCAAAAACCCCAGGAAAAGAAAGTTGTCGTTGTTAAAACTCCTGAAGTGACCGTTCCACGGAAAGAAACGGTTGCAGAAACGCCTAAAACAGTTAAAGCGGAAGAGACGCAAATCAGGAAAACTCAGATAGCTATACCGCAAAAGCCCGAACAAAAGGAAGATGTCCAAAAAGCAACGGAAAAGGAAGATATAGTCAAAAAGGATGAAAAGAAAGAAAAAACATATATAGAGCAGAAAGCCTATAAAGACAAGACATATATTCCGAAGGAAAAAACGGATAAGCCTTATACTCCCAGAGACAGCAGGCCGGATAAGGGAGGATATCATCAAAGAGACAGCCGGACAGACAGACCTTATGCGCCTAAGCCTGCCGATAAGAAGCCGGGATTTGCTCGTACCGACTCACATGACGGCAGAATAAAACCTTCTGTCAGAAAACCTGTTGACAGAGACAGCGGTGACGATTCAGCTGCAAGAATTGAAAAACCGAGAGTTATAAAGAAAGAATACATTAAGAAGGATCAGGATAAGGTTCTTAATAAAGAAACCAAGAAAGAGACAGCCGTTGCCAAATCAATAGCTTCAAAACAGACCAAATATGAGAAGAGAGAAATTTTGACTCCCAAGGGTGCCATCGATACATTTATGCTTACAGATGATGAATTGTTCAGTACATTCTACAGAGATAGCGGAGCAAGAAAAAAGAGAAAGAAGAGAGATGCAAATCAACCTAAAATCGAAGTACTCAAATTTGTAAAACTTCCGCCGGAAATGTCCGTTAAGGAATTTGCCGAAGCCATAAAAAAGACCGGCTCCGATGTGCTGTCCAAGTTGTTGGATATGGGATCAAATATTATGAGTATAAATGAGAATATCGATTTCGATACAGCCGCATTAATAGCCGACGAGTTCGGTATAACATGCGAAATGGAAAACATTATTACCGAAGAAGATATTTTATTTGACGATGATAAAGAATGTGATCCGAAGGATCTTGTGGAAAGATCTCCCGTTGTTGTTGTTATGGGGCACGTTGACCACGGAAAAACATCTTTATTGGACTACATTAAAAATTCCAACGTTGCTGCCAGCGAAGCCGGAAGGATTACTCAGCATATCGGTGCATACAGAGTAAAAATAGGTGAAAGGTATATCACTTTCCTGGATACTCCCGGTCATGAAGCTTTTACCGCAATGAGAAAAAGAGGAGCGGATGTCACCGATATAGCAATAATAACCGTTGCCGCCGATGACGGAATAATGCCGCAGACCATTGAAGCTATAAATCATGCAAAGGCCGCGAATGTGAATATTATTATAGCTATAAACAAAATCGATCTTCCGACCGCAAATCCCGACAGGGTAATGCAGCAGCTTATGGATCATAATCTTGTTGCAACAAAATACGGCGGTGATATCGAATGTATTCCGGTTTCCGCAAAAACCGGTGAAGGTATAGATACTCTGTTAGATACAATACTGTTATCAGCCGATATTCTGGAATTAAAAGCAAATCCTACCAGACAGGCAAAAGGTATCGTACTGGAGTCAAGAGTTGAAAGAGCAGGAACGGTAACTACGCTTCTGGTTCAGAGAGGTACTCTCAAAAAGACCGATTATATTATCTCCGGAACATCGGTGGGAAATATAAGGGCACTTACGGATGACAGGGGAAACAACATAGAGTCTGCCGGACCTTCAATGCCTGTGGAAATTCTCGGTCTGGATGCGCCGCCCGAGGCAGGCGAGATATTCTATGCCGTAGATGATGAGAGAACCGCAAAATCATTGGCAGAAAGAAGAAAATACGAAAGGCAGATAGCAAAAACGGCACATAAACTTACCACTCTGGATGACTTATATGAACAGATTAAAGCAGGAAATATCAAGGATCTCAACCTTATAGTTAAAGCGGATGTTCAGGGTTCGGTAGAGGCTTTAACGGATTCGTTTAAAAAACTTTCCACCGACCAGGTTAAAGTACATGTTATTCATGCCGCGGTAGGCACCGTAACGGAGACCGATGTATATTTGGCTGAAGTATCCAATTCCATCATCATCGGTTTTAACGTCAGACCGCTGGGTAATGTAACCGATCTGGCAAAAGAAGCTTCGGTGGATATAAGGCTTTACAGCGTCATATATGATGCAATTGAGGATATTAAAAAGGCAATGGCGGGTATGCTGGATCCCGTTACAAAAGAAGTGGTATACGGTCACGCACAGGTAAGAGAGACATTTAAGATAACCGGAGTGGGAACGGTAGCCGGGTGCATGGTTCTGGACGGTAAAATACTCAGAAACACTAATGTTCGCCTTGTAAGAGACGGAATTACGGTGTTTGACGGAGCTCTCAGTTCACTTAAGAGATTTAAAGACGATGTAAAGGAAGTAGCTGCAGGTTACGAATGCGGTATGTCCATTGAGAAATTCAATGATTTAAAGATTAATGATATAATCGAATGCTACAAAACAGAGGTGATTAAGAAATGAAGGCAAGAAGAGTGGAACAGCTGAACAGTGAGTTTAAAAGGGAGATATCCTCTATTATTGCCGATGAAATAAAAGATTACAGACTTACGGCTATTGTCTCAGTTATCAATGTCAGTGTTACAAGAGATTTATCCTATGCCGATATACATGTAAGCATGATAGGAACGGAACAGCAGAAAAAAGACAGTTTCGATGCGATCTTAAGTTCGGCAGGATATATACGAAAATTGCTGGGGCAAAGGATGAAGATAAGATATATTCCACAGTTAAGGTTTAAGTACAACGATTATATAGAAGAGGGAATAAGGATTAGTAAGCTGATTGATGAAGTTATCAAAGATAGCAAAACAACTGAATGAAGATATTAAAAAATATGACAGTTTTTTAGTATTACCTCACATTATGGCCGACGGAGATACGATAGGCTGTTGTATTGCCATGGCCAGATATATTACTTCAAGAGGTAAAAAAGCATTAATGCTGTTGGAAGAGAAAATCCCATATATATACAGTTTTATGGAAGATTCCTGTGACATGGAAGTGTATGTTCCCGATAAGGAGTATAACTTTGATGTTTGTATTGTATTGGACACAGCGGATATAAACAGATTAGGCAGACGAAAAAGCCTTCTGGAAAACAAGGTATCATATAATATAGACCATCATAAAACCAACGACGGTTATGCTATGTTTAATTTTATAAATGCCGATGTTTCCTCAGTGGGCGAGATTATGTATGATCTTTTCGGTAATATGAAAGCTACCTTAGACCATGATATCGCTCAGGCAATATATGTTGCAATAGCCACAGATACGGGCGGATTCCGATATCAGAATACCAATAAGAACTGCTTTATAATATCCGCACAGCTTATGGATTACGGCATTAACGTGGAGAAAATATCCGAATGGGTATTTGAACGCACCAGCATGAATAAATTGTATCTGTACAAGAATACCATAAAAAACATAAAGTTGTTTTTTAACAACAAGGTGGCTATTTCCACTTTAAAAAGAGAAGAATATATGCATCTGGATGTTGCAGATGAAGATTTCGAAGGGCTTGTCAATGTCGTAAAGAATATTGAAGGTGTGGAAATAGGTGTATTCTTAAGAGAGCGAAACAGTGAAAGGGAAGTTAAAGGAAGTTTGCGATCCAATACGGATGATATTGATGTATCCGTTATAGCTAAAGCCTTCGGAGGAGGCGGCCATGCTCGAGCCGCAGGACTCAGCGCCGATATGACCTTGGATCAGGTTTACGACGGAATTATCCAAAAAATGAACGAAGTATACCGATGTACGGAATAATCAATCTTTACAAAGAAAAGGGAATAACCTCGTTTAAGCAGATAAATATGCTTAAGAGTCTTTTTCCCGGACAAAAAATAGGTCATACCGGTACACTGGATCCCATTGCGGAAGGAGTACTGATTGTCTGCATAGGAAAAGCAACCAGAATAGCGGACTATATCCAGGCACAAAAGAAGATATATAAAACGGAGATGATTCTGGGTTTGTCAACAGATTCCTATGATATTACGGGAAAAATATTAAGTATAAAAAAAGCGGATGATATATCAGATAAGACTATAACGGATACAATTGACAATTTTAAAGGAAAGCAATGGCAGGAACCGCCTGTTTTTTCGGCAAAAAAAGTTGATGGAAGAAAATTGTATCAGTATGCAGTAAATGAACAGCCTGTGGAGATAAAAAAATCATATATTGAAATAATGAATATCGGCGAAATTAAAATATATGATTATCTGTATGAAAATACATCTGTGAAAAAGATTGTTTTTACGGTGGAATGTTCTAAAGGGACATATATAAGGAGTCTTTGCCATGATATTGGTGAAATGTTGCAAAAAGGCGGTACAATGTCGGCATTGACAAGACTGCAGGTGGGAAATTTCAATATAAACAACAGTTATACTGTTGAAAAAATAAGAAAGCACTCGGAAAACAATTTGCGGGATATTTTTATTCCGCTGGAAGATGCCGTTGAACTGCCGCATTTGTATTTGACTTCCGATGAGATGAAAAAGTATATTAACGGTGTTAAACTTAAGAAGCAACTGAAAAAAGGTGATTATATAATAAAGGATATAAATGATAAGGTAGCAGGTATAGGAATTGCTGATGAGAACGGAATACTGAAAGGGAAAATTTTATTAAATGAAGATTATAAAAAGTGAGGACAATTATAAATTTGAAAAGAGAAACGTCATTGCTTTGGGAAACTTTGACGGTCTTCACATAGCACACCGAAAGCTGATAGAAACGGCGGTGAGTATTGCGAGTAAAAACAATCTTTCTTCACTTGTATATATCTTCGACATTCATCCTCTGGCGGTATTAGCAAATACAAAACAGCGACTTATAACCGATATTGAGCAGAAACTGGAATTAATAGGCAACATGGGTGTGGACTTTGTTTATCTTCAAAATTTCAATCATCAGTTTTCCGGGATGCAACCTGAACGGTTTATAGCCGATATATTGAAGGAACGATTAGCCTGCGAATATGCAATATCCGGTTACGACTATAAGTTCGGATATATGGCAAAAGGTGATACAAAGACACTTAAAAATATAGGTGGGAAGTATGATATAAAAGTCAAAATTCTAAAAAGAATAGACTATCTGGGTCAACCGGTAAGTGCATCAAGGATAAGGGAGCTTCTGGCAATCGGTGATATTCAGTATGTAAATAATCTTTTGGGAAGAGAATATCAGATTCGGGGAACAGTGGAAAAAGGCAAATCTATAGGCTCGAAAATCGGATATCCCACTGCAAATATCCCTATTAATGATGATATGCAGATACCGGCATTCGGAGTTTACCGGACGGTCACCTTAATTGACGGTAACAGATATGCCAGTATAACAAACATAGGTAATAATCCTACAGTAAATGATAAGAATGCAGACAGGATAACATGCGAAACACATCTCGTTGATAAATCGGGACTGGAACTTTACGGTAAGAAAATTTATATAGATTTTATAAAAATGATAAGAAAAGAGCAGAAATATCCGGATATTGAAGCTCTTAAGAAGGCTATAGCCCAAGATATTTTACTTGTTAAATCATACTATAAGTAGTATACTCTAAAATACATACTTATTAAGTTTTAAGTACGGAAATGAGGTGAAGGAATGAAAAGTATAATAGCTTTTCCTAATCTGTTCGGAGGTATTGAATTATCGGTAAGCAGAGTGGCTTTTTCCATAGGCAGATTCGAAGTTTACTGGTACGGACTGATTATAGCAATTGCGGTTTGTCTTGCAGTTGTACTTGTTTTAAAGAATGCCAAGAAATACGGTATAAATGAGGATGATCTGTTAAATATTTGTCTTATAGGTATCATTGTCGGAGTAATATGTTCCAGACTGCTTTATGTACTGGGACGACTGGACAGAGAGTGGACATTTGCCGATATACTGAATGTACGTGACGGAGGTATGTCCATTTACGGTGCATTAATCGGCGGGTTTATAGCAACCGCTATATATTGTAAGATAAGAAAGTTAAATTTCCTGAAGCTGGCCGATCTGGTTGTTCCGTATATAGCTTTGGCGCAAGCTATCGGCAGATGGGGTAATTTCATTAATAAAGAAGCTTTCGGAGTACCTGTTAATCCCAACAGCTTTCTTTCCACTTTAGCAATGACAAGTATGAAGATAGGAGGTAATGTTGCCGGTTCCATTGAAGAAGAATTATTAAAATTAGGATTTGTAGATACTTCATTGGTAGCAACTGTAAACGGTAATACATTTGGTTATATAGGAGTTCATCCTACATTCTTTTACGAATCGGTATTGAATCTCATTTTGTTTTTAGTGCTTTTGCTGGTGGCAAGAAACGGAAAATACTTTAACGGTCGTTCATTATGTATTTATATGGCTTCATACGGGATATACAGGTTTTTCATTGAAGGAATAAGGATAGACCCTCTGTATCTGTTTGATACCGGTGTTAAGCTTTCACGCTTACTGGCTTTGATAAGTGCTATATTCTTCGGAGCTTTGCTGATAATAATATCGGTATTGCGGGCAAAAGATAAGAAGCTGTTTATAAAAGCGTTACTTGATGAGGAAGAAACCGATATAGGTAAATCCGATTATAAGGATCTCTTTTTGGATAAAGACACATATGTAAGTGAGAAAAACACAGAAGAGACAACGGAAAAGCAACAATTGAAAGAGAATATTGTATCCGATGAAGAACAATCGGTTGACAAATAATAAGTTAAAGTTATAATAAAACAAGTCGGGGTGTGGCTCAGTTTGGTAGAGTACTTGAATGGGGTTCAAGGGGTCGCAAGTTCGAATCTTGTCACTCCGACCAGACAATCGATTATCTTCATGATAATCGATTGTTATTTGGAGGAATAATGAAGTACGACATTGAAAAGTTGAAGAAACTGGCAATATCCATGGGATTTTCCAACGCGGGACTTCTGAATATGGAAGCATTGGTTTTCCTGCCGGAAGTTCGTCAGATGTGCAATTCCGACTCCTGCAGAAGTTTTAATAAGAACTGGATGTGTCCGCCGGCAATAGGAACGCTGGAACAATCAGCCGATAAAGTAAAAGAATACAGCTTCGGTATGATAGTTCAGACTACCGCATTTATGGATGACGAGTTTGATTATGAAACTATACGGGAAACGCAGAAAAAACATAACAATTCATTCTTGGAATTAGCAACAATACTTAGAAAAGAATATCCTTCGGTTCTTCCTATGGGAGCGGGTGCATGTTCAATATGCAGTCAATGCACTTATCCCGATAAGCCGTGCAGATTTCCCGATAAAGCCATAGGCTCCATGGAATCGTACGGGTTGTGGGTAAGCAAGGTATGTGAGAAGTCATCAATTCCTTACTATTACGGAAAAAATACACTGACATTCACAAGCTGCTTTTTGCTTAAATGATATATAAAACGGTTTTGAATACTTAAAAACATTAACAGGAAACATATCAAAAACATATAATTAACATGAATACCGTACTAATTGAAAAATTTTCCTTTATTTTTGTATAAAGTGATAATATAATAAGGGAAAAGTCATAAGACTTACATAAGAATGTTAATTACAAAAGAAAGTCTGGTATGCAAATGATAAGCGAAATCGAACTTTTGGAGAATAACAAGATATATATTGCGGGAAGCATTGCTTCTTCGCCCGTATTCAATCACCAGATATATGGTGAGTCTTTTTATAACATAGTCGTGGAGGTTCAGAGATTGAGTAAACAAACCGATATGGTACCGGTATTAATATCCGGTCATCTTCTGGATATTGATTTATTAAAGCCCGATACATTGATTGAGATTAACGGACAGGTTCGTTCATATAACAATATTGATAAAAACGAAAAAAAGAGATTGGTAGTGAATGTTTTCGCAAGAGAAGCCAGAATCTTGCAGACTCTGGAGGGGATAGAAAGTTATAATGACGCCTTTTTTGATTCATTTATCTGTAAGGAACCCAATTTCCGGATTACTCCGTTCGGCAGAGAAATATGCGACCTGCTTATAGCTGTAAACAGGGCATATAAAAAAAGCGACTATATACCCTGTATATGCTGGGGAAGAAATGCCAGATATTGCGAGAACATGAAAGTAGGTACACGCTTAAAAATATGGGGTAGATTTCAGAGCAGAGAATATGAAAAAAAAGATCACTACGGAAATATAGTAACTAAAACGGCATATGAAGTGTCGGTAATAAAACTGGAAAAAGTAGAGGAGAATAAATGAAAATAATTATAGACGATTGTATATGTTTTTCAGAACAGAAAAAATTTGAAAGTATGTTGAGAAAGGCAAGAAAAGCAGACAGATTATTAAAAAGCGGAAAAGGTGCCGGCTCGGATTTTTTAGGCTGGCTGGATTTACCTAAAAGAATAAAAAAAGAAGACATAAAACTTATTAATAAAGCCGCTGCAAAGATTCAGAAACAGTCGGATGTACTTATAGTAATAGGTATAGGCGGCTCTTATTTAGGTGCAAGAGCGGCAATTGAAGCTCTTACAGATGTCAGAAATAACAAAGGTACGGAAGTAATATTTGTAGGAAACAATATAAGCGGCAGATATGTCGAATCCGTTCTGGAATACATCAAGGATAAAAACTACTCTTTGAATGTAATAAGTAAATCGGGTACTACAGTGGAACCTGCAATAGCTTTCAGAATATTTAAAGAAGCTTTATATGAAAAGTATAAAGAAAAGGCAAAAGACAGAATCTATATCACAACCGACCCCGTTAAAGGTGCACTGCGGTCGATAGTGAAAAAAGAGGGATATACAAGTTTTGAGATACCTGCCGATATAGGTGGAAGATACAGTATACTCACACCGTGCGGATTGCTTCCCATAGCGGTAGCAGGCATTGATATAGAACAGATGATTTCAGGTGCTAAAGATGCTTTAAAGAATTGTACGGATATGTCGGTAACATATGCTGCAGCCAGAAACCTGATGTACAAGAGCAAAAAGACCGTAGAGATTATGGTTAATTATGATCCTTCAATGCATTATTTCACCGAATGGTGGAAACAGCTTTACGGAGAATCGGAAGGAAAAGAAAATAAAGGAATTTTTCCGGCAGGTGTAGACAATACTGCCGACCTTCATTCAATGGGTCAATATATCCAGGAGGGAATAAGAAATATTTTCGAGACCGTCGTTTACATAAAAGACGATATGTCAGCAATAACAGTTCCCGATATCCCGGACAATTCCGACGGTCTGGACTATATAAAGAATAAAAGCCTTAAATATGTAAACGAAATGGCTATGAGAGGCACCAAGTCCGCTCATGTGGAAGGAGATGTTCCCGTTATATTGATTGAATTGGAAAAAATGGACGCGTTTACATTCGGTAAACTTATATATTTCTTTGAAAGAGCATGCGGAATAAGCGGATATATCTTAGGTGTCAATCCTTTTGATCAACCCGGTGTGGAAGCCTATAAAAAGAGTATGTTCAAGTTATTGGGGAAACCGGGATATTGATTATGAAGGAAAAGAAAAAATCGGTTAAAAAAGTTAAAAAGGCAAGTACCGGAAAATTAAGCAGCAAAGCTATTGTGATTTTGAGTATCGTAGCACTCTTTATTATATGCATTGTTATTTCTGTAATAATATTCGTCGATTCCATGCATACTTCCATTTATGAGACTCCGAGTCCTACACCCAGTCAGGTTGTAGAGACAATAACACTTCCACCCAGCGAGACACCTTCAACGGAACCTGTAGAGACGCAAGTAACGGAAACTCCTACACCGACACCGATGCCTATGTATAAACCGCAGGATGATATAGAATTTCTTCTGTTATTCGGATTGGCCGAGTATGATCTGGCAGATACCATTTGGATAGGAATTGTCAATAAAACGGACAATACAATAGACTTTTTAAGCATACCCAGAGATACATATTTGCGATACAAGGATAGGCATAATCCCGATCATTGGAAGATAAATTCCTATTACAATAATTATGTAAACGACCAATGGGTTAAAAAATCCGATTCGGCATCATCTATGAATTTGATGTTGGCTTGTGAAACATTGTTGAATATTGATATGGACTATTATGTAAGAGTTTCATATGACACAATAGAAAGGATTGTGGATGCCATGGGAGGTATTGAATATGATGTTCCCTTCAGAATGGAGTATTATGATTTGACACCCGGACAGGAGCTTATAATTGAAATAGATGAAGGATTGCAGGTCCTGAACGGAGAGAATGTTGTTAAGTTTTTACGATTTCGTCAGGGAACGGGATATGATTATATCTCCGATATAGCACGAATAAACAGACAACAGGATATGATTAAAACCATAATTAAAAAGGCTTTCACGTTATCCAATATATCCGCCGTTATAGATGTTGCAAAGAGTAATATAAGGACCAATTTCGGAAAAGACCAGCTGACCTCGTTTATAACCTTCGCTTTGGGCCTGAACAGTGAAAAGATTTCCTTCCATACTCTTAAAGGCTATGAGGATATGGTTAATACTCAAGTAAAAGATTCGGAAGGCAATGATATTATTCGCAGTTTCTATATATATTCCGATGATGAAGTGAGAAAGCAGCTGATATCTATATGTGAATAGCTTTCTGTTGAAGAGAATATAAAATCATGAGCATTACTAACAAATCATTAAGTATTGTATGTTTCTATGATAGATCGAAGAAATCGCCCTATGCATGACGGAGCTTACGCTCTTGACAAATAGTCGCTTTTGGTATTAAATTAATCAAGATAAAGGATATATGCAAAACTAAAAAAGGCGCTTTTAATGCATGTATCAAGATTTAATCGTCTTTTACATTTTATCGGTAAGAGACTTTTTTTAACAGGAGGATAATTATGAAGATATCCATACCGAAGGGAACTAAAGATATATTACCCGGAGAAATAGAGAAATATAAATATGTTCAGACTGTATTTGCAGATATGCTGGAAAATTTCGGATATTCACAGATAAGATTTCCGGTTTTCGAATACACGGAGTTATTTCAAAGAGGAGTAGGTGATACAACCGATATAGTACAGAAAGAGATGTATACTTTTAATGATAAAGGCGGCAGATCCATTACATTAAGACCTGAAGGTACGGCATCGGTAGTCAGAAGCTTTATAGAAAACGGCATGTCGTCCAATACCCAACCTGTAAAACTCTACTATGATATTACGACATACAGATATGAAAATGTTCAAAAAGGCAGATACAGAGAGTTTAATCAACTGGGAGCGGAAATCTTAGGTTCCGATTCATATAATGCGGATATTGAAGTATTATTCATGCTTTACTCATTATTTACCAAATTGGGCGTTCAGGGTTTACATCTTAATATCAACAGTATCGGCTGTAAAACATGCAGATCGGGATATAATAAGATACTAAAGGAATATTTTTCCGATAAGCCGGATAATATGTGTGCGGACTGTAAAAGAAGATACATAACCAATCCGATGAGGTTGTTGGATTGTAAAGTGGAGAAATGTGCCGAGATTGCCAAAGACGCTCCGATGCTTCTGGATAATATCTGCAATCAATGTAAAGATCATTTTTATAATGTAATTGCAGGTCTTGATGAGATAAATATTCCGTATATTATTAATAAAAGGCTTGTCAGAGGACTGGATTATTATGTCAGGACGGTGTTTGAGTTTATTGCGGAAGGAATAGGTGCACAGGATACCGTCTGTGCGGGCGGAAGATATGACGGCCTTGTTGAACAACTGGGCGGTACCGATACTCCCGGAATAGGTTTTGCCATGGGGCTGGAGCGACTTCTGGAAACCATGAAAATTTCCGGTTTTAAGTTTCCGACTGCAAAAACACCGGTTATTTTTATCGGCTATATCGGCGAAAAGGCATACAAAGCAGCAAGAACTATTGCGAATGAACTGAGGCTTAAAGGAATATACTGCGAAATTGATATTAATAACAGGAGTTTAAAAGCTCAGCTGAAATTTGCCGATAAGAAAGATGCTTTATACAGTGTTGTACTGGGTGACGTGGAAATAGATACAAATAAGGCAATTATTAAGAATATGAAAACACAGGAAGCAAAAGAAGTCAGTGTTGATTCCATTGTAAGAAGAGTTGTGGAAAATATAATATGAGGTATGGTATGGAGAACATAAAAGGCTTAAAAAGAACCGGATATTGTGCGGAATACGATATTAAGGATGTAGGCAAAAAAGCGGTTCTGATGGGATGGGTTAACAGATCAAGAAACTTGGGCAGCATTATATTCTGCGATATGAGAGACAGAACCGGTTTAATTCAGGTTGTTTTCAGAGAAGAAAAAAATAAAAATCTTTTCGATAAGGCCACAAATCTCAAATCCGAATATGTAATAGCCGTAACAGGTATCGTAAACGAGCGTGAAGATAAAAACCCCAATATAAAGACGGGAGATATAGAAATTGAGGTCGAAGAATTAAGGATACTGTCGGAAAGTGCCGTTCCTGCAATAGATATTGCGGAAAATACCGCAACGAATGAATTGATGCGATTAAAGTACCGTTATCTGGATTTAAGAAAACCCAAACAACAGCACTACCTTATAATGAGAAACAATATTGCAAAATGCACCAGGTATTTCTTTTCGGAGAACGGATTTATTGAAGTGGAAACACCGGTTTTAACCAGAAGTACTCCGGAAGGTGCCAGAGATTATCTTGTACCCAGCAGGGTGAATCAGGGGAAATTCTATGCATTACCTCAATCACCTCAGCTTTTAAAACAGCTTCTTATGATATCCGGATTGGACAGATATTATCAGATAGTAAAATGTTTCCGTGACGAAGATTTAAGAGCAAACAGACAACCGGAATTTACACAGATAGACCTGGAAATGAGTTTCGTGGATGTAGACGACGTAATAGCGGTCAACGAGCGGTTTTTAAAGAAATTGTTTAAAGAAACATCGGATATTGACCTTTCGATACCTTTTCCCAGAATGACCTATGAAGAAGCAATGAACAGATTCGGCAGCGATAAACCCGATTTGAGATACGGCATGGAATTAACCGATATTTCAAAATTGGTAAAAGATTCGGAGTTTAAAGTATTTTCCGATGCATGTAGTAATAACGGATCGGTAAGGGGAATAAATGCAAAAGGCTGTGCCGATTTCTCCAGGAAAGACATAGATAAATTAACAGAGCACGTTAAAGATTACAGAGCAAAAGGACTGGCATGGCTGAAAGTAGGAGCAGATAAAGAAATCACCGGGTCTATAGTTAAATTCTTTAATCAGGAGCAGTTAATAGATATAGTTGATGCGTTTAATGGCGAAGAAAACGATTTGATATTGATAATAGCGGATAAGAACAATGTGGTTTTTGATGCTTTAGGTGCATTGCGTGTGGAGATTGCAAGGAGACTGAATCTTGCAGATGATAAAAGACAGGAGTTTCTGTGGGTTACGGAGTTTCCGTTATTGGAGTTTGACGAGGAAACAAACAGATTTTATGCAAAGCATCACCCGTTCACATCACCCATGGATGAAGATATACCCTTATTGCATACACAACCGGAAAAAGTCAGAGCAAAAGCATACGATATAGTATTAAACGGTGAAGAGATAGGTGGAGGAAGTATAAGAATACATGACTCAAATTTCCAGGAGGAGATGCTGCAAGTTTTAGGATTTACGAAAGAAAAAGCGCAAGAATCTTTCGGTTTTCTTCTGAATGCTTTGAGATACGGGGCACCTCCTCACGGAGGAATGGCATACGGTCTGGACAGACTGGTAATGAGCATAACCAAAACCGACAATATACGAGATGTTATAGCTTTTCCGAAAATTCAAAGCGGTGCCTGTCCGCTTACCGATGCACCTAATATAGTGGAAAAGAAACAACTGGACGAATTAGGCATATGTTTGAAGGAATGATAATATGAAATCCGGAAGTCACTTAAAGATATTATTAATAGTTGTAATACTTTTAAGTCTGATGCTGTTGAACAGTTGCGGTGTGGTAAAATTTCCCGTTTATGTTTACGGGCTTATCGACACGGAAGGTAACTATCTTGTGCAACCGGAATTTACCGGAATAAAGATAGGAAAAGAAGGCTTATATCCTGTAAGACAAGGATTTAACGAATACTATAAATGGGGTTTCTGTGACAGAAACGGTAATATTGTGATAGAACCGCAGTACAAGGATGCAAGCATGTTCAGCGAAGGACTGGCACCTGTACAGGTGTATGACAACTCCGGGTTGTGGATTTTTATCGATAAAGAAAATAACAAGGTATTTGAGAAAGAATTCAAGTATGCTTTACCGTTCTCCGAAGGGCTTGCATGTGTTCAATCTGCAGCAAGAGATGCATCATACAATCTATGGGGATACATAGATAAAACAGGGGAGTATGTAATAGAACCGCAGTTTCAGATTGCAGCTTCTTTTTCCGAAGGGCTTGCAAAAATCCAGACAGGATCGGGATCGGCAGGTTTATGCGGATATATAGACAAAACAGGTGAGATAATAATAGAACCTCAGTTTTCCTATGCGGGTCTATTTTCAGGCGGTTTAGCATCGGTAAAACTGAGCATGGACCAGGAGACAAACGATGCCGGATATATAGACAGACAGGGTAATATAGTAATACCGTTGATATACTATAATACTTCCACGTTTAGTGACGGATTGGCCCCGGTACTTGCGGGTGATACCTTTAAAGATGCCCTGTACGGCTATATTAACATAAGAAATGAAATGGTCATAAAGCCCAAATACTACATGGCATATTCCTTTTCCGAGGGTCTGGCAGCCGTTAAAACCGATCAATATGAAAACTCCGGTTGGATGTATATTGATACCGAGGGAAAACTTGTTATTAAGAATGACTACAGTTCGGCATCGTCATTTATAGACGGAGTAGCTCCTGTCGGAATGGTAGAATACAGATGATGTTTAATAATCAATGGAATCTTTCAGGAATAGTTGATATAAGCAACACTAACCTTGCGCAATCAATATTAAAGAGTCGTAATATAGAAGACCTGAATACCTATCTTTATCCTAAACTGAGTGATTTACATGATCCTTATTTGCTTAAGGATATGGATAAAGCGGTAGCCCGTATCTTGCAGTCGGTGAAGAACAAAGAACTGATACTGATTTACGGCGACTATGATACCGACGGTATTACGGCAACAGCGATTATGTACAGATTTCTGAAGAGCATCGGTGCAAAGGTAACATACTTCATACCGGAAAGAAATGACGGATACGGTTTATCTGAAGATGTTCTTAAAAGACTATTTAATAATGAAAAGTATAGAGAAACAGGTCTTGTTATAACTGTGGACTGCGGTATTCCTTCGGTTAAGGAAGTGGATTTTATCAATGAGATAGGAATAGACTGCATTATTTCCGATCATCATACCGTTCAGGAAGAAATTCCCGATGCTTATTGTATTATTTCTCCGAAGGTTTCAGAAAACTATCTGTTCCGAGAATTGAGCGGAGCGGGGATTGCATTTAAAATTATCCAGGCTTTATCCGTTAAACTGAATAAACAGGAAGAATTTGCAAAGTATATTGACTTAGCGGCATTAGGGACCATAGCCGATCAGGTACCGCTTATTGATGAAAACAGAACTATCGCCAAGATAGGAATGGACAGTATTCCGTATACTCAGAATACAGGTCTGAAGGAACTTATAAATCAATCTTACCCCAACGGAATTGATAAAGTGAATTCTTCCGATCTTATCTTTAACATAATACCTAAAATCAATGCATCCGGAAGAATGGAATCGGCGGAGCATGCAATTAAACTGCTTATATCGGATGATTATGAGCAATGTAAAATACTGTCGGAAAAGTTGATTGAGCTGAATGATGAGAGAAAAATACTGCAAAAAGAAATAACCGATAAGGTTATGGACAAGATAGAAAGCGATGAAAGTATAAAAAGTAATGCGGTTATTGTTCTCTATGATGAAGATTGGGAGATAGGAATACTCGGAATAGTCGCTTCCAAGATTGTTGATAAATACAACAGACCGTGCATGTTGCTGAGCGGCAGTGAAAAGTACTTCGGCAAAGAAAAACTGTTAAAAGGCACCGGACGTTCCGTAGAAGGTTTTAATCTTATTGAAGCACTGATACACTGTCATTCTTTTTTAGATAAAGAAGCGGAAACTTGCGGCGGTCATTATTTCGCTGCAGGTAACGTATTAAAAGAATCAAGTGTGGATAAATTTTCCGCGATTATTAATCAGTATGCAAAAGATATAGGATTTACTGTTTCTGACCGTAAATTGCTCTGTCCTGATTACAAGATAGATATATTTGATATAAATGTGGATAATGCACGGATTCTTTCCTGTCTGGAACCTCACGGTCCGGAAAATGAATTAAGTCTTTTTTATATAGAAGATATGATACTGGAAAAATCACGATTGATAGGGAAGACCAAAGATCATATGACTCTGTCTTTCAAGAAAGAAGACAGATACATGAACTGTATTTCTTTTAACAGTGCTGTATACTATAAACTTCTGGTTTTAGGAGCAAGTTATGATCTGGTGTTTAAAATGTCATTGAATACGGTGAAAGATTCCAACTCTTTAAACAACGTAGTGAGACATTTTGTAAATTGTGAAATAGCGGATATGAGGCTTAGAGATATTCCTTTGCCTATTATGGATGACTTAATCAAGTATTCAAAGGACGATGTATGTATAAGCAGACAGGATATAGCAAAAGTCTATAGATTGATAAAAAGCAATAATTTGCCGTATAAAATAGAGCTGGAAACATTACCGAATATACCTCATTTTTTAATTTGCCTTGATATTTTGCAGGAATTAGGTATTATTAATTACAATAACGTAGCGTATAAGTTCATCTACATTAATGAACTGAATGACAAGGTAAGGAGAAATCTAGAGGATTCTCCGACATATGTGAAAACAGAGAAAAGAAACGGCAATGGAAGAGTATGAAAAGCAATATGCCAAGTTAATAGATGAGATAAAACTGTACAATCCGAACAGTAATTTCGATTTGATTGATAAAGCTTATAAAGTAGCTCTTGAAGGCCATATGGAGCAGAAAAGAGCTTCAGGAGAACCGTATATCATTCACTGTATCGAAGTGGCCAGAATCATTGCTTCATTGGAGCTCAACTCCAAGACCATCGCGGCGGCAATGCTGCATGATGTTATTGAAGATACCAAATTCACCGCAAAAGATATAAAGGAGATGTTCGGTAACGAAGTCGCTCTCATAGTCGAAGGAGTCAGCAAACTTACCAACATTCCCTTACATAGTCAAAAGGAACAGCAGATGGAAAATATCCGGAATATGTTCATGGCTATGAGTAAGGATATACGCGTAATAATTGTAAAGCTGTCGGACCGTTTGCATAATATGAGAACTTTGGAGTATAAGACAAGAAAGAGTCAGGTTGAGAAATCCAAAGAAACACTGGATATATATGCTCCGATAGCACATAGACTGGGTATGTCTTCTTTCCGGACGGAACTGGAAGATCTGGCCTTTATGCATCTTTATCCCGAAGAATATGACGATTTGAAGATAAGGATGGAGAAAGATAAAGAAGAAAGATATAATCTGATAGATAATATAAAGGCCGATTTGGAAACCGATCTGAAAAACAGTAAGATTGAAGGACATGTAGAGGGAAGAGTAAAGCATTTATACAGCATTTACCGTAAAATGGTTTCGCAAAACAAGTCTCTTGAACAGATTTATGATATTTTCGCACTTAGGATAATAGTCAATAACGTAAAAGACTGCTATTTTGCCTTGGGAATGCTGCATGAAAATTACAAGCCCATACCGGGAAGATTTAAAGACTATATAGCAATGCCCAAGAAGAATATGTATCAGTCCTTACATACCACCCTTATAAACAAAAACGGAAGACCTTTTGAAGTACAGATAAGAACATGGGAAATGCACAGAGTTGCCGAATTCGGTATCGCGGCGCACTGGAAGTATAAGCAAAAGATTGACGATGCCGAGCAGTCATCTTCATTGGAATGGATATCACAGTGGATGGAATGGCAGAAAGAAACCAGAGACGAAGATGAGTTTTACGCTAATCTTAAGAATGAACTGTTTGATTTGGAGGTATTTGTCTTCACACCCAAAGGCGATGTAATAAATCTGCCGCAAGGATCCAATACAATGGATTTCGCATACAGTGTACATTCGGCCGTAGGTAATAAAATGGTGGGTGCAAAGGTAAACGGTAAGATGGTTCCCATTACATATACCTTACAGACAGGGGATATTGTGGAGATAATTACATCCAATACTTCAAAAGGACCGAGCAGAGATTGGCTTAAGCTTGTAAAGACAAGTCAGGCAAGAACCAAGATTAAGCAATTTTTCAGAAAAGAGCGAAGAGAAGAGAATATAGAAAAAGGTAAAGAGCAGCTGTATAAAGAAATCAGACGACTCGGGTTAAATCCTGCGGAACTTCTGAAACCGCAATATTACGAGAAGGTTCTGGAAAGGTATAATTTCCCCGAGTTGGAAGATGTGATGTGTGCAATAGGTTACGGCGGCATTACATCAAATAAAATAATATCCAGACTTAAAGAAGAGTATAAGAAGCATAATAAAGAAGAACCCAAGATTGATATTCAGGAAGTTCCGGAAACGGTTAAGACATATAAGAGTTCGGAAGGTGTTATTGTAAGAGATATACCCAATTGTTTAGTAAGAATAAGTAAATGCTGTAATCCGGTACCGGGAGATGACATTGTAGGATATATAACAAGAGGAAGAGGTGTAACGGTTCACAGGGCTGATTGTATAAATGTGCTCAACGACAAGGAATTTACCGAAAGAAAAATAGACGTATACTGGAATATAGATTCCGAAGATAAATATGAAACACAATTGGAAATCAAAGCTTATGACAGAGCTAATCTGGTTACGGATATAATGAAACTCTTGTCCGAGCAGAAGATACAGTGTAACGGAATAAAGGCAAAGGTAGCCTCAGACGGATATGCCGATGTTCATATACTGGTTATGATAAGAAATAAGGACGAGATTTCCGAACTTAACAGAAAGCTGAGAAAGATATCGGGAATATATGAAATAAACAGATTTTCCAAAAGGCAGAAGATTAGATGATAGCGGTTATTCAAAGAGTAAAAGAAAGTTCGGTATATATAAATAACGAAAAATATTCGGAAATTAAATCAGGCTTAAACATATTACTTTGTGTTACCGGGGAAGACAGTGAGGACGATGTATATTATCTTGCCGATAAAATAGTAAAACTTCGAATATTTGCGGACGAGAAGGATAAGATGAACCTGTCTCTTCTGGACTTAAATAAGGAGCTTATGGTAATAAGCCAATTCACTCTGGCGGCGGATACCAAAAAAGGTAACAGACCTTCTTTTACCTATGCCGCGGACCCGGAAAAAGGTAACACATTATATGAACTTTTTATAAGTTCCATTGAAGAAAAGTACGAAATTACCGCTAAAACCGGAGTATTTGCCGCAAACATGCAGGTTCATATAGTTAATGACGGACCGGTAACCGTTATTATAGACAGCAGGCAAAACAGAAAATAGAGTATTTTTTTGTAGATTGAGGAGAAAATAAAATAAACAGTGAATTTAAAATATTAAGAATAACCAGTCCTATGCTTTCATCAAATTGCTATATTCTGATATCGGAAAATGAAGCGGCAGTTATAGATCCTTGTGTGGAACCTGAGTTGATATTAAATAAGATAAATGAGGTAAATATTAATGTTAAAGTTGAAAAGATAATATATACTCATGCCCATGTTGACCATATCTATTACTCGGAACAGTTGAAAGAAAAGACAAATGCAAAAACTTACGGACATAGCGGGGATAAAAAACTTTACGGCAGTGCATACAAAAACGGCTCGGTTTTATTCGGTATGAATAAAAGGTTTGACATATATGATGTTGAGCTTACAGACGGTCAGATAATCAAGATCGGTAAAAAACAGGTTACCGTCATACACACTCCCGGTCATACTATGGGTTCAATATGCATATATGCGGATAACTCGCTGTTTACAGGAGATACATTGTTTTATGAATCGGTAGGAAGAACCGATTTAGGAACAGGAAATACCGATATGCTTATTGAATCTGTTCAGAAGAAAATTTACACACTTCCCGAAGAAACCGTAATATTGCCCGGCCACGGCGTAAAATCCACGGTAGGACACGAAAGAACATATAATCCGTTTGTCTGATTGACACTGTATCTTGTAAATAGTATAATCAGAAAAAGTGTAAGAGGTGTGATATGGCAAAAATATATGATGAAATTTCCAGAACATTCAGCGAATATTTGTTAATACCCAATTTGACGACAAAAGACTGTTATCCCGATAATATCAGTCTTAAAACGCCGTTAACCAGATTTAAAAAGGGAGAGGAACCGGAGATATATTTGAATATACCTTTTACTTCCGCAATCATGCAGTCGGTTTCCAATGATACGCTTGCTATTGCTTTGGCAAAAAGAGGCGGATTAAGTTTCATATACTGTTCACAACCTATCGAAGCACAGGCGGAGATGGTAAGAAGAGTTAAAAAGTTTAAAGCCGGCTTCGTTATATCCGACTCCAATCTTAATCCCGAATGTACATTAAAGGATGTATTGTCTCTGAAAGCAAAAAGCGGCCATTCCACAATACCGGTAACACATGACGGTACCTCACAGGGAAAACTCCTTGGATTGATTACCAGCAGGGATTACAGGGTATCCAGGGATCCTCTGGACAGGAAAGTTACCGAGTTCATGACTCCTTTTTCCAAGTTAATAACCGGTAAGATGGGTATTACCTTGAAAGAAGCAAACGATATCATTTGGGACCATAAATTAAATTGTCTCCCAATTATCGATGAAACGGATAATTTAAGGTATCTGGTTTTTCGTAAAGACTACGATGAACATAAAGAGAATCCCATGGAACTTTTAGACCATGAAAAGAGATATATGTGCGGAGCAGGTATCAATACAAGAGACTATAAGGAAAGGGTTCCCGCACTTGTCGAAGCCGGTGCCGATGTATTGTGTGTAGATTCCTCCGACGGATTCAGCGAATGGCAGTATGATACTTTAAGATATGTAAAGGAAAAATTTGACGGTAAAGTATTGGTAGGCGGCGGAAATGTAATAGATTCGGAAGGTTTCAAATATTTGGCGGATGCGGGGGCCGACTTTATTAAAGTAGGTATAGGAGGTGGAAGTATCTGTATAACCAGAGAACAAAAGGGTATAGGAATAGGACAGGCAACGGCGGTTATAGAGACCGTTAAAGCCAGAAACCAATACTTTAAGGAAACAGGTGTATATATTCCTATATGTTCCGACGGCGGAATAGTTTATGACTATCATATCGCTATGGCTTTGGCTATGGGTGCGGATTTTGTTATGATGGGCAGATATTTTGCAAGATTTGACGAATCACCGACCAAGGTAATAAAAATAGGTAACAATTTCGTGAAGGAATACTGGGGAGAGGGTTCCGAACGTGCAAGAAATTGGCAAAGATATGATGTGGGAACGGATACGGGTATGAAATTTGAGGAAGGCGTTGACAGTTATGTTCCGTATGCGGGTAAGTTAGCTGATAACCTCAATAAATCCATTGCAAAGATAAAGAATACAATGTCCAGTTGCGGTTCCAAAAACATTAAGGAACTTCATGATACTGCAAGGATTTCCATGGTTTCATCCACAAGTATAGTGGAAGGCGGCGCACATGACGTCATATTAAAGGATAAAACCGATTTTTAATGCAGAAATACATATTTGTAAAAGGTGCAAAAGAGAATAACCTTAAGAATATCGATGTAAGAATACCGAAAGATAAACTGGTAGTGCTGACGGGTATATCGGGATCGGGCAAAACCACATTAGCTTTTGACACTATTTATGCCGAAGGTCAAAGAAGATATGTGGAGAGCCTTTCTTCTTATGCACGGCAATTCTTAGGATTAATGAACAAGCCCGATGTGGAATTTATTGAAGGTCTGTCTCCGTCAATATCCATTAATCAAAAAACAACCAGCCATAATCCCAGATCAACAGTGGGAACCATTACCGAAATATATGACTATCTGCGACTGCTGTATGCAAGGATAGGCGTACCGCATTGTCATATCTGCAAAAGAGAGATAAGTTCGCAATCCGTTGACCAGATAATTGACAGTATCTCGGAATTTCCGGAAGGAACAAAAATAATGGTAAATGCACCCGTCGTTAAAGCGAAAAAGGGTGAATTTCAGAAGCTGTTTGAGTCTTTAACAAAACAGGGATACACGAGAGTTATTGCCGATAACATACAATATGATTTAAATGAGGATAAAATAGAGCTGGATAAGAATAAAAGACATGATATTACACTTATTGTAGACAGGTTGATTTTACGGGAAGGCATAAGGAAGAGGTTAACAGAGTCTGTAGAAACCGCATTGGCCGAAGCCGACGGAATAGTTCTCATTAATAAAGATTTAAGTGAGGATATTCTGTTTTCCACAAAGCTTGCATGTCCGGAGTGTTCAATAAGCCTGGATGATCTGACACCTGCAATGTTTTCCTTCAACAGTCCGTTGGGTGCATGTGAAAAATGTACGGGACTGGGAGTATTGTTAAAAGCCGACAGTGATTTGATTATACCCGACCGGAATATTTCCGTCCTTGACGGAGCATTTGCGGTTGCGGGTATATCTTTTGATAAAGGTTCCATGATGTATTCGATATATAAGATGTTGTCGAAGAAATTCAATTTCAATATGGAATGTTCTTTTAACGATTTACCTTTGGAAGTACAGGATATATTGCTATACGGAACAAACGGTAATCCGCTGTATGTAGAGTATGAGACCAAAACACGTGCTTTTTCCGCAAATGAGCCGTTTGAGGGCATTTTAAGAATGGTGGAAAGAAGGTATAAAGAAACTGCACATTCCTATATGCGTGCATATTATGAGGGATTCATGAGCGATTCGGCATGTCCCGATTGTAACGGAAAAAGACTAAAACCGGAAATTCTTGCGGTTACCGTAGGCGGCATCAATATTCATGAAGTAACTCAGTTTTCCATAGTGGAATGTATAAAGTTTTTTGATAATCTGAAGCTTACCGAAATGCAGCGGAATATAGCGGAAATACTGTTAAAAGAAATAAAGGTAAGGCTGAAATTTCTTGCAGATGTGGGGTTGGACTACCTCACATTAAGCAGAAACGCATCAACATTATCCGGCGGTGAAGCACAGAGAATTCGTCTGGCAACACAGATAGGTTCCAAACTGACAGGTGTAATATATATTCTTGATGAACCCAGCATAGGACTGCATCAGATGGATAACTCCAAACTGCTCAATGCTTTAAAAGAGATGAGAGATCTGGGAAATACATTGATTGTAGTGGAACATGATTTGGAGACCATTACCGAAGCGGATTATGTAATAGATATCGGCCCGGGTGCGGGTGTTCACGGCGGGGAAATTGTGGGAGAAGGAACTGTTCAGGACCTCATAGACTCCGAGCGTTCCATAACCGGAAAGTATCTGTCTGGGGAGATGGAAATAAAAAGACCTGATAAGCATAGACCGATAAACGATAAGTTCATAGAAATATACGGAGCAAGACAGAATAATTTAAAGAACATTAATGTAAAGATACCGTTAGGTGTCTGTGTATGTGTGACCGGAGTGTCCGGTTCGGGTAAAAGTTCATTAATAAATGAAATACTATACAAAGAGCTCGCTTTTGTGCTGAACGGTAAGAAGATAAAGGCGGGTGAACATGACAGAATTGAAGGCATGAATTATCTGGATAAGGTCATCAATATTGATCAGACGCCTATAGGAAGAACTCCCAGATCCAATCCCGCAACTTATGTGGGCGTATTCAATGATATACGCGAGATTTTCGCCATGACCAGAGAGTCCAAAGCAAGAGGATATAAAAAAGGACGGTTCAGTTTTAATGTAAAAGGCGGCAGATGCGAATCCTGTTCTGGTGACGGTATTAAAAAGATAGAAATGCATTTTCTGCCGGATGTTTTTGTGACATGCGAAGTATGTAAAGGTAAGAGATATAACAAAGAAACGCTGGAAGTTAAGTATAACGGTAAGAACATATCGGATGTTCTGGATATGACCATAGAAGAAGCATACGATTTCTTCAAGAATATTCCGCAGATTGAAAGCAAATTAAGAGTGCTGATGGATGTGGGACTGGGATATATAAGGGTGGGGCAGTCATCGACCACATTATCAGGCGGAGAAGCACAGAGGGTAAAACTTGCATATGAGTTGTCCAAAAGAAGTACGGGAAAGACAATGTATATTTTGGATGAACCTACAACGGGTTTACATATACATGATGTGAAAAACTTATTGAAAATAATTGACAGGCTTATCGCTTCCGGAAATTCCGTCATAATCATAGAGCATAATCTGGATGTGATAAAATGTGCCGACTATATCATTGATTTGGGTCCCGGCGGAGGTGACATGGGCGGTAATGTTATTGCAAAGGGCAGTGTTGATGAAATAGTGAATATGAAACATTCATATACGGGAATATATCTGAAGAAGTATCTGAATTTGTAATATTTCAATATTCACATAAATTTCACAAATTAATGATAGAATAGAGTTAACCTATAAAAGGTGAAGGAGAACATAAGATGAAATTATGTGACATTTGCAAAAAGAACGTGGCAGTAGTGTTTGTCACAAGAATACAGAACAACAAGCATACCCAGGTAGGCTATTGTATACCGTGTGCAAAAACGGCAGGTATATCTCCCATTGACCACCTTATAAAAAATACGGGAATGTCCGATGAGGAATTGGGAAACATAAATAATCAGATGGGACAATTTTTACAGTCATTGAATTTGGATGATATGGTATTGCCCAATAATTTCAGTGAAAATATTCTGCCTTCCAAGTCGGAATCACCCAGAAAGACCAAAGTAAAAGAACCTAAAAAAGACGATAAGAGAAAGTTCCTGGACGCTTTCGGTACCAATCTGAATAAGAAAGCGATGGAAGGAAAAATAGATAATATAATAGGCAGGACCAAAGAGATTGATCGTATGATTCAGATACTGAACAGACGGCAAAAGAACAATCCCTGTCTTATCGGAGAAGCCGGAGTAGGTAAAACCGCTATTGCCGAAGGATTGGCGCTTAAAATTGTAAATCAGCAGGTACCCGCAAAGTTATTGAACAAAGAGATATATGTACTGGATATGACCGGGATAGTTGCAGGTACGCAGTTTAGAGGACAATTCGAATCCAGAATGCGTAATATCATAAATGAAGTTAAAGAGTTGGGCAACATAATACTTGTAATTGACGAAATACACAATATTATATCGGCCGGAGATGCCGAAGGCGGTATGAATGCAGCCAATATATTAAAACCCGCACTTTCCAGAGGGGAAGTACAGGTAATAGGCGCAACAACAATAGATGAATACAGAAGGCATATCGAGAAAGATTCGGCAATGGAAAGACGTTTTCAACCCATCATGGTTGAGGAACCTTCCGTAGAAGATACTATTTTGATACTGCACGGTATAAAGAAATATTATGAACAGTACCATTTTGTAACATTTACCGACGAAGCAATAAGACAGGCGGCAATATTATCGGAAAGATACATCCCCGACAGATTCCTGCCGGACAAGGCAATAGATGTAATCGATGAAGCCGCATCAAGGGCAAATTTGAATAATGAAGCTTTGGTTAAACTACAGATGTTAAACAATGAACTGGATGAGATATTGCAGGAAAAAGAATCCGCCGCTTCCGCCGATTCCATAGATGATTATAAGCTGGCTGCGGAATTAAAGGAAAAAGAGTGTAAAGTCAGAGAAGATATACAGAAGTATAAAGATATTGTGGATAAGACGGATGTTACGGTTCAGGATATAGCGGATGTAATAGAGATGTGGACAAAAGTACCGGTATCTAAGATTACTCAGATTGAATCGGCTGCGCTGTTGGATTTGGAAAAGAAACTGGAGAAGAAAATTGTCGGTCAGAAACAGGCTGTTCAGGCGGTTGCAAAATCCGTAAGAAGAGCAAGATCGGGTATTAAAGTAAAGAAGAGACCGGCATCCTTTATCTTCGTGGGACCTACCGGTGTAGGAAAAACATATCTTGCAAAGATTCTTGCTCAGGAATTATTTGTCAATGAAGAGTCCATGATAAGGCTGGATATGAGTGAATATATGGAGAAACATTCGGTATCCAAGCTGATAGGATCTCCTCCCGGCTATATCGGATATGATGAAACAGGTCAGTTAACGGAAAAAGTACGGAGAAATCCTTATTCATTGCTTTTATTCGATGAGATAGAAAAAGCTCATCCCGATGTATTCAATATACTGTTACAGATTTTAGAAGACGGAAGACTGACCGACAGCAAGGGAAGAGTTGTTAAGTTTGAAAACACCATAATTATAATGACATCCAATGCCGGAACATCATATAAAAACACCGGATTCGGATATATACAGGACAAGACCGATACATCGGACAGAGTAAGGGAAGCATTAAAGGAAATATTCCGTCCGGAGTTTCTTAACAGAGTGGATGATGTAATTGTATTTACAAGTTTAAGCGAGCAGGAAATATTCGAGATAGGCAGACTTATGGCTGAAGAATATGCGGAAGATTTAAAAGAAAAGAATATTCTTCTGAAAGTCAGCGATGATGCGGTAAAACATATAATCGGTGAGAATTATGATGATAAATACGGTGCAAGACCGTTAAGAAGAAGCATGCAGACCAACATTGAAGATGTTCTTTCGGAGATGTATATAAAGAATGAACTGAAAGACGGAATGATGGTTATGATATCGGTTGAAGACGGAACATTAAAATACGAGTGTATTTAAATAATCACTTATAGTTTTTAATACTATATAAAATCAAATGTAAAAATAGTTAAGAAAGTATAATCAGTAGGACTGCTTATACTTTTCTCTTATAGGGTCAATTATATCGGAATAGGGGAAACCGAATACCTGCTCAAGTACCACATCGGTTTTATAAAAACTTTTACCGTCAATGTTATATCTGTCCATAAAAAGGGAAGTTCCGAAGAAGAATCTGGGATTAGCGACACCTATAATATTATTTGCATAAAACTGACCTCTTCCCACACTTAAAATAATCTGATAACCAGCATCCACAAGATAGTTATAACAGGAGTCGGTTCTGTCACCGTCAATATATTTTGCCACGGAATAATTTTTCCCGCCGGGCGTTATATATATATTTGTCTTTCCGAGAATCGGTTCTATATGTTCCTTCCACAAATTTGTATCGTAATTAATCCATTGTAAATCCGTATAAGATTCCGGAATATCGGAACTTTTAGTGTAATGATAATAAGAGTGATTGGCAAAAACATAACCCATCTCTTTTAACTTGTCGGCAACTTTCTTTGCTTTATCCAGCTCCGACTGACGGGATGGTGAATTCAAATCTGCCGTGGCATATCCGAACATACTTTCATAACCGGAAATACCTATAACAGCCATAGCATTGTTATAGGAAAAATCCGGGTGTTTTTTAACAAAATCATAAAGTATCAGTACATGCTCACCGTCATAGGTAAGAGTGTCTACTCCTTCTATCGTAACGATTGAAGCTAAGTTGTTACTATCATCCAGTGTAAGCATTTTGCAGAAACCTACGCTTGCATGTGTACAGGCCATATTATCAAAGGACATTATAAGGGGTTTTTTACCTTCGGGCAGCAGCAGTTGTTCTTTAATCTTTAAATGCTCTTTTCCGTCCTTTATGTAAATCTCATATATATCCGTAACATTTATGAGCATGAATCCGTGTTCATATAGTTTTTCCAGTGTTTTCCGAAATTCATATCTTGTTGTCATTATGTCAAACAATTCCCGTCCTCTGGAAGAGGAGAAGGCTATATCGGGATAAAGGGCGAGAGAATGAAAAAAAATATTATAGACCACTCCTGTATATGGAACATAGTTGGCTCTCTGATAGAGATTGGTAATATATTCTCTATACTCAACAATTTCCGGAACATCCGAAAGTAAATCGGGAGCGGATTTTATTGTATAGTATGCATTTTCTAAATCGCCTTCGCTTTCAAATGTTCTGGCCTGATCAAGTATTTCTTTTGCCATCAAACCTTTTATTCTGGCTATATCTTCCTTAGCAAGTTCATAAGCATAAGTATCTTCAATAACAACATTTGCGTAACACAGATATGCATTGTTGTAGTCCTGTTGTTCTTCATATACTTTACCTTTAAAATATTGTTCTCTGGATTCTCTTATGGCTTCAACTTCATTGTTATAAAGATTGATCTGCTCCTCAAAATTGCCGTCTTTCAGTAATTCGTTCAATATACCGATGAAGTTCTTAAAATTCTCATACGGAGGGGAATTGTACAATTTGAATGTGTTAAAGAAATAGTAAACATTTTCCCTTACGGTAGCAGGATGTAAAAACCTGCAGAAATACTGTACGAACTTATATTCATTTTCTTCTTTGTAATCATTCTTATCACTGTCATATTCATAGGAAAGTACTTCGGAAAATTTATTGTCAATAGCGGTTAAAAAAGACTGATTGTTATGAAGAGAAATTTTGTCCTCCTCCGACAGTTGCTCATAAATTTCCACAGCCTTGTCATAATCATTCTTTTCTACGGCCATAACAAGTGCACCGACGGATTTTTCATTGTATATATGTCTTTTGTTTATCAATTTCAGCGATCCGTCAAGTATGAAATAAAGGGCTAAAGCCACAACTGCAACAAAAAGAATTACAAGAATAATTTTGCCCATGCTATAGCTGAACTTGGATATTGCCTTTTTCGGTTTGGTTTTTGTTTTGCTTTTCTTTGCACTATTCTTTTGTGTTTTCTTTTTCATGTCTTTTTCCTTTGTATATCAATTTGATAATATTTTACCACCATAACGGAAAAAAATAAATATGCACACAATGATTCGGTAAAAAATCTGAACAATATTGAGATGATTAAATTATGATATAATCATCCGGGGGACAAAAAGATGAATATATCATTAAACTATGCAGAAAAAGGAGAAGGGGATATTTTAATACT
>JAKJBR010000102.1:0-2425 GCA_022706885.1 Bacillota bacterium
CTGTTCCCCTTTTAAGAGGTGACTTGTCAATAATTGAAAAACTTTTAACCAGCCGCTTGTCCGGCATGGCTGCCTTTTTTATTTCCACGGGGCACAATTTTCCGTCACCTTCGATAATAAGGTCAATTTCCTTACTATCCCGGTCTCGGTAGTAGTATATAAAAGGTTCACGCCCGCAGTTTTGGTAACTCTTAATAATCTCCGCTATTGTATAGTTTTCCAACAATGCCCCGTTCATAGCACCGTTCATAGCTGTTTCGGAGCTGGACCATTTGGTAAGATAGCAGACTAACCCAGTATCGAAGAAATAGAGCTTTGGCGTTTTTATAGTACGCTTTAGAACATTGTTTGAATACGGATGTAAATAGAAAATTATACCGAGGGTTTCTAAAATGTTAAGCCAGTTCTTAGCCGTATATTGGTCTATCTCGGCATCGTCCGCAATTCCTTTGTAGTTAACAAGTTGTGCCGTTCTTGCCGCAACTGCCGTAATAAACCGCATGAATTTCATTGCATCTATCGCTTCGGAAAGATCACTTACATCACGTTCCAAATAGGTTTTGATATATCCGGAATATACAACCGAGCGGTCTTTATATTTGCCGCTTACCAAAGCGGGCATTCCGCCTTTCCATATGCGCTCAAACAATTCCGGAGCGGACACCGATGCAACTGCTTTCTGTCGTTCTAATAATGTATCAAAATCAGTGGTAAAAGGAACCGTTACACCTCCGGTTATTTCACTTTGAGACAACGGTAGCATCTGTAAAAGTGCTACACGTCCTGCCAAAGATTCCTGCACACCTCTCATCAGTTTGAATATCTGTGATCCCGTCATCCAGAAGTCCCCGGGATTGCAACCTCTATCAATCAGTATTTTTACATACGGAAATAACTCCGGAGCATACTGAACCTCATCTATAAATATCGGAGGTTTATGAAGCTGAAAAAACATTGCAGGATCGGTCTTGGCAAGCATACGGTCGCTAATATCATCAAGAGTAACATACGCACGATTTTCGGGCTCACTCTTCATCAGTTCTTTAAGCATGGTGGTTTTCCCGACCTGTCTCGGACCTGTAATGAGGATAGCGGGAAATTGCTCGCTTAATCGTAGCACCACTTCTTCCATATGTCTTTTTATATAGTTCATTTCATCATCTCCGTTTCGGCTAAAATATGGCTATATTCATATTATAGCCGAAAAACTAAAATGTCAATAGCATTAATTTATACCCGATACATCAATATACATAAGCATCTTACCGTCATTTACCGCTAAGGTATTGTCAGGCAAGAAAAATATTTGACCGCCGCTTAATGTGACTGAATCCTGCAACAGCACTTCTTTAGTCTTAAGGTCTATCAGTAATATATGATCTGCAACAAAAGCCCATACAAGCTCAAAAGTATATCCGCTTTCTCCTGTAAGTATTGCCACATATCTTCCGTCCTTTGATAATGAGTAATCTACTATGTACGGAAAATCCTCTGCCAAACTCTTAATGTCCACGGCTTCTTTTTTCTCATCATCATATATATACATAGTTGCCTGGCTTCCCGCACCTCCCGAAACCGCAGCGGAAGTTACAAATTCATCCGCTTCATTTGAAAAAATGTAATAACCCCGATCCCTATCATATCTGCCTATAGCTGTACTGGAACCGTCCCGTATGTCATAAGCATATAGGTTGAAGTAGAGCATTCCTTCTCCTGAATGTATTTTCTGATAAACAAATCTGTTTTCGTCCAATGCTTTTTGAAATAAATAGTCTTTTACCGGCCAATCGGCGATATTCGCACTTAATACCGTATACACTGTATCGGTTTCGGTATCCTTAAGGTGAATACTGTAATTTTCGTTTATTGCCCTCCATTTTGTGCCGGGAATGGGTTTCTCATATGCATCGGAAGGCATATTCTTTGCAATATATTCCCCCTTTGTATCTATGTAGTCATATAAATGTTCAATGTTTTTTGTGTAGTAAAACATGATTACATCGTCAGCAGCATCGGAGTATCTGTCGGTATAATCCAACTTAATACATCTGGTATCGGGATAATCTTTTGACCATATATTTCGTTTGTCCTGTAGTTGACCATATATAGCTTACTCACGGGCTCGGGAAGGAAAAAGACTACCTTATCCTTTCCTACGGGAAGATACTTTTCAGTCGGTCCGGAATGTGTCTGCTCAAAAGTGATATCTTTTGTCAACTCGGAAATAATCTTACTGTCTTTCAAATCATAAGAGGTAATCCGGTCGCTGTATTTTGCCAAAGTGGGGATAGCTTTTATATCAACAGTATCTGTCACATATGCACCGAGACTGAATCTGCCGTCGGTTTTTACATAGTCATATAGTTTTTTTGAAGAATCTATCATTTCATTTTCCGGTATAATTCCCGAAAGAACAAATCTGTTG
>JAKJBR010000103.1:0-2410 GCA_022706885.1 Bacillota bacterium
ATTGAATACCCTATCGTTTTTGAGTGCAAACTCAACATTTCCAAAGATTCCGCAATGCAGGCATTACTTACGGGAAGCAATGAAAAAAGCATCGGAGCGATATTCAAAAAAGACGGTTTTATCTATGATGCCGAGGGAAAAATAAAGGTATGTGCTTTTACAAAGAATACCGATGTTTGTTTGAAAATAAAGGCGGATCCGCAAAGTAAAACATATGAAATATGGGTAAACCATGTCAGACAGGCAAAGAATATACCGCTTGATATGGAAGATATACAGCATATGTGTTTCCATGTGCAGAGTGATAAGAGTTTATCTTATGCATACGTGGACAATATATATCTTTATGATGATACGGAAATATATGCGGTTAATGAAACCTTTGAAACCGATACCCTTAACAACTGGACATCAAATGGAAAACTTGCAATCAAACCCTATCCGTTTGACAAAGACAGAAGCTTAACCTTAACGGGAGCATCCTATGCAACATATGCATTTTGTCCTGTAGACGACATAGTGTCGATAGAAACCAAGGTAAAAGTAACCGATGAATCTTTTGCTCTTGCTCCCGAAATTGCTGATAAGTGCGGCAATGTAGCCGTTAAAGTTGCTTTGTATAAAAACAACCTGTATGCCTCCGACGGAGAAGTCTGGAAGAGAATATATGAAGGACTTACACCGTGGATGTATTATCCTCACAATAACTGGTTTAATATAAAAGTGACGGCGGATATTAAGAAAAATACATACGACCTTTATGTGGACGGAGCAAAAAGAGCGGTCGGATTCAAGTTTATCAATAAGACAAATAATCTCGGACAGTTAGCCTTTACTTGTGAGAAATCTTCAAAAGTATATATCAACCGCATAAGAATATATGACTGTGCGGACTTTTCCAGAGCAGTACTGCCCAATGCAAAAGTATTTGATGTAAAGAGCGCTCCGTATAACGCTAAAGGTGACGGAAAAACACTGGAAACGGCCAAGATACAAAAAGCCATCGATGACGCGGCATATACCGGAGGAACGGTGTACATTCATGACGGTACTTTCTTTACAGGCGGTCTCATACTGAAATCGGACATGACGCTGTTTGTCGACAGAAGTGCAACAATAATAGGTACACAGGACCACAGCCAATATAAATTGGTATCACCGGGTATTTCTCTCTGTGCGGTAAGACAATTAGGAAGAGGTCTTTTATACGGTGAAAACATATCTAATATAAGAATTACCGGCGGAGGAACTTTAGACGGTAACGGTACTTACAGATACAAGATGAATGATCCTTTGCAAGACAGAGAGGCGGATGCAAGACCGGATATAGTTTACATATCCTATTCCAATGATATTGTTGTGGAAAATGTGGACATGAAAAGCTCCGCATTCTGGACGGTTGTCCCGCTTTCTTCGGGGAATATAACTATAAGGAATCTGAATCTGGACTGCATGAACACGCCCAACCGTGACGGCATAGATCCCGTGGACTGCCATGATATGACCATTTATAACTGTAATATAATGGCGGGAGATGACGGACTGTGCTTTAAGAGTTCGGATAATGTAGGCTGCTATAACATAGATGCATATGACATGATGATACAGAGCCTTGCAAGCGGTATTAAGTTCGGAACCGATACATATTACTGTCTTAAAAACGCAAGGATAAGAGACTGTGCCATAAAGAATGTCAACAGATGCGGAGTGTCACTGGAATCGGTAGACGGAGCCGCAGTGGAAAATGTAATCTTTGAGCGTTTGGATATGACCGATGTGGGAGCCCCGTTGTATATATCCACAGGTGTAAGAAACAGACTTCCCAGAGGTAATCAACCGGTAAGAAGAAGCTACATGAAGAATGTAACCTTCAAAGACATTCGCTTTGAACAACCTTATCCGTTCAGTTTTGAAAGAGAAATTCGCGAGAACATGGTTATAGGTCAGTCCAAGGACAACTTAATTGAAAATGTAAACTTCATTAACTTCGACCTTAAGCTTCCGGGCGGTGTAAAAACCCTGCCTAAACCTCCCGTAGTCATTAACGACAAGTATCCCGAATATGACAGACACGGATTATCTTCAGGTTATGCCTTTACAATAAAATATGCCAAGAATGTTAAGTTCAAGAATTTAAAAGTAACCCTTGAAAATGAAGATATACGGGATGAAGTGGCATATTTTGATTATGAGGAATAGATAATATCTAAATTAGCCATATAGGAACTATAAGGTTGTCTTTATCAAATGCACCGAGTTTCTCGGCAAGACAAAGTATCGCACCTGTTCCCCTTTTAAGAGGTGACTTGTCAATAATTGAAAAACTTTTAACCAGCCGCTTGTCCGGCATGGCTGCCTTTTTTATTTCCACGGGGCACAATTTTCCGTCACCTTCGATAATAAGGTCAAT
>JAKJBR010000104.1:0-2406 GCA_022706885.1 Bacillota bacterium
GGCGTCCTGCCCTATGAGTCCGGACTTTCCTCAGGACAGACTTTCTCTGCCTGCGGTCAGACACTCCAACCTGATTATCTGTTTAAATAATTATAGTATTTTCCCTGATAAGTATTTCTTCTCTCCAGCTCTTTTTCCACGTAGTTGAAAAGCTCCAGTTTTTTCATTCCCCAGTTTCCATGCATAACACCTTCACTGGGAGGTTCTGAAACCAGACGGTGCACAACTATAGCCGGATCAAGATACTCCAAAAATAGTATAAGACGGTCTATATACTCTTCAAAGCTTATCGGAGATATTTCTTTCTGTTTATACATGCGTCCAAGTTCTGTATTTTCAAGGTAGTAAAGAGAATGCAGCTTCACACCGCTAATACCCAATGCCGAACTTGACTTGGCCATTTCTATCACATCATCATAACTGTCACATGGAAAGTCCACTATAAAATGTGTTACTACATCAAGACCTTTTTTCTTGCTTCTGATAACCGCATCAATATACTCAGCATACGTATGACGGCGGTTGAAGCGTTTAAGAGTATTAGGGTTTACACTCTCAGCCCCATACTCTATAAATATCCCGTACCTGTCTTTATACGAGGATACAAGCTCAAGCACCTCATCTTTGACGCAGTCCGGACGTGTGGAAATATCAAGAATTACTATTCTGTCATCGCAAAGTCCGCTGTCATATATCTCTTTAAGCCTTGAAACGGGAGCATATGTATTCGTGTTGGACTGAAAGTAGAGTATGAACTTCTCAGCACGGTTTGAATACTTTTCAATCATAAGGCTTACCTGCTGCTGTATTGAGTAGCCTGAACCGAAAGAGGCAAAGCCGCTTCCCGTGGCATCACAGAAAAAACAGCCTTCCTTTCCTTTTTCACCGCTTCTGTTTGGACAAGAAAATCCCGCATCAATTGATATTCTCTGAACACGCTGCCCGTATAAACTCTTCAGATATGTACTGAGCTTATTGTACCTTTCCATCTTACCTGTAATTGCTCAGCTTATATCTTAGATCGTCGATAGAAGGTTTGTCCGTCCCGACTACAAGAAACATGATCTGTTCTATTCCGGTAAACCAGCAGGCATAAATCTTTTCTTTATAAGTTATGTCTACCTTACCGTAAATCAGTGGCAGGGCAGAAGTCGCTGATTTAAGATTAGTAGAGTAATCGGATATAAAACGATACCAAAATCCGGTAAGATCTATAAGACTGTCAAATTTTACAATATATAGATCATAATCAAAACCATCCCTAAAAGCTTTAAGCGAAACTATACTGCACTTTTCCGGAAGATCTGTTTCTATAAGCTTGCCTGACCTGGAAATTTCTCTTGATGTCACAGTATAGTTTACAGGACTGAACTCTATATAATCTTCAAATCCTTTTGCAATACTAATTACCGGGAATAACAGAATTACCGTTAAAAGTACTTTCAATACGGATAAATGATTTCTGGAACTTTTCGTAAATATCACTCTCCTTAATTAACGGATAAGTGCCGTTGTAATATATCCATTCTCCGTTTACCATTGTTGCAAAAACTGAATCCGAGCCGGTTGAGTATACAATATGGGATTTCAGCCTCTGAAGATCAGTTGGATAAAAAGAAGGTTTTGAAATATCAAAAACCGCCAGATCAGCATAATATCCTGGTTCTATCCTTCCCATCTTTTTTCCGAAAGCATACCCGCCGTTTTCCCAGGCCATCCTAAGCACATCATTTATCTTTACCTGTGAAGGCGAGTACTTTGATTTCTGTGAAAGCGCCATTATCTTCATCTCGCCAAGTATATCCAACGAGTTATTGCTTGCGGCACCATCGGTACCTACTGTTACATTAACGTTCTCATCAAGCATGGCAATCACCGGAGCCGTACCGTTGCCTAATTTCAGATTGCTGCAGGGATTATGGACAACCGTTACGTTTTTGGCCGCAAGAGTTTTGATATCCTGCATATCAACCTGAACACAATGTGCTGCAATAAGTTTTGTATCAAAAATGCCGGTTTTATCAAGGTCATTAAATGTATAGCTTTCTCTTTCCCAGGCTGATTCATAAATGTGCATCTGTACTGATGCGCCCAGTTTTTTCGCCAGAGATGCAACTTCAGCCAGTCTTTCCATAGGAACAGTATACGGAGCATGTGGTCCGAAACCCACTTCTAAAAGATTTTTGTATCCGTTATACCTGTTATATGTATCCATCGTTTCATCAAGACGCCTGTCCCAACCTTTCTGATCGTCAAAGGACAGACCCCTGCTGATACAGCCTCTCATACCGATATCTGAAAAAGCTTTGCATATACTGTTCGTAAAGAAGTACATATCAGCAGAAAAAGTTATACCTTTTGCGGACATCTCCATAAGTGCAAGCATGCTGGCATAATAGACAGATT
>JAKJBR010000009.1:0-43829 GCA_022706885.1 Bacillota bacterium
GCGGTTATAAGAGGAGCGGTTATTAAGACACCTGCAGCAAAGCACATGAAATATTCTTTGTTATTCTCCGCCCATTTCTTGTTTTTATAAATAACATAAATACCGATAGAGTTAACTACCAGCGCACCTACCGCAAATATCGATATTACCCAAAATACTGTCGAGTTATCCATGACTGTTCCTTCCTTTATATTACACCTTAACCGCCGTTTCTTTACCTTACAATTAAAACGGTAAAGCGGTTATATAAGGATTGTATCGGTAAGTTCTCCCTTCTCATAAGGAACCCAGGCAAGACCTAATAAATGTACGGTAATATTGGTGCTTGTTGCCCGGATATTGACGGTTTCTATTACATCCTTTACGCTTTCATATTCGTAAGATATGTCTTTAAGTTGCTGTTCCAGTTCGGTCTGAAGCGTTTCCTGCTGTACTTCCAGGGCTTTCAGCCTTTCTTCCGCCTGGTCTATACTTTGTCCGCTCTTCATGGCTTTGGATGTTCTGCTTACCGCCGTACCCAATCGGGAAACCGAAGTGGCACTGATGGTTTTTCTTCCCAGAAGGGCTCCCAATATGGCACTTCCGGTGGATACCATTGCATCCATCTTTTTCTGGGAGGCCATTACATTCTGTTTTTCCACCGCCTGACGTGCCCGTATAATGGAATTATCCAGAGTCTGCATTTTGGAGGAGTATTTCTTTTTCATGGCTTCCAAAGCGGCATCGCGCCTTTCATGAGCGGTATGCTGTACCCTTATCAGGAAGTCCCTTTCATCTTCATCATACTGAGAAACCAGTTTGAGTTTGGGAGACGAATAAAGTTTCAATGTTAAGTTGGTGCGTATATACTGTGACAATAATTTTTTCCACGTATCGTAATTCTTTGCATCGGCCGCAGCGGCGGGGTAATCGGAGAAAAGCGCTCCTTCAATCGGGGTTGTTTCAATATCGCCCAGTTCCGTATCTATAATCCGTGACTGATTCCAGTCCAAAGTTACCGGTCCGTCGTTGAAGCGGGTGAGTATGGTATAGGATTTGGTGGCGGTTATCATATGCTTTTCACTGTTATACACCGCATCTGCTACTCCTAATACCGCCGGTTTGTAGATAAGCTTGCCACGGGCACGGGTTTTTTCGGGAAGAAAGACCTGCTTGATAGCGGGAGGTAATACCGGTTTTGTCGATAAATCCCGTTGTGTTATGGAAGCAGCTGAATCGGGTTGGGAAATATGACTCTCCACGGTTAACCTGTCCGAAGTTATATACTGCTCGGGCAGTTTTGCAATCTGATCTTTTGTTAGCGGTCCTGCAAGATAAGACATCGCCCATCGGGTATTGAATATGACCGGTTCATTGTCGTAAACACTGTGCATATAGAAAACTCTTTGCCCCAGACCCGCTAAAATCTGTTCGGTGCGACCTTTATCGAAACTGCCTCCCAATGCGGCACCTTCCAGTCCTTCCAGTACTCTTAATTTATCTCTCTCGGTCTGCAACCTTCCGATAAACCATGTTCCGGCATTGGAAAGAGCCTTGTAATCCAGATCCACGGGATTCTGTGTTGCAAGCACCAGGCCTAAGCCGAAAGCTCGGGCTTGTTTAAGAAGCGTGAGTAAAGGTGTTTTGGACGGCGGATTGGCAACGGGGGGAAGATAACCGAACAATTCATCCATATATATCATGGCCCGCAAACTTCCTGTGCCCGGTTGACTTCTGACCCAGGACAGCACTTCATTCAACAGCATGGTGACAAAGAACATCCTCTCATTGTCCGAAAGATGAGATATGGAAAATATCGACACTTTGGGTTTGCCCGAATGGCTGTAAAAGAACCTGTCGATATCTAAAGGTTCTCCTTCCAGCCAGGCTTCAAATCCGGGGTGTGCTATTAAATTATTCAACAGCATAGCCAATGCAAAGCGGTCTTTTGACGGATATATGCTGTTTACATCCATAACGCCTATTTTATCAAACGGCGGATGCTGAATTTCCGCAATAAGCTTTGGAAGCGTTATGCTTTTTCCTTCCGACCAGCTGTTGTCTAAAATTTTGGATATGAGTATGAATTCTTTACTTGTAAAGGAGTCGGCAGCTATTCCCAGCATAGTCAGAAGCCCCGTAGTGGTGGCACTTATTCTGTCACGATATGTATCTTTATCCGCTAGAACTTCCTTAGAGGGAGCATTGAAAGACTTCAATACCGATACACCTATACCGGAAGAGCCTCCCGGAGTATATATTTTCACATCCGACTCGTTTTTCAATCGCTGTATTCTTAAACCGTCCTGACCCCATTCGGCCAATCCCTTTTGCCAGGAATCGGCCTGAGCCTGTGCATAAGAGTCGGGGTCCATATCTTTATTGGAAGCATCCTGAAGATTTATCCACGGACGGAAATCTTCCGCTCTAAGCATGGGGAATGTCAGAGCAAGGTTTGTCAGATCGCCTTTGGGATCAATGGCTATAACGGGAATATTATCCATTACAGCCTCTTCAATAAGTCCTATTCCCAGCCCCGTTTTACCGCTTCCGGTCATTCCGATAATGGCGGCATGCGTGGTCAGGTTCTTTGATTTCATAAGAACATATTCATCCTGCAACTTACGGTTTTCCAGATCATATTTTTTCCCTATATAGAACACTCCGAGTTTTTCATAATCCTGCATTATATATCCCTCCGTTTTTCCATACATCATGATATGTTAATAGAATCGGTACTTAAATTATATACCATTTCAGCCACTATATACTTATTAAATGTTTTCGGGTTCACTCAGTGACTCCGATTTTAATATATTGTCAGTCCCACTCGTCTCCGCGAACGGTATTGAGATCGATACCTTTGGTTTCCGCTACCTTGGCTAAGAACAGTATAATAGCAACCACCAGCGGAATTACCACAAGGAAAAGGCAGGCTATACCCAAAGCATTATTCCCCGCAATCGCAGCAACCGCAATCATAGCGGGGAAGGAAACACCCATGCCTACCATGTTACACAGACTCTGAGCTCCTATGATGGAAGCACGTAAGTTGGTGGGAGAAGACTCGGCGGACATATTGCCTCCCATGGCATCGGCTGCACACCAGTATCCTGAAACATATATACCGGTAAACAGTCCCACCAGCACCGGATTCCATACAAAGGTAACACCTAAATACAAACCGATCATGCCTACAACCGCCAAAGAGGCCATTACAACGGCAACGGTCTTTCTTCCGAATATGTCACTGATGAAACCTCTTGCCAATGTGAAGACTGCACCGATTATCGGCATAACCATCAGCGCATCGGTAACCACCTCGGGGGTGGATGTGCCGTAAGCAGCCTCGTAACCGTAGGTCATAATCTGCTGGTAGTACATGGTACCTATCATAGCCATGGAAACCACCATTGTACATATGAATATCCAGCGTAACTGTTTATGACGGAAAGCAAATCTGAATGCCGCCCCCAAACCGCCCTGAGCCTGAGCCTCTGCATGTCGCTGCTCTTTTTCCGCTTCACGCTGCTCATCGGTCATTTCCAGGAACTTTATTCTTTGGTTAAGGAAAACATCGGTTTCCCGTGCGGTAATCATTGCAATCAGACCGACAACGGCACCTAAAATAGCGGGGATAAGAAATACTTTATTCCAAAGTTCAGTATTATTGCCCATTATATTACGTCGCAATACCGGAATAAGAATACTGCCCAGACTGGCAACGGAAGTGACTATCGACAGTATGGTAAATCGGTACTTGGAAGGCACGGTTTCTATCACATATACCGCCTGCATATCATGGGCAATAAAGAAGGTGATAAACAGAGAACCTATGACGTAAACGGCAGCGGAACCTATTTCACCTGCCAAGTAGACAATAAACATACCCAAGCCCATGGCAACGGTGTTCAGCACCAGGAATATCTTTCGGCCGAACCGGTCGGACATGGACTTATATATCGCACCTGCAATCATAACCGCCGAAGCCAGCATACCTAATAAATCCATGACAGCCGTAGAGTCGTCAAACAGGTAGTGACATATTTCCGCCTTCATTTTGACACTTATTTCGGTTGCAACGGTATCCACTATGAACACCAGACACAGCACTACCATAAGATACAACAGATAGAATTTACGTTTTGGACGAGCCTGCTCTTTTTTCCACTTTTCCAATTCTTTCAGTTCTTTAGCTTTTCTTTTAATGCGCTTTTCCTCGGTTTCCGCTTTACTCATAATTGTTCCCCCTGTTATCCTTTTATCATTTTTCCGATTCCCCGGAAGAAGTGACCGTTTGCCATATCCAAAAGTCCCTGCATAATACCGTCTTTTACACCGCCTGCAATCTGCATGCTGCGAAGCGGTGCACCCAATGAGGTATTAATCATCATTCGAAAATCCGGATTGTCATAGTCCACCTTGCAACCGTTTACTTTTGCAACTATCCGTTCCACAACCTTGACCATTATTCTCATTACAAACGAGTAATCCTTCATCTCCATTACGGTATTATTCATAGTAAACTTACCTTTCTTCAATACCGGAACGGTATAGGTCTTACCCGTCAATAACTCCCAATCTTTCAATGTAGGCTTTCCTTTGCACGATTGATACCATGATTCTTTCTGCCATGCGGGAATATCTATACTTTCACCTGAAATTTTAATACTTTCAGACAAATCCGCAATGTGTATTGTGTATGTACCGCCGGGAATCTTCCAGCCGTTCTGCCAGATTGAGTAGCTGCGGTCTTCAAGTTCAAAGGAAACCGTCGTACTTTCACCGGGCTGTAAGAATATCTTTTTGAAACCTTTCAGTTCTCTAACCGGACGATGGATGCCGTCCTGAGGAGCACCGATATACAACTGCACAACCTCCGCTCCCGCACGGTCGCCGATATTTTTAACGGTAACCGTAACGGTTTTTTCCTTTATGTTCAGATTTGTATAATCAAAACTTGTATAACTGAGACCGTAACCGAGCGGCCAACGAACGGGAACACCGGCTTTGTCATAATACCGATAGCCTGTATAGATACCCTCTGTATACAGAGCGTCAATCATTTTACCGAAAATATCCTTCGAAGGCACATCCTCGTAAGAATAGGGCCAGCTTTCCGCTAATTTGCCTGAGGGATTTACTTTACCGTAGAGCAGGTTGGCTATGGCTTTACCGCCCGCCTGACCGCAAAGACCCACATAGAGAATGCCCTTTACTTTGTCGGCCCAGGGACATTCCACCGCACTTCCGCAGAGCAGTACCACTACGGTATTTGTGTTTACTTCGGCAACAGCCTCAATCATGCGTATATGACCTTCCGGCATCCTCATATTCTCCCTGTCAAAACCCTCCGACTCGTAGCGTTCGGGAAGACCTGCAAAGATAACAGCCGTTTGTGCTTCCTTTGCAACCTTTACCGCTTGCTCAATCAGTGCATCGGTGGTGTTACCGAAGTCATCGCATCCCGATGCATAAACCGCTTCGGGAAGAGCATCAATAGGCAGAGTTAATTTCTTTGCATTTACATGACTGCTGCCCGCACCCTGATAGCGCATGGACTTGGCCATGGCACCTATGACGGCAATTTTATCGCCGTTTTGCAGCGGTAAAACATTATCATCATTTTTAAGAAGTACCGCACCCTGTTCCGCCGCCTTACGGGCAAGCTCATGGTGGGCATCATAGTCGCATTCATAAGGGGTTTTTAAGGTTTCCGCCGCCCGGAATACCTGCTTCAGTATTCTTCTTACGGAAACATCAATATCGCTTTCTTTCAGCATACCGGCTTCAACGGCCTTTTTTGTATCCTTTGCCATGTAATTACTGCCACCCGGCATATTCAGATCGCAGCCTGCCTTAAAACATTCGATACGGTTGTTCATTGCACCCCAGTCGGTTACAACCAGGCCCTGAAAACCCCATTCGGTACGAAGAATGTCGGTCAGTAATTGCTTATGGTCGCTGCAATAGGTGCCGTTCAGTTTATTGTATGCACACATGACTGTAGCCGGCTTGCCCTCTTTCACCGCTATTTCAAAGGCGGTAAGATACAATTCTCTGAGAGTACGGTCATCCATAATCGAGTCGGTGGTAAGACGGCTCAACTCCTGAGAATTGGCTGCAAAGTGCTTGAGGCCGGTACCTACACCTTGCTTCTCAACTCCCCGTATAAATGCCGCCGCCAATTTGCCTGCAAGGTAAGAATCTTCGGAGATGTACTCGAAGTTTCTGCCGCACAACGGATTGCGTTTCAGATTGCATCCCGGTCCTAAAACCACGCCCACATTCTGATTGCGTGCTTCCTTGCCGATTGCACTGCCTACTGCCTGCAACAGGTCGGTATCCCAGCTGTTGGCAGTGGTCACACTGGTAGGAAAGCAGGTAGCGGGTCTTGATTGGTTGACTCCCAGCATATCCGATTTGCCGTCGGTCTCCTGCTTGCGCAGACCGTGGGGTCCGTCGCATACAAACATGGCGGGAATACCGTACTGCTCAAACTTCCTTGTTTCCCAGAAAGAGGCACCTTCGCAAAAGGCAATCTTGTCTTCCAAAGTCATTTTGGAAATAATGTTTTTAATATCCATATCAACCCTCCGTTGTATAAATCATCGTACCGGCAAGCTGTCTATAATCGCTGCCGTCGGGCAGAGATATCACGGCTTCACAGTTTGCAGGTACGGTTATTGTAAATTCATATTTATTGTCCGTTTTTTTCCACTTGCTTTGCACTTTACCGTAAATACTGTTATACGAAGCGGATGCATGAGTTAAACTGCCGCCCGGTCGGGGAGCAACAACAAATTGATTTTTTCCGTTTACTCTTATGCCGCACACGGTATCAAACAGCCATCGGCAAACCGCACCTTTGGAATAATGGTTAAGTGAACCGAGCCCGGCACCCTGGGTATTATATGGGCCTTCCCAGTTCTCCCAGATGGTGGTGGCACCGTGAAGAGGCATGGAGAGCCAGCCGGGAATTTCCTCGTTCTCCAATAACCTGTATGCCGCCTCTAAGTCATATTCAGCCAGTACGCTTAAAATCATGGGTGTGGATAAGAAACCGGTACCCAACCGCCAACGATAGTGTTCCAGTGCCTTAATCAGCCGTTTCCTTGCAAATTCCGTCTGTTCTTCATTAAGTAAATCAAATGCTAATGGACGCACCAATTGCGCCTGTCGGTCGGTATCCAAGTCATACTTGCCGCCCGATACCAGTTCCCGGTATGCATTTTTACAACCTTTGCTGTATTTCTCGAATTCCCGGGCATCCTTTTCATAGCCTGAGATTTCCGCAATTTTTGCCATTAACCCCAGAACATAAGACGTGTAGGCGGTGGATACTTCGGGATGAGGTGTTGCAAAGTCCTGCCACCTGAACGAGCAGACGTCTACCGGTTCCGCCCATTCGCCGTAACTTTGACCCGTATTGACAAGATATTTGCTATTGCCTTCAGACAACCTGATTCTCTTGGCAAATACAGGCATGGTTTTACCGCAACGACTAATCATAAAGCGGGCATAGTTTGCCATACCGTTATAGAATCTTTGAAGAATATCCCTGTCACCGAATATTTTGTAATACTGATAGGGAATTATAATTCCCACATCCGACCAGCCTACCGAACCGTTCATAGGTTTCATATAGAAGTCGGCACCTCCGTCGGGGGCAATATGGGGCAGTTTACCGTTCTTTCTTTGCCAGTCGTAAACATCCTGTAAATATTTTTTAGAGAATGCGGCAAAATCAAAAAGATAACTTGCCGTCTCAAAGAAAATCTGAGCATCACCCGTCCATGCATGGCGTTCTCTGGTAGGGCAGTCTGTGGGAACATCCAGGTGATTGCTTTTTGCCGACCAGACAGTGGCATGTACCAGACCGTTCACCAAAGGATGAGAACAGTCAAAGAAACCGGTCCGCTCCAGATTTGAGTAAACGGCGATTACTTCAAAGTCTTGGGGATTTATGTCAAAATCCGCTTCTACCTGTACATACTGAAACCCGAATATCGAAAAGCGTGTCTTGTATTGATTGTGTCCTTCCTTGCAGGTATATATAACCTGCTGCAGGGGAGTAACATGTTTCCCGAAAACAAGCTGAAAATTATCTTGAGTGAATTCGCCGTCGGACTTTATCATTTCTCCGAAGCGGAGAGTTATTTTCTGTCGAGCTTTGGCGTTTAAACTGAAAGCAACATAACCCGCCATATTCTGTCCGAAGTCCAACACGGTTTTACCGCAAGGGGTTATAATCTTTTTGGCGGTAAAATGTTCCTGCTCGGAAACTCCCACGTTATTGGAAGCAACCGGAATAACCCTGTTCTTTGTCAATTTCGCTTTCCCTTTATATGAAGCCGTATAGTTTGCATCGTAGATTTCTCCGTCCTTATTGTCTGCAAATCGAATGGGACCGTCATTGCTCCAATCCCAGCTGTCATCGGAAATAACGGTGTGAACGGTATTGTCGGTATAGGTTATTTCCAGCTGAACTAAAAGCTTGGTTACGCTGCCGTATTGATTCTTCAAGCCCCAGGAACCGCAGGAGCCGCGATACCAGCCGTCTGCAAGCCATACGGTCAGTGTATTTTCTCCGCTTAACAGTAATTCTGTCACATCTACAGTCTGATATTGAATTCTTTTTCGGTAGTCGGTATAGCCGGGAGCCATGACAAATGTACCGCACCTTCGGCCATTAATCAATGCTTCGTAAACTCCGCAGGCGGTGATATACAACCGTGCTTTGGCAATATTCTTGCACTTAAAAATTTTGCGGAAACAATCTACGGGATAACGTTTCTTTCTGCATACAATATAGTTTCCCGTAATCCACTGTGCCTTCCAATCGGAAGGTTGTAACAGCCCTATTTCAAACTTAGAAGAAGATATTTCACCTTCTTTTCCTTCCTCATCCCAGAGTTTAACCGACCAGTCGATAATATCACGACTGCAAAGAGGCTTGCCGTCATAAGCAATATGAGTCATGGCATCGGACAAAACTTTTCCGCTGTCCCAGACGGTTTCTCCGTCTCGCTTGCAAATAATCCTGTAGGCGGTCTGTTTTATCCCGCCCTCACAGTTCCAGAAGAAACGGGGCCTGACTATATCAATTCCTATCGGTTCCTGCAGATATTCCGTTCTTAATCTGATGGCTTTCATAACTGTCACCTTAGTAGTTATATTATACCCTGTCGGCATATTCTGCCAAAAGCGGTTGGTCGTCTGAAAATTGAAAACTCTCATCCTGTAATATCGGAAGGAAGTATTCATAAGGAATGACCGGAAATTCACATGCATAGTCATTTGCTCCGAACCATTTTCCTTCTTTGGCCGACAGATTTAGTCCTCTTACAAATTTGGTATAGTTGGAGCAGTCATGTACTACAATATCCCATTTCTCATCGTCTGCTGTCTTCATAAGCTTCAAAGAAAGTTCACGGCTCCAGACAGGGGAGATATAGCCGTGTCGGGAAATATACATATTCTCACCGTAGTAGTTAGCAATATTATTGGGGTTTAAGTGAAGCTCGGCACAGTTTATGAACTTTATGCCGGTATTTAAAATCATATTCTTCTTTTCAAAAAAATCTTTTATAAATTCCGGTGTCATAGGAGTCTCAATACCGACACTCCGTATATGCTCTGCCGCTAATCTCATGTTATCAATAACTTTATCCGAACAATTTGCGGCACCTAAATTGAACCTGAGTTCGTCAAGACCGCATCCGGCTAATATCTTGACCGATTGTCCGGTGACCAATGTTCCGTTTGTGTACATATGCTGGTGAATGTTTGCATCGTGAAACTTCTTTATAACCGGATAATACTTTTCAATTTCCATGAAAGGCTCTAAATATACATAAGATATGCCGGTAGGCTTTTTGTGTACGGAAAGCAATAAATCGATGTCTTTTTCATAATATTTTGTTTCTCCTATTTCCCACATGCCTTCACCTACGGGAGGTATGTCGTCCAGTTCACCGTAGTTATAGCAGAACTTGCATTCAAGGTTACACTTATTGGTTTTTCTTACGGCACTTAAGCCCGTTCCCAGAAGACAGGACTTACAGCCGTTTGGGAACTTGTCGTCATTTCCCACATAATATGTCCTGTTTTGCAGAGTTTTAAGGCCGCCTATGCTTTCCATCAACTCTCGGTTTCTTTTATCCACAACCTCTTCAATCTGAGCAAATGCAGCATACACTATTTCCGACTGATCTGCCGTGAGCTGTTCCTCTTCAGGTAGTGTTGCAAAGAATTTAAACCATGTGTAAGCATCTTTTTTGGATATTTTCATAATCGGTCTCCCTGCGATACTTTTAGCGGCGTTACTTCAATTTATATACAACCGCCGATCCTTTTCCCTCTTTATCAACAATATTCTTGTCGATAAGGTTATTCAATACTCTGATTGTTTTAAACTTATCAAAACCCAGTGCCGAATCAATTTCATTTCTGGATAATTGTGCCTCATTTTTCAATAGTGTATATACCGATTTTTCGTCTTCCGATACTCTTAAAATGTTCTTTTCCGTAACAGGCAATTCAATTATTATCCTGTTTTCGGTTATGCAAAAATCCGGTTTTGTTATGCTGTCGGTATATTGTTCTTTAATTCTTGTTATGCCTGTTCCGAATTTTTCAATTATGTCGAGTTTATTAAACACATCTGCTATTATGGGATTTCTTAAAACGGATATTCTGTCCAGTAAATACTCATTTTCCGACAGTCCGGGGGGTAAGCCTCCCGGTGAACTTATCTCGATTCTGTCATCATACATGGCAATTTGGATAAAGGAATTAATATCCCATACCCTGTGTACCAAGGCATTTGCCAGAGCCTCTCTGAAAGCTTCTTTGGGTATAAGTTCCTTTTTGACTCTGGTAAATCCTTCTATTTCTTCATAGGTATAGTATTGTTCATAAAGTTCAAGTGCTCTTTTATATTGGAGCAAGAGAGACTGTTCAGTTATGGTTTCCCTGTATAAAAAAGTATTAATATCTTTTCCGAACTTTACAATATCTACCCCGGAAAACTTAACGGCGTTAGTGTCTGCAAGCAATTCAGCGGCAATGTTGTAGTAGCCGTCGATGTTGTATAAGTTCAGTGTCTTTAATATGTCGAGACTGAGTTTTTCTATGCCCAATACTTTTTTTAATTGCTCCTCCAGGGTATTGAAAGTTAAATCCTGAGAGTAAGCTTTTATGCTCTCATAATTGATATTCATTCCCTGCATTACCAATCTTCTCAATTCAAATCCGTCTACTTCAACAGTTGCGGTATCCGCTCTGCGATATGCTTTGTTGTGGTATAAATATGGAGTATCTTTTCCTTTTCTGACCGTTAAAACTATGGTCTCTTTATTTTTTTCACTTTTAAGTTGAATGCTGAAACTCGGAATGGGACTTACGGAATCATTTATCATGTTTTCAATTCTCAATAATTGTGCTTCAGCATCATCTAAACCTATAATGATTCCGTTATCATCGATACCGAATATTATTCTTCCGTCATTGTAGTTGGCATATGCACTTACCGTTTTTAAAAATGTTTTGGACACTTCCTGCTTGAACTCAACATTAATACTTTCTTTCGGATCCATTGTTTTTTCTCCTACGGACTTATAGTAACATGATTACAGTAAAAATGCAACGACAAGCTTCTCGTTGCATCTCTCGTTGCAAAATATAACGATAAAAGCGCTCTCGTTGCACATTTGAATGCAACGAGGCGATTTATCTGCAGTAATACCCGATGATTATTCCTTTTTCTTTATCTTGTTAAGCTTTGCGTTGAGGTCCAGTAAATCCTCTTTTGTCAGCTTCAGCCCCATTGTTCCTACCATGCCGGCTAGCCGCAAGACCGTGAATCCTCCCAGCATTTTCATCATGGAGTCATTCATCTCAAAGCCTCCCATGACTTTCTCACCTTTTTTAGGAATCATTTTACCGAAAAGACCCATGAAAAGAAGTGTTCCCCTGGTTGTTTTCAATATGTCTTCTATCTTATCGTTAAGAGAGAAATATCCTTCGGGCGCGGTTATATCAAACCAGTTGAGTATTGCGGTCTTTTCTCTCATGCGGTAGGACTCATCAAACTTCTCAACCTTGTTTATTACGCTTTCATCCTTTTGTTTACCCGCTACGGCCGTCAATACGGTTCTGCCTTTGTTGGGCACATCAAAGTAGAAGAAACATTTTGCTTTCTTCTTGCCCAAAGATACGCCGTTTGCAAGCAGTTCCACTTCCGGCTGATTGGAATAAACGGTAACCTTGGTCACATCCTCCACACGGTTTATATATCGCTTGCCGCATATGTGTACGAAAGGCTCATCGGATAAATAGGCCTTGTATGCATAGAAAGAATCTTTTTTATACTTACGGTCTATTGTTACCAGGCCTTTGTGGTTTCGACCGTTTGTACCGCCTTCATTTCTGGCATCGGCACCGAAGTCAAACATATTCCATACATGAGTTGCCCATAAGTATTTGCGTGAAAACAGTTGCTTTATCAGTTCCTCGTGATAATATGCCTGATATTCTTCGGTATAGTCTCCCTGATCGGGACGGGAGGTGTGCCAGTTGAGTGCTTCACATCCGTATTCCGAACAGCCTATGGGTATGTCGGGGTGTTTTTTATGGAAATCGTCAAACCACGGACCGTTCATGGAAACATCACCGCCGTACCAGCCGAAATAGTGGTTGTAGGATACCACATCCGGTATCTTTAAATAAGGACTGTCGACAGGGCAGGGGGATACCGCCGCAACGGTTGTCAAGCGTGTGCTGTCCAGTTCATGGCAAAGGTCGTTGAGTACCTGATGATTTCTGATTAGGTCGGGATCTCTGTCTCCTTTCATGGTTATTTCATTGGAAAGTCCCCAGACAACGATGGAAGGATGGTTATAGTTCTGTATTACAAGCTCTTTCATCTGACTTATCGTATTCTCGTTTGCAGCGGGATTGTGTTGTGAGATATACGGTATTTCCGCCCACACCACCATTCCGTATTGGTCGCATAAATCGTAGAAATACTGATCATGCTGATAATGGGCAAGACGAATGGTTGTTGAACCGGTTTCGCATATAAGTTGCATATCCTCATCGTGGTGTTCGGGTAAAAGAGCATTACCTATATCCAGACGATCCTGATGTCTGCACACTCCTCTTAAAGGATATTGCTCTCCGTTCAGTGTAAAGCCGTTTTCCGGATGTATCTCAAAGGTTCTGCAACCGAAACGGGAGGAAATATTGTCTATGACTTTATTGTCCTCTACAAGTTCAATCGTTGCTCTGTACAGATAAGGGTCTTTTCTGCCGTGCCATAAATGCACATTCTTTATTTCCATCACAACTTCGGTCTTATCGGTTTCCAATTCTGTTACCTTTTTATCTTTAGCATCATAAATTGTGTAGCGAACGGCTTGTCTCTCTTTGTGATTTGTTACCCATGTTTCAATATGAACATTTGCATTTTTCCCTTTTATTTCGGGAGTTATTTTTACCCCCGGTCCTCCGTAATAGTCCAAAGAGAAATGGGATTTGTTTACACAGACTAAGTTTACATCACGATACAATCCGCCGTAGAAGGTGAAATCGGCGAACTGAGGATAGACCTTTTCGTTGTGTGAGTTATTCACCGCTACAACCAGCAGATTGTCACGGGTAAGGTGAGACGTGATATCCACTCTCCATGTGGAGTAACCGCCGTCATGATGAGCCAGATGGTTTCCATTAAGATAAACATCGGCTGAAGAGTTTGCTCCCTGTATTTCCAGATAGTAGCAATCTGTCGTCGGCAGATCGGTTTTGTCTATCTGTTTGGCATAGTAGCAGGTATTACGATAATAATCGTTACCTCCGTCCTGTCCGTCTATTCCGTTCCAGGTATGCGGAAGATTTACCCATATCCAATTGTCGGGCATTTGCTTGGGAACGGCATTTGCCTGTTTTGTAAAAGCCCATTTTGCATTTAAGTTATATATTGTTCTCAATTAACTTCCTCCTTTTCTTCGGCTTCCGCAGCCACACGTACAGCTTCCAGTTCCTCATTCATCTTGGCTAATTTCTTTTTGTCAAGGTTGTAGATAAGTCCCAGCCCTATATACATTAAAAGAGCACTGAACGTGTATAAAGCGGCTACGAGATAGCGCATTCTTAAGGCTACATCAAATGTCTGATTGCCTTCATTGGCTTCTACATATCCCAGCGCCACCATTATTACAAGAGCTACGGCAGGTCCGACTCCCTGTGCAAGTTTTCTGAAGAATGAATGTAACGAGTAGGTAACGCCTTCTTCTCTGGCGCCGTGCTTCCATTCATTGTAGTCTATTGCGTCACCCATCATTGCCCAGGAAACGGTGGAATATACTCCCAAGCCTAAGCTGCTTATGAACAGGCATACGATATAGATTATGAGACCCTTTAAGTCGGGAGTAATGGGCAGGATAATCATTAAGATACATGATACAAGGCTGCAAAGAGAACCTACCGTTGCCAGTTCTTTTTTTCCGTACTTTACTACCATTTTTCTGGCTAAAGGTGTAAAAAGGAATATGGGGAGTAAGGCAAAAAGCTGTACTATTCCCAGTATCTTTACATTCTGAAAATATGACTGGAAAAGAACGGTAACTGCGGTAGTTGCACCTTGGACGCCTAAAAACATTCCCATTGCGGCAACGGTTGCACCTACAGCGGGACGGTTACGTATGAAATTGGCCAGTGCTTTGAACACATTGAATTTGGGCTGTTTTTCATGAAGTTTAACCGGTTCCTGTACACGTATTACGGTATTTTTAATCATAAACTGGAATGCTATGAATCCCAATACTCCCATGAGAAGAGCGGCTATGAATACACGAACTCCGACGATGTTATTATTGTTATCGTAAATGATAGCCGGTAATAAAACCATAGGCAGTATGTTGCCGGCCATTGCTCCTACCGAACGCCATGCCGATAAGGAAGCCCTGTCGGCGGGGTCGGCGGATATGAGTGAAAGAAGCGAACCGTACGGTACGTTTGCTATGGTATAGAAAGCATCCCAAAGGACATACCCGAATACGAATATGAGTATTTTTGCTATATTGGGTGCATTTCTCCACGGGATAAAGCACAGCGCTCCTCCTACGATAAGTCCCACGGAGCCTACAAAAATGTATGTGAGAAATTTATTTCTCTTATACTGACGTCTGTCGGCATCGATAATGGTTCCGATTAAGGGGTCATTGATTGCATCCCATACCTGCACTATTACAAGCAGTGCTGCATACAATATGGAATCCATCTGCATGAATTGTGTCCAGAAAATCGCCATGGTGCCTTTTAAGGCAAAACTCATATTGCAGCCGAAATCACCTGCTGCATAAGCAATACTGTCGCGAATGCTGAACTTCCTGAACCCTTTCTCATCTAACTGAACTTGCTTTTTTTTCACGGGAATTTCCTCCTTATTTGTTTGATGAAAGGTTTATTTTGTTTTACAACTTCTTATTTTATTTTACTATAAAAAGGCTGAATATGTCATTATTTTTAATGCGATTTGATATCGAATCTGCTTATGTATGGGCATTTTTTACAAAGTTCTTCCGTAATCTGCCTGTTGTTAAAACCGTTAACTATGTCAATTGCTCTTTTACTGCCGATAATCTTAGAAAAATCTGTTTCCGAAATATTGCCCAAGTTCATTATCCCGTCCTGATCCAGACAGCAGGGGACAACCGTTCCGTCAACCAATACGGCAACATGATTGCGCAGTCCGTAACAAAAACCCGATGTGTTTATTTCTTTTGCATTTATATCCGGCCACTCAAAGACAAAATCCTGATTGACATATATTCTGTCGGCTATTTTAATACCGCGGTCGGTTGCCGATGCTTCTTCAATCCTGAAAGGCAGGTTGAATGCATTTTCAATTGCTTGTAATACGGCAGAGTTTTTTCCTGCACCGAAACTAAAGGAATCCTTATCATCAAGATTCCACAGCCTTAAAGAAATAATCATACTCGTGTCACTGACAGCTTGTTTGATAAAAGTTAATATATTCTTAATGTAGGTATTATCCGTATTATTATTCTCCATACTGTGCAATGAAATGTTTATCTGCCTTATTGCGGGTTTAGCAAATAAGGTATCTTTAATTTCCGGTATCAGTGTGCCGTTTGTCGTTATATTCACAAAAAACCCTTTTTCATAGCTGATATCCAGAATAGCACTTAAATCGGGGTGGAGAAGAGGCTCTCCTTTGACATGAAGATATATGTAGTCGGTATAGGGTTTTATCTGATTTAATATCTTACCGAAAGTATTGATACTCATAAACTCCGGCTTGCGTTTGGTGGGCGGGCAGAAGGAGCAATTCAGATTGCATACATTGGTTATTTCTATATATATTTTTTTAAATCTTTTAGTTGTCATCGGATTTTTTTGTTGCAAGTAAAGATTGCACTTCATCGTCCGTAAGGTTTCTCCACTTTCCGGGAGGAAGATTCTTTAACCCTATATCCATTATGCGTATACGTCTGAGTTTTACCACTTTATAGTCAAAAGAAGCACACATTCTTCTTATCTGTCTGTTTAATCCCTGCGTAAGAACAATCTTGAACACATAAGAATCCAGTTTCACTACCTTGCAGGGTTTTGTGCGGGTAAAGGTGTTTTTTACCGGGTTGAATATCCTCACTCCTTTGGACATCTTTTGGATAAAATCCGGTGTTATCTCTTTATCCACCGTTACTATATATTCTTTCTCATAGTTGTTCTTGTCTCTTAAAATTTCGTTTACTATGCTGCCGTCACCGGTAAGAAGAATCAAACCTTCGGAATCTCTGTCCAGTCGCCCTATGGGAAATATCCTTTCCGGATGATTGATGAAGTCAATTATGTTGTTTTTTACATGTCTTTCGGTGGTACATATAACTCCGACGGGTTTGTTAAATGCTATGTACACGAAGTTTTTAGAAGGTTTTACATATTCACCGTTAACTTCCACTCTGTCGCCGGGATTGACAACCTGACCTATAACAGCAGTTTTACCGTTTATCTTGACTTTACCTTGTGTGATAAGTTCATCCGCCTTCCTTCTGGAGCATATACCTGCGGAACTGATATAGTTGTTTATTCTCATTGGTTATTCCTCTTTTTTATTCAGTAATTGATTACAATACTCCAATAACTGCCTTGGTGTGACAATAAAGATATTATTTTGCCGATAAGCATCTTGAAAACAACCGGAAGTGTAGCGACATCATCCTTTGGAATGCTCCTGTCGTGCAAAGTTTATTTCCCGATTAATCTCTTCTAAAGTCATATCGGAAATACCGCTCTTCTTTGCTTGCTCCCTCAGAGACATAAAAGCTGCCATAGCACCTTCTCTGGTGATTTCGTTTTCGGAAGAAGCTATTTCAAACGGAATACGGCGTTGTCTTACCACGGCTCGTGCAAAAACATTTATAGCTGTGCTTGCATTCATGCCAAAGTCCTGACACAAGCTATCAAATTCTCTTTTAAGATTCTCATCCATGCGGACACTGAAAGTTAATTGTGACATAACTCATACCTCCTACTGCATATATTATACCGCACAGGTTAATAATATCAATATAACGGCACCTGATAGGTGACATTATGGTGCATTAAATGTGGTGCAAGAGCTTAATAAGCATAGAAAGAGAGAGGAGAGGGTGTATTTATGGAAAATACATGGACTATATCTTTTCCTTTTCCATAATGCGTTTTTTTACTCTGTTAAAAACTTCATCCGCCGTATAGCGTATATCGGTTTCTATTGCCATCTGGTCGGCTTCATCTAATTTGGTGTCCACATATTTAGCGAATTCAATGTTCTTTTCGCACCTCATAGTAACAACTCCTCGGCAGTTATTAATTTTGCAACTCGGATAAGAATCTTCTCCAGTTTCCGTCCGCCACCGTTATCCCTTTTTCTTCGGCATATTTTTTGTTAGCGTAGATGTATACCCAACATTCCTGTTGTTTTCCGTCTTCTCTCAAAACGGTTCTTTTTTCTCTGATATATAAATTATTATCCGCCGTACCGGTGTAACCCTCAAATCTATCCAGGTCAGCCAAAAGTAAATCATCGACCGGTTCCATAATCTCGCCCAGAACTAATCCGTCTCCGTCCACCAAAGCGGGATAACCTTCCGGAAGATGATAGAGGGTTCCGTGTGTTTTTCCATAACTTATATTACTTATCTTTCCTTCAAGATATTGCTTATAGAACCTAAAATCTTTCATCAATGATCCGTATACAAATATTCTGTCTATTTTCATATGCACCGCCTTACTGAATATCCGTATCTTCCGTGAAGGGGATGGAGGATTTTCGGAATATCTTTCTATTTAATGACCGTGTAATCCACCGCTATTCTGTCCAAAAGTCTTTGACCGGCTTCCCATATGTAGATCTCTTTTTCGTAGAATGATACTTTAATTTTGGTTCCTTGTGCCATATTTCTCAAACTTTCAACATCCATCTGACCTCCGATGAAAAAGGAATACAGGAATCCGTCATTATCCAGGAAATTCAAGTATTGGTAGTCTCCTTCGGACAGTTTATAGAAGGTGCCTTCCACTTGCTTTTTCTCGCTCACATAAAGTTTCCTGGTGGTAACCCCGTTTGCAAAAGTGTTGTCATTTATTTCATAATGGCTCTCAAAACCTACTACAAACTTATATATATCGGTTTTTCCCGTTTCAATGTTGGTTAATTGCTCGTTTCGCCAGATGACATAGGTAGCCTGATTTTTCTGCAGGGTAGTGTAAGCAAATTCGGTGCAAACAAAGGTCAGGGTGTTACCGTTTTTATCTACGGTATCGAATTGAGTATATGATGTGTATTTACTTAGAGGGATAGGTTTTTCATCCACTTTTTTCACCAATGAGATAAAATCCGACTCCATGTCGGTATTTATTTCCTCCGCACTTGCTTCCTTTGTCAAATCCACATGGTCGGGAATGACAACACCGGGGATATACGGTATGCCGTCCGGGCTATAGAAATAATCGTCTGAAGGGGCTTCTTTTAACACCTCGTACTCATAGAGCCGTCTTAAAGGAATAAGCTCGCCTTTTGCATCATCCTCACCGAAATCAAAAAATATACGATCGGCTTTTATATACCATTCTATTTTCACTTCGGTACCCGGCTCTCCTGCATAAAGCGATATGTAAGTATCTTTGTAATAAAAGTCGTACAGATAACCGTCCTCACCCAGTACATATAGAACTAAGAAAAGATCATCAATTTTTTCGGAGAGTTTTACGACACCCGATGTTATTCTGATATCATAATCGCTGTTCAACTTGTACGATGTGAGTTTGCCTTCAACAAAGTTATCGTTCTGATTGGTTTCTTCATCGATATACATATCGTACGCACAACAGTATAGTTCCTTGTCGTTCTCATCATAAGCATTACTGTCGAAGTACCAGATTACATTGACAATCTCACCCATATACTCTTTGAAGAAGTTATAAAACTGGTACTCGGTAGGATAAAATTTAAGAGTTTCTTTGTTTGCATTCCTTGCCGTTACTTCCGTACGATACCCTAAAACCTTATCTTCTTTATATGAAATAAGTCTTACAGTGGAGAGATAGTTTGCCGAATAATCTTCGTCCTCTTGATATTTCTTTTTCTCCGCAGCGAAATCCAATTCCTCCGGCTCCGGAAATTCGGGCAGGGGAGCCATCTCATATGTTACACCGTCAATTTCCATGGTTTTCGGTTGGGGTAACGGTTCTTCCGAAGGTACAGGGTCTTCAACAACCGGTGTATCCGTTTCCGAAGGAGCAGGTGTTTCCGAAGCTGTAGTCGGGGCAAGAGTAACTACCTCGGAAGGGCGGGGTGTTAACGTAGGTCCGCACGATGTAAGCAGGAGCAGAAGGACCATGAAAAGAATTGCAAGCCGTAAACTTTTATTCTTTACGGATTGCACATCAATTTGTCCTGACGATTGAAATACGCGGTTTATATATTTCATTTAACTTAACCTCCACGGAAATGTCATTTTGTCATTGATATTATACCATGCATTGCGTTATTTCCTTTTCTTTAGTTTGACTTAAACGGAAAGGATATAGTCAATGACGGAAGGTTTTTCCGATTAATCTTTTACATTATTATACGGTTCACTGTTTTCATTGCATGTAGATACAAATTCCAGTTTTAGTTGCATATTCAAACCTTTGGCTAATCTCTTCATCATATTAAGACTGGGATTTCTCGTTCCGTTTTCAATTCTGCTGATATCCGCTTGTGTTATTCCCGTTCTTTCAGACAATTCTTTTTGTGTAAGGTTCTGTTGGTTTCTGGCATCAATCATAGCTTGGATAATGTCAAATTCAGGCTGTAAAGCATCATATTCAGCTTTTACTTCAGGATTCTGAAGTGCTTTGTATTTATATTCTTTGTAGTTACTCATTGTCATACCTCCGTTCATAATCTTTCTTATACTTTTTAGCAAGTTCAATCTCATGTTTAGGTGTTTTATCAGTCTTCTTGATAAAGCCGTTTGTCAATATTGCTTTGTGACCGGAAATAAAGAAATACAACACTCTTGTTATATCGCACCCTTGCTGTGTTCTAAGTTCAAATAATCCTTCCTCAATAGCTTTGGAATAGGGACCTCTAAGCTTGTGTCCGTATATTTCCGGTAAATCAATTGTTCTCAGAGTTTTAGCTAAAAGCTTAGGTTCTAAAGAATCAAGAAAGTCTTTGACCGGACACACTCCATCTTCCGTATTGTAGAAAATAACTTCAAACACTCATACTCTCCTATCTCAACATCAATTATATGTCGTATACGACATATTGTCAATAAAAACAGTATTGTTTAAATGAAAACTGATAACGGTAAATCGAACATTCTTTTTTAAATTGACATATTTCAATTGTTTTTTTAAGCAGACGACACAATCGTATTTTTGGGCAACGATAAACACCTGAAGCAACATAATTTTTGCATATTATGATGAAATTTATTTACTTCAGGTTTTTAGTTTTAAATGTTCTAATCAATTACCGAAAACTCTACCGCTTGTCTGTCCAGGATTCTGCTTCCCGCCTCCCAGATGTACATTTCCTTCTCGTAGAATGCTACTCTTATTTTTGTGCCTTTTTTTATTTCAAATAAATCATCGGAACTTTCCATCATACCCCATATGAAAGGAGCATACATAAATCCGTCTTCACCTACAAATACCAGGTAATAGTAATCTCCCATAGCCAGCTCATAGAATGTACCTTCCATTACTATTTTATCACTTGTATAAAGTTTCCTTGTGGAAACGACATATTCAAAAGTATCGGAATCCACCGAGTAGTCTTCAATACCTATCACATATTTATATATATCCGTCTTTCCGGTTGCCTTATCTGTCAATTCCCTGTTTTGCCAAATAACACAGACTATCGCATCTTTCTCCAAATTCTCATCATTAAAATGCGAGTATGCAAAGGTCAAACTGTTACCGTGTTTATCTACGGCATCAAGTACGGTAAGATCATCGTAATAATCAAAAGAAGCAGTTCTTTTTTCTACAATTTTTACAAACGAAACAAAATGAGACTCCATGTCGGTATTCATTTCCTCAGCGGTTGCTTCAATTGTTAAGTCCACATCATCGGGTATAACAACTGACGGAGCATAAGGTATGCCTTCCTCACTTTTTCCCAATTCCTCAATGTATGCCGATTGTCCTATGAGTTCAATATCCATGACTCCTCTCACAGTGAGAAATACCCGCTCGTTATCCGGGCTTTCATAATTTCCCAATAAGAGGGTTTCTATAATCCAATTCATTCGCACTTCATGGCCAATCGTTTTTTTATAGTCATACAGTATGGAATCATCTAAATAGAAATCATATATTTTACCGTCATTGCCCAGTACGGATATGAGCCTGAATTCGTCGTCAAACATTTCACTGTACTTTATAACACCGTCCAATGTCCGCGGAGTAGTGTCGGTGTATAATGCATACGATGACAGTCTGCTTGTATCAAAGTCATCTATGAATTCATCTACAAATAAATCATATCCGTAACAATAAACTTGCTTATCTTCACTGTAATTATCACCTTCCAGAAAGAACCAGAGGATATTAACAATATCACCCATGTGAGATTCAACTTTTCTATTAAAAGTATCCCAATAAAACTGGAATTGAAGTTCTTCTTTTTTTGCATTCCTTCCCGTAACTTCAATAAAGCCCTGATATGCGTTGGAGTTGGTGTAGGATACCAGCCTTACGTTGGAAAGATAATCCATATAATATCTTCCGTCGCTTTCTATGTATTTGCTTTTTTCCGCAGCAAAATCCAGTTCTGTCTGTTCCGGCATATCGGGCAGCGGGGCGACTTCATATGTTACACCGTCTATTACTACCGTTTTCACCTCAGGTACCGGATCATCAGGCAGCGGTTCTTCACTGGGCACAACTGTTTCCGAAGGTGTAGGAGTTTCCGGAACAGTTGTTACAATCTCGGAAGGGCGGGGAGATACCTTGGGAGTGCAAGATGTAAGCAGCAACATCAGAACCATAAAAAGCATTAAAAGACGCAAGCCTTTATTCCGTACCGAACAAGTTTCAGGTTTTCCTGGCAATTTAAATACACGGTTTATATATTTCATTTAACTAACCTCCAAGGGCATGGTGTTATTCACGGATATTATATCATGTAATCTGATAAGAACTATAACAGTGATACTTATTTAACAGGCTTTATACACAAATCTCAATCAAATCATTACATATCATCTTTTTGTTAATTGTAAGGATATTAATTTTCCCCGACATCGGGAATTGCCTGTTTACCGACATAATTTAAACATATATGATAGAATTCATATTACTTTATCGGGTTTTATGAAAAATATAGGATACGACCCCGATTATATAAATCCTTTGCGTATTCTATATACGAGAAGAGGGTGAGGTATGGAAAGAGAGCATCAGATTGTAAAAGCGGTCTATGCGGCAAAAGATAACTCTCAAAAAGCCGATGATCTCATAAGAGATTATATCCCTTTCATACGCTCGGAAGCTTCCAAAGCCGTTTCAGGCTTTTGTACCGAGCAGGATGATGAATTCAGTATAGCCATGATTGCTTTTCACGAGGCAATACTGGGATACGAAAGGGAAAGAGGTACTTTTTTAAATTATGCGTCTATGCTTATTCGCAGTCGCATTATTGACTACCAAAGAAAAGAGGCAAGACATAAGGGCACGATATCCCTGTACGAAGAAACCGGCGAAGACGAAAGAACATTAATGGATGAATTGGCTGATGAGAAAGACTATTATGAATCTTCAGCCAACCTGGAAGCCACAAAGCAGGAAATTGAAGAATTGGCAGCTACAATAGCACAATACGGAGTAAGTTTTTCCGATATTGCGGACAATTCACCAAAGCAAGGTCGTACATTGGAGGCCTGTGCGCAAGCCATAAGTTACGGAGCACAAAGCAAAGAGATTCTGGATAAGTTGACCAAAACCAAAAAACTGCCTCTGGCAGAATTGGTCAGAGGATCCGGGGTGGAACGTAAAACTTTGGAACGTCACAGAAAATACATACTGGTAATGCTTTTACTCCATACCAACGGATACGAAATAATTCGCGGATACCTCAGGAATAAAATTGTAAGGAAAGGAGGAAGTCTCAAATGAAATACATGGTAATGGAATGTCATCTCAGCTATGCGGTAGTTTTAAGCCAGGACGGACGCTTCCTGAAAGTCGCCAACAGACACTATGAAGTAGGGCAGACTGTAACAAATGTAATTGAGATGCAAATTCCTCAGTCTGTTCCCAAAGAAAAAACGGTAGTAAAAGAAAGAGAGAGAAGGCGGTGGGTATATGCTGCGGTAGCCGTGGCAGCGGTTTTCCTGTTGGTATTTTCCTTCGCACTGCAAGCCGGTCTGTCAACTTTTGCTTCCATATATTTAAGCATAAATCCCGAAGTGAGAATAGATGTCAACAGATACGATAAAGTAATCGCTCTTGAAGGCATAAATACCGAAGGTAAGAAACTGGTTGAAGAATATCACTATAACAATAAAGAACTGAATCCTGTAATTGACGAACTTGTGGACAGAGCCATAGAGATGGGTTACTTGCACGAGGGCGGTCGGATTACCTTAGTTTTGGACTCCGGGAGTGATGAATGGATAGCAACTCACGGAGTTACCTTGGGTTCCACTTTAACCGAGCATGTAAAAGAAAAACTTTCGGTTACTATTGAAATAAGTGATAAGAATAATCCGGAAGATAAAATAGTAATTCCGATGGATGACGATGAAGAAAGTATACATAACGACACGGAAGATGACTATGACGATATTGATGACGACACTGAAGATAATGATATTGATGATACCGATAATGATGGCGAGTATGAATCGTATGATGACGAAGAAACCGATGACGATGATGACAAGTACGATTCGGACAATGACGAAGAAACGGATGACGATGATGACAAGTATGATTCGGACAATGACGAAGAAATCGATGACGACGATGACGAGTATGAATCGGACGATGACGAAGAAACGGATGACGATGATGACAAGTATGATTCGGACAATGACGAAGAAATCGATGACGACGATGACGAGTATGAATCGGACGATGACGAAGAAACAGATGACGACGATGACGAGTATGAATCGGATGATGACGAAGAAATCGATGACGACGATGACGAGTATGATTCGGACGATGACGACGATGACACAGATGATGACACTTACTCAGACGACAGCGATGATTCTTAAATGATATTCATTAGTCGATTTTAATTATGCATTTTGTGTGTTTCATGTGCAAAAAAGAAACCGAACTTTGAAAATATATATTGCGACCCCGATATCGGGAAAACTATTGCGTAATCTACAAGTGAAAAGGCATATTGCCCGTTGAATCAAAAAATGAAAGGAGAATGATTTAATGAAAAAATATTCAGTATTAAAAACATTATCAATTATTTTGAGCCTGGTGCTTATAAGCGCCGTAGCACTTGTAGGATGCAATTTGAGAAGGCCTGACAGTGACGAAGAGAAAGTTGTTTCTGTCGGAACTTTATTACTCAGAGTTAACCCCGAGATAGCTATAGAATACGATAACAACGGTATAGTTGTAGCGTTACAGGCAAAAAATGAAGATGCAGAAGCCATATTGAAAGGTAAAGAAGGTTTAGTAGGTAAAGAAACCCGGGAAGTGATATCAAAGCTTGTTGAAGCTATAGGAGAAGCCGGTTATTTTGTAGAAGAAATAGAAGGGGAAGCACGTCAGATTACCATTGAAATCACAAAGGGTTCTAAATTGCCATATGACCAATTTATTGAAGAAGTGGTTGCCGAAGTCCGCAAAAGTGTGGAAGACAACAATTGGAAAGCTCCTTTAGGTGTCAAAAACGACAGCGACTTCGGATTAGCGGATTACAATGACAAGGATTATCATAGTTCAGACGATGATGATGACGACACGGATGAAGACGACATTGACGATGATGATGACGACACGGATGAAGACGATATCGATGATGACGATGATACGGATGAAGACGATATCGATGATGACGATGAAGATGATACGGATGATGACATCGATGATGACGATGAAGATGATACGGATGATGATGACATCGATGATGACGACGAAGATGATGCGGATGATGACGACGACACTGACGATTAAAAGACAAAGCCTTTAAAACTCTTTAATGAACTAAAGCACAATTAATCCTCAACACTTATGAAAAATATACAGGCATGATGCAAAAGCAGACTCACACGGCAACTACCGTGTGATATGCTGTTACTAAAGAACGGTTATGCTATTCTTTAAGTCTGCCAGATTCTTCTCATGGTCATCCTTATTTACATATGCCACTTTATTGCTTAAGAATTCCACATCCTTACCGGCTTTATGAAATTCCAGAGCGGTTTCTCTGCAGCAGTATTCCGAAGCTATACCGCAAACTAAGATTTTCTGATTCACAACATCTTTAAGGACCTGTCCTTTTGCATTCTTAGCCTCAAAAGCGGAATATTCTTCAACTTCATCATCCTGACCTTTGTAGAAGATATTGTTCGGATTGGGTCTGTTTTTTCTCTTCTTTATCTTACTGTAAAAATCTTTATGGATTTCCGATCCTCTTTTATTTTGAACACAATGGTCGGGCCATATTCCTCCGTGCCTTTTAAAACTTTTATTATTCTCCGAGTGCCAATCACAGCTGTAGTATACATTTAACTTCGGATTTTCATTTATTAAGTCTATAATATTTTTCACGGCATTTTCGGCATTTATACAGGCTAAAGAGCCGTCAATAAAGTCATATTGGCAATCTACAACTATTAATGATTTGTTCATATTAACCTCCAAACACCGTTAATTATATCATCCCGAGCTGTCTGTTGTTCCGGTTTAATAGGCTCAATCTCGGTATTTCCGAGTTTAAGGATAATGACACCTTTACGAACCGTTATGTCAAATATGTGTGTTTCAGGAGGGCTATTCTGATTTATGCCTTCTATTTGCAATTTACCGTTTTCGGCTTGTACAAATCTCAGAGAGTGATACCATTCCGTTCTATACATATTGTAGTATTCAAGTTCCCGGTTTTCGTAGGCTGTTAAAGTAAATGTAAAAACACCTGATGTCTGTTCCCAACCGAGGTAACACTTTTCTTCTTTTCCGTCTTTGTCAATATCACAAAAGGCAACACCGTAAGATGCTCTTTTTGCATATTCGTTATCAACCGTTCGGCTGTAAATCATATGGCAATTATTATACGGTTTATGTGTAGAAGAAAGTAAGGAGTTTAAATATCCTTCCGCAGTCGCATCTTCACTGTCGGAGAGGAGATAGTATTCGGCAGGTATCGGATTAACTTTGCTCCATGAATAAATGCTGCGGTTAAGATATTTATATTCTCCCTGAAACAGAAATTCCTCTTTTGTGTCACCGGTTCTGTCGTAATAGCTCAGCAGATATTTTTCTCCGTCATATCTCAAATCTTTAACCCGGTAACTGTCGTCCTGCTTGGAATAAGATTGATAAATACGAACATGAGCCTGTCGTCCCTGTGCGGTACTATTGACAAAATCCACCCATATTTTTTCTCCTGCAAGCAAGGTGCTGTTATCTATAACGACATAACCGTCGGCGGTTGCCTGTTCTGCGGAATAGTTTTCCTTAAGATCCTCCAGTTTTAGCTTGTAGTCGGGCTTTATCGATTGTTCGGTCAGGGAACAAGCGGTAAGGATAGTGCAGGTAATAATTGTAACGATTACACTCCAAAACAGCGGATTTCTATAACTCATAGTGTTTTTATCCTTTCTCCTTACTCTATAGACGGGTAAAAACAACAACAGGTTCGCCTCTATTACGAGAAATGTCATATTCATTTCAATGGAATATGGCATAATGTGACAATTCGGATGATAGTGGTGAATTTAGATAAAACGCTCTTTTTTCCGATTGATGTGTAAGGTTAAATTCACTAATGTTATAAAATATTATCAAGTATGGTCTTGGTACATCCTTTGATTATCCGGCATTTTTGCGGGTATGGCAGTCCTATGCTTTTTCTTGTTTTCATACATACTGTGATCAACCCTTAAAAAGGTGGCATGAATATCTTCATCCAAAGAGGCATCATACTCAGCAACACCTAAAGATATCGAAAAGTCATATTCGCTTTCCTTATCTATTAAATCCACTTCCTTTTCTAAGTTCTTAATTATCGCATATATTTCATTTATGTTGGTCTTTTCAACTATTACAACAAATTCATCTCCGCCTATGCGATAAATCCTGCCGATATGACCGAAGTTTGTGTTCAAAGTATTGTAAGTATCGATAATAGCTTTGTCACCGCTGAAATGACCGAAGTAATCGTTTATATATTTCATTCTGTCAATATCGGCCAGCACAATAATGACTCTTTCCGGTTTAGTAATCATGTCCATATCTTCCATAAATCTTGCACGATTACCCGCACCGGTCATGGCATCGGTATATGCCATTTTTTCATAGTATTCTTTTTCTAACCGTATCCTTCTTCTTTCTCTGTAATCCTTAACCTGATAAATCAACACTAAGACTATATATATTAATACGCCGATACGCAGATAGAGAGAGGAAACAATTTGTCCGTTTACAAAATATGATATTATCTCCGCAACTGCAAATATGAAAATAACGGAAAGCGATTTCAGTTCCCGCAAAGCTTTCTCGTTTTTGTAAGCAACTGATTCTATGATAAAAATCGCCATATAGTATACACACATTACCGATATAAGTCCCACCGCAACCAGTACCGTATCCGAAAGACCTAATATGCCTGAATGCTCCAGCCCCAGGCTGACGACTGTATTTATAATTATTAAGCCTATTAAAAAGTCATCAAAAAACCTCTTTTTCATAGGAACGGCTTCCCTTATATACAAACTTACGGGTATAGGGGAAACCAATGTCATGAGATACGCAATTCTGGTGGAGTAATATGTATTTGCGGTAAATAACTGCAACATTTCCGAATCACCTAAAAACCAATTACTCATTAGTAAAGCATAAATCCCCAAATAAAGGAGACTTAGATTTTTCTCCTTATACATACCCAGGAAAAAGAAAGTTAAAATAATCATTATTCCTAAAATGAAAATAATAGGAGGGAAAATATTCCAAAGACCATGTTGAGCAAAAAGGTAACCGTAAAAGGCACTCTCTGAACCTATAAAAACCTCCGAAGCGAAACCGTGTGAGGCGGCTCTGTGGGAGAAGAGAGAAATTTCAATTTCCTTTCCTTTATGTTCCGATTGAGTCTTTACAACTGCCCAGTAGTTACCTAAATCTCTTCCCATAAACTTGCTTCTGTCGTTGCCGATATCATAGACGGTTTCTCCGTCAATTTTTATAACAACCGACTGAACATTGGCTTTCAAAGCAATAACCGATCCGGCGGGGAAGCGGTCGGGAACAGTGTTCCTTATCACTAAAGGCTCGGATTTTTCTACATCAAAACGATGAGGTAAATAGTATCTTTCTTTGTAACCGTCTCCTTTCCATGTCCAACCGTCTATGAAAGAAACTCCCTCTCTGTCAATGAGATAAAGATTCGGCATATCCAAGACATCTGTAAGAACAAATGTGGAAATAAATATAGCGGCTATTAGTATAAAAAAAGTTATCTCATTAACCTTTTTCAAGTACTGCTCACTCCTTCTCGTCGCTGCCACATAATGACAGTTATATTATGACTGTGATGGTAGGGTTTGTCAAACAACGCTTACTGCGATAGTTTTATTGAGATAAATGATTAGTATTATCAGCTTTATTTGTTTTCATGTAATCATGTCAAAAACTACAAATAGTATCCCGTTCAGGCAAATTAAACTTAACTGAAATCAAAAGAGAAGAGATGAATCTTATCGTCAAAATAGGCACCGTTCTCCGACCAGTCGGATAAAAGCGTCAGCGTAAGACGTTTAATCTTCTTACCTGCATTTATTTTTATTAACCGTTTGATGTTTTCAGTGTCTTCAATTAGCACGGTTTGGCTGCCGTCTTCAAGCTGTGCGGTCAGTTTATAGGATTTTACCAGTGTCTTGGGCATTGTCATGACGGGTGCATCTATGTTTATGCTTGCCCGCATAGTGTGTGTCCGTTCGCAGAGATCACCGGGCAACGTATTTCTGTCCAGGTCGGAGTCGAAAACCATACGGACTTTTGAAATTTTTGTTGCTTTTTCCAATGTATATTCAATTGACCCGCCCTTTCTTATATACACTCCTTGGGGACCGTCGTAAATCTGGTGGTCACGGTCTGTTCCGCTTCTAAGATTATCTAAGTTTTCAATATGAGGATCGGACGATAATGTCGCTTTTTTACATAACGGAGAGATTTCTCTTATAAATCCCGGCAGGAAGCAGTCGTTTTCCATTAAGTTCTGCTGAATCTCCGAGATGTGAAGTTTACGGGCAAGTCTCGGCGACAGATTGTATTTTTTAGCCACCGCGCAACTCTCTCCTACAGCCTGTCCCAACAGAGCACAGGTTGCCATTATACGTGATGAAGACATTGCTGCATGTGTCATGCTTATATTCCTTCCCGCAAACCACAGATTGTCTATATTCCTTGAATAAAGCACCGAAAGCGGAATCTTATACGGTTTGGGTGTGGGTATGATGGAACTGGCACGTCCCGGGTGCCAGAAGCCTCCGGGATCATGATCGTCCAGCGGCCAGCCGCCGTAAGCTATCGTATCGGGGAAAAAGGTATCGGCAGATATTTCCTTCTGTGTCATTATATGGTCACCCATAAGCCTTCTGGATTCTCTCTTTCCCGGTAGAAATCCTATGAAATCCAGCTGCCAGCAACCTGCGTCATAATCCCCGCTGTTTTTAATATAATCCCACATTCCGTAGGCAAGAGCCACAAGTTCATCGCGGATGGATTCGGCATCTTTGATAGTGTTTCTGTCTCCTCCCAACTCCAGGTACCAGAAATTTTCATAACTGCTTTCAATATTCGGGTGACGCTTTTCCACATCCTCCCGTGTCAGTTTTGTTGCAAACGGAGGGGCTTTGAAGGTAACTTCATGATCCAGTTTTCTGGCTTGAATCAGGCAGGAATTACCCATGGTTTTGCTGTCCGGTTCGGTTAAGGGTATGTCTTCGCCGAATTCCTCTTTAGACTCGCGACCCATCCGATATTCGGCTCCCGTAAGCGGTGCTAAAATACTGTCACCCGAACAGTCGGCGAAGTAATCTGCTTCTACTTTCTGCCATGTCTGTGAGGTCATCTGCCAGCCGTATACAGCCTGGATTTTATCTTTGTCCATATCCGCTTTGCAGCAGGAGCAGTTAAGCATAAGTGTAATATTCGGCTCGGAAATAACTTTGTTGTAAATTAAGCTGTCCCACACGGGGTAGAGCTTATACGGGTTGCGATACAGTGAATCCAGCTGAATTTCTTCAAGTATACCGGTTTCACGGTTATTTAAACCTTTGCAGCCGCATATCCACATTCTTATCTCAGAAGAAGCATTGCCTCCGAGCACCGGACGCTCCTGCATTAAGACCACTTTCAATCCTCGTCTAGCTGCTGCGATTGCAGCACATACGCCACTAATACCGCCTCCGACTACACAGAGATCGCAGCGGGTTGTTTCGGTTGTTAATTTCATGGGTTTTTCTCCTTGCTCTTTACAATTAAATATTTAATCGACTCATTTTATTATACTGATAATATAATACCATTTTAAATAAGGTTGCAGTTAATTTAATGCATCTTTTGTAACACCGATGTCCTTTAACCGTAAAGCAACCAGAGATATATATATGCGGGAATTACCGCAGCCAAAGTAAAAGGAATACCTATGCGGACAAAATCTTTAGTTTTGACCTCATAACCGGCCTTACGCAAGATACCGATACCCGCAATATTCGCAGAGGCACCTATAGGCGTGCAGTTTCCTCCGAGCGTGGCACCGGAGAGCAATCCGAAGTATAGCAGAGTCGGTTGGATTCCCAGATTGGCGGCAAGACCGCTGATAACCGGCAGCATGGTTGCAACATAGGGAATGTTATCAATAAATGCGGAAAACAAAACCGAAGCCCATACAATGACCGTATAAAGAACAAATACGTTTCCGCCGCCGAGTTTGGCCAGCAGCCCCGCAACGGCATCAATTACGCCCATATGGGAAATACCGCCGATTATAAGGAAGAGACCGAATAACAGGCCTATGGTTTCCAGATCCACCGCTTTCAGTATAGTTATGATTGATTTCTTATCGGAAGTTTTTATGGCGGTATAAATAATGCCTATAATAAGCAATCCGACACAGATAAGACCGTTTGTAATGTCAGGTTTATCGGGAATGAAAGAAGCGGCAATCAGAAGGACAATCATACCGACCAGCAACACGGTGGGAACATAATCGGTAACAACGGTACGGGCGGTATCCTTGGGTATCGGTTGCTTTTCTTCGCGGAACAGCCATGCCAGAATCAATGCGGAAAAAAGAGCACCCAACTCAACCGCAAAGAAAATACCCGGTTTACCTTGGTAGAAGAAAAAGTCCATGAAATTCATGTTTGCGTAAGAACCCAGCATTATGGCGGTCGTGTCGCCGACCAAAGTGGCAGCACCCTGCAGATTGGATGACACGGCAATAGCAATAATGAAGGGAACCGGATTGGTCTTCAGTTTTTTACAGATCTCCAGTGCTATGGGAGCTACCATTAAAACGGTTGCGACATTATCCACGAATGCGGATATGATTCCTGCGAAGAGTGCCAGTGCAACAGCAGCCATCTGAACATTGGGAACCTTTTCCATAACCAGATCAGCCAGAAGTGCCGGCATCTTACTGTCAATGAACAGTTGAACCAGGCCCATGGTACCGGCAATCATCAGGAGCACATTGAAGTCAATGGAACCGAAAATCTTGTTAAGAGGCAGCATTCCGGAGATAATAAAAACGGCTGCCGAAATCAATGCGACATATGTACGATACTTTCCTAAAGTCAGCATCAGTATATAAGTAATAACAAAAAGAATAATCGCGTAAATCATAGGAAAACCTTTTCTCCCTTTACATTAAAATCTTTAACGGTCCATCACTATATAACCTGCTTAATTATACTACAAAGCAATATAAACTAAGTAAAAAAACGGTGTAGAAAGCGATTTTCTATAGATTTGTTTTCACCCTGTGAGTTTCTTGCAGAAAACTATTGCAGTCTTTTACTGACTTTTTCTCCTGTCGGGAATTATTCTTTCAGCAATATTTCTCTTCTTGTCTTCATACATGGAGGTGTCCAGTTTGCCTAAAAAATCATCTGTCGTTTCATTTTCGCTGTCAAATACGGAATAACCGATTGAAAAATGTATTTTATATGGCTTATTTGCCGATTCATTAAACTCTTTTGTCTGCATTCTAATGGTGGAAATCATGTCCGTAATTTCTTCCTCGGAATTTATATGCATCAATATGATAAACTCATCGCCTCCATACCTGCATGATACACCTTTGTTGCCCACAGCCGTATATAACAATTTGCCAACCGATGCAATAGCATCATCTCCTACATTATGTCCGAATTCATCATTCACTTTTTTGAAGCCGTTAATGTCCAACATAATTCCTGCAAGTGTACCGGCAATTTCTTCTTTTCTGATACTCATTAATAACAGGCTTTCCAGGTAGTGTCTGCTGAACAATCCCGACAGTGCATCCACATAAGCTGCCTCATTTTGAACATTTATGAATAACGAAACCATTCCTATGGCTACGCCAAGCCATATAAGAGAGTAACCGTAAAAGAAAAATTGCAACAGACTACCTATTATAATAGGAATCATAAACAGAATGGCAGGCATAAATAAATACTTTTGTACCTTCTTTCGATTCATATAAATTAACAAAACCCCGTATGCCAGATAAAAATAGGTGACGGCAAACGGAATTATATATAAATTTGTTCTTTGATAAACATTAAATTTATCAATTACAAAAAATACCGGTGTCACTAAATTTATTATGCAGCCAAGTATAACCACTATGGCAGGTATGGCCCATAAAGGGTATATATGTTTAATTCTTCTCATATCCCCGAACAGTTTATAGTCCGCATATAATATCCATAAATAAGCAAATACGATACAGTTAATAAAAAGAGCAGTATTGAGCACTATCAACACTGCATGATTGCCATAGGCGGTATTGCCGTCCAGTATAAAACCCACCGTCTCGATACAGCATTGCGTAATATTTAAAATAGTCATACTGTAAAAAAGTTTTTCGTCAAGCAATCTGGAAATTGACGGTCTTTTTGAGCTCATTAAAATAACCGCTAAAAGCATTACCGCTGTGCCGTTTGCTATATATATTGCCGGAAAATTAGTCATTGCAAAAATCCCCTTTTTACTGTACTACAATTCTTTTTAATGCATATTCTTCTAATTTAATCATTTCCCAATCTACCATCCTACAAATAAACATAAATAGTTATTAGGCTAATTATAATACGTAGTCCTAATAGAAACAAGTATAAAATGTTTGTGTTACGTTAATATTTTGAAAAATTGACACAACGTTTATGGTAGGGCATATTCCGTTATCTTATCCGCCGAAATATCATTGTGGCATTATTGATTTATCTTCTTATACACTTTCGCTTTAAAATATACATAACTAAAAAGTTTATAATTCCGGATTTCTGTCCGGTCAAATTTCGAGTTTTTATTCGGTCATATATTCATAATGTCATGGCTAATGTCTCTGCAAACTTTACAAAACCGACTTTATCAGCGAGTTTCTGTGATGCTGCATTATCTATTTCCGTAGACCATATCGGGCATTTGCCAAGTTTTATAATGCTTTTTACACATTTGATACAAACTTCCGATGCATAACCTCTACCGCGATATTCCGGAAGTGTGTTAACTCCTATTTCCTGAACTGTCTCCTGCATATAAGGCATTCCCGGAGCATCCGAACAACTTACGAGCTTACTGTTTTCAAATATTCCGACACAAAGACCATATTGTACCATTTCGTCAAAGTATTCACGTAGCCAGTCTGTATTATTGCATCCTAAGTGAGCTTTCCTGAAAAACTGGAGATATGAGGGATAGTCGGAGCAGGATAAAATAACCGCACAACTTACCGCATTTGTTTCTCTGTAAACATATTTGATGCTTTGTGTAATCGGCATACCGAATGTGTCCGACAACAACTCCTTAACCTTAGCTGATGACATTGTTGCATTCATCTTTTGCTTAAGTCCATTTATTTTTCCGGATGCTTTATCCCCATATGAGACTATTAGCTTTCCCGGCTGAAGCCAAACATAAATATCAAAAGGATGTGAATAACCGTACTGTGTGATATTACGTTCTTTAGAATATATGAAGTGCATACCTCGAGTTTCAAACGATTCAGATGATATACCGAGCCACTTTGTGTAATACTGTTTGGTTATTTTATGATAATTCATATATCTTCCAGCCTACCTCTCTAAAAATTTCAAAATATAAGTATAGTATTTACCTTTTTCTGCGGTTATTAATGGAACAACGCGAGCAATCATTTTCACAAATCCTTCACTTGCAGATTAAAAATCAAAATCCTTAGTTACAGCAATAAACAAATCTGCCGACCAAAAGTCAACAACTTTCCTGTCACGAATAAACGGAGAAACATCAGATTTTGCCGATGCATAATCTATTGTCGCGAACCTTTCACAAAGCAACTGCTTAAGAATATCTTTGTTGAACGATTGATAAGATTTCAGATAGCCGTTGTTCTTCAGCCTACTTTCCAGATGTGCGAGATTCATAGGATATTCGTTAGTTATGTAAAAAAGATAGTCAAAGAGGTCGCGCCCCTTGACTCTGCTTTTCCAACTTCGCGAAAGTACGGCAGAAACTTTCCCTGCAAACAATGTACCTTTATCGTAAAGTCTTACAGGGGTAGGATATGGTTGTAGCAGATATTTCGTTTCATAGCTTGCTGCGGAAAGTGCCGCTGCATCCGCTTCAAGTTTTATCTTCAATACTTCATTAGCCGGAACTCTTCCTGTTATGGTCTCTTCAGTTCCGAAACAATTTAAGATTTCTCTGCAATTGCCTTTGATATATCCTCTTTGTATTAATCCGCTTTTCGAATCAACTTCAAATGTTGCCGGAATACCAAGAGAAGCAAGCTCATTGTTGATACAGCCGACATACTTATCAAGCACAAAGGTGTCTATTTTTTCGTTATCGATAGAAAAATCCAAATCTTCTGAAAGTCTTTGGAGACCGTGAAAAATTCTGAGAGCCGTTCCGCCGTTAAAAGCTGCATTCTGATAGAAGTCAGAACGTCCCAGTCCGCATAATGTAATTTCCTGCAAGGCTTGCTTAACTGCGTTTTTTGCTTCCGCATCGCTTGTAGCCACGGGATATTTACTCATCATGGAATCTAATACACTATTCATTTTTCGGTCTCCTTTGCATGATATTTCAAAAGATAATCCAAGTTGCGTTTATTGTATTTTGGGGCGATGCTTTTAATAATCTCCCAGTCAAGCTTGCTCAGTTCATCCTTGTCGATACGAAGATCATCAAACATCAATTCCTCAAATGCGGATACGGAGCTAACCTGCGGAATGCTGTACAGTTTGTCGCAGAGTGCCTTTTCGGGAGTGGCAATTATGTATGAATAACCGTCTTCAATCCTTGCTATTGTTGCAAGCGGAAACACCTCAGGCGGAATATCCCTATAGATGAAGGAACCCAATGGAGTATCATATTGCTTAACTTTATTCTTCCTGAAGGTGGCGCATGTGATATTCGGAACATATTCCGGAATAAGTCCGCTTTGTGACAGAACATAGTCAAAGGAAATATATGAGGGCCCGTAAATGTACCCGCTGCAAAGGTGAGGTGAAACAGAAGGATTGTCCTCGTACAAACCCCGCATCAGCTTTACAAGCTTTCCGTTCTTGCAATCACGTTGTATTTTATTATATGCATTGGAATAATTGCTGTACTTTTCCAAAAGCATGTTTGTTGTATAAATCATATTCTCCTCCAACAACTCCCAGTATAGAGTAGTTATTGGAGAAAATCAAGAGTAAAATGAGTATTCTTTCTTTCATAGCAAATTCCGTCTTTATTTTAGCCTTTTGTCATTAAATATTCCGGATGAGCAACAAGTTCGTCTATTCGTGATGCATTAATGTGGAGTATTCCAAAACCCCTGTTATTTCCGGCAGAAGTAATATATGTAACCAAAACTCTATAACCATCTGCCAGCTGTATATATTCAATTAGTTGATTTTTAACATAATCATACTGTGGTCTATTTTTATAGCTGTTTTCTGTTAAGAATGAGGATCTCCCCTTAAACATAGTGAGGTACTAAACATCAAAACTACCGTCTCAACCCTTATGGCTCCGGAATCTGTACTTTCCTTTCCCAAGTCCCGTGACCGGTTCAATGAACCCTTTCTCCGTCATCTCCCCCAGCAGTGCAGTACTTCTGGTAGGTTTCAGGCCGAGAACTTTCTGAACATCCGATCTGCCAAAGATAGTCTGAAAGCCAAATGCCTCCAGCAATTTGCAAACATTGGAAGCCGTTTTTGCGGTGAATGAACTTTCAATGTTCACTTTTTCCTTTTCAATGTTCGCTTTTCGGTCTCCAATGTTCACTTTTTCCGATTCCATAAAAGTGTTACTGATATGCAAAGTCCGGTTATGGAGCGGATGATTCTCGTTTAAAAGAAGATTTCGCAAGAATAGCTCCAAAAATTCCGTGGTCTCGTGTATGCCATTTTTCAGATCGTTATAATTTGCCCGAACAAGGGAGTTGCGGAAATACCATGCATTCTCAGCAAAAATATCGTTTGTTACATCAAAGCCAAGTGTGCGTAGGTACTTAATAAAGAATACTGCCGTAGTTCTTGTATTGCCTTCTCCAAATACATGAATCTGCCATAGTCGGGATATAAACAGGGCAAGGTGATGTATAATCTCGTCCATCGTGAGGTTTTTATAGGAGAACTTTTTTTCTTCAGAAAAGTCGTATTCTAAAGTGGCTCTTAGGTCAGTGGCGCTGCCGTAAAGCACCGTCGCACCGTCAAGCACCCATTCTTTCTTGGTAATGTTATAATCACGAATACGACCTGCATGTGGATGGATACCGGCGAACAGCTTTCTGTGTATGGAAATATACTCACTCGGAGTAAAGCTGAAAGCTTTTTCTGAAAGAAGCGCCGCTATTCTCACCGAAACCTTGTCTGCTTCTTCGGTACAATCTTCCACGTTACGGGCAGGATTCTCCTCATAATAGATCTGCAAGAGTGCATTTGCCTCTTCAAAGGAAATCTCGCCTTTAATATTACGAACAGCGGTGTGCACCAAGTATTCCGATGTCTTTAGTCCATCAACAGCCTGAAGACCAATAGCTGTATACCATGCATAGCTTTTATCACGCTTGCCCGGTTCGGTTTCTTTGATATATTCTTTAAAAGGATCGTTATTCACCGGCTACTACCTCCATTTTTTTACTTTTCGCTATCTATAGCTTTTATCCCTTCTTCTATTTCCTCTATAGTTGGCAGGCTGCTCTTATATTCCTTACCCAAGACCTTCGAATTTCATACTTGCTTATTCCAATGGGTTGTGAAGTGCTTTTGAGAGAATATTCTGCAGGGATAAAAGCATCCCTAACCCGTAACATTGTCTAATTATACCAATTTATGCTACGCTTTGCTATCGTTGATTTTTACATGAAATGGAAAAATTCAGTTATAGACAATAAACAAACCGCCTCCACATGCGATTCATTGCCTTTTCTACAATCAATTCAATCATTTTTGAAAAATAGCAAAAATCATAAGTGACATAAGTGTCACTTATGGAATAGAGGAGAATACAGTATGAATCTTGGAAAAGAATCTGAAACACTTGAATTTAAAAAGACAACAGGCGAAATTAAAGAGGCAATGGTTTCAATAGCATCCATTCTAAACAAACACGGTGTCGGCACATTATACTTTGGAGTGAAATCAAACGGAGATGTTGTCGGCCAAGATGTGTCGGAATCATCATTAAGAGATGTATCAAGAGTTGTTTATGAAAGCATTAAGCCGCAGATATATCCTGCGATTGAAGAAGTTGTGATTGATGGCAGGCACTTGATAAAGGTAGAATTCAGTGGTGAAAATGCGCCATACTCTGCAGGCGGGAGGTATTATCTCAGAACTGCAGACGAAGACCGTGAAGTAACGCCCGAGGAACTGAAAGCCTTCTTTAGCGCAAATAAATATCGTGCCAGGTGGGAAAATACAAAATCGGAAGCCACATCTAAACAAATTGACAGAACAACAATAAAAAACTTTTGGCAAAAGGCTATAGCTTCAGGAAGATTACCGGATGGTAGATACACCTCGCCGTTAATCCTTAATCGTTTCGGCCTTGTTAAAGACGGTTACTTGACAAATGCAGGCGAAGCTCTTTTTGGGAATACGCAGGCTATTACCCTAAAAGTCGCTATATTTGCGACGGATGAAAAACTGACTTTTCTTGATATGAAGCTTTATGAGGATAATATTTTCAAACTCTTAGATTTTGCAGAGAAATATATCTTGAAAAATATCCGTTGGAGAAATGAGATCACCGGAATTGACAGAGTAGAAATACCGGAAATACCTGTGGCGGTTGTACGTGAAGTTTTAGCTAACAGTTTTGCTCATTCGATGTATGGGTCACGAACTCATCATGAAATATGCATTCACCCCGGCATGATAACAATATATAGCCCCGGAGAGTATGCAAGCGAGCACAAACCTGAAGAGTACATTAAGGGCAATTATCAATCGGAAATAAGGAACCCCATTATAGCGAAAATGCTCTTTTTAAATAAATCGATTGAACAATTCGGAAGCGGATTTAAGCGAATCGACAGTCTTTGTAAGGATGCTGATATAAGGTACTCTTATGAATGCATAAACAATGGTTTCAAATTTATACTCTATAGGCCACAGTTCATAAGTGACATTTCGGATGTCACTTATGATGTCACTTATGATGTTTCACTAAATGCCACAGAACAATTAGTTCTTGCCATTCTGAGGCAAAATCCGGAAACCTCAAGAGACGAAATGGCGGACAGGATATCAAAAACTGTAAGGACTGTTCAGCGCGCCCTGGTATCTTTGACGGAAAAAGGTTATATCAAACGAGTTGGTGCCAAGAAAAATTCAACTTGGAAAGTTTTGAAATAATATTTAAAAAGTTGAAGCAATTCCACAAATTGTCGGCGTTATAATCGAGCACCGTCATGACCTTGAACTCTCTCAACAGGAGCTCGCAGATATGTGCGGCCTTCCACATTCTTCTGTTGCCAGGATTGAATCCGGAAAAAGCACTCCGAATCTCAGAACACTTTTGAAAATTTTTAGGGAGCTTGATCTAAATTTGATTGCAAAGCCCGCAGCAAGTTCTTCTCATAGGGAGGAGACTCTGTAATAATATTGCCGATTTATTTTTTACTCAAAACGTCGAATTTGATACTTATAATTATGTAGCAAGCACAGCCGTTGAGTACTCAGCGTTGTAAGAGCAAGCACAATAAGTGTACGGACACTTACTAAAAAATCGACTTTTCAGTCAATTTTTCCGCTTGCAAATCCTGCAGATTTCGGCTTGTTAGGGAGACCCTAAGACCCATTTGTGCATAAAAAAAGTGATTAGGCTTTGCTCTTGTTCACTCTTGTTTCTATATAATATATTCAATTCAGTTAATCAGAACTCATCAAAAATAGTGATTTGTTTTGGAGTCTTCTTGTCTTCAAATAAATTTAGATAGTTGAAGATAAGGTCATTGTCATGAACTATATCATTTGCCTCGCAAAAATCATGAAATATATTCATAAGTCTTTTGTTATTCCGACTATCCACAATATAACTGCTACCATATTTTCGCATATATACTTCTTTTAACTGCGGGAACTTTTTGTCCAATTCAGAATAAAAGTATTCTCTGTTTCCTTCTCGAAGTGTAAGTCCCATTCCAAAACAGATTACTCCGAACACCTTTGCTTCTTTGCAATAATTCAAAATACCGATTATGTTTTCTTCCGTATCGTTGATAAACGGTAATATAGGTGTCATCCAAACCACTGTAGGTATCCCGGAATCTCGCAGTATTTTTAATGTTTCAAATCTTTCCTTGGTGGTCGAAACATTTGGCTCAATTTTTCTGCACAGGCTCTCATCATAAGTGGTCAAAGTCATTTGAATGATGCATTTTGATTTGGTATTTATCTCCTGAAATAAATCCAAATCTCTTAAAACATGAGAGGACTTTGTTATAAGGCTTACTCCGAAACCATACTTATTTATTACTTCGAGAGCCTGTCTTGTATAGTTTAATTCAAGTTCTTCCGGAATGTACGGATCAGTCATTGAACCTAAACCTATCATGCATTTTTTCCGTTTTCGTTTTAAACGATCTTCCAAAAGACAAATGGCATTTTCCTTTACTTCCACATCTTCAAATCTATGATTCATCTGATAACATTTGCTTCTTGAATCACAATAAATACATCCGTGAGTACAGCCCCGGAATAAATTCATACCGTTCTTTGAAGATAATATCCCCTTTACATTTACAAAATGCACTTTACTATCCTTTATTCATTTTTACAATTCTTTTGATGAGCTTTCAGTTTTTTTATCGCCCAATCATAGTGACTTGCCGTTGCACTTGCAAAATATGAGCCAAGCGTACTTCCGCCTACCCAAGGGAAAATATCTTTGGTAAACAGTTCTTTATCTGAAAAAGTTTCTGCAAGCTCCATGACTTCTTCATGTGACTTCCTATACATTTTATCGGCGTCTTCTAATATTGTATTTTGATGTTTCTTCCAAAACTCGACATTCATATCTCCATAGGTTTTCCAGTTGTACGGTGGCGGAAGAAACGGTTTATCTTCGCCCTTCATATTTGATGAAACCCAGTTTAATACAAGCTGATGCCATTCATAAAGATGTATGAGAATATCTTGCAAGTTCTTATCTCTCCTCCAGTGTGCCTCCTTTTTCTTCACATCCGCTGAAAAATCAAAAGCTGTGCTTAATTCCTTTTCGGTCATTGATTCAATAAGTTCATTTAGTTTTTTATAATTAGTTTGAGCTGCACCAATTAAATCAGTTTTAGATGTTGCTCGTCCCATAACAATCCTCCTTTAATAATCTTGACTCATCCTAAGTATACGCTGCCATATATGACACCTGCCTGTCATATATAGAAAAAGACACGCTAATTATCATTAAAATAATTGTCCGTCATCTTCTGCAAAATCTCGTGTATTGTATTTTTTAATTCGGGCGGACTAAGTACAATTGCAGATGAGCCAAAAGAAAGTATGTAGCCGTAAAGCCAAGAATCTTCAATATAATTCATTCTGACGGTAAAGCTGCCATCGTCATTTTGAATTACATCTTTATCGGCAAATTCATCCATTACCCTGTACTCCATATCATGACTTACTTTCATAACGACTTCAGTTGCAGGGTATGAAGTTTGATATTCGTCTTTGTTTAATAAGTCCAAGACTCTCGGTTCAAACTGTTCTTCCAATATTTTCACCTTCCGCATCCGACTAAAGCGAAATACTCGCAGCTCGTTTTTACTTAAACAATATGCTTTAAGATACCAGTGTCTTTCTTTAAACCAAAGTTTGTATGGCTCTACAATTCTCTTGCTTCGCTTATTAAGTGATGATAGATATTCAAAGGACAAAAGTTTTTTTGAAAGAATAGCTTGTTTTGATTTCTCAAATTGCTCTGTAATTAAATTGCCCCAAGCGGCAAGGTCGATTTCATAATAAGACTGAATATTATTCCCCAAAAAGGAAGATAATTTGCTAAGCGTTTCATCTACCGATGACTTATCAAGAGCATTCAAGCTTTGTAATGCAGACAAAATATCGTTTTTTTCTTCTTCAGACAGCACCGTCCTGTCAAGAACATAGCCGGGCAAAAGAGAAATCCCGCCATTTTTGCCTTTACTCATGTATATGGGAATTCCTCCGGCGGAAATATCTTCAACATCACGATAAATAGTTCTTGTGGATACTTCAAAATGCTCCGCTAATTCTTTTGCTGTAACTCTCTCTTTATTGAGAAGTATATATATGATTTCAAAAAGTCTGTTCACCTTCATTGAGTCATTCACCTCGATTAATATTATAACATATAATATGACAATACTGCGTCATATTAAAGGAGCACCTTTTTTTAGGTGCTCTCACAGTAATATTCATTTTCGCTTGCGTTTTGAGTCAAAATAAGTCGCTGTGTGTTCCCCCCTTTGCAAGCGTTTTTATAACCTCGCTTATTAGTTTCATGTCATATCCGCGCCTTCTAACCCGATTCAGGTCTTTCTGAAAACGCTTTGTCGGCTTAACTTCATACTTCATTCAAGTAATTCCTTCATCATCTCATCAACATCAATATATCCTTTATGCTTCTCCGGTGATTTTCTCATTTCTTCTACCTCTGCCAAGGCCTCAAGAGTCTCCGCATTCGGAACCGGTTCCCCAATTCGGAACGGAATAGCCTGCTCTTTAACGGCTTGCCTGAGGAAAATGTTTACCGCTGTTGTCATATCCAAGCCCAAATCGTAAAAAAGCTGCTGCGACTGCTTTTTCAATTCTTCTTCTATTTTAATGTTCGTACTTTTAAGTGCCATGCAATCACCCCTTTCCTCGCTTTATTATACTTATATTATGTGTCTGTTATCAACATAACAGGCACGATTTTCTCTGCATTGTCTCACTCATATTAAGAAACATAATTTTTAAAAAACCTCTTGTATTCCGGCTTATAGCATTCTAAAATACCTCAAAGCATCCATAATCGCCTCTCGTTTCTCAGGCGAGCACTGCGGTGCTCTTGAGTTCTCTTTTTTAGGCTTATTGTAATTCTCTCCGACTTCAATCCCGCACTCTCTTTTCACCTGTGCGATATACAGAGAAGACACCTTCAGACCGTATTTATTCGACAGTACTCTTTAATCTGTGGATATGTAGCCTTGCTTTCAGAGGCGGTTAAATCAAGCTCATCCATCTCAATTTCAATCTTTATGTGTTTGTCGACATCTATTTTGGACAAAAGAACGCACGATTCCACATGGCTGGAGAGGACAGAATGAATGTCATTTGAGTACGTCCGTTCTCGGAAACATATCCACTTCGCTTTTGGCACTATCGGTATACGGGAACATATCCAATCTCTCTCTGGAATGTATACCATACTTT
>JAKJBR010000040.1:0-10932 GCA_022706885.1 Bacillota bacterium
AAACCTATATTTTTGACGAAATAGATTCCGGTGTAAGCGGGGAAGCGGCTATCATGACGGCAAATAAACTTTATGAATTATCAGCTTCCAAACAGGTTATTTCCATAACTCATTTACCGCAGATTGCCGCTAAAGCGGATCATCACTATCTTATAAGTAAATACAGTGATAAAGATTCTACATATGCCGATATAAAGAAACTTACCCACAATGAACGTATTAATCAACTGGCAATTCTTTTTGACGGCAAAAAGGTCAGTCACGAAGGTCTGGAGTATGCTAAAAATCTTCTGGATAAAATGAAAGAATCAGATAGTATCAGGGTTGCATTACGTGAAGTGCAGGAAGGCTTTATCGGTGAAGCTGAAAGGCTTGGGCTTAAGACAGAAGCCGATGTGGTAGAAACGGTAAAGCAATTCAGGAAAGAAAAAAGGGAGAAATAACAATTAAAAAATCTGATTGACACTTATACTTCATGTGTTATAATACATAAGCAATCCTGCGGGTGTAGTTCAGTGGTAGAACACTAGCCTTCCAAGCTGGTTGTGAGGGTTCGATTCCCTTCACCCGCTCCATTTTTTATGAGCCAGTAGCTCAGCTGGATAGAGCAACGGACTTCTAATCCGTAGGTCGGGGGTTCGAATCCCTTCTGGCTCGCCACTCAATTCCTGTAACAGGGGATTTTTTTATTGTCAAATAATCAGTAAAGCTTATATATTAATACATCAGTTTTACGTTAATATATTAAATTTATGTGTTATTATATACAACAAGAGGTTTTTTATTATGAAATTAACATTTTACGGCGCAGCAAGAGAAGTAACAGGATCAAATTTTATACTGGATGCGGCAGGGAAGAGAGTAATGATAGATTGCGGATTATTCCAGGGATCTTCCGCAACCAAGGCTAAGAACTTTGACGGTTTCAAATATGATGTACAGTCTGTTGATTATGTTCTTTTGACTCATGCACATATCGATCACTCGGGAAGAATACCTTTATTGTATAAAAAAGGATACAGAGGAACGGTTATCTGCACAAAAGCAACTAAAGATTTATGTGATATCATGCTTGTGGATTCCGCAAATATACAGGAGTCGGACACACAGTATAAAAACAATAAAAGATTCAGAGCCGGTTTGCCTCCTCTGGAACCTTTATACACCATAGAAGATGCAAATTTAGCTTTAAAACACTATATTGCCGTGCAGTATTACGACCTGGTAAAGCTTGATGACAACATTACGGTAAGATTCAGTGACGCCGGACATATGTTGGGTTCTGCATCTATAACAATCTTCGTAACGGAAGAAGGCAAGACCACTACTGTTTCATTTACTTCCGATCTCGGGAAACCCGATACTCCGATAATAAATGACCCTGAAGTAATTGAGGAATGTGATTATCTTGTAATGGAATCCACATACGGAAATAAAAAGCATATTCTCAAAGAACATCCCGAAGAGCGTATGTTTGAGATTATAGAGGATACCATATCCAATGGAGGAACGGTGATAATACCTTCTTTTTCCGTGGGAAGAACTCAGGAAATGATTTATGCATTCAACGAGAATATTGCTTTGAAGAAGAAGTTTTCCATATTTAACAAGATTCCGGTATATGTGGACAGCCCGCTTTCAACTTTGGCAACGGAAGTGTTCAAAAAAAATACCCAATATTTTGATGATGAAGCCAAACAATACATTTTGAAAGGCGATAATCCTTTGGATTTTCCCAACCTCATATTCACCAAATCGGTCGAGGAATCCAAAAGGCTCAACTTTGATGATTCTCCGAAGATAATTATTTCCTCCAGCGGAATGTGTGATGCCGGAAGAATACGCCATCATCTTAAACACAACTTATATAAAGAAAAAACAACTGTGCTTTTCATCGGATATCAGGCAAACGGCTCTTTGGGAAGACTGCTTGTTGACGGAGCCAAAAGTGTTAAACTCTTAGGTGAGACAATAGAGGTTAATGCACGGATTGAGATGATAGACGGATTTTCCGGTCATGCCGACATGGATGACCTGGACAAATATATCTCTCAAATTAAGGTCAAACCGGAAAAGATTTTCCTGGTTCACGGAGAAGAAGATCAATTATATCCCTTTGCCGAAAGAATAGAAAAAACTTTCGGTATAGAGACGGTAATACCGGAAAATTACTATACTTATGAACTTAAAAAAGGCGAAAAAGTTTACGAATTGGATCATGACAGGGTATTAACGGAGAATACTTACAAAAAGCTTACCTTATTGGATCTTGTTACCGATGTAAAGAGACAGGTTAAGGATGTATCCGAGCTTATCGCTTATGATGAGATTAACAACCTCGATGATAGTCAGATAACGGTGCTGATTGATTTATATGCAGCAATGAGACAAAATATTAAAGATTTGATAGTAGGAGTGGAGAGTAATACAAAAGTTGAACGATAAGATTTATTATTTTGATAATGCCGCATCGACTTATATGTATGATGAAGTGATTGAGTATATTAATCATATAAACAGGAACTTTTATGCAAATGCTTCCAGTACCCATCTTGCGGGTATAGCTTGCCATGATATCGTTAAGGCAGATAAAGAAGCATTATGTGACATACTGCATATTAATCCTAATACTCTTGTGTTCACATCGGGAGGAACGGAATCCAATAACTTGGCAATTAAGGGAACGGCTTTTGTCAATTTCTCACGGAAAGGCAATATTGTAATTACCGCTTATGAGCATGCATCAGTGATAAATTCCGCTAAATATCTGGAGAAGTTCGGTTTTGAGATAAGGATTTGTCCTTTGAAATCCGACGGAACATCGGATATTGACGGTCTGTACCGTTTAATTGACGATAAAACAATTTTAGTAAGTACGGCACTTGTTTCATCGGAGCTGGGAACAATAAGCGATATTGAAAAAATCTCATCCATAGTTAAAGCCGTTAACCCTGATTGCCTGTACCATGTAGATGCGGTACAGTCTTTCGGAAAGATAAGGATTAATCTTGCAAAATTAAATGGTGTGGATATGATGTCTTTCAGCAGTCATAAGATACACGGTCCCAAGGGAGTAGGGGCATTGTATGTGAAGAATAATGTAAATATTGATCCTCTGCTTAACGGTTCGGTACAATCCGGATTGAGAGCGGGTACACAAAACATTTCGGGAATATGCGGTTTTTCCAGAGCGGCGGGAATTATACATAACCGTATCGATAACAACCATAAACATGTAAGCAGTTTAAAGCGGTATTTCATCGAAAATCTTGCTTTAACAGGCCTTGAAACACGTATTAATACCCCCGGGTGTTCAAGCCCGTATATTCTTAATATAGCGTTTAAGGATATAAAATCGGAAGTCTTGCTGAATGCATTATCGGAACGCGGGATATGTGTATCAAGCGGCAGCGCATGCTCTTCCAAATCCGCAAAAATATCCGAAGTATTGAAAGCTATGAGTTTACCCATAGACTACATAGAAGGTGCAATTCGGTTGAGTTTCTGTGAAAAGAACACAAAAGAGGATATTGATTACCTTTTAAAAACTCTTGAAGAGCTTGTACCGGTACTCAGTAAATTTATAAGGAAATAATATGAAGATACAGGCGATAAAGACATTATTAATAAAACCGGGCGAAATGATGTTGAAAGGCGATAACCGTCATTTGTTTGAAAAGCAGTTAAAAGATAATATGCAATCGGTACTGGACGAGGTCTGTACATATAATATAACCACGGAATCGGGAAGATATTATGTATACATCAATAAATCCGACTACACGGAGCAGGAGATTGCATCCATGTTGTGTAAAGTATTCGGAATAGTGGGTATTTCCGTTGCGTACAGAATAGAGCAGGACGAACAGCTGTTATATGAGTTTTTGTCACAATTCAGTAAGCAGATATATGAGAAATCCCCATTTTCCACATTCAGGGTAACGACCAAAAGGGCGGATAAGAATTTTCCGACTCAATCCACGGAAGTATCAAGTAAAGCAGGTGCAGTAATCTTATCGGTTTTACCGGATATAAAAGTGGATTTATTCAATCCCGGCATTAATTTCAATATTGAGATAAGAAAAAAACACATTTATGTTTATCATGAAGAGTATAAAGCGCACGGAGGAATTCCCGTAGGCACTTCCGGTAAAGCCCTTTTAATGCTCTCAGGCGGTATAGACAGCCCGATTGCCGGATATATGATGGCAAAAAGGGGGTTACAACTTGAAGCCGTATATTTTCACAGTGCACCGTATACATCGGAAAAAGCAAAAGAAAAGGTTATTGATCTTGCAAAGATTATAAAGCCTTACACGCAACTGAACAGACTTCATGTTGTTCACTTTACAAAACCTCAGATGGAAATATATGAAAAATGCCCTCATAACGAGCTTACAATCATAATGAGAAGGGTAATGATGTATGTAGCCAATGAAATTGCAAGAATGAATAATTGCAAGGGAATTATAACAGGGGAGTCGTTGGCACAGGTTGCCAGCCAGACAATAGAAAGTCTTACCGTTACCGACCATGCGGCGGATTTTCTGGTATTACGTCCTCTGATAGGTATGGATAAAGCGGAGATTATTGAGATTGCCAGAAAAATAGATACTTTTGAAACATCCATTGCACCTTACGAGGATTGTTGTACAATATTTGTAGCAAAGCATCCAAAAACCCGACCGGTTCTTGACGGTATTTTACAATCGGAGCAGCTTTTGGATATAGATAAGATTGTGGAGCATTGTATACTTAATTTAGAGGTTGTTAGGATATGAAAGAATTTGACAAGGACGATAACCGCAAGAATTTTGAAGAATTTATCCAAAATGATGATTATACTTTGGAAAGATTATGTCATAAAGTAGGTCGGAGAAAAATAAGAAAACACAGGAGTACCGAATTATTGCTTTGGCTCCGTTCCTTTATTATAGTAATAATTGTCGTTACGGTTATAAGAGGGTTCATAGGAGAACCCGTTAAAGTTTTCGGTCCCTCAATGAAAGATACACTGATAACAGGCGATATACTTGTTATGAGTAAAATAAAACTGAATACTGCAGGTATTGAAAGGAATGATATTGTCGTAATAGAAATCCAACCGGTTCAGTTCAAGTATTTAAAATTCCTTAATGATATTAAATGGTTCAGAAGAATGTTTCCTTCTGAAGACAGGGCGGACTATATAAAAAGAGTTATTGCTTTGGAAGGAGAAGAGATTGATTTTATTAACGGTATTGTCTACATAGACGGAAGAAGACACGATGAACCTTATCTGAAAGAATATGCATCTACTTTTGAAATAGCAATTGATATGCCTTATACAGTACCCAAAGGTCATGTTTTTGTATTAGGGGATAACAGAGCTCTGAGTAAAGACAGCAGAACCATAGGAGCAATACCCGTTGATTCAATCATCGGTATAGTAGTGTTCAGAACATGGCCGTTAGATAAATTCGGGCTGATAGATTAGAAAAAAAATTATTTACATATTAAAAGACCTGTGATACAATAACCGAGTTGTAAAAGGCGGTCCACTGTATCGGACGGATATATGAACGCTATGATGAAGGGAGGAACAAAAATATGAGTTTAATCAAATCAATCGAGCAGAGTATGATTAGAACAGACTTGCCAAATCTTCAAATAGGCGATTATGTCAGAGTTAACCTTAAAGTTAAAGAGGGAACCAGAGAGAGAATACAGTCTTACGAGGGCACGCTTATTGCAAGAAAAGGTAAAGGACTTACTGAAACAATCAATGTAAGAAGAATATCATACGGTATAGGTGTGGAAAGGATTATTCCTTTGAATTCACAAAAGATCAGTTCCATAGAGGTTATAAGAAGGGGACAGGTCAGAAGGGCTAAACTTTACTATTTGAGAGACAGGGTAGGAAAGTCCGCAAAGATAAAAGAAAAACTTGTAACAAAGTAAGAAATACGGGACTTGTTCCCGTTTTTTTTATATCATGTACAATATAGATACAATACATAAGCAACTTACGAAGGGTATATGTAATGAACATTAACTGGTATCCCGGTCATATGACTAAAGCAAAGAAAATGATAACCGAGAACTTAAAGCTGGTTGATCTGGTTGTGGAAATCTTGGACGCAAGAATACCCTATTCCAGCAGAAATCCCGATTTCAAAGAGTTGTTCAGTAATAAATTACAGATTATTGTACTTAATAAGGCGGACCTTGCAGACCAGGTTACAACGGAAAAATGGCGGAAATATTACGACAAGATTGACACTCCCGTTATTTTAGTTGACAGTAAGTCAGGTTTCGGTATAAGAGATTTTTTGAATTCCGTTAATAAAGTCATGAGGGATAAATTTGAAAAAGACAGAGCAAAAGGTATGAAGAGAAGACCTGTCAAAGTAATGGTATGCGGCATACCCAATTCCGGTAAATCCACCTTCATTAACAAGTTGACCGGTTGTTCTGCGGCAAGAACGGGGAACAGGCCGGGGGTGACAAAAGACAAACAATGGATAAAAATTAATCCGGATATATTTCTTTTGGACACACCCGGAGTACTGTGGCCTAAATTTGACGATGATTTAGTAGCAATTAATCTTGCCTTAACTCATGCAATAAAAGACGAAATTCTTGATTCGGAGCGGTTGTGCATCAAACTGATTGACTATCTGTTAAAAAAATATCCTGAAAATCTTATAGAGAGATACAATCTCATAGATATAAATAAAGATTCTCATGACATACTCAAAGACATTTGTGAAAACAGAAAATTCTTAATACCGGGAGGTGCTCCGGACATTCAAAAAGCTTCCTCAACGGTTCTTGATGAATTCCGTAAAGGTCAGATAGGCACAATATCTTTGGAGGAACCTGATGACTTTTAAAGAATTAAAAGACAGGTTTTTTGCCGCATCTTTAGAGAAATGCAGAATAATGCTTTCGGAATATTCAGAGCACAATTTTTTTGATAAAGCTTCAGAACTTTTGGATAAGGAAGAACAACGCCTTCTTGATATGTGTAAATATGAAACCTTTCTGCAGAAATCCGGCATCTCACTTATAGCAGGTACCGATGAAGCGGGCAGGGGACCGCTTGCGGGACCTATTGTCGCAGCAGCCGTAATACTTAAGAATAATGACCTTTTATTCGGTATTAACGATTCCAAGAAACTCTCTGCTGAAAAAAGAGACAGATTGTTTGATGCCATCCTGGATAACTGTATTGCTGCCAGTATTCATATAATAACCAATAAACAGATAGACGAGATTAATATAGGAAAAGCCGACAGGCTTGCCTTAAAAACTTCGGTAGAGAAACTTGCCGTGATTCCGGATCATGTTCTCACCGATGCTTTTGTGATAGAAAACTTAAATATCAATCAGACACCGGTTACTCACGGTGACGCTTTATCGGTTTCCATAGCTGCAGCCTCTATTATCGCTAAAGTATCACGTGACCGTATGATGAATGAGTATGACAGGATATATCCCCGATACGGTTTTGCAAAACATAAAGGATACGGTACAAAGGAACATATAAACGCTATTAAAAAATACGGAATCTGTCCGATACACAGAAAAACATTTGTTAAAAACTACACCGATGTGTGATATAATTAGCCGAAAATATTAAAAGGATTTAAACATGGATTACAAAAAACAGTATACGATAGAAAAAGCCAAATACGAAGCATTCAGAAATGACGGTATTAAGTTGGATATATCCAGGGGAAAACCCTGTAAAAAACAGATAGATTATGTGGCTGCACTTTTTAAGAAAGCCGAAAACGAGTACGACCTTTATAACAACAGAATCGGTGTCGATAAAATTGATCTGGGTAATTACGGACTGTTACCCGGCATAACCGAAGCAAGAATACTTTTAGGAAGCATACTGGATATTTCGCCTGAGAACATAATAATCGGCGGTAATTCCAGTTTAAACCTTATGTACGACATGTTGGTAATCAATATTATGTTCGGTAATCCTCAGAGTGAAACCCCCTGGAGCAGAGCAGGGAAGATAAAGTTTTTATGCCCCGTACCCGGTTATGACAGACACTTTATGATGACCGATCACTTCGGAATAGAGATGATTAATGTTCCAATGCATCCTGACGGACCGGATATGGATTTGGTGGAATCAATAGTCGCCCAAGATTCCTCTGTGAAAGGAATATGGTGCACACCGCTATACAGTAATCCCGACGGTTATATATATTCCGATGAGACGGTAACCAGATTAGCAAAAATGCATACTGCAGCAAAAGACTTCAGAATATTCTGGGATAATGCATATTTTACTCATCATTTGGTCCCCGACAAGACAAACAGAATAGCAAATATAATAAAATTATGCGAAGAATACGGAAATCCCGACAGGGTATATCAGTTTTCTTCAACCAGTAAGATTTCCTTTCCGGGCGCCGGAGTATCTTTAATTGCTTCCTCATTGAACAATATAAAGCATATACAGGAACATTTTAAATATAAAACGATATGCTACGATAAGATGAATATGCTTCGCCATACGCTTGTATTTAAAACCAAAGAAGATATTGAGCATCATATGGAAAACATGTCGGCATTAATCAGACCTAAGTTCGATATGGTATTGAATATATTAGACCGTGAGTTGGGTGATTATAAAGAATATCTGTATTACACAAGGCCGGAAGGGGGATACTTCATATCTCTTTATACGATGAAAAATTGTGCCAAAAGAACCTATCAGTTGTGCAAAGATGCGGGCCTTATAATAACCAATGTCGGAGATACATATCCGTACGGAAAAGATCCTGATGACAGCAATATACGTATAGCACCTACATTTCCCGACTTAAATGAACTGGAAAAAGCCGTTAATTTACTGGTTTGCTGCATTAAACTGGCTATATTGGAGAAGTTAATATAAAACTTGATTTAATATCTTCATTACGGATTTTTAAATTCATTTTTCATTCGAATAATAAATTATCATTATAAGCTATTGATGTTGTTTTAAATGTATGATAGTATATAGTCATCTTGTAAGGACAGGTGAATATCATGATAAATAAATACAGTTCCACACCGTTATACTATCAGCTTAAGGAAGTACTTATAAAAGCAATTAATAATGGCAAATATGCTCCCGGTGAAGCAATTCCTTCGGAAAACGAGCTTGCCGCACAGTACAGCCTGTCCAGACCTACCGTTCGTCAGGCACTGGGTGAACTCGTAAAAATGGGTTATCTTATAAAAATAAAAGGAAAAGGCACCTTTGTAGCGGATTTTATCAATAAAGTCAATTATGACCACACAAAAGGCTTTATTCATTGTTTATTGGATACAATAGACACTTCAAACAGAAAAATCATTGAATCTACGACAATTGTAGGTACATTGGAATTGAATAAAAAATTCAGTACGGATTTTAAATCGAATTTTCATGAGGATTATTCAAAAATCACATATATTACCGAAACCAATGAAAATATTTCCTATTCAGTATCAATGCTTCCTTTAAACTATTTTCCCAATGCAGCAGAGCTTATGTTCAAAAATGTCAACTCTATTGATTTACTGGTAGGGAAGTATCCTTTGGATCCGACCAGTGCTAAATCATCCATCTCACTGGTTAACGCAGATACTGTTATAGCCAAATACTTGAATCTTCCGGAAAACGCACCGTTATTTAAAGTGGAAACATTCCTGTATGCACGAACAGGTAACATTGTAGAGTTTAATACCACATATTACAACGCATACAGTTCAGTTATCGACATAAGCAGAACCAGAAGAGTTTAAATCTTTTCGGTATTGTTTTGAGGATTGATATGAAGATAGATAACACCGATATAATTTTTGCAATCGCTATTATAGTTATGGTACTGGTGGCAATCTGGATATATGTGATAGTTTTTTGCAATATCTGAGGGAGGGAAGGTGGAAAAATCTCCCTTGTTTAATTTACTGATGATTAGACATAATCATAATTTTGTCTAATGTAGGGGGCTGATTTTAGGTCTTTTAAGGCAAAAAAGCTGCTTTTCTATATTTTCCCTCTTTTCTGAGCATTTTATTTCTTTTATTACAACCCGTTCATCGTTTGTTTATGTTTTATCTGATTTATCTTTTATGACTAATAAGAAATATATATGAAAATATGATTATAAAACATTGCACTCATTTGATAATATATAACAAACAATTCATTTGATAAAGATAATATTATTCTAATAGATAATAATAATAATTCGGATTACAAATCCTCTTCATCTTTTCTGCTCTTTAAATATTTTATCAATTCCTTATTTGCTTTATGATTGATATATCTTCTATATAATCGTATGAAAGCTATAATTATCGATAAAACTACATATATAATAACTGCTATTTTTATAAAATTAAAAAATTCCATTTCAATCCCTTTAATCTACTTCAATTATATCATACAATTTTAATTGATTTAATTACTTATTGAATATGATTATACCTTATTTATAATGATATTTTTCTTCTTCTTTCTTCTTTGAATTTATTTTTTTCTTATAAGTCTTCCGATTGCTTTTGCTCCATATAATCATTTCACAGGTTTTAATTAAAAATATAATTCTCCGATTTTTTTTGTTATTACAATTGATTGGTTGATTACAATCAATCTGATGTACCGTTCTTTTATTTTCTTTAATTCTATACATTTAAAAAATGAAGAACTTACGTTCGCATTTGTGTATTCTCTTTTTTTGTTGATAAATAAGAGGAATGATTCTTTATCATTCCCCTGCTGAAAATCATAAAATTGAGGTTTTTGTGTTTATACTAATCCCAGTAATGCTTTGGCAATAGCAAAGTATATAAGTACTGCAAATGCATCCACAATTGTCGTAATCATCGGCGATACCGCAACAGCCGGATCCAGTTTAATTTTTTTGGCCAGGAACGGCAATGTGGAACCTG
>JAKJBR010000010.1:0-43553 GCA_022706885.1 Bacillota bacterium
CTCTCTTTTTGCAGCGTTATTGAAAAGCAGTCTTGAAATCATTTTAGCGACATCTCCCGCCCAACTCATGGTTGCCTGAACATCCATCGCCTGACGCGGAAGCAGCACCGTTTTACCGTGTCTTGCACGTTCAATCACCACATCCGCTTCAAGCGTTACAAGCTGGAAACGACGCTTGGAGTAGGTTATCGCCGGGCGGATTGTTGTCCAGTTGTCAAGGCCTGACGCTTTCAATACATCCTCGCCGCGTGCTTTATACAGCGAATAATCCTCCGAACTGATGAAAGGTTCTTCTTTCATAACATCCAGCAGCCGGGGGGATGTTTCTTTTATCGGATGCTCCTCGTTTGCATATACCCTATATGTGGAAAGATAGATGTAATGACCGGTATTTTCCAGCAGCGGACGGTATTTTTCTTTAAATTCCTTTGTCCCGTATATCAAAAAGTCTACTATGCCGTCGTAATCGTTTTTAAGCAGCTCACCGATATATGCCGGTTCTTTTGCGTTCTTGGCCTTCATAAACTTAATGTTAGGGTTTTCGGATTGTCCTCCGTCAAGTGCCACTACATCCACCTTAAAACCCATTTTTGCAAGTAACGGTACGAGATATACGCCCATTGCACCCGTTCCGCCCAAAACTAATACCTTTTTTGACATTTTCATTCCTCCCCGCTTACCGACAGTACCACTTTGCCGACATGTCCGCCTGTTTTTAATATTTTATGAGCGGCGTCGGCTTCTTCAATCGGCAGTATTTTATAAATTAAAGTTGTAATTTTCTTGCTTTCCAGCAGCGGCCAGACATCCGTTTCCAGTTTTTTCAGCAACTCCGCTTTGAACTTATCACTTCTCGACCTCAATGTGCTGCCTATTATTCTTAGGTTCTTTCTGAATACAACCGCTAAATCCACCTCCGACTTATCGCCTGCAAGGGAGGCAATCATTATCCATCTGCCGCCGTATGCCATATGGCGAAGACAGCTTCCCATCATCTTTCCGCCGAGACAGTCGATTGCAATATCAACGGGCTGACCTGCAGCTTCATATTCAGCCATAACGGCTGCTATGTCTTCCGATGAAGTATCAACTATTCTGTCGGCTCCTAAGTGTTGTATTTTCCCAACCGATTCACTTCTGCGGACGGTTGTTATCACATAAAGTCCGAAGGCTTTTGCCATGGGAATCACGGCTGACGCAAGCCCGCTCGCACCTGCATTCATAAGCAGCGTTTCGCCGGGTTCGGCTTTGCCCTCTATGAAAAGGTTCAGGTATGCGGTAGTGTACACCTCAGGCAGAACGGCGGCTTCCGCCATCGTAAGCCCTTTTGGAACATAAAGCAGGTGGTCATATCTGACCGCCACATATTCCGCATAACCTCCACCCCCTAAAAGGGTGCAGACTCTGTCACCGATACGCCAATCGGATTTCTTTTCGGCCTCTTTCCCCATTTCAACAATAATGCCGGATACTTCCAGTCCCATCCATTCCGGAGCACCCTTAGGCGGTGGGTAGTTGCCTTCCCGCTGCATTAAATCGGCGCGGTTTACAGCGGCATAAGATGTTTTTATAAGCACCTCATTGTCTGAAACGGCAAGTTGTCCGACATCTTTCCATGACAGGGATTTATCGGGATTTACTATTATCGCTTTCATATATTTTCTTCTCCGGGAATATTTTCGTAATTCATCATCAGAAGCAGACGCTTGGCATCCTTGAGTTTGGGCTGACCTTCAGGACTGTCGGCGCTTTCCTGAACGACCAGGTAAATATCCGAGCCGAGAAGCGGTCCGAGAAGACGATGCTTTCTGCTTGCGCTACCGCCGCACAGGAAAAGTGAGGGAATTCCCAGCTTATCTTTCAGACAGGTGGAAATTCTTAAATTTTCCAGCAGTTCGCTTTCGGTATCGGCTGCGGTTACTATTTTGGCAATGTCCGCGCCGCGTCTTCGCTGCTCTCTTGCAATTTCCAGAACTTCATCAGTCCTGATGAATTTCAGTACATGGCTTGACATAATCACTTGCCCGCCGAGCTTATGTACTTCTTCTATCAATCTGATCTGTTTTTCCACCGCTGCCGGATTGTATGTCATCTCGCTCGAAGTCGGATAGAACATATCCGCTCTGATGTCTATAAGATCGCCGCCGCATTCGAGAGCCGTAATCAGCTCTTTAGCGAGATACTCGTCATCAGCTGCACTTTTGGTATTACCTCGTCTGTAATTGGTGACATAAGCCGGTTTGTCTTCCATTGCGTTGAAAATATCGCAAAAATCCGTTTCGGTTCTGCATTCCGGCAACATTGATTCCATCTGAAGACCGAAAGCATCGCATCCTTCTTCCAGTGCGAGCCTTATATCACGTATTATTTCCGATGTCATGCGGGATTTAATCATTACGCAGAGCGTCGGTCGTCCCGGGATTAAGAATTTTCTGTGCGTGTATTTATCTCTCATTTTATCCTCCGACAATATGATATTACGGTTTTTCATTATACGCTACATGCATCCGACCGATTTCCATTCTTCAACACCGTTTTATTATTTCATCTTCACGGAGAGTTGTAAAGAACCGGTAATCGCCTTATTTATATATTTACAAATATTTTACTCTACTATTTCGTATAGTGACGAAGCATCACCTTTTTTAACATTATCCGATATATCGGTCACTCTGACCTTTACCGAACTGTTTACAAATTTAATTTCTAAAATATCACCTTTTTTAACCTGATAAGAAGGTTTGACCGCTTTACCGTTTGCGAATATCTTCTGTGCTTCACATGCATCATTAGCAACGGTTCTTCTCTTTATGAGACGGCTTACTTTAAGAAACTTATCTATTCTCATTTTTAGCCTCGTTCCAGTACTTGTCCAGCTGCTCCAAAGTCATCTCTTTCATAAACTGACCTTTATCGTTACAGCTGTTTTCCACATGCGAAAAACGCTTTATAAACTTATCCGACGAAGCATCCAGACTTTGTTCGGGGTCTATATCCAAAAATCTGCAGACATTGACAACGGCAAAAAGCAAATCTCCGGCTTCTTCCTTCTGCTTTTCGGTATCTTCCGTTTCAATCGCCCGTTTTAACTCATGGGCTTCCTCATATACCTTATCGAAAGCTCCCCAAACATCCGGCCAGTCAAATCCCACTCTCTCGGCTTTACTCTGTATTTTATTGGCTCTCATAAGTGCGGGAAAGGTCTTGGGAATGTTGCTCATGCTGTCCGCTTCGCTCTTATAGCCTTTTTCTTTTATCTTAATTCTTTCCCAACTTTCCAGTACCTGCTCCGCTGTATCCATCTTTTTGTCACCGAATATATGCGGATGGCGGAAAATGAGTTTTCTGCAAATACCGTCGGTAATGTCCGATAAATCAAATGTTCCGTTTTCTTTACCTATTTGAGCATGAAATACCACCTGAAGAAGCACATCTCCCAGTTCCTCAGTCATCTTTTCTATGTCATTATCAATGATTGCATCGCATGTCTCATAAGCTTCTTCAATCAGGCATGTTGTAATGGACTCATGTGTCTGTTCTTTATCCCAGGGACATCCGCTATCGCTTCTCAGTTTTGCCATTATTTCCACAAGGTCGTTAAAATCGTATTTTTTATCGTGTTTATCCATCTTTTACATCCTTCCGGCTCGTCATTCGCTTCTTGCTATTACTATTCTATCAGTATTATGTAAATCTTTGTGTACATTAATATCGGTATATCGGTATTTTTTCAGTATATCGCACACCCGTGATGCCTGATTGTATCCTACTTCGTATAGGATATATCCGCCTTTTTGCAGATACTTCATCGCATCGGCGGATATCAATTCATAGTACTCCGTTCCCTCCTCACCTGCCAGCAGTGCAAGCTTGGGCTCATACTCCAGCACCTGTTTGTCCAATGCGACATATTCATGTAACGGAATATACGGAGGATTGGATACTATTATATCGAACTGCCCTTCAATTTTATTAAAAAGGTCGCTTTGTATCGCGAAACAGTTGCTTGCTTTATTAATCACTATATTCTTTTTTGCTATTTCAACACACTTATCCGATATATCGCTCATAATAACTTTTGATTGTGCAAGTTCCTTTGCTATGGATATACCCGCACAGCCGCTTCCGCATGCCAGATCCAGAATCCGGGGTGATTCCATGGTTTTACCTATGGCTATCGCTTTCTCCACAAGTATTTCCGTATCGTTTCTAGGTATAAGGACATGTGAATCCACATAAAAACTATTACCGTAAAAGCAGGCTTTGTTCAGTATATATTCGAAAGGCTGGTTTTTCCCTCTTCTTTCGGCATATTCAAGCAGCAACCGATACTTATCAGGCTCCACTTGTTCATCGGGATGTGCGTAAAAATAGGAAATATCCTTTTGGAATACTTCTTCAAGAAAAAAATACATTTCCTTTTTATCCTTGAATATTTCCGAACAATAACCGATTAATTGTGAAATTACCATTTCGCTTCTTCCGGATCTTCCGGTACTACCGCATTGAATGCCATTATGGCACATTCCACCATGCCTTCATCCGGCTCCTTTGCGGTAAGCTTCTGAAACAACATACCGGGAGCGGATATAATCTTGGAAAAAACATTATCATATCTTCCCGCTACTTTAACAAGCTCATATGCCAATCCCGCTACCAGAGGAAGCAACAGTATCCTGAAAACCATGTTGAGAATAACCGAATGCCATCCCACAAAAGAAAAAACAATTATGGACACCGCCATGACCAGAAACATAAAACTTGTCCCGCATCTGCGGTTGCTTGTAGGATACTTCATAACATTTTCCACGGTAAGTTCCTCATTTGCTTCATAGCAGTTTATGGTCTTATGTTCCGCACCGTGATACATCCAGACCCTTTTTATATCCTTCATTAAGGTGACGGCTGCGAGGTAGCCGATAAAAATGGCAATTCTCAATACGCCTTCCAGTAAATTATTAATAACGGCACTCTCTATCTTAAGAAGACCTATCACGAAATTGGGCAGAAGAATAAACAAACCGACCGTTATTGCCACCGATAAGAGAACAGCAAAGAAGATAGCTGTCTTACTCAACTCACCGTCCGATGATTTTGTTTCCGCTTTCTTCTCATCCGATTGCTCTTTATCTTGCTCATTATGTTCATCTGCTTTATCATTATCCTCTTCTTCAATATCATAAAAAGAAGCCGCATAAGACAATGCCTTTATGCTTAAGACCATCTGATATATCAGTGAATAAGCCCCTCTTAATACGGGTATTTTTGCTATCTTCCACTTTTTGGGAAGATTCTCCACATCCAGTACTATATCACCGTCGGGTTTTCTGACCGCTATTGCTTTTTTATGCGGTCCTATCATCATTATGCCTTCCAGTAATGCCGAACCGCCGATTGATGTTTTTCTCATATTATAAAAAAATCGGGCTGTTTATCAGACAACCCGCCTTTCCTTTAAATTACGAAATACCGTATTTCTTTTTGAATTTGTCCACTCTTCCGCCGGTATCCACAAATTTCTGTTTGCCCGTGAAATACGGATGACAATTTGAACAAATTTCCACTTTGATATCCTTCCTTGTTGAACCTATTTCAAATTCGTTCCCGCATGCGCAGGTCGCTGTAGTTTTATAGTATTTCGGATGTATATCTTTTTTCATCCTTATCACCTCCTAAATTGCCGCAAGCGTGATTATACCACACCGTATAAAGCATTTCAACAGTATTTTTTTAATATACCTATATCTGATTTCAATCAATAATCCATGACAGCCGTCTGTTTTATATTAATGCTGCTGACAAATTCCGCATTATTCTTGGTCTTCATCAGTTTATCTATCATCCATTCTGTTACTTCGGCAGTACCCATATTGCTCATTGCACGCCTTATGGTCCAGATACTTTCCAGTTCTTTCTTGCCCAACAGCAGTTCCTCTCTTCTGGTACCCGACTTATTAATGTCTATTGCCGGGAATATCCTTCTTTCGGAAAGTTTTCTGTCCAGATGCAACTCCATATTACCGGTACCCTTGAATTCCTCGTAAATGACGTCATCCATTCTGCTTCCCGTTTCCACAAGGGCTGTTGCAATAACCGTAAGGCTTCCTCCGAACTCAATGTTTCTTGCCGAACCGAAGAATTTCTTGGGTGCATGAAGCGCACCGGGATCCAGTCCTCCCGAAAGTGTTCTTCCCGTAGGGGTCATTGTAAGGTTATGCGCTCTGGCAAGCCTTGTTATACTGTCAAGAAGTATTACCACGTCTTTTCCGTGTTCCACCATCCTCTGAGCTCTTTCTAAAACCATTTCCGATACCTTGACATGGTTTTCGGGAACTTTATCAAATGTGGAATAAACAATCTCTCCCTTTACCGACCGCTGCATATCGGTAACTTCCTCAGGCCTTTCATCTATCAGCAGAACAATAAGTTCCACATTGGGATGATTAAGCGTAATGCTGTTTGCTATCTTTTTCAACAATACGGTTTTACCGGCTTTGGGAGGAGATACTATCATTCCTCTCTGCCCTTTTCCTATCGGAGCAATAAGGTCGATTATTCTTGTTGAATAATCTTTCGGATTATTCTCCAATGTAAGCCGCTCTTCCGGGAAAATGGGGGTAAGCGTATCAAAAGATTTTCTGGTGAAAACTTTTGCCGGATCCTCGTCATTTATGGCTATTACATGCTGAAGAGCCTGGAATTTCTCATTATCTTTTTTAGGTTTTCCGGTACCGAATATCTTATCGCCGGTCTTAACTCCGTACTTGCGTATCTGATTGGGAGCGACATACACATCCTTCGGACCGTAAGAGTAATTATCGGTACGTAAGAAACCGTATCCGTCCGGCAACACTTCCAACACCCCGCAAACCTGATCATATTGACCGTCTTCGTATTCTTCAGGCAAATCGCCGTCTGGCTGCGAATCGGCTGTTTCCTGAAAACTTATACTCTGTGCCTGCACCGGAGGAGCAATGGTAGCCGAGTCATGTGATTTTATAACATGCCTTGCCTTCTTTTCCTCTTTTACAGGTTTTGCAACCTCCGATTCTTTTGCCATTTTGGACAAAAGATATCTGGGCTTCTTGGGAGTTTCCTGTGTCACCGCTTCCAGTATTTTAGCCGCCTCGGATACAACCGCTTCTTCTTTCGGTTGTTCCTTCTCAATATTCAGTTCTTCCGGTTTGGTTATTTCCAAAATCTTTTCAATCAATTCCGCCTTTTTCATAACCGTGACGCTCTTGACGCCCAGCGTTTTGGCAATAACCCGCAAATCCGCAATGGATTTAGACCTTAAAATCTCAACCTCGTTCATTAATATCCTCACTAAAGTATTTTTTTATATTTAGAGTATAGATTTGTTCTTTCCGAATTCAAACAATATCATACACGAAGTATTTTGTCAAACATTTCTTGCATGTTTTCGACTTTAATTCTTCGCAGAAGACATACATGTTGCACATATTCCGCCCACACCGAAATACGCACTATTTTGTCTTAAATCTACCTTTTTTTTATAATCTCACCTATATTTGCATATATGTATTTAGGTCTGTAAGAGAAGTTCTGGATATTCTGATGATTGGTAACTCCGCTTAAAACCAAAACGGTATCTATCTCACTTTCTATACCGGCAACTATATCGGTATCCATACGGTCGCCTATTATTATGGTGTTCTTTACATCGGTTCCCAGCTTTTTCAATGCGTGCCTCATCATGAGAGGATTGGGTTTTCCTATGTAGTAGGCTTTTTTCCCGGTAGCTATCTCAATCGGTACCGCTAACGCTCCGGTTGCGGGCATTATTCCTTTTTCGGTAGGACCGGTTCTGTCGGGATTGGTACCTATAAGTTTTGCCCCTCTTTGAACCAGCTGCACGGCTTTTTCTATTTTCTCAAAGGAATACGATCTGGTCTCCCCTATTATCACATACTTCGGACTTACATCATTCATTGTAATTCCCACTTCGTATAAAGCGTTTATCAATCCCGGTTCTCCTATCACATAAGCCGTACACTTAGGTGACTGTGAGGCAAGAAAGAGCGCCGTTGCAATTGCCGAAGTATAGAAATGCTCTTCTCCGACAACAATACCCATCCTTGCAAGTTTCTGTGACAGTTCCAGCGGCGAACGTTCGGAACTGTTGGTTAAGAATAGATACTTTTTGCCGTTGGTTTGCAACCAGTCAATAAATTCCAACGCTCCTTCCAGTAATTTATTCCCATGATACAAGACACCGTCCATATCTATTATGAAACCGTCTTTATTCTTAATTATTTCGCTCATTTTTTTATCTCCTGTCTTTCTTAATTTTCTTACGTCTCCACAGCATCAGGTATATGAAAAGGTTGGCTATAAGATGCTCGGTAGTCGTAATCAGGCTGATGGAAGGATTATCCTTATCAATCAGCACCTGTCCTAAATAAAGCTTTTTTGCAGCCTTTCCGTCAAACCTTATTCTGTTTTTATCCCATATTTTATCTATCAGATTCTTAAAGAAGTTATTCTTTTCTTTCATAATCTGTCTGTGAGCCGATTTGGCGGAACGGTATGCAGCCATTATCTTTGCAATGAGCTGTTCCGGAGTGTAAGCCCTTATTTTCTCTATGCCGAATGTATTTGCGGTAATCTCCATTCCCGCAAAAAATACTCTTTTTGCGGTAAGCACACCGTCGGTATTGTTTCTTAAAGTTCTTAATAGAGAAAACTGCAGCACCGATTCCGTAACAAATCTTTTGCTTTTCTTAACATTCAGATAAAGCATTTCAATTTCTCTGTCGGTCAATGGTTTTGCATAGTCATGAGTTGCATTGTCGGATATATAGTAATTCTTTCCGATAAACTTTCCGAACGCTTTCATACCGTCGAGATATCCCAGCAGCATATTGCGGGCTGCTAACTCGGGGTCAAACTCCAATATCCCTCCTTCAATCTGCTGATTCTCTATGTATAATATCTTCGCATCCGATTGCTGAACTCTTCTGTATACACCTATAGCTGCATTGCTGACCGCTATTATATTTTTATAGCCGTGCTCAATAAGAACATTAACAGGCAAATTGTCGTATATGCCGCCGTCAATATACAACTGGCCGTCTATCTCCTGCTTTTTAAATCCGGGTACGGCGGAACTTGCAAGTATAAAGTCTATTACCTTACCCTCCGGTATATCTTTCTTAAACAGTATGACGGGTTTCATTTTCGTCAAGGAAAATGTCACCAAAGCATAATCCACGGGTGAATTGCGCAAGACCTCTTCATCTATTACCTGTTCCAGATAACTTTTCAATGTGGAGGTATCCAGACCTTTGTTCTTAAGTATGGATTCGATATACTCGACAGAACCCGGCTCTCCGTCTTCTTTGTCATAGGTAATATCAAAGAGAGTGGGCATATCCAATGTCTTCCATAAGTATTCGGCCTGCTCAAAAGCACCGCAGACAAAAGCCGCTCCGTTTATAGAGCCCACGGAAGTGCCTATGACCATGTCAATCTCTATATTCAGTTCTCTCAGAGCTTTCCATACACCTATCTGGTAGGAACCTCTGGCTCCGCCTCCGGCAAGCACAAGCTGATATTTCAAGTCCATTACCTACCCGGATTGATTATATATAACCTGTAACTTTTTTACAATTGTAACTACCGATATTTCTTTATTTCGAGATTTATACCCGCTTTTTTTGCATATTTAAGCATATCGTTTATCTGTCTGGTCTGATGGTCATTAAGCTTGGCATTGGGTATTACCACCAACACGGTTTTTTCCCTTATATCTTCCCCGCTGACCGAATAACCGTTGTATTCTCCGTAGGTAAACTTATCTATGGAGTCAATATGTTTTTTTATTTTTCTCTTCAGTTCGGTACCGGACTTATAGCTGTCTTCCTGCGTATTTATACTTACGATAGATACCGCTTCTTTTGTGTAACCGTCATATATATCCAAAGTAGGAAAATTATGATCCAGATTGGCTCCCATCATTTTATGTATTAACTGACCTCGTTCTAAAGGGTCCAACTCCCAGATGTTTTCTTTAACAATCGTTTTACCGTCTCCCGCCCATTTTGATGATACCGAACGAACATAAACTCTGTTTTTCTTCAATATCCCGCTGTAATCGGCAAAGACCGAGAGAGTAAAGAAGTCATCATACGGAACCGCAAAAAATATTGCATTGTCTATATCGGTCGCATCAGGTCGGGTAATTATATCCACAGGATATATTTTTGATGCATGGTATGCGACGGCTCCATTGATAAGTCGCCTGTCCAGTTCGGACAACAGATCGGAATGTGCCTTTATATACCCGTTCAGTTGTATGCTCAACAACAGTACAAATATGAGTACAAAGCAACATATACAGCTTTCCGCCGTTATTCTGCCCTCAGTATGAGTCTTCCGCTTCAACATAAAAACTCCTTTCGGTACCCAAAAGACCTTTGAACTTTAAAGTTACTCCCACCTTGATGCCGCAGCACACCGAAGACATGTCCATATTGTCCGGAGAATTGAGAGCAATCAGATCCAGCAGCCTTAAGACCTTGACATTATTGCTTTTTGTGCATAAAAGAAGCCGTAAATAGTCATCATAATCAATTTTCAGCCAGTCGGGTGTTTTACTTAAACCCTTTTCCAGTCCTATATCCAGATTCCAGTCACCGTCCATCTTGATTACCGGACACTTCGCTCCTCTGCAAAGAGCCTCGGTATCGTATGCCGATTCCGCTATAGCCCAGGAACATAAGATAAGATTCTTGGCTATGGGTGCTGCCGCACCGAAAGTCCAGCTGCCAGCAAGACATGCCGCCAATGCATCGGCTTTGGTAGTCTTAGGCAAATCGGTATAGACATGAATGGCGTTACAAGCAAATCTCAATGCCATAAGAGACGCTTTGCACGATTGAACATTCTTTCTGTTATCTCTGTTTCCGAAAATGATATACTCAATTTCGGCATCCAGATATCTGTTCTCACCTTGATCGGTATCCGAATCCGTAAAACCGTTCATATACAGCATTATGTATTCGTTAATCATGATATCTTCTTTAATCTGAGACAGCATCTCGGATAAATCCGTAAAAGACCCGGATATGCTTTTTGAGGTGTTGCCGGTGGCATCGGCTTGGAAAATATATGTATCCTCATAACCTTCCGATACCAGATTGATAAAATCATCTATCCTTATGTCTTCTATTATGATTGATTCCAGTACTTCATCCGCCATTTTTTTTAACAGAGACCGCTGGTCTTTAACTATATCATCAATGACCGATGCAAAAAACCCGTCCAGAACATCCCCGTTATATACAGCATCATAGTACATTTCAAAACCGTCACAAAAAACATCATATAGAGAAACATCCTTTTCTTCACTTACAGTATCCAGCATATGCTTCATGGTCTGTTCCAGACAGTCAACATTTCTGTCCAATACCGCTTTAATGTTTTGCAAAACCGACACCGATAAGGAAGTTTCCATTTTATAAACGGTATCGGTACATATCTTCAATACGGCCTTTAACTGTTCGGGACAATCTTCAATACCGTCCACTATACCTTTCAGATTTTCCGACAGTATGTGTATGTCCGCATAGGTGTTAATCATTTCATTCAACAGGTTAACGGCTTTTTTATTGTACTCTTTCAGAACATATATGATATTATCCACATTGGTTTTCAAAATATCCGTTACCTGTTTTTTCAGTACCTGAGCGGTATCCGTCTGCTCCTTATCTCCGCTTTTCATATACGAAAGCATCTCACCGTACAACGAATCCGCATAACGTATGATCTCCATAAGGTCATGATAGTACGGGCTGGAATTTATCTCTTCAACAGTTTCTTTCAACAAAGTATGAGCGTTTTTCAATCCGCCTATCAATTCGTCTATCTGCATCTTCACATTAAGAGTCCTGATAACATCCTTTATCTTGGAAAACATTTCTATTCTTTCATTTGTCTCGGCTAAAACGGTTCTGAATATTTCATCGCTCATAAGGCGGTTTATCTGAGCGGATATGACCGGATAACTTGCCAGAGGTTTGTTTCTCTCTACTTCCACATTCACTATTTCCATTTCAAAAAGTCCTCTGCTTATCGAAGAGTTATTCAGAGCTTCGGTTATACGTAAAGCAGCCTCCCGGTCGCTCATCTCATAGCCGTATAGTGAATAGCGCTCCTTCATGTATGTGCTGTATTGGCTCAATACACATCCTAAGGATGCTTTAGCGGCATTTTTCGCAGCATTCAGTGCATTTTTGGCAAGATATATATCGGATAGCACCAATACCAACAGAATCAGTACCGGCGTTATAACCGCCACAAATGCCGTTATCACTCCTTTTTTACTATTCGAAGAAGGCTTCAAAGATTATATCCCCTTTACGCTTTATACCGTCATATGTCCTTATCCCGGAAGTAAGGTCATATTCCGTATACTCAATCTCCTCGCAACTTATCTTCACAATCATCATCATTACGGAAATAACCAGCAAAAGTATGAGAGGAAGAACTATTGCCGCTTCCGCTGCCGCACTGCCTTTTCTTTCTTTTTTACCGTACAAATATCCCATGGTACGATGATAATATTTCACCCGGTATTATTACACAGACAAAACTGTATATTTACAGAAACTGTAAATATAATTTCTATATGAATTACCCCTATAAAATGTGTAATGCTTTGAAATGTAATAAAAATAAGAGAAAATCGGAAAAAAAGTAAAATTCAGATAAAAATATATATTTCACCTACTCAAGAAACATTAATAAGTGTATAATTGACATAAATCTGTAGTAAATATTAATAACGGGAGGTAAATATGACATTTGACCCTAATTCCAAATTAATGTACATAATGGTAGCAATAGTCTTACTTTATGTTACCGCTCAGGCGGTCTTTTTCCTTGTAAAAGCTATTAAAAGGGCTAAAGAGTTGAATATAAGTTCATCAACGGTAAAAAAGACCATACTTTCCAGTGCAGTCTTCTCCATTGCACCGGCGATTTCCATACTGATGGGTGTGCTGACAATGGCGGGCTTTTTGGGACTGCCCTTTCCATGGCTGCGTTTATCCATTCTGGGAGCACTTACATACGAAGTTACCGCGGCATCTTCCGCAGCCAAATCATTGGGTATCACCGACCTGTCCACCTTGGTTACCGACCCTAAAGTCTTTGCCACAATGGCATGGGTAATGCACTTGGGAATATTCACCGGACTCATTCTTGTCCCCTTATTCCTCAAAAAAATTCAAAGAGGTCTGATTAAGATAAAGGAACGGGATGAAAAATGGAGTGATGCTTTTCTTACTGCATTGTTTTTAGGTATGATATCTGCGTTTTTGGGACTTATCTTTGCAGATATAAAATCCGGTCTTGCAGGATGGATACCGGTATTCGTAATGGTGGTTTCGGCATTGATTATGTCGGTTCTGGGTATACTGGTTAAGAAATTCAAGATAAAGTGGCTGGAAGATTTCGCTCTTCCCATAACAATGCTTGTTTCAATGGCCCTTTCCATTCCCATTACCAATTTAATAGAAAGTTTAATTTAGGAGGCGGACATGAAAAAGAAGAAAACAACAAAATCATATGATGATCAAATACATTTCCACGGAAGAATCTGGATGTTGGGAGCTTTAGTTCTTTTCTCACTGTTTCCGACAGCTATATGTGTTATATATAACGCATGGCCGTCTGCCGGTCCTCTCTTCAAAGCTCTTGCCGGAGTTGCCCCTATCTTCTGGACAGTGGGCGTTATTGAAATTCTGACATATACACCCATGCTGGGCTCGGGAGGTTCTTATCTTTCCTTTGTAACGGGAAACATCTCCAATCTTAAGGCACCGTGCGCTTTGAATGCCATGAATGCATCCAAAGTAAAACCGGGAACCGATGAAGGAGAAGTTATCTCCACTATTGCCATAGCCGTATCCAGCATAGTAACCATAATCATTATTGCAATCGGGGTATTGGGACTTACCGCAATAAGACCGCTATTGGAATCGGAAGCATTAAAACCGGCATTTGCCAATATCCTTCCCGCTTTATTCGGAGGATTAGGAGTAGTATATATATCTAAAAACTGGAAAATAGGCCTAGCACCTCTGTTATTCATGCTGGCTCTGTTCATTATCTCGCCTATCGATTTATCCGGTTATGTAGGTGTACTGGTACCTGTAGGAGCAATTATTGCGATAATAGCCGCAAGGATATTGTATAAGAAAGACAAACTTTAGGAGGTATAAATATGTGGTGGTTAATTTTTCCCGCTCTGTTTATCATTTTCCTGCTCATTCTTATCATTCGGGCGTTATTGTTTAAGCCTTATCCGATAACGAAACCCGAAATAACTGATATTGAACTGGATAATGAAGGGATAATAAACAGATTGTCGGAACTTATAAAATGCAAAACCGTATCCAACATGGATTTCGAAAAGGTAGACTTTGCCGAATTTGAAAAACTGCACAAGCTCATAGAAAAGTTCTATCCCGATGTATTCAGGAAATGTGAATTTGAAAAAGTATCAAACACAGGCCTTCTCTTCCGCTGGCCGGGTAAAAAAAGCGATGCACCCACAGTGTTAATGGCACATTACGATGTTGTGCCTGCTAATGAGGACCAATGGGATAAGCCCGCTTTTGAAGGTATTGTGGAAAACAATGAAGTGTGGGGTCGCGGAACATTAGACACCAAAGGTACTTTTACCGCCATTCTGGAAGCGACCGAGCTCCTTATTAAACAAGGCTTTGTACCCCAAAACGACATCTATCTTTCTTTCTCAGGCGATGAAGAAGTTTCCGGTCCCTCCTGCCCCGCTATTGTGGAATTGTTTAAAAAAAGGAACATAGTACCCGCATTGGTAATAGATGAAGGCGGAGCGGTAGTGGAAGATGTTTTCCCCGGTGTGAAAGCCAGATGTGCTCTTGTGGGTACGGCGGAAAAAGGAGCTATGGATGTACGCATGACCATGAAAAGTCAGGGAGGTCACGCATCCTCTCCCAAACCTCACACAATTATCGGTCAGCTTTCACAAGCCGTTGTCAATATTGAAAATAACCCGTTCAAGTTCCAACTGACTCCCCCTGTTAAAAAAATGTTTGATAACTTAGGCAGGCATTCCTCTTTTGTTTTCAAAGTTATCTTTGCAAACCTGTGGTGTTTCAGTCCGGTATTGGATCTTATGTGCAAAAAAAGCGGAGGCGAGCTTAATGCTCTTATGAGAACCACCGTTGCATTCACAATGGCAAGCGGCAGCAGTGCGGCCAATGTACTTCCTCCCAAAGCATCCTTTACCGCCAATCTGAGACTTATAGGGACTGATACATGCCAATCGGCAATAGAATATCTTAAAAGGACCGTAAAAAATGACAGTATTGAATTTGAAATGATTCACGGTTCCAACCCTTCGATATATTCCTCTACCGACTGTAAAGGCTGGGATATACTGACCGATGCAATAAAACAGACATGGTCCGATGCCATAGTCTCCCCTTACCTTATGTTTGCGGCTTCCGATTCCAGACACTTCAGCAAGATATCCGATAAGGTATACAGGTTCTCCGCAATGTACTTAACAAAAGAACAAAGAGCTTTAATTCACGGAAACAACGAAAGAATACCCTGTGATACCGTATACGATATGGTTAAGTTCTATGTGAGGGTTATTAAACAGAGCTGAGTGCGTCAATTAACATAAAAGAATATTTGTCTATGAAAACGCAAATTCACTTGAAAATTTGCGTTTTCTTTCCATATTTCCATAGCAAACTCAAATTTTGTTGACTTTTTGAGTTTTCTGTGCTGTAATACCCTTAGAAAACTCAAATTTGAGGTGATATTATGATTAATCGTTCCGGTGAATATGTTTCCAATCTTTCAGGAAAGCTTGAGTATAAGTCCTTCAGGCCCGCTAAGCTTCCCCCGATACCGCCCATACAACCCGATGAGGAAATGTTGGCTCTTCTGCTGGAGGCAAATAAGAAGGTTTCGCTCTTAGACGGCCTTGCTACAAGAATCCCCGATATGGATCTTTTTGTTGCCATGTATGTACGTAAAGAAGCACTTGCCTCATCACAGATAGAGGGTACGCAATGTACTTTGGAAGATATACTTGACCCTAACCTTGATACAAATACCAATATTGATGTTTCGGAAGTTGTAAACTACATCAAAGCGATGGAATTTGCCGTGGAGCAACTCAATACGCTTCCGCTCTGTAACAGACTTATCAAAGAAACACATGCCGTTTTGCTTCAGGGAGTACGCGGAGCGGAAAAAACACCCGGTGAATTCCGTACATCGCAAAATTGGCTTGGCAGCCCGGGGAGTACTCTTAAAAATGCCCGCTACATACCCCCCAATGTGCAAGATATGAATATTGCAATGTCCGACCTTGAGAAGTACATAAATAGTGAAGACTCACTTGATACACTAATCAGAGCAGCACTGATTCATTATCAGTTCGAAACCATTCACCCGTTTTTAGACGGTAACGGCAGAATAGGAAGATTGCTGATCGCTCTGTTTTTAATGCAGACACAAACACTACGTTTCCCCGTGCTATATATGTCCTCTTATCTCAAAGCTAACCGCATCGAGTATTACGACCGTTTAAGCGAAGTCCGAAGAAGCGGAAATTACGAACAGTGGGTTACTTTCTTTCTTCGCGCTATAGTTGAAACGGCAGCCGATGCTATAGAAGCAATTGACGAGTTAACAGAAGTAAAAAATATCAGCATTCAGAAAATTGCCGACATGACCCCGAGTATCAAAGCAAGACTGGAGACCATGCTTACTTATCTTGAGAAAAATCCCATAATAGATACTAAGAAAACAGCTGAGACATTAGGCTTTTCCTACAATGCAACGGCAAAATATGTGGATATACTGTGCAAAAAAGGCATTTTGCAACATTCCAGAAAAGCAGGTAAGACAAAAATATATTCTTACACGGACTATTTGAATATCTTGCGTAAAGGTACTTAACGGTTATAGATGGATTATTCCTCCATACTAATATATAATTAACAGTGAACTGTTTAATGATTTTTAACAATCCTGCATTAGGAAAGGACAGATTATGAAGGTATACAATACACTTACAAAAAAGAAAGAGCAACTGGTACCGATTGACGATAAAACGGTACGCATGTATTCCTGCGGACCTACCGTATACAGTTATGCTCATATAGGAAACATGAAAGCCTTTTTATTCATGGATTTCTTAAAAAGGTCGCTGAATTATTTAGGATATAAAGTTAAGAATGTTATGAATATAACCGATGTGGGGCATCTTGTTTCCGACGCCGACGAAGGCGAAGACAAGATGATTAAAACGGCAAAAAGCACCAATAAGACGCCATGGGAAATAGCAGCAATGTATACCGATGCTTTTCTTGCGGACATTAAGAAATTGAATATACAAAGACCCAATGTACTGTGTAAAGCTTCGGAACACATAGAAGAAATGCTGGAAATGGTATACAAACTCTATGATGAGGGATATGCATATGAAACAAGCGACGGAATATATTTCGACATAGCAAAATTTCCGCAATACGGCAGATTGTCCAATCTGGATCTGGAAGGACAGCTTGCGGGAGCAAGAGTTGCCGTCAATGAAGAAAAGAGACATCCTGCGGATTTCGCTTTGTGGAAAAAAGCTCCCAAAGAACACATTATGCAATGGGACAGCAGATGGGGTATGGGTTATCCCGGATGGCATATAGAATGTTCCGCAATGAGCAGAAAGTACTTGGGTGATCAGTTTGATATACATACCGGAGGAGTGGATCATATACCCATACACCATGAAAATGAAATAGCGCAGTCGGACGCTTTTTTGAAAAAGCAGGCGGTTAAGTACTGGATGCACTGCGAGTTTTTACAAGTTGACGGAGGTAAGATGTCCAAATCCATGGGAACAGCCTATCTTTTGTCCGACTTGGAAGAAAAAGGGTACGAACCTCTTGCCTTCCGATATATGTGCTTAAACGCTCATTACGGAAAAAAACTGAACTTCACATGGGACGGAATAGAGGCGGCTCAGAAAAGTCTCAACCGTTTATCCAATCTCGTTTTAGAGCACAAAGAATCGGATACACACATTGACTCAAACGTGATAGAAGAATACAAACAGCAATTCCGTGAAGCATTGCAAGATGACCTCAATTTACCTCTTGCCATGAGTACCGTATGGAATGCGGCCAGAAACAATGTCAAATCAAAAAGCATATATAATCTGCTGATGGATTTCGATAAGGTGCTTGCTCTGGATCTTGACAAAAAAAGAACCGAAGCGGCGGAAGATATACCGGAAGAAGTAACACTACTTGCCAAGCAGCGTCTGGAAGCCAGAAAAAACAAAGACTGGAAGAAATCCGACCAGTTGCGTGACCGGATAAGGCAGTTGGGTTATTCCATAAACGATACACCGGCAGGTCAGGTGATAAAGAAGGGATAAAATGCTTATTAAAGTATTTCAGAAAGGCTTTAATTTCTCACAGGACGGACCGGGTAACAGACTTGTTTATCATCTGCAAGGTTGCAACATGAATTGCCCGTGGTGTTCCAATCCCGAAGGTATAGAAAAAGACGGCAGTATAATGGTAACCGAAGGTGTTGACGATGCCGTATGTCCTAACGGTGCAATATCTTCCGGTATGCTGGACAGCAAACTTTGCAGGGGCTGTCCTAAAATGTGTCTTCAGACACTCCACATGGGTATTAAATTATCCTGTGATACATACCACACCGATGAAATAGTTTCAGAAGCCGTAAGAAGCAAATCCATGTTCTTTTCCGGAGGCGGCGTTACCTTTACCGGAGGAGAACCGACATTAAATCTGCCTGCTTTGACCGACATGCTGAAAAAGTTGAAACAGGAAGATATTAATACCGCTATAGAGACCAACGGTTCCCATCCCGATCTTGCATCGGCAACGGAATATATCGACCATCTCATTATCGACTTTAAACACTATGATGATGACAGGCACAGAAAAACCGTGGGTATCTCCAATGCAATAATTAAAAAAAACCTGAAAAGATTATCGCTTATAAGAAAAATCAACATACGAATACCGCTCATAAAGGGTTTTAATGCGGAAGAGGAAAATGCCGTGGGGTTTGTAAATACCTTATCGGAATGTAACAAGCAGAACATAACCGTTGAATTTTTGTCATTTCATGAATTCGGCAAATCCAAATGGCAACAATGCGGTATGGAGTATAAAATGAAAGGCGATGAATATATTTCCGATGACACTTTGGAAATGTTTACCCGTATATTTAAAGATAACGGATTTGATATAATAAGGACATAGCTTTCGGAGGTAGACATGAACGTATATGAAGTTTACACACAAAAAGCAATAGATGACAAGGCCTCCCTGCTTTTCAAAGAAGAGCGCAGTTTAAAAAGACTGGACGGTTGGTTTCTTGCTCGTGAGATTGTTTGCGATACGCATGAAGAATTGAAAGATTTACCCAAGGAACTTCGGGCAGCTTATGAAATTAAAAACATTATCACAAACATACCGCTGGGCATAAGCGAAAACAATATCTTTGCAGGAACGCAAAGAGATGCATTTGCCAGGTCCTATGCCCTCATAAATCCCTCATTCCGGGTGGAAACATTCTCCGGCTACTGCGACCCCACAGCGATATATGATGATATTGAACCTAACGAAGAATTTACAAGAGAACGCATTGCCAAAGTTAAGGAATTTACCAAGAATACGGAATTTGTAAAGAAACTTACAAAAGTCTATGATGACTACGAACAATACACAAAGGAAGTAATATTCTTTGTGGAACAGGTTACGGGACATGTGATACCGGATTTCCGTCCGGCTTTAAAATACGGTGTAAAAGCCATAATAGAAAATACGGAACAACGCATAAAAAACGAAGAAAACGAGCAGAAACGAAACAACCTTGCTGCAATGAAGATTGCTCTTGAGTGTGTTGTGCAGCTTGCAAACAGATATGCCGATATTGCGGCATCGCAATACAAAGAAGCTTGTGCCGAAAGAAAAAAGCAGCTTGCGCTTTTGGAATCCACACTGAGAAAAGTTCCTGCCCTGCCGTCGGAAAATCTATATGAGGCAATACAGGCATACCTGTTATTATGGCAGGTAATGTGCCTTGAGCAGGCTCCCAATCCGTTTGCCTTTTCCGTAGGAAATGCGGACAGGATATTCGAGCCTTACAGGAAAAATCTTACCAGAGAGCAGGCGGCAAGTTTATTCAGGCATTTCCTTGTATTCTATAACGTGGGAGACCGATCCTGGGCCATATCGCAGAATGTACTCTTAGGAGGCAAATCCAATTCCGGTGTCGACCTTACCAATGTCTGCACATATGCATTACTGGACGCATACTATGCCATGAACTTCCCGCAACCCATATTATCGGTCAAACTGCATAAGAACACCCCTCAAAAACTGTATGAAGAGATGGGAAGATTTTTCTTTACGCCCGGGTGTCTTACTCCTTCTTTCTTCAATGACGACTCGGTTTTCCAAGTGCTAAAAAAAGCGGGTATTGAAGAAGCCGACCTGGAGGATTATTCGGTAGCAGGCTGTCAGGAGCCGTTAATTATGGGTAAAGACAACGGCAATACCACCAACAGCTGGCTGAACCTCGGTAAGATACTGGAAATGACAATAAACAACGGACGCTCCCTTATATCCGGCGAGCAGCTGGGAAGAAAAAGAAATGTTGATAATCTTAACATACTGGGGAATATAAAAGAGTACTTTTACGACGATGCGAAGTATTATATAAAACATATGGCGGATGCGGCAAACGGCGCTTCGGTTGCTCTGTCGGAACTGCCGGTACCTTTCTTATCAAGCTTTATGGGCGGATTGGAAACCGGCTATGACATGAGAGATGTTAAAAACCAGGGAACCAGGTACAATGCAAGCGGATGCCTTATTCACGGTTTATCGGTTGTCGCCGATTCCATAATAGCGATAGAAGAATACTTAAAAGTATATCCCGATAATCCCGACCGCCTTATAAACGCTCTTAGGAATAATTTTGAAGGCGATTCCGATATAAAGGCTTTTCTGAAAAATGCTCCCAAGTACGGAAATAATATTCCCGCTCCCGATGCGCTTGCCAAAGAGATATCGGAAAAGATTTCAGATTATGTGAAATCAACAAGGAACTATTTAGGTAACGGCTTCCGCGCCGACTGGTCCACTCCCACCACTCACCTTTTGTACGGATACTGGGTAGGCGCAACACCGGACGGAAGGGCAGCCAGGCAGATGCTGAATTACGGAATAGATCCCTTACACGGTGATGCGACAATGGGTCTGGGTTTCAGAATACTGTCTTGCATGAATCTTCCGTTTGCCGAGATGGACGGCGGTTATGCATCGCATTTCGGTATCGACCCCAAATACTTCACCGCCCCGTCATACGAGGAAAAAGGCATACAATTTAAAGAACGGGTCATTGAACCTCTGTTTTTCAATAAAAGCATTAATACGGTATGCCCCTACTATCTCTATGTAAATGTCACAACGGCGGACACTTTAAGAAAGGTACTTGCCGAACCGGAAAAGTACGCTCCGAGCGGAGTTTACATTATGAGGATTCACGGCACGTTTGTAAACTTTTTAGACCTTTCCCCCGCTATTCAGAAAGACATTATTACCCGGTTGGATCCTAAGTCCACATCGTTATAGGAGAGAGTTATGCTGGCATTAGGCTTGGATATAGGAACAAGTAAAATCTGTGTATCCGTCATTGACGGTAAAACAGGCAACTGTCGGGAAACCTTTGAAACCGTTAACGATACTTTTATAACGGTTGATGAAAAGCAAACCGAGATGCAGGATGCCGAAACAATATTAACCAAAGCATATACACTTATTGAAACGGCACTTTCAAAATATCCCGATATACAATGCATAGGAGTAACCGGACAGATGCACGGAATAGTCTATATAAATGAAGATTTTTCCTTAGCCGGTCCTCTTTTCACATGGCAGTACAAGTCGGGTGATCTGCAATATCAGGACAGCGGTTTATCCTATGCGGACTATCTTTCCGAACTGACAGGTTATAAAATGGCCACCGGATTCGGTCTTACCACCGTGTTTTATCATCTGCACGAAAAAATATACTGTAATGCATGCTATATATCCACAATTCACGGCTATATCGCATGCTGCTTAGCAGGCTGTAAAAAGCCTGTTCTACACTCAACCGATGCTCAGTCTTTGGGTCTTTACAATTTGAAGAATAATGCATTTGACAAAAAGGCCCTGAAAGCGGCGGGTATTGACTTGAGTATTTTGCCCGATGTTGTCAATTCACCTGTTATTTTAGGTAAATACAAAAACAACATTCCGGTCTGTGTTGCAATAGGAGACAATCAGGCGGGATTTATAGGGTCGGGCTGCGACAATGACATACTCATAAACATCGGAACGGGAAGCCAGATATCCTTGAAGACGGATAAAACCGTATTACAGTGCCCTGATATTGAAATACGTCCGCTTTCTGAAGATAAACATATATTTACAGGAGCATCGCTGTGCGGAGGAAGAGCTTTTGCCATACTCAAGAGTTTCTATGAGGATGTAATTAAAATGGGAGGAGCCGTTCCGCCCGATAACCTCTATGATATTATGATTAATAACGCAAAAAAATCAGACATTAAAAACCGTTCCGTTAACGGTCCGAGTTTTTCTACTCTGTTTTGCGGTACAAGAAACAACCCCTCTGCCAAAGCAGGCATTACCGATCTTACTGCCGACAATTTCACCGCGGGGGATATCACTTATGCAGCATTAAAAGGCATAGCCGATGAACTGTATGCAATGTATGAATCCATCGAAAAATACGATACCCTTAAAAGAAACAGACTTATAGGTTCGGGTAACGGCATACGCAAAAACCCGTTATTAAGAAGAATATTGGAAGAAACTTTTTCACTGCCTCTGTCGGTTACTGAAAACATCGAGGAAGCCGCATTCGGTGCCGCTTTATATGCCCTTATTGCAACAGGATATTTTGCATCTTTGGAGCAGGCTCAGAGCATAGTGAAATTTGAGGATATATATGAATAATAAAATGAAAGAATCAGCAAAACGCCCCATATTCTTTGAGCGAAACAGAGTCTTCCGGGTATACAAAGGAGGCGCTCTTTTTAATAATCTTTTCGGTGATGTTGCAAAAGACGGGAATTATCCCGAAGAATGGGTTGCTTCTTCGGTAAAAGCATTAAACAGGATAAGTAAAGGCCCCAAAGAAGGCATATCCAAAGTATTGAATACCGATATTTACCTTGATGACCTTATCAAAGAGTGCAAAGAAGAAATATTGGGACCGTATGATGACATGGGAATACTGGTAAAAGTACTGGACAGTGCAGTACGCCTTCCCGTTCAGGTACATCCCGACAAACCTTTTTCTGAAAAGCATTTCAACAGTGAATACGGTAAAGCGGAAGCATGGATAATACTGGATACCCGACCGGGTTCCTGTATCTATTTCGGATTCAAAGAAGGGGTAACAAAGAAAGACCTTATTGCCGCCGTGGAAAAAAGTGCCGAAGATAAGCATGTAATGGAGCAACTTATTGTAAAGCATAATGTTAAAAAGGGAGAGGTTTACTTCATACCCGCAAGAGCGGTACATGCCATAGGTTACGGATGCCTGATACTGGAGATTCAGGAACCTACCGACTTTACCATACAGCCTGAAGCCTGGTGTGACGATTACAGACTGAACGATTACGAAATGTATATGGGATTGGATAAAGAGATTGCCTTAAGCTGTTTTGATATGTCCATTTGCGGAAAAGACGCAATAGAATTATCCAAGGTGCGACCGGAAGTGCTCTCAAAGAAGAACAATGTAACCGTCCGCTCACTTATTGATAATCGTAAGACAGACTGTTTTACAGTCAACAGCATAAGCATTGATTCGGGCAGTACAATGCTTGAACAAGGCCCCGCCATATACTTTGTTACCGAAGGCAACGGATCGGTATCATACGGAAAAAATACCCAACCTGTTAAAAAAGGAGACTATTTCCTGCTCCCCTATTGTATAAAAGGACAATGCACATTATCTTCAGATGAGAATATAACCGTAATTGAATGCTTTAAAGGGGGTATGAGTTGATTGTTATGAAAGATTTCCCGCTGTTTATACAAAGTCCGGTCAGTTACGGGGGGCATGTCCAGGGTATTGCGGTGGACAGAAAAAACGGACATATATACTTTTCTTTCACTACCGAACTTTTAAAGTGCGATCTTGCAGGCAATCTGTTAGGTTCGGTAAAAGGATGGGTTGGTCACCTGGGATGTATTGATTTTGATGATGAGACGGGATATGTATTCGGCTCATTGGAGATTAAGAATGATTCCATAGGTTGCTCCATAAAGAAGCTGCTGAACACCGATGCCGATATTCCCGACTCTTTCTACATAGCCGTGTTTGACGGCGGTAAAATCACTTCCGAAGATATCGATGCCAATAAAACCTACATTATGAGGACTTCCTTTGTAAAAGAATGTACCGAGGATTATATAAACAAAAGATACGGATGTTCGGGAATCGACGGCACTTGTGTAGCTCCGGACATTGAAAACAATGACGGTATATGCGACTGCCTGTATACGGCTTACGGCATATACAGGAATAATGAAAAAGACCTGAATGATTATCAGATAATATTAAAATATCCTTTAAGAGATATCATTAAAAACAGCGCTTTCTTCAAGGATAACCCTTTTCATATAACAGGATGCGAGTCGTTTACAGATAAATATTTCGTTTATACCGGCAATACGAATTTCGGGGTGCAGAATCTGGAATATGACGGAAAAACCGGCGACTGGTTTATGGCGGTATACAGAGGAATAAAGGAGTATTTCCCCAACTACCCCTGCTTTGCAATAGACGGCTCCAAAAAACCGTTTCTGTCAGATGTACCAAATGACCCTTTCCGACAAAAGCATAAAATACTTCATCTGAAAGATATACACAATACCGGCTGTGCTACTCCCGGCTTTGATTTTTTATCGGGACAGTTTGGATTGTATTCTTTTGATAACGGTTATTTCTATATAGCAAAATCCTTGACGACCGAGGATAACGGCTGGTTTGCACAGGTGCAATTATATTCACTTTCTTATTCCGAAAAGCAAGTATTTGTGGAGGTACAAAATGAAGGATAAGAGCAATTCTCTTAAAGTACAGATAAAAAGCTCATTGATGCTGCTTCTTACCGCCTTAATCTGGGGCTTCGGCTTTGTTGCACAGCGAGCGGGACTGGAAGCAATGGGTGTCCATACCTTTACGGCACCCCGTTTCATTCTTGCCGCACTGGTACTGGGAATATTTCTGTTTTTAAGGGATAAGAAGAATAACGTAAAGTTTACTATTCTCGGAAACGGTACGGAGAAGGAAAAAAAGAATCTTCTTATTGCCGGTATCGCTTGCGGATTGATACAGACCGTTGCCAACTTCTTTCAGATGTCGGGATTAAAACATACAACCGTGGGTAAAGCGGGCTTTATAACGGTACTGTATATATTCATTGTTCCGATTGCCGGTTTATTATTGTTCAAAAAGAGGGTTACCTTAGCGGTATGGATAAGCGTACTCATAGCATTGGCAGGCTCTTATCTGCTCTTTATTCAGGAAGGATTCAGCATAAACAAAGGGGATCTTCTGGTACTGGTAAGTGCATTCTTATTTGCCGCACACATAATGGTAATAGACCATTTTACAAAGATAACCGACAGCATCAGAATGGTCTTTCTGCAATATGCAATATGCGGCATACTGTCGCTTATAGCAATGTTCGTGTTTGAAAATCCTAAATGGGATACAATAGTCAATGCCTCTATTCATATAGCATATGCCGGTATATTATCATCGGGTGTTGCCTCCAGCCTGCAGTTTGTAAGCCAGAAGAATATTTCCGCTCCCGTAGCTTCCATAATAATGAGCATGGAATCGGTATTTGCCGCTTTAGCAGGTTGGATATTTTTACAGGAGATTCTTTCATTAAAAGAAATAGCGGGCTGTCTGTTGATTTTCTTCGGAATAATACTTGCTCAGATTCCCTTCAGGTCACTGAAAAGAACAGGTAAGAGCTGAACTGTTTTTTTATATTTCTTTATGATACAATTTAATAAAATCCTGACGAAAGGCTGAGTCATGAACATACAGGAATCCGCTGAAATGTATCTGGAAACTATACTGATTCTGTCGAAAAAATCCGACACGGTACGTTCCATAGATATAGTAAACTACACCGGGTATACAAAACCCAGCATAAGCCGGGCCGTCAACTTGTTGAAAAAAAACGGCTATCTGAATATAGATGAAAAGGGATATATCACTTTAACCGCTTCGGGAGAAAGTATAGCAAAAAACATCTATGAACGGCACTGTGTGCTGACCGATGTTCTTCTTAAAATGGGTATAGATGATAAGACGGCAAAACAGGATGCTTGCAAAATAGAGCATGTTATAAGTGAGGAAACCTTTAATAAAATTAAAGAGTTTTTAAACAAGTAACATCGGGAGGAATTATGACACCGAAACAAAGAGCAATAACCGCGCTTAACAGGGGTATTCCCGATGAAATACCTACATTTGAACTGGAATTCCAGCTTTCTTATGAGCTGGTAGGTAAAGAGTTTCTTCGGCAGGAACAGCTGGAGAATATGAGCAAGAAGGAAAAAGACGTTGCACTGCATGAAAATGCCGAGCTGATGGTGGAAGTATATGAAAAACTTGACTATTCGGTAATTCCTATTCACTATCTTTGGCTGGATGAGGCCATAAAGACCGCAAAGATTATAAACAGAATGACAAATGACAGATACCTTCTCATAAGGCATGGAGACGGAACATTCAGCATCCCGGGCGGCAATGAAATGTACGAATTTTCTTACAGAATTGCCGATGACCCCAAAGGTCTTCTGGAGCAGGCGGAAAAGATGGCTGCAAATGTGATAGAGAGGAATAAAAGGGCCATTGATGCGGGAATAGGCAGTATAATGCTCTGTTCCGATTACTGCTATAACAGCGGGCCTTTCTTATCACCTTACCATTTCTCCGTATTTATAACCCCCTTTTTGGCAAAGATAATAAAAGGTATAAGAGATGCGGGCGGATATGCAATCAAGCATACCGACGGCAACATAATGCCCATACTGGACCAGCTTATAGAAGCCAATCCACATGCCATTCACTCGCTTGACCCCATGGCGGGAGTGGATATTGCCGAAGTAAAAAGAATTGCCGGAGACAAAGTGTGTCTTATAGGTAATGTCAACTGTGCCTTGCTTCAGACCGGAACCGATGAAGAAGTTATAGAAAGTGCAAAATACTGTCTCACCCACGCCAAACCGGGCGGGGGTTACATATATTCCACCAGTAATGTACCTTTCAAAGGACTGCCGCTTGAAAGATACCTGCTTATTCTGGATGTCTGGAAACAATATAAAAAATATTAAATGAGACAAAAACCTTCATTACTTCTATTATCTAATTCATATAAAAAAGAGAAATATAAAAATTCCCAAAATACCGGCCCTTTTTTTTGACGCCTAGCGTCCGCCAGGTGGGTTCCGTGATGAATGTTTCTGTCTTCCGCTGATATACGGCCTGACATCCGCACACATACTACTAAATCCCGTCAAATTACTGTAGGTTCAAATACAAGGGTTATCGTGTATCTCAGGAATCTACTACCCAAATTATACAATATTACCGGTTTTTCATCAATATTTAATATTCCTCTAAGATATGATATAATTATTTATGAACGGCAATATTTCGTGCATAGTGGAAAAGATACTGCTGCGCATAGCCTGCCAAATCACCGAATTTGTCCCGTCCGTATTTCGATATGTAGTCCAGAGTGACTTCTTTTTTTATGTATAAGTTCTGCATTATTCTTTTAACCCACACATCGGTAGGAAAAGCGGAAGATGAAATGCCCGCAAATAAAATAATACAATCGGCAACTTTATTCCCCACCCCTTTAAGTCTCATAAGCTCCTTCTTTGTTTCTTCATAACCCAAATTAATATATCTTGTCTTATCAAAAGAATCGGACATATTCTTAATCATGTTTGCAGATGAGTGTATATAGTCACAACGGAATCCCGCTCTGCATTGATTTATTGTGCATATATCCGCATTACTTAAAGCTTCCACGGTCGGAAAAGCATAATAACCGTCGCCTATCGGCTGCCCCAACAGTGCGCACAAATCTTTTATATTCCTCGTTATCCTCTTTATATTACTGTTAGATGATGTTATAAAACTCACAGCGGTCTCAAACAGCTCCTGATTGAGTATCCTTATACCGGGAGCGGAGCATATGGCCTTGTTCATTATATCATCTTTTCTAAGTCGTTCCTTTATCTCATCGTAATCGGTATCCAAATCAAAGTAATACTGCCATATATGTAAAAAGTCCTTTTCATTGCAATGTAATGTTATATAATCCTCATTTTGCTGCACGATAAGCTTCTTGCCGTGAGCTATACCCAGATAACCGTCTTGTCTGTCTGTTTTTTCCCATCGGAAACACTGACCGCACTCAAACGTATCCTTAATGTTAAAGTCGTCGGGATTTAAGTTTTCCAGTATGATACAGTCATCACTTATGACATGCTTAATCTTCATATTCTATGCATAGCATGCAATGGCCTTCCAGTTTATCCAGTGTAAACTTAGCTTTGCCGCCTTTCCCTGTAAACTTAACAGGCTTGTTTTCCGGCACAACGGTTATACTCTTAATTGTCTTCGGAAGGTTTAAGTTTATCTTTATCCTGTATAAAGGTATCACATCTTCGATGAGATCAAAGTCGGTACATCGTCTTTCGGGAATGTAATGGAGCAGGTGCAGAATATACCTTTTCTTATCTTTCTGTACATTCATTCCCGTAAAGAGCGTTGACGGTCCGTCATGAGATATAAGGTTGTCTTTTAATAAAAGCTTTATTGCATCATGAAGCATGCTCTTTATCCATTTGGGCCCCTTTTTGTTATAAATCTCAAATATGGGATGGCTGAAATATATCGCGTTTTTGCTCTTGTTTATCACCACCGCATCGTATGCTTCAATGTGAGAAGAAGGGGCTTGTGCATGTGAAGAGAAATGTCTGTATGATCTGTTGAATATGGGCTCGTAAGCTTTTACAAGAGCCTTTCCGCCTGTTGCAACGGTTTCCATGCCTTTTGCATACATTACATACTCCGTTTTATACAACTCCTTGCCAATCAGATCGGTAGGGATAACATAATCGGCGGCTCCGTTTCTTGCAACAAATCTTCCTTTAACCGGTTGCCCGTAATCGTCTAATGTTTCTTTAATGACTTTAACTCCCGAGCCGGAGAATATGGCATCAAATACCGATAAGACTTTGCCCCCGTTTTTCAGATACTCGCAAAGCTTCTTATCCGTTTGTTCATCTATTGTTATTCTCTCGGGAATGATAAGCAATCTGTATCTGCTAAAATCCATATACGGATCTATAAAATCAAACTGATAGGCCAACTGGTCAAGAAGACTCTCTACAGCGGCCTGAGAGGCGGAAACTCTGGTTTTTTCATCCGTAGGCACAAACACCCCTATTTCCGCCACATGGTCGGCATTTTTGCACCACGGTTCCTTCTGTTCCACCCGTGCATAAACCTTGCCTATTAAGTCATATACAGGTTTTGACAAAGCTCCGTCGGGCTCCAACTGATCTCCTATCAGACACCTGGAATTAAGAGCCAGCATTCTGAACACTTCATATTCCAAAGCCTCAATATTCTTGAATGAGTGAAAGTCGCCCCAGCTTGTATGGAATTTGCCGGTGTGTGCCAGATAGTCTTTACCTAAATTTCGCGCATATCTGCAGGTTACCGGAAAGTGCATATAGCCCCATCCCCCGCTCGGAAGACTTTCTATCTCATAATGTGAGTATGTATCTTTTGACGGCAGTTTATCTTTATAGGAAACATGACCGCCGTTATAGAATATCAATATACCGGGTTTTAATGACCAAATAAGTCGGGACATTTCCTTTTTGAAATTTGTCATAACCTGTCTGTAATGTGCTCTTCTGTCGTTTTCGTCAAGAGGGTTAAAACCGCCTTTTTCCATACTCTCCATACAGTAGACGCAAGAGCAGTCCAGATCTCCCACTATATCCAAAAACACTCCGTCACAGTCCAGTTCCGTCAACAGTTCCGTCACATGCTTCTTTAAAAAATCCATATACGGTGTGTTGACGCAAATCCTCTGATAGAAACCGTCCTTGTTGAAGTAATTGCCGTCGACAGATCCTTCAGGCGTTCTTACCAGCCATTCGGGATGCTTTTTGGCGGTGTATAAATCCCATTGTACGGTAGTGTACACGGGAACCTTTATATCATACTTATGACAGGCTTCAATCTGTTTTTTTAATAAATCCTTCTCTACCAGATGAGGATGTATTCTTTCTTTATTTATTTTGGAATCGTAAAATATCATTCCGTGATGACATCTTGCAAAACATGTAACGGAATTCACATGAGCGTCTTTTAATGTTTTTGCGAACTCTTCCGGATTAAAATTTGCACCTATACCGGTAACCTGTTCGCCCGTATGGAAATCCAAATGTACCTGTCTGAAACGTAATCTGTCTTTCATAGTTTTACTCTCCTAAATAGCATTTTTGTATATTAATGTTATTAATACCTAAAATTGCCGAACACATGGGCATAAATCTCTCAATACTGTCGGAAGTGTATACTTCCAGAGTACCTTTTTTCTTTCCCTCTTTCAGCAAGTTGTTTTCTTCCAACAGTTTTTCAGTCTGCTTGGCTGTAATCAATGCCGAATCCACCAGTTTAACATGCTCCCCTATTGTGCGGGCTATTACTTTTTTCAGAAGCGGATAATGTGTGCATCCTAATATAAGGTTATCTATACCGGTGTTATCAAAATAACCGAAATATCTTCTTGCAACCGCCTCGGTTATTTCATCGTCCCACCACTCGGCACCTTCTTCGGCAAGCGGCACGAACAGCGGGCAACTTTTCTGATAAACATATATGGAAGAATCCATTGATTTCAATGCTTTTTCATATGAACCGCTTTCTATTGTGGCCTTTGTTCCTATTACCCCTATCTTTTTATTCTTCGATTGGGAAAAAGCCAGTTTCGCCGTGGTGGATATAACTTCCACAACCGGCAGACTGTAGTGTGCTCTTATTGCATCCATAGCGTTGGAACTAACGGTATTACACGCTATTACCACCGCTTTGGCACCTTTATCGGTCAGGAATTTCATGCTCTGTAAAGCAAACAGTTCTATTGTCTCTTTGGATTTTCCTCCGTAAGGAGTTCTTTTACCGTCGCCGAAATATATTATGTCTTCATAGGGAAGGCAGTGCAAAATCTCTTTAAGTACCGTAAGCCCCCCTATTCCCGAATCAAATACCCCTATTTTACCTTCCGCCATTATTCCCCGCCTTTATAGTCCGTCTGAAATTTGTATCGTTTCTTCCTGTCTTGTGCAAGAGTGATAAGTTTTGTAAGAAGCTTGTCGTAGGATATATCCGCTTGTCCCCATAACATCGGATACATACTTATACTTGTGAAACCGGGAATGGTATTTATTTCATTGAGAATAGCTTTTTTGCCTTTTGTAAGGAAAAAGTCCACCCGCGCCATTCCGTAACATCCTATAACGGAAAATGCCTTTTCGGCAATTTTTCTTATCTCCCGCTCCGACCATTCCGGTATATCGGGATTTAATACCGTAAGGCTCTTGCCGTCTACATACTTTGCATTGTAATCATAAAATTCATTGGAGGAAATGATCTGTCCCACGCCCGACGAAGATACTTTGTCATATGAACCGAATACCGCAACTTCCAGTTCCAGGCCTTCCACAAATTCTTCCACAAGAACCTTCCTGGAAAAGCGTGAAGCAAATACAAGAGCTTTTTTCAGGCTGTCGGTATCTTTCGCCTTGGTTATACCTACCGAAGATCCGCATTCCGACGGTTTTACAAAGATAGGGTATACAAATTTACTTTCAACGGCTTTTACAACATTACCTATATCTTTACCTATTTCATCACAGGTAAACCATAAATAGTCCGCAACGGCTATACCGTTTTTCAACAATATATCTTTGCAAAGCACTTTATCCATGCACACAGCCGAGGACAGAACATCGCAGCCTACATAGGGAATATCACATAACTCTAAGAAACCCTGCAATTTCCCGTCTTCCCCTATTGTTCCGTGAGTAACGGGAAAAACAACATCCACACCCATCCTTTCAAACATGGAAATATCCGGAATAATGCGTTTTTTAGGAAGGTTGTTATCCACCTTGACTATTTCTTCCAAGAAAGCTTCACCTTCCCTATACTCATACAGTAAATATTCCCTGTTTTTAGTCATTTCCATTACGGTAACCGAATACTTTTTCTTATCCAGGTTTTTCATAACGATTGAGGCGGATACGCGGGAGACCTCATGTTCCGTGGAAGCACCTCCGAAAATTACACATACATTTTTCATATTTCAACCCTCTTTAGTATAATAGCAGTCGGTTATCTTTCCGAAATAGAACATATGATAATCATCTGTTCTGTAATATCTGCTTTTTATAGATTTCTCAATAAAGTCTTTGTTCATTGCGGTTTTCTGCACCACTTCACATTCAATGTGAAGATCGCACTTATCTATAATATTGCTTTTATTAAACCCGCATAATTCAAACTTGTCCGTATTCCGTCCGGATTTTGAGCCGCAGAGTGCAAGTTGCTTTTGCATTACACCGCTTTCGGGAATGCTTAATGTGAATTTACCCGACTGCTCCAAAAGTTCATATGTGTATCTGGAAAATCTGACCGCAACACATACGATAGGTTGTCCCCAGCATATTCCCATCAATGCCCAGCCTATGGTCATTGTATTGTATTTGCCTTCAGAAACAGTATTGAGAAAAACACCTTCCGGCAGTTGTCCGTTTAATCTTTCAAAGATGTCTTCATAGTTCACTCTAACTTTCATTCAGTTTTTCCTTTCCGACGTTTTAATTAATTATATACCATATCCACATTAAAGCACATAAGAAAACGAAAAATCGGTTTAATCAGATATTACCTGATTAACATCCGCATTGAAACCTTCCAGAATGGCTTCCCATACCGTTTTGTTGGTCTGACTCATCATCCAGATACATACACCTCTTAAGTTGTATTTGGCGGCAAGTGCGGCTTTTTCTCTTGCACTGGCATCATCTTCTATCCATGCCCTGTAAAGCTCCCCGTCTTCTATATATTCAATATAGTACTGTCCGCTTATATATCCGTCCCTCTCTTCTTCCCATACCGGAGTTAACTGCTTTTCCTCAACAAGTTTTACTACCTGATCGGCTGTCAGTGTCTTATCCAAAGTCACTTTTCCTTCACTGTCGGTTTTCCACAATCTGGTATATGCGGGTATACCTAAAACCAGTTTATCCGGCTCAATCAGTTTTAAAGTCTTGCCTACATTCTCTTCCACCCAGGAAAGCTGAGCCTGCGAGCCTCCGGTCTCATGTGCACTCCAGTATTGGTCATATGTCATTACCATCACATAATCGGCTACTTTTCCCAGTTCTTCGTGATCATAACACCGTGAATAAGCCTCCGATCCTCCCGGAACTCCCACGTCTATGGAAACGGCCAGATTCATCTGATGTGCCAAAGGAACCAACTCCCGCATAAACTGTGTGAGATTATCCTTGTCGGACAAATACAGGTTTTCAAAATCTATATTTATCCCGTCGAATTTATATATATACGCATAAGTCAGTATCTGGTCTATCACATGACGCCTTGCCTCACTGTCAGCCAATACTTCACTTATCTGCCCTTTCTTTGCAAAAACATTATTAATCAACGGCCAGACGGTATACCCTCTTTTTCTTGCATTTTCCATATACTTCATGGATGCACTGCTGGCAATATTGCCTTTTTCATCTATAACCGTAAAAAATGTGGGAGACAGGACATTGACATCGGCATAATACGGAACATATGTTACCGAACTGGAATGTACATAATGCCAGGAAAGCACCACATACTCCGGCAGATACAGCTTTTTTTGCTCATACCTGACTACAACCGGCTGTTTAGAGGTAACTTTAATATCCAGGTATTTTGTTTCTATGTATCCCGCAACACCTTCGCTTGTCATAAGATATGTCCAGTCGCCTAAAACCCTGTTGACATACAAAACCTGATCCATAGGTACATTTGATACATAAACAGCCTCTTTAATGGAAGGTCCTTTTCTCAGCTGAGCATCGGCAATATTGACCGTTGCCGTGTGGTCGAAATTCCTTAAGAACTCTATTATCACTATGTCGTTTTGCTCCAGATATTTGACACTGATGTTCCACATATACAAAAAAGGGCTTACCGGTACATAAAGATATCCGTCATGTCTTTGACTTGCGGTATCCAGATGAAGATCCTTTTTATTCAATTCTGCAACAAGACTGTCTTCTGTCATATTCACCACTCTGTCTTTTGTGGTAATAATCACTTTATATCTGGCTTCATCGTAATATATGTACGGATCGATGAACTGCTTTATAACCTCGTATCGCACCAGTATCTCACCGTTTATAATCCTGACGGGCTTTTCATATTCAACTTTATGGAAATTGACAACCAGATCGGTATACTCATCGGAAAAATACTTTTCAAGATTAGTATTCGGAGAATACTTTTCCCGCACATTATTCAGTACGGAATCATATGCAAAAAAGACCGCTGCCGCCGATGCCGCTAAAATGATTATTAAGATGACATATTTCCACAGTTTCTTCAATAATCACTCCTTGAATTTATGCTTGGCATATTTTTGAATAAAATCTTCTATTCTTTCATCTGCCTCGAAGTATACAAGTGTCCTCATGGATTTGAAATATGCCACTCCGAATACGGTATTTTCCGAACCCGGTGCGGAGGCATCTATTACCTGCTGTACATTATCCGAATACTCCTTTATATGATCGGAATCCTTATATGCCAGTATCTCGAAATCCTTCAAAGAATGAGTAAATATATTCTTCCTTCTGCTTTTATTTATGATCTTGTCGATGGTCATGGTATCTTCCACGAAAATATATTCATAGTCGAATTTCCTGGAAGTTATAATCCTGTAGCATGCATATATGACACCCAACCAGATAATAAATGAGAGATTTCGCAGAAAGTAATAGGAAACTATACATATCGCAAGCGTAACTGAAACGACGGCAAGCGATATCAAATCATCTTTTCTGGTTTTCTTTCTGTATACAATCTTCTCATAGTACCAACTTTCCATATGCATCTTCCTTTCAATATGCTAAATATATCATATAAAGGGTTTTTATGTGTGTACTTTTTGTTAACTTTTCCGATATTATGGTATTATGTTATTCAAGTATTAAACAACGAGGTGACATACATCATGAAGTGCGCAATCGGGCAGGACAGTCATAAGTTTTCCGAAAATGCAGACAAGAAGCTTATTCTTGCGGGAGTTCACATAAAAAATCATCCGGGACTTATCGCAAACAGCGACGGGGATGTTATCTATCATGCTCTGACCAATGCGATAAGCGGTATTACCTCGGTAAATATTTTAGGAAAAACCGCAGATATAATGTGCAAAGGAGGAATAACCGACAGTTCTCTATATGTAAAAGAAGCTTTGAAAAGCCTGGAATATAAAATAGAGCATGTCAGCTTTACGGTGGAGTGTATGACTCCGGTTCTCTCTCCTTACATAGAGGAAATGAAAGGCAATATAGCAATGCTTCTCGGAATAGATAAAAAAGATGTGGGTTTGACAGCCACATCGGGTGAAGGTTTGTCATCATTCGGAAAAGGTTCAGGAATCATGTGCTTCTGTATAATAACCGTCAGCTAAAATAGCCGAAGCTATTACTAAATCCGATTTTGTAGTTATTTTTAAATTCAAAGAATCGGACTCTATAATCTTTACATTATGTCCGTAATGCTCCGCTATCATGCAGTCATCGGTGACTTCCAGATCATCGGCTTCCGCTCTTTTGTGAAAATCCAAAGCAAATTCCGTCTTAAAAGCCTGCGGTGTCTGGGCATTGTATACCTTGTCTCTGTCAAGGGTTTTTTCTATAAACATTATGCTGTCCGCTATCTTTACGGTATCGGTGCTCTTTGAAGCGGCCACACATACCCCGTATCGCTTTGCTCCGTCTACACACTCATCTATAATCTTACGGGTAACCAGCGGTCTGGCACCGTCGTGTATAAGTACAATACCTTCTTTGTCAGATAATGACAGCAACCCGTTATACACCGAATGTCTGCGGGTGCTTCCGGCATACGCAATCTTTACTTTTCTATTCACCCTATATTCAGACAATAAAGATAAGTACTCCGACTCATCTTTTTTAGGTATAACAAGTATTATCTGTTTAATGTATCTTATATCATGAAACGCTTTAACCGTCCGGATAATAACGGGAACACCGCCAAGAGGCGCCAACAATTTGTTTATTCCTTCCATCCTGCCGGATGTGCCGCCCGCAGCAATAACCACACTTACCGATTCCATATATTATTCTTCCTCAACATCCGAATCGCAGTATATACTTTTTTTTAAAGCGTTTTCCGCCTGAACCAGAGAAATATTCTTAGCCAGCATTATTTCACTCAATACGGCATTTTTCGCATTAATCATCAATTTTCTCTCACCTGTCGAGAGGCTTTTGTCACGGGTCATTAATGATTTAGCAATCTGAGCAATTTCATATATTGATCCGTCCTTGAGTTTCTCCATATTTTCACGGTATCTCTTATTCCAGTTGGATGTTTCTTCGGTATCCATTGTCTTTATCTCATCCAGAAGTTCATCCGCTTCGGAATCGGTGATAACATCCCTTATACCTATACCGTCCATATTATCCACGGGAAGCATAGCGACCATTTCACTTATGGGACTTTTTACTACATAATAGCATCGGATTTCATCCATAATCTTTCTGTCGACTTTATCAACAATGACGCCTGCGCCATGCATAGGATATACAATCTTATCCCCGATACTGTAACTCAATTAAAGATACCTCCTGCACAATATTATACTCTTTTTAGTGCCTGCTGTCAAAAGCAACACAGGCGAAAATGAGCAGGAAAATTGAACGTAATTTTTTTGACAAAACATAAAGAATGAACGAATGTTGCCTCTTTAAAACTTCCCTTTTAAGCCATTTGCCACATTAAAGCACATGCGCCGTGAACAGCAGCAGTGTCAAAAATTATTAAGCGATGCAGGATATTGAGCTAAGAGAAAGTTGAATGTATAATTGAGTTGATTATCATATGGCATAAATACAGGAAAGATGATTTGACACAACTTTATTTAATACTTACATAACAGCAAATTCAATTTACGGAGGTCTTTTCAGATGAATAACACATGGGAAAACAAGTTGGAACTTTTTGCAAAAAACGTGCAAATCATGAAATCGGAGTTTGTCTGGCAAAATGTCTCGATAAAGCGTATGGCGGCGCTTCTGTACGCACTGGAAGGCAAAACGGTTGACTTAGAGACAATCAGGCAGTGTCACAATTTGATTAAACAGAACACGGGCGCGTTTTCCACATTCCGCGGGAGCATGGCGCTGGGTTTGGCGACAATGCTCTCTCTATCCGGTAATCCTGAGAATTCGTTAAGTGCAACCCTTAAAGTATACAAGTTGCTGAAAGATGTAAAGTTCAGAGCTTCCTACCTTTTGGTGGTTGCCGCATACCGGATTGCAATACAAGCCGATGCTTCCGATTATGAAAACGCGGTAATGCGCACGAGGGCATTTTTTGACGGAATGAAAGCTAAAAATTTCTTTTACACCGGGCAGGATGATTATATTTTTGCGGCTATGTTGGGACTTTCCGGTTTGGATCTTGCCGAAGGAACGGAGCGCATTTTGCAAATTTATAATCAGCTTAAAAGAGAGTTCAGAAATAAAAACAGCGTTCAGATTCTGGCACAGGTGCTGGCACTCGGAGAGGCTGACGACAGTATTATAAATCGTGTTCTTGCTCTGCGTGATGCGCTCAGGACGCAAAAAATCAAACTGGACAAAGCTTATACATTACCGTTTTTGGGAATCTTTGCACTGCTGCCGGTAGAAATTGAAATAATCGTTAATAAAATAGGAGAAGCACAAGATGCTCTTAGGAACAAAAAGGGATTCAGAACTCTGTCCGTAAGTACGGGGGAGCTGCTTCTGTTCGCGGCAACAATTGTAGCAAGCGACTATACCGAAAACATAAAAGACGGAGTGCTGACGGCAACACTTTCAACATGTATAGCCAATATTATTATAGCGCAGGAAGCCGCTATGGTAGCAGCTGCATCGTCATCTTCATCAGTTTAACAACATGCTGAATAAGAAGCGTTCGTGATTAAATAGCAATCAGATTACGCAGGAAACAGGATATAACAATATTAAAAGAATTATGACAATCCTTTCTTAACGATATGTATTTGAAGACTCAAAGGAAATACAAGGTTATGCAACGGTTGCAAAAAAATTTTCAACCGAGTTCGGAAAACCGTGAATAGTAAATTGAAGTAAATATCAGTGGAAAAATCAACAGTATCTAAGTAACAAGCATACCGTCCTTTAAGTTCAGCTGCACATCGGTAACCGAAGCAATTTCCAAATCATGTGTTACAACTATAACACAGAAATCGTTGTTGTGTGCAAGATTCTTTAATATGGAAACAATTATATCGCCGTTCTCCGTATCAAGGTTACCCGTCGGCTCATCCGCTAAAAGTATTGAGGAGCCGGTTGCCAAAGCACGTGCAATCGATACTCTCTGCTGTTCGCCTCCCGACAACATGGAAGGATAGCGTTTATAAAAAGTTTCATCCATCCCTACCATATTCAGCTTTTCCTTTGCAAGTGTCTCGCACTCGCTTGTTTTCAATCCTTTTAGTTTTAAAGGATACATTACATTCTCCATCGCGGTAAGCAGCGGAAACAGATTGAAATCCTGATATATCAGTGAAATACAATCTCTTCTGTATTTATCCATATTCATCTCTTTAAGATTGGTTCCATCGTATTTAATAACGCCTTTTGCGGGAACATCCAGCCCTACCATTAATGATAATAAAGTGGTTTTCCCCGAACCGGATTTTCCTGTTATTGCGTAGAATTTCCCCTTAAAGAATTCATAAGAAAAATCCTTTACCGCTCTTACCGTCTGATATTTGTTTCTGTATTCATAGCTTACTTTTTCCAACTGCAATATCGGTGTATTTGTCATTTTGTCGGTCTCCTTAATCGTTCGCTTTCATTATTTTCATTACTTTAACACTTGCTATTCTTAATGCTTCTATCGCCGTACCCGCAAGATAACAGCCGATAAAAATCAATACCTTATTAATCTGTGTCGCACTTAATTGCTTAAATCCTATAAGCGATACTAAAACTCCTATCAACGCACCTATTAAACATAATACGGCCTGTTCAATGAAACTGATATAGAAAACATAGCCTCCCGAAGCTCCCATACTTCTCATAACGGCAAATTCCGCTTTTCTGTTTCTTATAGACAGCATACTTATGACAAAACCTATGGCAACGGAAAACACGAATACAAACGGCTCCAATATCTTAAGTTTCAAAATGTCCGCTTTTATGGGATCTGTCGCCTCTTCAAAATTGCCTTTGGGCATTACAAAAGAATGAGTATATTTCAGGTCTAATGCATTTAAACTTCTTGGCGTAATACCTGCTATTGTAGGCTTGGTAAAGTAGTTCATTAAAAATGTTTCCAGTTCCTCTAATACTTTTGTATCGGTAATTTCACATTTAAGACTGTATATATTATTGACGGAGGAAGTTAACAATTCGCTGTAATTAAGATAAGGGCAAAAGAATATGTCTTCAGCCTCATCATATGTTCCTATCACCAGATATTCTATAGGCTCTTCAACTTTTTCCGTTTTGATGTATATACAGTCGCCCAGACCTTTCATTCTGCCGGGCACAATACATACGCGGCTGCCGCTCATTAGTACACTTTTATCAAACTTATTTCCCACATATACCGATACATTAAACTCCGCCATATCGGGAAGATAAGTCAGACCTACCACGCTTATTTCCGTAATCACTTCGCCGTATTCATTGGTGACGGATATTGTTTCTTTTCCGCTGCTGCGTATCTTTAAATTATCGGTATTCTTACCCAATATATTGTTCTCATTCATGAACACGGAAGCATATAACCTGTCAAGCTCAAGGTTGTCAGGGTATGCACCGGCTGAATCCATGATTATAATGTCAATATCAAACTTCTTATACAGCTCGTCCAGTAATCGTTCCTGCTTATGTAGGGTAAATTCCAGAAGACATAGAAGAACGGTAAAGGCGGCTATTGAAAGAACGACTGCTATACTTTTAACCGCCTTCCTTATAAGTATAGTGAATGTATAAGATAAACTGTGTGTTATTCTTCTCAATAAGTTTTTCATTGCTTCTTCGCTTTCTTCATAAGTACCATAATATTCCGTTTAATCTGTATAAGCATTATCAAGGCAAAAGTGATAACAATTACAAAGAACTGAGCAACCGCCGTTGTTATAACCGTACCTTTGGATTTTTCCGTTACACTTAACAAACCGCCAACCAATTTGCTGCTTTTACTGACTTCCTCAAAAGCGGTAGCGGTAATATTATCATATATCCTGCTGGCGACTATTGAGCATATAATAGCGGCAATCAACACAATCAACACTATTATAACCAACTGCGATATATATGTTTTTGCTTGGGATGTACCCAAAGAACGCATAATAGCGATATCCCGTCTGCTTTTAGAAGCATATACGGTCAGGAAAACTGCAACCACCGTTACCCATGCCAGTAGGGATATAAGTGCAATCAATCTTGAAGTATTATTGTACTCATCCAGCACCTTTTTAACTTCCGAATAATTTTGATCGAAATAATAGAATATTCCCCCGTATCCCGCTGCCTCCATTTCTTTTTCAAATGCGTCGGCATATCCGTTTTCAATAATGACGGAAAAACAACCGGGTATACTGGTTCGTAATAATTCCGTGTGCCTGAGCTTATCGGTGTATCTTTTTATGGTATGCACGGTAGGTCGGGTATTGAAATCTCCCTCTATGGATTTTTGCGGAACAAAAACCGTATTATTGTTAATGGTAAACTCATTTCTGTTTACTATGTCCCTTGTTGAAAATGTCCCTATTATCTCATATTCGACTTCTCCCACAAAACCTCTGTCCGGATTAAACCCCTTTGATAACCATACATCAATTCGGTCTTTTCCTTCAACATTCAAAAATCCGCTAACCCCGGGTGTCCCTTTTTTTAACATAATACCGTAAGGCAGGAAATCGTTTTCATATACATTAAATGAAAGTTTATCCCCTATGCTAAGATTGTTTTTACTTGCAAAAGAAGCACTGACAATACATACATTCGCTCCGCTTTCATATTCTTCATCAGTAATATTTCTTCCTACAACAATGTATGCGTCATTTGTATTGAACATTAATATACTTTTCATACTGTTTGTCAAAACCAACTCTGCCGAATGTTGTGTTATCTTACACTTTTCCACCCTTTTTGCCCATATACCTTGCTCTTTTTCAATAAAGTCATAGGCGGTTGTTTCAATCATTTGTACCGTATGCAAATCCGGATTAGTAACTTTATAAAAAGGTTTACCTTCTTTAAACTCTCCGAATTCTTCTTTCATTGTCGCCGAACTGTATTCCACCATCTCTTCGTATTTATAGAAGTCCTCCCCCGATTTGTCTACACGGCCGTTAATATTTTTATGAGAAGGGTAATATTCATGGCACATCAAATACACTATGTATTTTTCACCCACTTTGAACGGACTTTTATTATCCGCTGTCATGTATGTTCCTGCTATTTCCACCGATTGCGGATTCCCAAACCTTTTTATATATGCGGGTATTATATTAAGGTCATTGTAATCTATTTTTAGAATTGCTTTATAACCGACCGTAGCCTTATTCCATTGCATGCTTTCACATACTCCCGTTACAATGGACAAAGAATACGGATATGTGTTTTCATAAAAACCTTGCTTGACATCCGCATGAATATTCTCGTTATACCCCATTACATATTCACGGATATCGTAAGATGTCACATACTTAGACTCCATTGCTTTTTTCTTAACTTCCGCCAACATGGAATAGTCATACTGTGGAGGCAGCGAGCGTGTATCAGTCTGCTCCATAAATTCCAGCTCGGACAATACTCCTATGGTGGTAAAAGTATCTTGCACATGCTCTACACTTTCCGCCGAATATTTCCACATAGCTAAACTTGTGCACAATGAGGTTGCCGCTATGGCTAACAGCAGTATGTATATGATACTTCTTATAGGTGTTCTGAAAAAAGATTTAAATGAATATATCATGACTCTCCTTTATTTTTCCAAGTCGGATAATATTTTAGCAACAGAGCGTACTACTGTTTCGTCAGTTTGCTCCCCGATTTCCGAGAAAGACACACCATGTAACTCAAAAATAACATATAGTTTGTCATATCTGTATACTGCTACTAAAGAGGCATTATCTGTCAAATCGGTAGTATAAACAAACCCGCCATTGTCAGAGGTATTATCCTCTACAAGAGTAACAATAACACTATTGTCCTGGATAATGCTTTGATTATATGTTACTTCCGCTAAGGAACTGCTACTTTCTTTATCTATTTCAAATAAAGGGATAGCGGATTGTGTGTATTCTTGGAATTTGCTTGTAATGTTCTCTTTATAAAGAACATTAAACTCATTTTTAAATTTATCAAGGAATTCCGGCTTATGCTCTTTGGGAATGTAGAAACCCTCTTCATCGATGAACATAGGTTTATCCTTATCTGCGTAATTCTCTTCCAATACTGCTGCAAATTCCTCCATGAAATCGACTTTGTCTATTAACGGCAAGCAAAAGTTAAAGAATTCAAACACTACATAACAGTTTTTGTATTTGTATATTGACATGGTATATCCTTTACAGGTATAACGCTCGAAAAAATTATTATAGCTTCGAGAATTACCGAAAATATATCCTCCGTTATCAAAAGTCATATCTTCTATTACATTAATACTAATAATGTTACCTCTTGCCGCAACTAAGCCTTGAATAAACCTGATTTTGGACAGTATTCTTCCATAAATATTTCCACTACCGTCATACATACTGCTCACCGGCGCAATCGGTTCAGAACTTGATGTACAACATTTAAAAGGTTGCACCAGTATTTTTTCATACTGCTCATTTAGTATATCAATTAAGCTTTCTATATCAGCAGTTTTGTATTTTATACTCGGTTCATCCTGTAAATCCGCATGATCGGTAATAGCCGGAGTCTCCGAGATTTTTTCTTTGGGATTTAGTTCTGTTCCCCGATTACATCCGGTTAAGATTAAAAAAACTAAAA
>JAKJBR010000041.1:0-10917 GCA_022706885.1 Bacillota bacterium
AAGCGCTATGGAAGGTTCGGATATCTGCTTCCAAATATACTCACTGTTTACCGATATACAGTAATTACCGTCTATATCAATACTGAAATTACCGCTGAAATACGGATTGACATCAACATATGATAAATTCAGCAATTCGGAAAGAGTCATAGTATAGTACTGATGTCCCACAACAGCTGCTATGAGATATTCTCCTGTTCTTAAAGTCTGCCCTTCCGATTGCGTCTCGGTGTACTTGTATATATCGGCCTGTGATTCCACTAATTTGATAGGGAATGATAATATTGTCTGATTATCTTCCGCAACTTCAATAACATAAGAATGGAAAGCAGGCTGCACAGGTGTCATGGAAGCTACCTGATAGAGCTGAACTCTTCCCGACATGCTTGCTGCGGTTGAAACATCGGTAGTAAGCTTAAACTGAAGATTATCCGAATCGAAGTACATATAATATATCGTGTCTATACCTGTTGATATATCTACATATCCCAAAAGATATACACTGTTTAGTCCCAAGGTATGTGTGTAAACACGCCATTTATATTCCGTTAAGTCAACGGAAGACTGATCATCCACAAGTTCAATCTGCGGTGTCATATCCTCCAGATTACCCTGTGCTCCTGTCAGTAAATATGTGTCTGTATATCCACGGTTTTTCAGTATAACCTCCAGATCGGTTCCCTGATTTATCCATACGCTGGAATCAAAGAAAGTCACATAACTGCTGGTGAAACCTAAAGACAGATTCATAAGTGCCGTTATATCGATAGCTCTGGCATTGTATATGTCATTCATAGATAAAGAATAGTATCTGTCCACAATCGAGTCACCGTTCTCGTCCACTTCGGCAACTATCATATAATTACCCGATTCAAACAAGCTGACCGACTGTGTAAGCTTTGCTTTACCGGAAAGCATGGAAATTGTATCGGTAACATCATCCAGCTCCGCACTTTTATCCACACGGAATATATACAGAGGTGTCGATGTAGTATCGGTTGCTGTAAATGATGCGGCAACATTATTATATGTATATGTCCACGTTGCACCTTGGGAAGTACCCAGATAAAGCCCCTGCTGGTTCCTTCTTATGTAATATGTCTGATCGCCTACCGTCTTTTTAAAGCTCGTTCCGTCGGCTTCCCAGACTATATCGGGAATTACACTTCCTTCAAGTACTGTCGAACCTAAATTATATCCTATTATTCCGTTTGATGTATATCTTACCGCATAACATATTCCGTCCTGATATATTGTTATCACATATGTGCCCGATGCAGGCATACCTGATGTAGTCTTACTCGTCAAAGTGTATGTTTCGTTACCGTTATCTGTAGCCTGATACAGTGTGACAGGCATTTCATTGGATGTTGTCTCTATATTGTTGGTTTCACCTACCATGAGATGAGCCGCAGCAAGATTGGTGCTGATAATACTGTACAACCTGGAATCGGAACCCAATATGCCACTGTAGTTATACTCCCATTGTGTAGTCTGCGTACCTGTTAATGTAAAGTAACCGTTGCTTATTGTAAGATGAATATTTGTACCGAAAACAAGATATTTACCGATAGCACCCGCTGAAGCTGATATGTGGTGCACTGCAGCAGTTATATTACTCGTCCAATCAACCGGTAATGTGGAGCCTAAATATGTACGAGTAAGTACGGAAGATTGTTGCCCAATAAGAAAATACTCAGATTGGTCATAAAGAACCATAACATAGGTTTTTCCGGCTATCAAACCGTTTTCAGCGAGAGTATAGACTCCTGAATTGTATTCATACATATATACAGTAATACCATTGGATGGAGATGTATTAAATACCGGCGCAGCATACGGTGTATAAACTGTACCTTTTGAATAATAGAAATAAGCATTGGAATCAAGGAAAAATGTCGTACCCGAATCTTTGTTTCTTCCAAAAGAAGAACCGTTATAAGTAAGATACCTATTATTAGGGTTACACAATTGTATTCCCGAACCTGATGAAACTGCAGTCAGTATATCATTGTCAAATATTAAATTAGTCGTCGTTGTAATTGTTCCGTTTGTCTGTACTGACACACCAGAAAGAGGAACCATATAAAAAGAATTATTATTAATTCTCAATGTATAATACGATGATCCTGATTTTAATAGCAACACTTTACCGCCTCCAGTAGATGTTGTAGGAACAATAGTACCCGTACCACCACTGTATGAGTAATTGCATAACTTTGCATAATATGTTCCATTATCAGTAGTCATTGTTAAAACGGTTGCACTTGACCGTCTGGGAAAATTGTGTTCTGCAAAGCTGAGCTGACCGGTTGCACTCACACTCCAGGTACCGTTTGAAGTTGTTGCGGAAGTAATAACCCCGCTTGAGTTGGCGGAGATATATCGATCTGCATTGACAAACACCCATCCTCCGACACTTTCCGTAGCTGTCCATAAACATCCCGCATCCTGACCCGTATCGGAAGTGTAATTGACAAGACTGATGGTTCCCGAACTGTTCTTAACCGCAGAAAGATTCACCCCGTTATCTTTTGCTAATAGCAAATACGATGTTCCGTCAACAGGTGAAGTGACCGGATTACCGCTTGTATCACATATTACAATGGGATATCCCGTGGAGGCGAAGGAACAAGAAATTCCCGATGCTATATATCTGTCCGGACCTGTATATGAATCTCTTATTGTAAGGCTTGATGTATCACCTGTAAATCTGATTGCTCTTGAATTAATACCCACCAGTCCGTTTGCCCGGTTATTAATAAAACCCCACAACCCGTTATTATTCGTTATCCGCCACACCATAGGGTCTGAGCTTAACTCCATACCGCCACCGGATGTCTGATATACTACCGAAAAGCCTCCACCCGTTATATACGAGAACAACTGCATGTACTGCGTGGTTGATTCAGGGTCATATGTAGCATCAGGATAAAAGTCATAATACTGCTGCTTCCATATATGACTCAGTATCTCATTTCTTTCGATTTCAGTAAGTTTCTCTTTAATATATTTCGCAACATTTCTTGCTTCAAGATCCAATCCGTTTTGCGCTATACCGAGAGAGGTATAACCCTCGGCATCTCTGCCCGCAATAATGAAATCTCCACTCTTCAAACTGTCATTCGCCGCATCGGTTACCCTGCTGACTATATATGTAGGCTTGAATCTATATATATATGTATGTGTAGCTTCCGATATGTCGGCAGTAAGAGAGAAAGTATTTGTTGCAATATCATAAGTAAGGTAATATTTAATTCCTCCGTTGGTATAAAACATGTATTTTGATATACCGTCATAGTACCATTGGGTTTCCGGCTGAGTACTGATATTGACATTAATACTGGTTATACCTATATCCGAACCGGAAGCGGTTAACCAGTCTCTGACGACATTTGTGGAGTAGTAATCCTGATAGAAATACAATCCTTTATCACTGCTTGTCTGATGCCAGTCCACTTCCACAGGCACCATTATGAGCATATCGGTACTGTGCTGTTCAATAATATTATCGTTTTCATCTAGTATATTACTGTTGTTTATAGCGGAAGCCTGAGAAGTTACATTTGTTCCGCATATAACTTTATTGTTCAATTCGTCTATTGTTTCACCTAAAGCATAAAAACTGGTAGAAGAATCGGGATTATCCACTTTGGCTGTAATCATATAGTTCATATCCGCATCCAGATTATCGCCAATCTCATTAACCTCTTCTATAAGGACATTGATGTCGTAGTCCGTAGCTTCATACAGATATGGGTATGTATATTCAGCCGGTTTAGGATTGCTATTATTGTTCAAGGAAATAGCAAATATACCGGGTGTCGGAGTTTTCCAAACATAATACTCATAAGGGCTCTTTCTCCCCATGATAAAGAAGGAGTTGCCTATATAGTTGCCGGTTCCGTCGGTACGATACAGAGGTCCTTGATCACGGGATAAACTCGTACCCCCTAGTCCCATACCTGTAGGTGACGCATCGTCACTATTATTTTCCAGACTATTACTGGTACTTGTCCTATTCCTATTTATATTAGAAGTCAAAACCATTACAAGGGTACGGGATGACGGGTTATTGGATGCACCCAAATACAGATTGGTCACATCATGCCTTAACTGATATCCGCACTCATATATTTGACCTGTACTGTTGTTTTTCTTAGCATCCAATCTCCATCTGTAATAGGCAAGGTCGCATGTAGTGGTCAATATACCGTTGCCTGCATCATAGGTTGAAGTAGGTGCAATATTCATTGATTCTACCGTAGCTTGATCCACTTCGCCGTATGAACCGAGTGCATATGGAGGATTATTAGCCATATCGGTTAAAGGTGCACTAAGTAAAAAGTAATACTTACTAGGTGCCACCAGTGATCCGTTTATAAAGGTGGCATCATTCTCTACCATATTCTGTACCGGAGCAACACCGGCATATTCATACTCATATATTACCTTATAAAGCCTTATTTCATATATCAGTCCCGCTGCTTCGGGATCGGATGTAATCACAAAGGTTGTTGTGCTGTTGTTATATGCCATATAATATAATGTGTCCGAAGACCTGTAATACAACCTGCCCGATACGGCATCGTACATCCACTGAACGGGTATTGTAGATAAAGTCAGTTGTGTATTGGCGGAGTTGGACAGATATGAACCGTCTGAGGCATATTTAATATTCTGCAATGAAGGTTTCGGTGATGTAGTGCCTACCTCCCATTTGTACCCTTCATTTGTTCCGTTGTCCAAAAGAAGATTAAGTTGAGCCTTAGTAGCTGTTCCGTTTGCATAAACTGTTACGTCTGCAACACCCAATGTGTTTGTATTTGTCATTACCAAAGCCTGATACGAGCTACCGGTATTGGCTGCAATCATATACTGGCCTTTCTGTACGACAGAACTCTCTGCGGACAGAAGCCTTGCACCTCTGTATGTGTGATACAGCGGTTCCTTATCGTCCGGCACCAGTTTGTAAATATATACAGCGTATTGGTTAACTCCTAAAGTGAAGCTGCAATTTCCCGTACCGTAGATATATGTAAGGTAACTGCCGGCTGTCCTGAGCGTACCCCCATTTGCCGCCCCCTGTGTATATGTCCAGTTAATCTGCTGTTGCGTCAGAGCTAAAGAAGAACCGGAATAGCCCAAATAGTATGTGGAACTCAATTTTTCACGAAATGCCACTACTCCCGATGATGCGTAGGCTGCATTCCATACATACCTTTTCAAAGTATGATAATTACCTATAGTCCAGCTGGCAGGCATCGGCTGCAAAGAAAAATCGTTGGCGAAAGTACCGTCTACCACCTGGGTTCCTCCGACACCCTCCGATGTGCCTACACCTAAAAGGTAATGATTTCCGCCATACTGCGCTGTAATTATATAGTCATCATTAAGCGTTAAATCCGCTATATCATCCACCAATTCCAGATTGAAACCGTTGGATATCTGGTATATCTCTATTACAGTGTCCTTTTCCGTGGAAAAATAGAAACTGGATGTATCGGTATTGAAGTTGAGATAGTATCTTGTTGTAACATATCCGCTCCCCACTGCCTCTATTATTGAGTATGTAAATGTACTGTCCGCAACACTGGCCCTGAAAGTTGCGGCACCTTCCGGATTGTTTGTAAGGGCCAAATCCAGTGATGAACCATCCTGTGAAACCGATAAGTATTGCGATCTGAAACGTGTATTATTGAAAGTAGGATCCTGCGTATCGGTATTGTTGTACCATATACAGCTTGAGTATATGCCATCCGAAACACCGCCTTTAATATACTCGGTAACATCTACTTTTTCCGAGTCGTCAAAGTTATATACAATTGTTCCGTCCTGACCTATTTCGGCAATAATCTTCAACGCATAATACTTGTAATCCGACACCGCTTCGTCATATATCTTCGCAACAATAATGTATTGTCCTCTGTCAAGAATATTGCCCGACGCCGTTAGCGTACTTACTCCGGCATATCTTGTCTCGTTGGCAGATGCACCGGTAGATACCAGACTTCCGCCTCCCTGCTGGCTTTCGCTGTACCTGTATTCATTTGCACAATACAGAACAGATTGTGTTACATTAAATCCTTCTATATTCAGAAGATTTATATTGCCTCTTCCCTGCCAAATGTCACGAACAGTGTCATTTTCTTGCGAAAGTATGAATTTAAATATGCCTTGCGAGAAATGATTTATATTCTGTCCGCCCTGAGATGTAGTGGTTATACCGCTCCATATGCCCAACTGTCCGTTTATATTCTTCAAAGGATACTCATAAATATTCGGTTGTTTTTGTGCAAGTTCATATATTGAGTCGGCAAAGAAAGGTTGTGACAATAATGTAGCACCCGTACCGCTTATTGTCAGTTCGGAGAAAGGTATGTCGTTTATTATCGCCCTATCATCAATATAGCCTACGGTGGTAAAACGCGAATAGGTATTAATATCCGCACCGTCTATTTTTATAACGCCCTCACCTGCTACCGTTATATTGTGTGCCATACCGTCAATGTGACCTGCAAACAAGCCGATATGTCTTCTATCGGTCTGTGCTTCGGTATCGGCAAATATATGGCCGGGAACGGCACTGAGTATCGATTCCCATATCGCATCCAAAGCCGTTTTTATGGCATTGGGTTGTGATTCCGTGCAATCTATCGTTATATTATAAAGAATGATATCACTGACAGAAGACATGCTTACTATATTCTCCAAATTTACCGTCTGGCCGCCATGTCCGTCATCCACCATTTCGTATTCTCTTCCTATGCAGCTTATGAATCCCACATCTATCTGATCTTCAGGTGCCTTAACCGTAACATCGGATACTATCTGGGGAGCGGCAAGTAATGAGCTTACCGGTAAATAGTAATCATTATCCGATGTCTTTATTAAATGCGAATTACCTGCAATCGCCGGATAAAGGGTAATATAGAAATCCGGTACTTTTATATATTCCGCAGTAGTGGCGGTTCCGTTTACAATAGTAACCGGCTGCCCGTTAATGGTTGTGGTGCCTACTTCAGCTACCACATTCGCCGATCCGCCCGCACTCAGATATACATACTCGGAATCACTGACCAGATATGCATAAAGAAGCCCCGTCAGGTTATCTATAAAGGGATAATCATTGTTGCCTATCGGTTCCTGTGTAATACCGGAAAGACTCAAAACCTGCGGCGTAGGTTGCCCGGTAAAATTAAATGCAAAGTAGAACTTATCAGCTCCATATACCTCCTTTGCACTGAGAAGCTTTCCGCCGTTATTCAGAACAATAAGGTTGTTCATTCTGTCCTGGTTGTCGATTACGAACGGATTTTCCGGTGTAACTCCGTACCCGTACTGCGGTTCTCTGTACTCTTCATCCAATGCGGCGAATGCATTCAACCTTATAACTCCGTTAACTTGAATTAAAGCACTGTACTTACCGTAATATTCATAGTAAGCATATACGCTTATCGCTATAAGCAGAGCTGCCAGTATAACACTTATTATTACTGTAATGCGCTTTTTTCTCATAACGGTCGTTCCTTTCTGTCATGTGCCAAAACATATATTCTGTCAAAACCCGCATCGGCGGATTTATAAGGTATACTCCTGAAATTACAGGTAAATGTATATATGTTCTTTGTATCAATCTGAAGAACATAAAAGGGAACATTATACCAGGTCATAGTCTGACTTATACGTGATGCATCGCTTTTTATGCGGAAAAACAGCACAAGACGGCATTTGGATTCCCCGCCATATGTATATATATATTGCTCTTCCGTCAAATTCTTCAATGTTATACTCAAATGGTCATGTTCAATATAGTCTAAAGGAGCACCTTCCGGAGGCGTGGGCTGCTCTACGGGAGGCTGGAATATTCTTGTATATTCCGCCGCCTGTACCGTTGTTATAGCGTCTGTAGAAGCCGGGTTAATGTCTGCGGCACCGGATATTGCATACTCTATAGTGGTATATACAATCTTGTAATTGGCTTCAGTCCCGTTCATACCCGATTGGAGCATCATACCTACATATGCTTCAAGATTTCCGTTCAAAAAATCGTCGTCGGGATATGTAAACATAAGCATATAGTAGTCCGTAATGTCGTTAGTGGTATAAAATATTCCGCCCCATTCAACAAAAGTTGCTTCCGTTCCGCAGGTTGCTACAACGGTATCTTCCGCAGCATTCAGTCCCGCCTTAACAAAGTAACCTAAACTTTCACTGTATTGATATAAATCCACATCTATCTCGTGTTGAATATCCGATTCAACTGTCACACTCTCGGCAGTCGGGAAATAGAACCATGCTAAACTGGCAGTGACAAGTATCGCTATAAGCAAAACTATACTTAAAGCGGTTAACAGTATCCCTTTACTGTTTTTCACAAATTCTTTCATTGCCCGCCCCCCGTAAACGGATACAATACGCATCCTTCTATTGTTAACGAACAGTTCATCTCTATATTCTGATTAGCTCCGGTATCCATATACCAGACCGGTACAATTACCAATATGTCCGCTTTACCGTTAGTTCCTGCGGGATATGCCACACCTTCCGGTAATGTAAATTGAAGGTCCGCCTGCAACCCGTTTTCTTCCGTGTAAATATGGTCGACTCCGGTATTGGTTATACTGTAAAAGGCATTTCCGTTATCATACGGGTATAACTCATAGGTCTCCCCTCCCATACCGTCCGGCGTTGCTTCCAACACGGCAAATATAACGGTGTTTTCCTCAATACACAAATTGCTTGCAAAAGATTCGGAATTGAAACCTCCTTCACCTTCCAACACCAACAGTCCCGCAAACTCCATCATAAAGGTTTGATATGACACGATATCGACATCTAAGATAAGAAATGCATAATAAAGTACATCACCGGGAATTATTGTTTTTTCATAATTTCCCATAATATCATCCAGAGTGCAGTCGGCATCAAATGCAACTTCATCATTCTTGAATGGAGCAACGCTGCTTGTCTCACATTGGGTAATCGAATATATATTGGATGCCGTCATACCGGATTTTCTGTCTTCTCTGAACCATGCGGTGGAAATACTGCCGAACCGGAATAAGCATGCTATAATAAGCAGCAATAAAGCGGAAAATGCGATTATGCCTTTTTTAATGATATTCTTAGGCATTACATCTCCTCCCTGTTTACGGTTTCATCGGCGGTCACATTGGCATATTGCTCTTTCAACTTCTTTTCCTGTATGAGCAATAACATCCTTATAACCTGAATGATTATTACAATTACCAGAGGAATAATAACTAAAAGCAGGAAACCGTTCCGGGTCCTCATCATGTTTATATACCCTCCGAGACCGTATATCTGCATTTTGCTCACCGCCATTACACTGCTTTTATTTACATAAAACGGACCTCTGCCTTCGGTTCCCGACACCAGATAATATTCATCCTCCACACTTTCCAGATGTCTGACCGAATATTGTATTCCTGCCATGCTCTTGGTGGTTATTATCACATAATCGCCATTCTCCACCTTGTCGTATTTCAGATCGGACACTAAAGCGCTGCCTTTTAGAATCTTAGGGGAAAGCTCAGAATCATTGACACTAACCAATATATGGTTGCCGAATTTGGGACATGCATATTGCATATCAAAGCTTAAAATCATAACGGTTGTTATTATTGCGGAAGCAATGAAAATTGCCGATATGCACATATATAAAACTTTGAAAATTTTCTTTTTTTTCATCAATTAATCTCCTTATGCGGGATCTACAAGTGTGAACTCCAGTTCAAATGCAAATCCCCCTCCCGCATGTGCTCTCACAGCATAATTATTCTCACCTTCAAACCAAATTCTTATTGTCAGTTCTCTTACGCTGATTGTACCGCTATTCGCACATATGAGTTTAAACGGCAATGCTCCCGCTTGTCCGCTCTCATATATTCCCATCGCATACGACGGATCGGTCGAACTTTTTGTATTTATGCCGTTTACCGGCAATGCAGCACCGGAGGTATCGGTACCGTCTGCGGCATATCTGTATATATATGTTGTTTCTACACCAAGATCATCCGTCACCGAAAGTGATATCCTTGCCGCTTTATAAAGTTCATTGTCGGTAAGACCGGATATTGCAACTTTGCTGACAAAACAGTCAAGAGCCGTTATATCACTATGTGCTTCCGTTGTAGTAACCAAATAAACGGTTTTTTCCATGTAAAATTTCTTATCATTCTGCCCCACAGCGGCATATTTTGTACCGGTTTCCGGATCAGTTATGGCGGAACCGTCAGTCTGCACTTTTCTGGCATACCAGAAATTCTTCCCGTTCGGAGAGGAAGAAGGTCTTAATACGATATTAACGCCGTAATCATATAAGCTTGAGAAACCCAGTTCCTCAAAGTTTGCCATGGAGAAAGTAAGTTGCTGAGACAGTCTTTCATCCTGACTGCCGGATATATATACAGTCAGAGGCACCATCGCACTTAACTCAACGCCGTTTGTCTGTACTTTATCACTCTGAGCGAACCATGCATCGGAAAACCACCAATAGGAAACGATGGCCACGGCTATAAGCCCTAACGCCAGTCTGATTCCCGCTGAAAGCAATTTCCTCTTCATTCTTCCTCCATCTTTGCAAAAACAATAGCAGCCTTTGCAAATAATATAATTGCAACTGGCTGCCTATTACTTTTCATACGGCCCTATAGTTTTGCGTCACACCCTTTCGGGTATTTTGCCTTTCTTGTAGAATAATATTATCACAGTATGTAAAAATTGTAAATAAGAACTTTTGCAGTTTTTGCAGTTTTTTTTATTTTCGTAAATTGAAAAAGTAAATTCCAGTACTAATAGGCTCAAGCGGATTTTACTCTTGCACTAAGTTCCAGTTGTTGATTTGCATAACAAAAAGCCATATAGTGTCTTTCTGAAGGTTGCTCGTTTGGA
>JAKJBR010000105.1:0-2289 GCA_022706885.1 Bacillota bacterium
GTCCCAATGTTCCTATTACCAGATTATCCAAAAGAATATTCGCACATCTTCCGGTATGGAATACGGGATTCTCTCTATCCGCTACATATTCAACATCCTTGATTCCCAGGCTTTCCGATATATTCTCGGCAATACCTTTCAAGTCATAAAAATCACAGTCTCCGTAAAGACCTACGGTTATCACTTCCCTTTCATCGGCCAGAATCTCAGCCGGATGATAAGTCTTGGAAACTTCAAAGAATCTTCCCTGCTTTATACTTCTGTTGGTATTATATGCCAGAACTTTCAGCATGCTCGGTATCATTGTTGTACGCATTACGGAAAAGTCTTCGCCCAACGGATTTTTAATGGTCAGATAATCTCTCATAGGACTGTCTTCACTTATACCCAACTTGTCAAGGTTTTTAGGGCTTATGAACGAATAAGTCATTGTTTCATTCAATCCGCACGCAATAAGAGTATCATGTATTACTTTTCTCACATTCTGATTATGTGTTCTGTATCCCTGAGTTACCGATTTACCCAATGTCAGTGACGGCACTATATTGTTGTATCCGTAAAATCTTGCAACTTCTTCGGCAATATCCGCACAACCGGTAATATCCGGTCTGAATGTCGGAACTATAATATCGTCTTTATCTATCTGCATACCCAACTTCACCAGAACGGATTTCATATCTGCAACAGCGATATCGGTACCCAGAAGCTGATTAATTCTTTTAGCATCCAGCTTTATGCGTACGGGTACGGGAAGATGCTTATGTACATCCACAACTCCCTTCACGACTTTACCTGCATTAAGCAGTTCCACCAGCTCACATGCTCTGTTTATGGCATGAAGAGCATTGTTGGCATCTAAGCCCTTCTCAAAAAGTGCCGATGATTCGGAACGCATACCCAGTTTCTTGGCGCTTATCCTTATATTCGCCGAATCAAACATAGCCGACTCAAACAGTACGGTCTTTGTGTTATCGGTAATCTCACTGTTCATTGCCCCCATGATTCCGCCCAGCGCAACCGCCTTCTTTGCATCGGATATGACTACAACCGATCGGTCCAATATTCTTTCTTTTTCGTCCAGCGTTATTATTTTCTCGTTATCTGCCGCACGGCGCACATTAATGGTATTGCCTTCAATGAATTCCAAATCAAATGCATGCATGGGTTGACCGCATTCCAGCAGTACATAGTTGGTAATATCCACAATATTATTTACCGGTCTTACACCTGCATTTCTCAGCCTGGAACGCATCCAGTCGGGAGAAGGCTCTATAATCACATCGGTTATTATTCTGGCACAGTATCTCGAACATAAATCGGTAGCGGTTATGCCTACTTTGATATAGTCGTCAGCCTTTCCTTTTCCCTTTTCCTGAAGCATTATCGGTTTATCCTTAAAAGGCTTATCCAGAGCCGCAGAAGCTTCTCTTGCTATTCCTTTGATACTGAAACAATCCTGTCTGTTGGGTGTAATTTCAAATTCCACAACGCAATCATCCAAGCCCGCATACTTCTTTATATCCATTCCTAAAGGAGTATCTTCTTTCAATACCCATATTCCGTCATCACACGCATCGGGGTAATCATGCTTTGTCAGATTCAGTTCCTGAATGGAACACATCATTCCTTCGGACAATTCCCCTCTTAATTTGCCTTTTTTTATCGTAACACCTTTGGGCAAGGTGGAATTATCGGTGGCGATAGGTATAATCTGCCCTATTTTTACATTGGGCGCACCGGTAACTATCTGCAATACCTTATCTCCCACATCCACATCGGCAATTAACAGATGGTCGGAGTTGGGATGAGCTCTCAATGTCAGAATTTTACCGGCCACAACACCGGATATTTCCGCTCCCGCCTGATTGTAACCTTCCACTTTTGTACCGGTCACGGTCATCAGATTACAAAACCTCTTTATATCCTCATCTATATCAACAAAATCTCTTAACCAACTTATAGGTGCTTTCATATCTACCTCCTAAAACTGAGACAAGAATCTTGCATCGTTTTCGTAAAACAGTCGAAGATCGTTTATTCCGAATACCGCCATTGCGGTACGTTCCACACCCAATCCGAATGCAAATCCGCTGTATACATCGGGATCTATTCCGCAATTTCTCAAAACATTTGGATGAACCATACCCGCTCCCAGGATTTCTATAAATCCTTCATATTTACATACCGGGCAACCTTTCCCTTTGCATACCCAGCAGCTGACATCCACTTCGGCACTGGGTTCGGTAAACGGGAAATAGTGGGGACGAAGCCGTACTTCCGTCTCTTCTC
>JAKJBR010000106.1:0-2251 GCA_022706885.1 Bacillota bacterium
GCCGGTTCACCGGAGGGAATGTGTTCTGTTTCAACCCGGCTGTAAAGGATAAGTGCAAGGATTTCGTGGAGAAGATGCTGGAGTACAGAAAAAGCCCCGCAAAAATGGCCGGAGTACTTGGATTTGCGTTCTTGCTGAGGCTTGCACTGGGGATTCTGACAATCAAAGCAATTGAAAGGAAATGCGAGTCCCTCCTGGGAATAAGGGGAGCAGCGATTATTTCCCCCTATCCCGAGATAAGCAATGATGTGGACAGACTCAGCGACTTGGAGTATATAGAGAGATATATGTAAAGGGACAAGTGGCATAAAATATAAGCAAAAGCAGCGGGGACGGTTCTTTTTGCTTTACAAAGCAAAAAGAACCGTCCCTGATACTTTCTCAGAATTAAATCTCTATCTTTGATACCTTATATTCTCCCATATTATTTTCAACCATATAAAATTGATGTAATGATGGTTCAATATTAATTTCAGAAACAGCTTTTTGTATATTTGTGAGATCCTCTGAAGAGAATCGTATAGAAAGACCACAGCCTGCGGTGATCGCTCTCAAAGTCGGCATCATATTAATACTGAAACCTTTTTCGTTAAGTGTTTTTTGAACCTTAATAGCCATATGAGTGTTGCCAAAGGCAATTACACAATATGAATCATTCAAAGTGACGACACTCCTTATTACTATTCTAATGCAGCTTTGATACAATTTCGTTATTATTCCACTTCTCTACAGTCTTACCTACATTACTGGAGTGATCGATGCCATCAATATCTTCTGCCTTTTCAAGCCATGCCAAGTAAGAGTCCCGTATTGGAAACTTTTCATTAATCTTATTGTCTTCCATAAAACTCTTAAAACTTTCTATACCACAGGCTTCGAGATATTTTAGATTGAAGAAGGACGGCAAATCCTTTACTTCGGGTATTTTATCTTCCGGTATTCCATAGCTATGCCAGTAATCCGTGTAGTTTTTTATGTTTGTCTCATTGATATCCCAAGATAAAGTACGCCCTTCAGCACAGAGTTTCAAATACATTGTACGAAGACCTACTGCCGGATCTACGCCAAAGTCATCGGCAAACATCATTCCTGCGTTATATGGGTGCAAATACATATACTGAATGGCAAGACAATGTGCCAACACCAATCTTGTAGTTAACTCGGGGTGTTCTTCTGCAAAATCCGTGTTGATAAAGTATCCGCAGTGTAAGCCCCAACCGGTCTCCAAATCATCTGAAACGTGGGCGCCCCACTCAGTACCGATTATTTTGCCTATACCTTCCATCTCAGCAACTGACCCAAAGGGATCGCAGCACATAAAGCCGTCTAACTGACCGGCTTTCATTGCAACTATAGCATCATCAGCGCCCATATCAAACCCTTGATATTCAGTATAATCAATTGGTATACCAACCTGTTCGCAGTAGCTTAGCCAGTAAGGAGAATACATATCACTTTCACCTACGGTTATTCTTGACCCGATTATTTCTTCCGCAGATTCGACACTATTCTTAATAACAAAATATTTGGAGCCTCCCAGATGATTACCTGCAGGCATAAATACCGGAGCGCCCTTATTTGCATTTTTTATCATTGAACTGAAGCCCGAGTACCCGGCCACCATATCACCGGAAGCCATAGCGGCAGCAGTCTGCCCGCTCTTAGTAACAACGACGTTCAGACCGAGAGCTTTGTAAATACCGGCGTTTTCACCGATAATGGCAGCGACCATATGATCACAGTCGTTATACCCCATTTGTATAACAAACTCTTTATCTGCATCGGGAATTGCCGGAAGCTTTGCTAGGTATGGAGCAACCTCTTCATTAACATCATAATCTACTTTTACTACGTTTTTCTGTAAGCTGCTATCCTGACATCCGGTCAATACTACTGTCAGCATCATAATAGCAAGCGCGCATGCAAGTATTCTTTTATTCATATAAATTCTCCCTTTCTATATGTTTTGTATCTCATCTATTTCCTCACGGGAAATCGTCACTGCAACATAATATGGAAAACTTCCGTATTACCGTTTCCACCTTATCAGGAATGTCTCAATTACGAGTAAAATCCTGTCTTGTGCGAAACCCAGAACCCCGGCCAGTATCATGTAAGCCATAACCTTTTCGGTTATCATATCTAATTGTGCCTGTTTGATTATATATCCAAAGCCGGAATTTGTTGCAATGAACTCCGCTCAGACTACGGACATCCATGCCGCACCCAGAGAAATACGTATACCGGTAAT
>JAKJBR010000107.1:0-2199 GCA_022706885.1 Bacillota bacterium
TTGTCAAAGTGAAATCGAAAAATTATGCCAACAGTACCAGAACGGAAAAATTCAGTATAATATCCGACAGCGAATTGAGTTACCGGATAAGTGAAAAATGTACTTTACATCCTTTTATTCAGATGTAATACATTAAAGTTTATATATCTTCTTTAAATCTGCTGATATTTCTTTCAGCGAAGCATATATCAAGTCGGGTTTTGCGTCGCTGTTTTTTACATCCTCCAAAGAAGACTCCCCGGAAAGAACAAGTATCGATGTAAAACCGTTGTAGGCTCCCAATGCTATATCGGTGTATACTCTGTCACCTATTATTGCCAGAGATTTTTTATCGTATCCGGTCTTTTCAAATATGAAATCCGCCGTATGTTTTGACGGTTTTCCGAAAAATTCCGCACTCACGCCCGTAGACGCATATACCAACTGACATATGGAACCGCAGTCGGGAATGAACCCGGTTTCGGTGGGACAGTTGTAGTCCATATTGACACCGTATAAAGTTGCACCGTAACGCACGAAATCACAGGCTTTGACAAGCTTTTCATATGTCAGCGTTATATCAAATCCCATAACAACCACATCGCAATCCGTATCCGTTACATTAATTCCGGCTTCCTTAAAATCATCGATAAGATACTGTGTACCGGCAACATATACTCTGCTTTTTTGATGATGCTCCAGAAGATGCTTTATGATTACCTGATTGGAGATAAGCATCTTTCTCTCTTCACAAACAATCCCCATTTTCTTCAGTTTATTGATATAGAACTTAGCATTCTTCGAGGAATTGTTTGTATAATACCATATATCTATTCCGCATTGCTGTGCCGTGGCTAAAAACTCTTTTGTATAATCGAAAAGTTGATTTCCCAGATAAATAGTTCCGTCCATATCCAACACAAAACACTTTATGTCTTTTAATGCCATAGTATCTCCCCTATCTTATCGCCTTTATATTACAAGCCATTATCATCTTTCGGACAAACTGATTATATAATAAATGTGCTTTTATTACCTTAAAGAACAACTTTATCCGCATTTTTCTTGTCTCATGCCGATAGTTTTTAGATATATTGCCGCCTTTTTCAAAACTTTTTGCCAACGCACATGCACTGTTAAAAGCAAAACTGAATCCTTCTGCGGAACTGGGCGACACATAGCCTGCCGCTTCACCTGCAAGAAACAATGTATTGTTGTTTTTTGAAAATGTTTTCGGATAGCCGTCCGGTCGTAACAGCAGTGAGCCTTCTTTACTTACAGCCTGACCTATTGATAACCCGTCATTCTTCATTTTTTTAATAAGTTGATCAAACAGTCTGTTACCGTCCGCTCCGTCGGGAAATGCCATACCTATTGTAAAAGTACCGTCTTTGGGGAATGCCCATCCCGAATAATCGGTCAATGTTTTGTCAAATATTGCATAATATTCAGCACCGGCATCGTCACACTTATACACATGCTGAATAGCATAATAATGCTTGAAAGGCATTTTTTCTTTTGCAAAAAAGCACTTTCTCACAACCGATCCGGCTCCGTCACAACCTATTAAAACCTTTGAATTATATGTCTTCCCGGTACTTGTATGTATAGTATACAGGTCATTTTCGTACTCAACCTTATTGACCACTGCGGAGTATTCTTTGCATACATTTTCCGGTATTTTTGAAGACAGATACCGGTCGAATTTTTCTCTGTCCATGTTGAGATAGAATCTCTGATAATCTCTTCTTAAACCGGTATTCAGGTCAACGGTATGCACACTGAAAAGCTGCGGATTAGCCAGTACATCATTGGGAAGGTTGAGGTTTAAAGAAGCTAAAACCCTTTGCGCATCGGGAGCAAGAAGCCCTCCGCAGGCCTTGTGCCTTACGGGAGGATAACCGTCAAGATTTCTCTTGTCTATAAGTAATATGTCATGACCCTGATTTGCCAACAGCATAGTAAGCAGGCTTCCGGCAGGACCCGCTCCTATTATCGCTATATCAAATATCTTCTTCTCATCCATTACACAACAATGTTTATAAGTCTCTTGGGCACCGCTATAACCTTCTTAGGTTGCTGCCCTTCCAGAATCTTTAATATCTCTTCATTCTTATGAACCAGTTGCTCCATATCTTCTCTGGACATATCGGAACTGATGTATATTTTAGTCTTGTTTCTGCCGTTAATCTGTATGACTATTTCTATCTCGTCTTCAAC
>JAKJBR010000011.1:0-42114 GCA_022706885.1 Bacillota bacterium
GTCGCTGATTAAGTTTATTGCGGGGTTGCTGTAATATGTTTAAGAACTGGAGTAAAGGTGATTTCATATTCTATTTTGCTTCGATAATACTGATTGCGGTAACGGGTATTATCTTTAAAGCATACTGGGTGTCTTTTCTGGTATCCGCCGTGGGAATAACCGCAGGCGTCATACATATGAAAGCCAACAAATACAGTTATATACTGTATATCATCCAGATCAGTCTGTATGCATATGTTTCCTGGCGCAACAGATTTATAGGTGAAGCGGTTCTGGCGGCATTCTATCTGTTGCCTTTGTATATATATTCCGCAGTCAGATGGATAAAGTTGGGTAATAAGGAAAAAGGCGATGCCCAGATATTTAAGATAACCAAGAAACAGATTATTATACTTGCCGTTGCATGTGTCGCGGTGACAGGAGGTTACGGCTATGTATTGAGTCTTCTGAAATCCAATCTTCCGTATGCAAACGCATTGGGTACTTTTTTATCGGTGGCAGCGGGGTATCTTTCCGCAAAGAGAGTAAAAGAACAATGGCTTTTCTGGATATCGTACAGCTTAATCTTTTCCGGAATATGGATAAGTACATTGGGCTCCGATACATCCAATGTTACATTGATACTGCAGAATATACCCTACCTTTATATTAATATCTCCGGTCTTATAAAATGGAACAAACTGTACAAAGAAGCACATGCGGAAGTTTAACATAGTGCAGATTGTTTTTCATAATTCTATAACATTTCATCTTCTGTACAAATGCGATTTTTACCTTCAATATTATCGGCTATCTTTTTGGATTCAAGCATTCTCAAAATACTGTCAACATTTGATTCCGTTACAGTATGCGGATGCTCTTTTTGAAATTGAATAAGTATGTTTTTGGTGAGCTGTTCCTGCTCTTTTATCTGCTTTAGTACTTCTTCATAGTTATCAGTCATAACGGCATTCCGAATAAAGTCTTTTATTTCCTTTGCAATACCGTTCCAGTCTTGATATAGGTTAATTACTGCCTGATTAACTTTTTCCCAAGTTAAAGGTTCTTCTCGCTTTTTATGTTCTGCCAAGATACCTATGATGTCGGACATATCATTCTTATACTTTCGTCCGGACTTACATTTCATTGCAATCAGATATTCTGCGGATATGCTACGCACTTGAAGAATGCCGTAGAAGGTTTTGTAATACACGGAAAATTCATTGAGTTTCTCGGAATAGGAAGCGGTATGCATAAAGTCGGTATTCAACCAGCCATTGGGCAAATTATACTCATCACCGATTTGGTTGATTGCATCTTTTATGGAAGCTGAAGCGTGAATGATGGCATCTATATCTGCAGTCATGTCCCGAAAGCCATAGTTAACCAAAACAGCTGCTCCGCCCACAAGAATAATCTCTGCAGTAGCTCTTTTACCGTTTTGCTTCCGGAAGAGTTTAGCTAACGCTTTTAAGTAAGTATCCAAATTATCTTTATTGAATGCATGAACTGTATCAGATGACATTGCGTACCTCACTTTCTATAATGTTATGACGCAAGAATTCCGGAATGGATTGAGATAATGCATCTTCCTTAATCTTAGACTGTCCGCTTATAACAGCCATGGCCAGTATGCCGGCGGGATAAAGTGTTTCCTCCAGTTTTACTTTGCGTAATGCCTTGTATTTTGTGCACAGAGGTATATTGTTTACTCGGCTTACATAATCAAGCATAGCAAGCAGGTAGAGACTCTCGGGATACTTTTTACGATGATATAGTTTGCTGATATTGTCATGCTGAAGGGTTTCCGCAATGAAATCTATATCGCCCAATTCTTTTAATCTGTGACAAACACTGCTTTTGTATAGTTCAAAGTCGGTTGGTTCGCTTAAGCAGGGTATTAGAAGTTCCTCCATACTCACACCAAGCTCTTTAGACAGTTTATACACCGTTTCCGCCGTACACTTGTCCAGGCCGGTTCTTCCATGATAAATGTCGTTAACGGTGGTATAAGGAATACCGCTGTTTTTTGACAACCTGTACAATGTTATATTCTTGTTTTCAATCAGTTCCCTAACAGTCATATCAGATGTCTCCTGCTATGCATTATAACGGTACACCGATATAATGTCAATATACTCGGAGTAATTGCTTTTATGCAAGTATGATTTATAAAAAATAATATTTTGAATTAAAGTTAGTCAGAAAGTTAATCAAAAGGTTAGGTTAAATATTGACAATAAAACATAAAAAGATAAAATTCCCTTTAAGCAGGTATAGCTCAATGGCAGAGTCCCGGCTTCCCAAGCCGGTTATGCGGGTTCGATCCCCGTTACCTGCTCCATTTAACTTCTATTTAATGTTTATCAGGACAAATGTCCAAATAAATATGTAATTAAGCGATAAGAAACAGGTTGTCCGATACTAAGAGCGATCAGGAAGTATCTGTACGGTGTTCTTATGACTTCTTTACCAAAAACAGATATTCATGCACATAGGTGTTGCGGTTATTCAAATTTCTGGAAGCTCTGTAAGTGTTGTACTTTTTTTCCAGTGTTCGGACGGTTCCTGTTTTTTTCAACATTTTTTCCATTTGTTCTTTGGTTATAAAGCCTTCGGAGTTAAAGGAAATGAGTATGTATTTTGCTTTTGCTTTTTTGCAAAGGTCATACAGTATATTTAAAGATTTATTCTTTTTGTTATATCCCGACCTGTTCCAGTCTTCGGGAATACCGGAAACCTCACTGATATTCTCAGGCTCTATATAGTCATTAATCAAGTTAAGCATGAAGTAATTGGAACCGTAAGGATGCTGATTATACGGCGGGTCCAGATACAATAAGTCCACCTCTTCCAATGTATCAATCAGAGCATTGGCATCACACTGGTAGTTTATAACTTCCGCATTAAAATTGCTGAAAACCGGGAAGGGAATATCTATATCCGCTTTTATTCTGGATAATGCATTCTTTCCGGTACCTCCGAACTGTCCGATGCCTGTTTCCCTGTTTTTGTAAAACCCTTTAAAAACTCCTCCGGTATTGTTTTTTATTGAAGCTTCGGTCAATAAAGGCGCTATGAAAAAGTGTTGAATATCGACGGGAAAGGTTGCTATTGTCTGTCTGCAGGTATCGATATATCTTGCGTTTTTATTGGTATAGAAAACTCTTTCTCCCTTTTTTATATCACCGTCATCTTCGGGAGCATACAGTTTTGTAATAAACCCGCTTATATGCTTTTCTTCAAGTCTATCTTTCAGCCTGTTGTAATAACTTACTATTTCATCTGTATTAATTTCGTTTTCATTGCTTAAATAACACTTATTCAACGTATATGAATAATTCTCCAAATCATTGGTAATAATTTTATTAGAATATTTTTTTAAGTATCGCGCAACAATTCCCGAACCGGAGAACAGGTCCGCTATATCCAACTTGTTTTTATTCAATTCTTTTCTTACTATTTCAACCGCTTCTTCGATGAAATCCAGCAGGGAACGTTTGTTACCTATATAAGTAATTATCTGTTCGGTTAAATATTTTTCGTTTTCCATCAGTTTTGTCATATATTTTTTCTTTGTCACCATATCGGAAGAATTGTCGCTTTGTTATTTAACACTATTAAATCATATCATTTTTTTACACAATATTCCGTTAATTTTACAAACAGAAAACATCAGAGTACAAAGTTTGGTTTCGTGATAAAAAAGAAAAAGAGAAAAGATAAGATATTTACACATATAGTGCGGCACTTATCTTTTTTTGTGGTAGAATAAGAAACGGTGCAAAATACAATTTATCATATGTCATGTGGAGGTGTTTTGATGAATATGAAGAAATGGCTGGAAGATATTAAGAAAAGTCAGGTGAAAAAGGCTTTGCCGGTATTATCTTTCCCCTCAATCCAGTTGTTGAACATAAGTGTAAGGGAGCTCATATCCAGTTCCGATTATCAGGCAAAAGGCATGAAGGCCGTTGCGGATGCGACCGATGCGCTTGCGGCTGTAAGCCTTATGGACCTTTCGGTGGAAGCAGAATGTTTCGGCTCACATGTGGTTGCATCGGATGACGAAGTGCCTACCGTAACCGGTCATGTAGTGGAAACCATGCAGCAGGCGGAAGATTTACCGGTACCCGAAGTCGGAAGTAAAAGGACCGGTTTATACATAGAAGCAATTAAAAAAGCAAAACAGTTGATAACCGACAGACCGGTACTTGCCGGTGTAATAGGACCTTTCTCCTTGGCGGGAAGGCTTTTAGATGTCACCGAAGCGATGGTACTTTGTTATGAGGATCCGGACCTGGTTCATGTTGTGCTGGAAAAATGTACCGAGTTCATTATCAACTACATTGAAGCATACAAAAAAGCGGGGGCGGACGGTATAGTGCTTGCGGAGCCTTTAGGAGGTCTTTTGTCGCCGTCATTGGCGGATGAGTTCTCATCGGCTTATGTCAAGAAGATAGTGGAAAGTACACAGACCGATGATTTTGCAATCATCTACCACAATTGCGGAGATAATGTAATTCAGATGATAGAAGGTATACTGGATACCGGTTCGGCGGCATTCCATTTCGGAAACTCCATCGATATGTCGGTTATGATGACCAAAATACCTAAAGATATAATTGCAATGGGTAATGTCGACCCGGCAGCTCAGATAAGAAACGGCACACCCCGATCGGTCAGAGAGGCGACACTCGCTATCATGGATAAATGTTCATCATATGACAACTTCATAATATCCAGCGGATGTGATATACCTCCGATGGCTCCGTGGGAGAATATTAATGCGTTCTTTGATGCGGTAGAGGAATACAATAAAATACACGGAAGAATTTAAAGAAGAAAAGGTAAAGCAGTTAAGGAAAAAGGTATGGATATAAAAGGTAAAAGAATATATGACACGATGAAGAAAATGAACTTTATCCGGCTTTCCACCACCGAGGGTGAGAAAAGCGGAGCAAAGGTCATAACCGATGAGATAAAGGCAACGGGTTTGGAGCCGGTTTTTGAGGATTTTAAAGTTCCTTGCTATGAGATAGTAAATGTGAAACTGGAGATTACCGAGCCTGAGTATATGCTTGTGGAAGCAAAAGGTTACGGATACAGCGGTAATGCCGCAAAAGACGGCATCACGGCGGATTTTGCCTATGTGGAAGCGGCCGAAGACATAGACTTAATAGATGCAGAAGGTAAGATTGTACTGGTCTCCAATATGGGCTATGAGATATATGAACGCCTTGCCAAGGCAAAAGTCGCGGGATTTATTGCACCGAGCGGAGGCTATTTTGACGATCCGAAAAAGACCGATCTGGATGAACGGATGTTAAGAAAAGGCCATATTACTTACGGTCAGATACCGGGAGTATGCATAAGGATGAAAGATGCCGTAAAGATATTAAAGACCAATCCGACAAAAGCAAAAATTACTTTAGAGCAGAAGGAAGAAGAAGGCGATTCGGGTAATATAATTGTGGAGGTAAAAGGCACAAAACATCCCGATGAAGTAATAGTCTACACGGCTCATTACGATTCGGTTGTCTTCAGTAAAGGTATGTACGATAACGCATCGGGTTCGGCAATACTTTTAGAACTGTTAAGATATTTCCTTAAAAATCCTCCTCTGAGAACGGTCAGATTTATCTGGTGCGGTTCGGAAGAGAGAGGTCTTTTCGGAAGCAAGGATTATGTAAAACGACATGAGGAGCAATTGAAGGATATTAAGTTGTGCATAAATGTGGATCTTGCCGGCCCGATAATAGGGAGAGATACGGCCATTGTACTGGCGGAGGACAAATTGTGTCACATGATAGAGTACATGTATAAGGAAGTGGGACACCCCATGGGCTTAAGACAGGACATATATTCTTCCGATTGCATTCCTTTTGCGGATAAAGGTATACCCGCTGTCAATTTTGTGCGATATGGAGCACCCGGTGCCGTTTCCTGTCATACAAGGAATGATGTACTGGATGTTATTTCACCGAAAACTCTGGAGAATACCGCCCGCTTTGTTGCAAGGTTCTCCGAAAGAACCGTCAATGCCTACATGTTCCCGGTGGAAAGAAAAATACCGGATGATTTGGTGGAAAAGATAGATAAATATCTTCGCAAGAAGCAGTTGAAGGAAGATTAATATATACTTACCGTAGAGGTAACAATGCCTGTTATATCTTTTAACGGTGTGAATAAGAGTTACGGCGGATATGATGTCTTAAAAGATGTCAGTTTTGAATTGAATGCCGATGAAAAAGTCGCTCTTATAGGTCGCAACGGTACCGGAAAAACCACTATTTTCAATATAATCGCAAGCGGTCTGGAATATGACGGCGGACAGGTGTATGTGGAAAAAGGGTTACGTATAGGCTATCTTAGGCAACTGTATACGGATCTTGCCGATAAGACTGCCAAAGCGGTTATTGAAGAGGCGTTTTCTCATATAAAGGATATGGAAAGTGAACTTAAACTATTAAGCAAGCGGTTATCGGCCGATCCTCACAATGCCGACCTTTTGCGCTCTTACGGCGAGCTTAGCGAAAAGTTCGAGTTTCATGAAGGATACAGTCTGAATGAGAAATTCAACAAGGTAACCAAGGGACTGGGCATACCGGATGATGTTTTAAACACCCGAGCTTCAAAGTTGAGCGGCGGCGAGCTGACAATGATAATGCTGGCAAAAGTTTTGCTGATGCAACCGGACATACTGCTTCTGGATGAACCTACCAATCATCTGGATTGTGATGCTTCCGACTGGCTGGAAAAATACATAAATGAATTTAAAGGCACCGTTTTATACATCTCGCACGACAGGTATTTTATAGACAATACCGCCATGAAGGTATTGTATCTTCAGAACAGCGGTATAAAAGAATACCGCGGTAACTATTCGGCATATCTTGTTCAGAAAACGGAGGAAGAGGAGAGACATCTCAAACTGTATGAAAGACAGGAAAGGGAAATGGCAAGACTGAGAGCGACCGCTCTTAAGATGAGAAACTACGGAACGGAAATTGCCATAAAAAGAGCCAAGAATCTGGAAAAAAGAATCAGCCGAATGGATATATATGACAAGCCGGTTACCGAAAAGGAACTTAAGCTTACATTTCTGGAAGAGGATAAAGTGGCAAAAGAGATTTTCTCTGTAAAAAACATTGAAAAAACCTTCGGCAACAAGACTCTTTTCAAAGACATATCGTTTGTCTTGAGAAGCGGAGACAGAATCGCTCTTATCGGTCCCAACGGAGCGGGAAAAACCACGCTGATTAAAATAATTACGGGGCAGATTGAAGCGGACAGCGGTATTGTAAAAAGACCTAAAAGCGTTAAATACGCTTATCTTGAGCAGAAAGTATCTTTTCCCGATGAGACGCAAACGGTACTGGAACTGGTATGCAATCAACTGGACATTACCTTGCAGTCGGCACGCAATCTTCTGGGAAAATTCCTTTTTTCCGACGACGATGTTTTCAAGAAGGTAAGCAGTCTTTCGGGAGGCGAGAAAAGCCGTCTGAGGCTGCTTTTGGAAATGCAGCAGGGAGTCAATCTTCTGGTGCTGGATGAGCCAACCAATCATCTGGATATTGCAGCAAGAGAGGAAATAGAAGATGCATTATCCATGTTCGGAGGCAGCATGATATTCATTTCCCATGACAGGCATTTCATCAATAAGTTCGCTGAGAGAATATTTGAAATTGAGGACGGCTCTTTTAATATATATGAAGGCGATTACGACTACTATCTGTCCAAAAAACAGGCGCTTATGCAGCAGAATAAAACGGCTGTACCTGCAGTCAAAAAGCCTTTTGAAGGCAAAAAGGGAAAAAGAAAAAGCGATGCGCTGAAAAGAGCGCTGGAGCAGGATATAAAATGTGTCGAATATGAGTTGGATAATGTTAATGCCGGGATTGAGAGTAATGTAACCGACTATGAGATACTTATCGAGCTTACAAAAAAACGTGAACTGTTAAGCAGTCATCTGGAAGAGTTATATCAACAATGGTTGGATATCGAAGAGGATATTGATTAACGTTTTTTCCTCCTGGAGGAAAGAACAATAATTACAATTATCAAAATGATGAGGGACTGGAGTATTACATAAGTCCATATGTCCTCATATTTGTTATTCTTGCGTTCGGGTATTTCGTCGGGGGCTTTCGTAGGTGTAGGCTTCTCGGTTTTTGTCGGTTCGGGAGAAGCGGAAAATGCAGGGGAAACTGCGGGTGACGGTTGTGCCGATGGGGAAGGTGTTTGTACGGGCGTAGGAGTAACCGTAGGAGTAGGCGTTGGAGTAGGAGTAGGAGTAGGTGTAGGCTTTGCCGTAGGTGTAGGAGTAGCCGGTGGCGTTGGAGTAGGAGTAGGTCTGACTGTAGGTGTCGGTGTGGTAACGGTAGCCGCATTGAGTTCCACAAGCATGCATATTACCTTGTACTGTACCGAATTATATGTCTTTTTAAGATATTCGTTTGTAACGCCGTTCTCGGTAATGTAAACGGTCTCTTCGGTAATATTGAAAGTGTAGTTCAATGTAAGGGTATTGGTACCGCTGTCATACAGGGCATGGTTGTCCTCGTTGGAAATATTTTGTGAAAGTACCGTGCGGTTGTCCAGATAGGATGTGGACAGTATCTGTGCGTTAGGCAGATTAAGAAGATTATTTGCCGCATATGTGACTACCTGACTTATGGAAAAACTTCCGTCAACCGCTCTGTATTGGGGATTGTTGCCGTGCCGGGCATAGGAAAGGGTATCGGGAGAAATGTAATATCTATCCGCATGATTCATCCATTGGTTATTCAAATCGGCTTTCAGTTGAGACAGCGGTAACGCGGTGAAATAATCTCCTTTAAAAAGGGCAAGATAATATGAGTCCTTAACGGTATTGCCGTCTTTTAAGTTGACATATATAAAATATATCCGACCGCCGTCATATACGACACCCTGCTCATGTATTACTCCTGCAGGGGCACTGCTGACGGTAAGCGGTAATGCGGACAGTATGATAAGTGCTAATAATATTGATAATATCTTTCTCAACAAAGTTCTCCCTTGCAATATGATAGCAGATAAAGCCGATATATTCAATCGGTAGTTGAACACTGTGACTGAGGATATGGTAGTGTATATGTCGACAACTACTGCTTCGGATACGGCAATTATGCATCCATATAACCGTCAAATGTTAAAGTGAATAATAAAAAGGGCGAATACGGTGTATAATAATATTTAAGTGACTAGTATAAGGAAGGTACGGATATGCTGGGAAAAAATATTATTTATGATGTGCTTACCGCCGCAGTGAGTAAAGGTGCGGATTTTGCGGAAATCTTTTTGGATGACACTGTGGCAAGCAGCATTAACTATGTGGACAGACAGGTGGAATCCACCCAGTCGGGAAGAGATTTCGGAATAGGCATAAGGGTTATTAAAGACTTGAATTGCGTATATGTTTATACAAACAGTTTTGTAAAGGACGATATGATTGATACGGCTCTTAAAGCCGCAGCGGCCATGGAATCGGTAAAAAAGGATATTACCTTTGATTTACGAAAAGGACAGGTCAGAAATCGTAATATCATAGAGATTATGCCCGATTCCGTAACTAAGCAGGAAAAGCTGGAGTACTTAAAAAGAGCATATAATGCCGCTGTATCTTACGATCAATGTATAAAACAGGCTTCGGTAACGCAGATGGATAAAGTGCAGAACATCCTTATTGCCAATACCGAAGGTTTGCTTAAACGGGACAGAAGAGTTTATACAAGAATGTTTATCTCCGCGGTTGCGGAACACAACGGCGAAATGCAGACCGGATTTACCGGTCCCGGAAGTCACAGAGGGTTTGAGTTTATAAAATCTCTGGATATAGAGCAACTTGCAAAAGAAGCGGCTGAAACGGCAAAGAAGATGGCATATGCGGGCTATTGTAAAGCGGGAACCTATCCCGTAGTTATAGATAACGGTTTCGGAGGTGTAATATTCCATGAAGCATGCGGACACAGCCTGGAAGCCACCTCGGTTGCAAAGGGTAATTCGGTGTTCTGCGGAAAACTGGGACAGAAAATTGCCGCCGACTGCGTTACCGCAATAGATGACGGCACATTGCCCAATGAATGGGGCAGTCTCAATATCGATGATGAAGGTACGGTCACAAAGAAGAATGTACTCATAAAAGACGGAATATTAAAGAGTTATCTCATAGATAATCTGAACGGTAAAAGAATGGGTATGCCTTCAACCGGTTCGGGGCGAAGACAGAATTACCGATTTGCACCCACATCCAGAATGACCAACACATATATTGATGCGGGTAAAATGAAAAGAGAAGACATAATCAGTGCCACCGACTTCGGTCTTTATGCAAAACAGATGGGCGGAGGATCGGTCAATCCCGGAACGGGCGAATTCAACTTTGCCGTAGTGGAAGGCTACATGATAAGAAACGGAAAAATTGCCGAGCCGGTAAGAGGAGCTACATTGATAGGCAAGGGGTCGGAGGTGCTTATGAATATCGATATGGTAGCGGATAATCTTGAAATGGCTCAGGGCATGTGCGGGTCTATAAGCGGTAATATACCCACCAATGTGGGGCAGCCTGCAATAAGAGTTTCAAAAATCACCGTGGGAGGAAGATAATACAATGAAACAGTTAATAGCAAAACTTTTCGAACAGGGCAGACTTATGGGATTTACCGATATGGAAGTCCTTACGAATATAAATGAAAGCTTTGAAGTAAAAATATACGTGCAACAGATAGACAGCTATAAGGTTACGGACAGCAGAGGAATGGGCTTTCGGGGAGTGTATGATAACAAGATGGGTTACTCCTATACCGAAAAACTTTCGGAAGATTCCATAGATATACTGCTTGAGGATGCCAGGCAGAATGCCATAATCAATGACAATCCCGATCAGGATGTCATATTTGAAGGCTCCAGAGAGTATAAAAAAGTTGAAAACTGGTTTCCCGCATTGGAAAAAGTAACGGTGGAAGAAAAAATACGGTTTGCTAAAGACATGGAGAGGTTTGCACTGTCCGTGGACAGCAGGATTAAATCCTGTCCCTACTGCGTTTTCGGTTCCAGTTCGGGAAGCACCGCAATGGTTAACAGCAAGGGATTGGATTTGTCCGATAAAGGTAATGCGGTATTCTGCTATATATCCGTTCTTGCACAGGACGGACAGGACTACAGTGACGGCGTTGCTTTCGATTTCGCAAGCGATTTTTCCGAGTTGAATCCGGAGAATCTTGCCAAGGAAGCGGCGGAAAAAGCCCTGTCCTATCTCGGGGTGGGACCTGTGCCGACAGGGACATATAAAGCGGTAATGCTTAATGATGCATCTGCGGACATTTTAGGGGCTGTCAGTTCCTGCTTTTCCGCAAGAGCAGTACAAAAAGGCATGTCTTTTCTCAAAGGAAAATTAGGAACAAAGGTGGCATCCGAAGCGGTTACAATAGTAGATAATCCTTTCCTGCCGGGTATGTCGGGAACAAGTTCTTTTGACGGGGAAGGAGTGGCAACCAAATACAAGGAAGTGATAAAAAACGGTGTGCTGAAAACATATCTTCATAATCTGAAAACCGCTAAGATTGATAAAACCGAAAGTACCGGAAATGCCGGTCGCTCCTACAAGAGCAACATAGGGGTAGCTCCTACAAATATGTATTTTGCAAAAGGTAACAAGACATTTGACCAGCTTCTGGAAACAATGGACGAAGGCATTGTAATAACGGAAGTTTCCGCCTTACATTCGGGATTCAATGACATAAGCGGTGATTTTTCGTTACCGGCAAAAGGATATACCGTAAAAAACGGTAAAAAAGATAAATATTTCAGACAGATAACCATATCCGGCAATTACTTTAAGATGTTGACCGATATAACCGAGGTAGGCGATGACCTTGAATTCGCTACCGATGGAAAAATAGGGTCTCCGTCGCTGTTGATATCGGAAATAAGCGTAGCGGGAGTATAATGGAGAAGATTGTTTACGGAAATACCGAAGGCTTAAAAAAAAGCACACTGGACATACTTTTAAGTATATATGATGATTATGACGGTTCTGGCTATTACTGTACGCAAGATACATTGGACAAGATTTGTTCGGTGTCTTCTGATACCAAAAGAGAAATAGCGGTATATATCAATAAAAGAAACAGAGTTGAGATGGTGGCCGTGGGCGACTCGGAGTTGGTAAGAACCGATTACCGGCCGGAAAGAGGCATGAGACTTATTCATACTCATCCGTCCGGAAGTGCCAACCTGTCGGCTGTTGATATGGAGACTTTACGAACTTCCGCACTTTCCGCCATGGCTGCGGTTAGTATTAACAGGGACGGCAGGATGCATATGATGTATTTAGCATGTCTTGATGAGTATAATCAGCCTGTGCTGTTCGGGCCGTATAAGAAGTTATCTCAGACACAGTCTTTCATGGATATATTGAAAGACACCTATAATACAAAAAACGATGAAACGGAAATAACCCGTAAAGAAAGTGAGAGAGTGGTTGCGGTGGGGCTTAATTCCGCTTATTCCGCCCCGCTTATGGAAGAACTGGCAGCACTGATATCGGCAGCAGGCGGAACATGCGTGGCTTCGGTAGTGCAGAATAAAGACCAGCCGGACCCCGCTTACTACATAGGCAAAGGAAAAATAATCGAATTGCTGCATACCTGTGCACGCTATCAGGCCGATACCGTTGTTTTTGATGACGAACTCACAAGTTCTCAGCAAAGTAATATAGAGGCGGAACTCAATGTCAAAGTGCTGGACAGAACGGCTGTAATATTGGACATATTCGCAAAAAGAGCTTTTACCAACGAGGGGAAACTGCAGGTGGAATTGGCCATGCTGGGCTATATTTACCCCAGACTGACCGGTAAAGGACAGGTTCTTTCGAGACTGGGAGGCGGTATAGGCACCAGAGGGCCGGGAGAAACCAAACTGGAAACCGACAGAAGACATATAAGGAGGAGGATGACTTACTTAAAAGAGCAACTCAATAAAGTGGATAAAAGAAGAACCCTTCTCAGAGATAATAAGTCCAGAAAGAGCTTTTTCACATTTGCCATTGCGGGCTATACCAATGCCGGTAAATCCACTTTGTTAAATGCACTTACAGATAGCGATGTAATGGCGGAAGATATGCTGTTTGCCACATTGGATCCTTCAGCCAGAAGCATGAAGTTAAAGTCCAATAAAGATGCAATGCTGATAGATACGGTAGGATTCATATCCAAACTGCCCGTTAAACTGGTGGAAGCCTTTAAGTCCACGTTGGATGAAATACGATATGCCGACTGTATACTGCATGTTATAGACGGAGCAAGCAAAGACGCCGACATGCAGATGAATGAGGTATACTCCATACTTAAAAGCATAGGAGCAGGTCATATACCGGTTATTGAAGTTGTAAACAAGACCGATTTGGTAAAGGAACCGCTTCTGCAAGCTACTCCCTATCCCAGAGCATATATTTCCTGCGTGACGGGGGAGGGAATGGAAACACTGCTGGATTTAATGGACAAAGCGGCAAAAGATAAGCATGTATGTATGAAACTGAATGTGGATTATGCCGACGGAAAACTTCTTTCATTTATACATTCCAATGCAAAGGTCCTGTCTAAAAGAGATACCGGCGAGAATATTGAAATGGAGATTGAGATATCTGCCGAACTGGTTTCAAAGCTGGATATTTAGTATACCCTGACGCTTTAATTCCAATAAAGCCTGTTCTAAAAGATATACGAATTCGGTGGAAGTGTTATTGCATATATGTTTTATGCAGTTGTCTTCTTCGTATTTAACACCGGTAATGAGATAGATGGTATCTTCGTCAATAGACTGTGCGACTTTCTCCAGTGTGTCCAGAGTCATATTCTGTAATCCCGCTTCTATCCTGCTTATATATGCGGCGGATATCTGCGAGATTTGCGATAACTGATGTTGTGTAAGATTAAGCGATTTACGTTTTTCCTTTATTCTCTGTCCGATGTACTTATAGTCAATCATTTGCTTACCCCATTCTTGATATAGTTAACACTATGTAATATGATACATATCGTATTTGTATCATTGAATAGACAAAAAGGTATTACTTTTAATACTATACTTGATTTAAAAAACAGCCGTTCAGAAAGAAGCGGACATATCCGTTTCAACTGTTTTTGCGGTTTTTTTAGTAAATGTCGATTGCTCGATTCTCTTGTTTAAGTGTTTTAGGAACAGTTCTTCGTCAAAAGGAATATCCACCCATGAATCGGTCCATTGTGACAGGTGCATGGCATTGGATATGGTCAATCCCGATATGCCTTCGGTGCCCGGTGCAATCAAAGGCGCATTATTCAGTATTGCATCTACGAAGTTTAACAGTATTCCTTTATGCTGCAGATTGGGCTGGTCTATATCATATTCAATAACTTCATATTCCGGTGCTGTAAAAGGCTTATCCGACTCTTTAATAAATCTGCTCAAATCTTCCTTCAGTTTATATGCGCATATTTTGTCGTTTTCTATTACTATCTTGCCTCTGTCTAAAGAAATTTCAAACCTGTTTGTGCCGGGGGCTTCACCTGTGGAAGTTATGAATACTCCCGTTGCTCCGTTGGGATATTCCACATAAGCGGTTACATCGTCTTCCACTTCAATATCATGAAACTTTCCGAAACCTAAGAATGCGCGTACTCTTACGGGCATACCGCATATCCATTGCCACAAATCCAGCTGATGGGGATCCTGATTTAACAGCACTCCGCCTCCTTCATAAGCCCAGGTAGCTCTCCAGCCCCCTGAATCGTAATATCTTTGAGTACGGAACCAGTCGGTAATTATCCAGACACAACGTCTGATCTCGCCATATTCGCCGCTTTGAACCATATTACGCACCTTTCTGTACAGCGGATTGGTTCTCTGGTTGTACATCATGGCAAAAACAAGATGCTTATGATGCCGGCAAGCCTCATTCATTTCACGCACCTGTTTTGTATACACTCCCGCCGGTTTTTCACACAGTACATGAAGGTTGTGCTCGAATCCTTTTATGGCATAGTGCGGATGATGATAATGCGGAGAACAGATGAGTATGGCGTCAAAAAGGCCGGATGAGAAAAACTCTTCTTCATTGTCAAAGACCGCTATTTTACCCTTATATTTTTCTCTTGCCTTGTCCGCTCTGGATTTATCTGTATCAAATATGGCCGTTACGCGGGCATCGGGTATTTCATTTTTATCAAAAAAACTCAAATGTGTGCCTGCAATGTTTCCGTAACCTATAATCCCGAATCGCACTTCAGTCATATCAATCTCCTTACTTCAATCCCAATGATGACAGATAATCATAGGAAGTTTTCAGCGCATCGAACGGCGAACCTTCACATGTATCCTGTTCCACTGCTATATATTTTACTTCTGCATATCTGCATGCTTGTATAATGTTTTGCCAGTCCAGATTTCCTTGTCCTACCGGCAGGAAAGTTGTTTTATAATCACTGCCTATACCCATATCCTTGAAGTGAATATAGTCGCCTCTGCCTTTTAATTTCTTTATCCAGTATACCGGATTTGCTCCCGCAGCCTGTATCCAGTAGGTGTCCAGCAAAAAGAAAAAGCAGGAGGGAGTATTTTCCAATATTATATCCATCATTGTCTTGCCCTTGAACTTGAAGAACTCGAAATGATGATTGTGGTATACGAATCGTAATCCTTCTTTGTCCAGTGCTTTTGCAACTTTCGAATAGGTGGTTATAAACTCATTCAATGTACTTACGCTCTCCCAATACTCTTTGGGCATGTAACCCAATCCCACATATTTGCATCCCATTATCTTATGGTTTTGTATTACCTTATCCAATTCATTTACAAACATTGTGTGGGGTATATGTGTTGCCGTGACGGGCAGATTCAACTCATCTGAGATACTTTTAACCGTTTTTGCTTCCATGGGACCTGCTCCAGAGAGCTGGACGGAGGAATAACCCATATTCTTTACCTTAACACATGTGTTGTAATAATCCGTTTCGGTCTGCGTGTATTCCCGAAGTGTATATAACTGTGCCGCAAGTTTCATTTTTGTTTCTCCTTTTGATACTTTAATTATACCTTACAAGGTTGTTTATTCAACGGTTAAATAATATAATGGGGGAAGGAAGGAAAATTTATGCGCACAATTATTTATAACGGAAAACTCATACTGAAGGATGTAATATCCGAGCGGGGGCATGTGGAAATAACCGACGGAGTTATTACAAATGTATCACAACATAGCCCCGATAAAGATTTATTATCACAGGCGGACAATATCATAGATGCAAAGGGCATGTATATCTCTCCGGGATTTATTGATTTACACACCCATGGCGGGGGAGGTTATGATTTCGGGGTAAACAGCACGGATTCCTATATTGTCCCCTGCGAAATTCATGCACGTCACGGTACCACAAGTCTGTATCCCACAATTTCATCGGCAACTTTTGAAACAATGGAAGAAGCTGTTGTGTTATACAAAGAGGCAAAGTACATAAAATATTCGGGAGCCACAATGAGAGGGCTGCACTTTGAGGGTCCGTACTTTTCGCCTGCACAGAAAGGTGCGCAGAGCGAAGAGCATTTAAGAACACCTAAGCCTTCGGAATATCTGAAAATACTTAACATGACCGATGATATAAAGAGGTGGTCTTCGGCATGTGAGTTGGACGGTATGCAACAATTCACGTATGAATTGAAAAAAAGAGGAATACTGCCGTCAATAGGACACTGCGATGCCACATATGAAGAGGTTAAGCAAGCACAAAAATGGGGATTTTCCCTCATAACCCATCTGTATTCCTGTTGTTCCACAATAACAAGAGATAAAGGATACCGTATTTTAGGCGTAACCGAAGCCGCTTATCTGATAGAGGACATAGATGTGGAGATTATCTGTGACGGACATCATCTTCCCGACGGTCTTATTCAGATGGTATACAGATTCATAGGACCGGACAGAACGGCCATTATTACCGACTGCCTTTCCTATGCGGGACTGGATGCCCCGGACGGCACTTTATTAGGTGACAGATTTGTTGTGGAAGGCGGAGTTGCCAAGCTTTTGGACAGGTCGGCTTTTGCGGGCTCCATTGCCACATTTGATATGCTTATACGGACGGCATTGAAGGCGGGGTTGCCTCTGAAGGATATTATAAAGATGTCTTCCATAACACCTGCAAGAATTATGGGCATTGACAAACAGACCGGTTCACTTGAAAAAGGCAAGGAAGCGGACGTCATTGTTTTTGATAAGGATATTAATATGCATGCGGTGTTTGTAAAGGGCAAGCGTGTGTTGTAATATTGCACCTAAAACTCTAAATAAGTCGGAATTGACTAAAAACTAAATGGCACTAACAGTGCCATTTTGGCACTGATACCGATGCAATCTATCTTTCCAACACCATTTCCAGCTCTACCAATGTGCCGCCTTTGACATTCTGCTCCACTGTTTTTCCTATGAATTTAAAACCGTGTTTTTTATAAAAATTAATAGCCTTTTCATTGCCTTTAAGGACGAATATAGCTATGGGATTTTGGGGTAAAACTTTTATGCATTGCTTCAGCAGTGCTTCTCCTATGCCGTTTCTCTGATATTTCTGCAGAACATATATAGCCACAACTTCCGAAGAAGGTTTAATACTGACAAGCTCTCTGGATTCGGGTATATACAATGCAAACCCGACAACTTTTTCCTCCGCAACGGCAACAAAAGTGTTTTTCGGATATTCATATGCATTTTTTATGCACTTCTCAAGACTTCTGCCGTCTAAAAATTCCTGCGGCATCAATCCGGTATATGTTTCATTCCAAGCTGTGTAATGAACATATGCTTTTCCGTCTTTATCCTGATCGGTTACCGATTCTCTTATTATAAATTCCATCGCAATACCCATAAAGCCTTAATCCGTCTTATTACCGTACAAATTTGTTTTGTGAAACCTATTATACAATGTTTTTGGGGGAATTATAACATTTTATTGATAACATGCTGTTATATATGTATAATAAATATAAATAATATATATAAGGAGAATAACATGGCCGAAATCAGTTATAAAATAGAAAAAGAGATAGGTGTTCTTTCCGAAGCTCCTTCAGGATGGACAAGACAGATAAACCTGGTAAGCTGGAACGGCAGAGAAGCAAAACTGGAGATTCGTGACTGGGCTCCCAACAGAGAAAGAGCCGGAAGAGGCATGACTTTTACCAAAGATGAGATTAAAAAGCTCATTAAGTTTCTTGTAAAAGCGGAATTGGACAAATAAACTGTATTTGTTCATAAGCTGTTCAGGGTCGGCTGTCGCAGGCTAAAATCGGATATAATATATTTATGTTTCCAACGCATTATGCTTTTGGTATAATGTTTTTTGAATAATTTACGGGAAGGACTTATGAAATGAAGATAAGTGTGCAAAAGTTATATGACAGTCCGAATGACTACAAAGACAAAACAGTGACTGTTGAAGGATGGGTAAGAACAATAAGAAGTTCCAAAGACTTCGGTTTTATAGAGCTGAATGACGGAACCTGTTTTAAAAATATACAGATAGTATTTGAAAATAATGTTGTAAATAATTATGCCGAGGTGGAGAAACTGCCGGTAGCCTCCAGTATTTCCGTGACGGGGAAGATAATACTGACTCCCGATGCCAAGCAGCCGTTTGAAATAAAGGCGGAAGATATTGAGATATGCGGTGTCAGTGCATCGGATTATCCTTTGCAGAAAAAGAGACATTCGTTTGAGTATCTGCGTACCGTCGCACACTTACGCCCCAGAACCAATACCTTCTTTGCGGTATTCAAAGTGCGTTCGGTACTTGCACAGGCAATACATACCTTCTTTCAAGACAGAGGATTTGTGTATGTGCACACCCCGATAATAACCGCATCCGACTGTGAAGGTGCCGGTGAAATGTTCCAGGTAACCACTCTGGATTTAGACCGCATTGCCGGTAGTAAGGAAAAAGTGGATTATTCCAAGGACTTTTTCGGAAAACAGACCAATCTTACGGTAAGCGGACAGCTTTCGGTGGAAACTTACTGTATGGCATTTAGGAATGTATATACATTCGGTCCCACATTCCGTGCGGAGAATTCCAATACTCCCAGACATGCATCGGAATTCTGGATGATTGAGCCGGAGATGGCTTTCGCCGACTTGGATGATGATATGAGCATGGCGGAACAGATGATTAAATATATCATCAATTATGTAATGGAAAGATGTCCGGATGAGATGGAGTTTTTCAACAAGTTCATAGAACCGGGTCTTTTTGACAAACTGAAGATTGTGACCGATTCCAAATTCGATCATGTAACATATACCGAAGCTATAAAGATTTTAAAGGAAAGTAAAGTTTTGTTTGAAAATCCCGTGGAATGGGGATGCGACCTTCAGACCGAGCATGAGAGATATCTGACCGAGAAGCATTTTAAAAAGCCGGTTTTTGTTACCGACTATCCCAAAGCCATAAAGGCTTTCTACATGAAAGTAAATGATGACAACTTGACCGTAAGGGCAATGGATCTTCTGGTTCCGCAAGTGGGAGAGATTATCGGAGGAAGCCAGAGAGAAGAGCGGCACGATGTTCTTGTCGCCAGAATGATGGAAATGGGTTTGGCACCGGAAGACTACTGGTGGTATCTGGATACCAGAAAATACGGAACGGTCAAACATGCGGGCTTCGGCCTGGGGTTTGAGCGGATGATTATGTACATGACCGGTATGAGCAATATCCGTGATGTCATTCCTTTCCCGAGAGTTCCGAAACATGCGGAGTTTTAACAATGATAAATAATTCCGGTACCGATATAGCGGAAAGTGTAATAATAGTAAAAATAGCGCAGACAGTTGCACTGTTCGATACCGTAAGACTTACAAAGAAGAAAAAAGCCGTAAAACTGTCCGATGGCGGAAGGCTTAAAACAGTGGAAATTTTCCTGGATATTAACTACAACATAGTTATTCCCGAGGTTGCATCCAAAATACAGAAAGCAGTCGCAAAAGTGCTGGAAAAGGAATTGGATATCGTGATGGATTCCATTGATGTGACGGTTGTGGGTGTAAATATAGAGAAGTTGGGGACCGAATGAAGAAACTTTTACTCAATCTGTTGATAGTATTGGTTGTAAGCGGTATCCTGATTGCCGTAATGTTTACAAACCAATCGGCGGACGAAGCTGTAAGGATATTAAAGTCTTTAGATTATCTATATATATCAATAGCGTTTGCTTGTGTGGTAATTAATTGGATTTTCGGTGCCCTTATCATAAAAGCCATTAAAAAAGGCATGATAGGTAAACAAAGAGATCCCGGCGGAAACTTTTCCGCTTTCTTGGCAAGCGAGTTTGCCGCTTCGGTAACGCCGCTGGCGTCGGGCAGTCAGCCTGCACTGGTATATATACTTTCCAAAAAAGGTCTGGATGCGGGTGTCGCCACATCAATAGCCATTATACGTTCTTTTATATATCTGGTTACCGAACTGGCTCTTGCTGTTATCGGGTTTCTTTTTATGCGTAAATATCTGGTACAGCATATTCCTCATTTCTATGCAATATTCATACCCACCATTGTTATATGTCTGCTTATTGTCATACTGTTTCTGGCATTTCTGGAAAAAGGTAGATTGGCAAACAAAATAGTGGGATTGTTTTTATTGCTGGTAAAGAGATTCTTTCCTAAAAAATATGACGATATTGAAAAAGCGGCGGCAGAATCGCTTATAAGTTTCAAAGAGGGCGTGAGTGTTTTTAAGACCAAGCCCCGGTTCTGGTTCTTTGCTTTCCTGTTTCAGACAATGGAATTTCTGTTTCTGTATCTGGTTCCGGTATTCATGTTACGGGCCATAGAAGGTACTTTTGATAATGCTTTGCCGCTGATGGTGTGTACATCCATCTGTATGATAGTAATGTCCTATGTACCTACACCCGGTACGATAGGAGGAGCGGAAGCTTTTGCAAGATTGCTTATTACACCGTTTTTTGTTTCTTCTCCTGCGCTGCCGGTCATTCTCATATGGAGGGTGCTGACTTATTATGCCAAAATACCGTTCGGAGGCATATGTTTCATGGTCGCCTTAAGAGGGAAAGGTGCAAAAGGCAAGAAAATAAAGGCAAGGCGGACAGTATGATATAGTGTGTGGCACTATACTGAAATCGGCATATAATGTCAATTGGGAGGTTATATATGACGCAACTTATACTGGCTTCTACATCATCCAGAAGACAGGAGATATTGAAAAAGGCAAATATACCGTTTGTAATACTGCCGCCCGATATAAACGAAGAGGCTTTTGATAAAAGTGATCCGAAGTCGATGGTTTGCGAACTGGCAAGGAATAAAGCTTTAAGCGTATTAAACAAAGTAAATGATGACGACATAGTCTTAGGTGTGGATACAATAGTTTACATCGATAATGTTGTTTTGGGAAAACCTGCAGACAGAGCCGATGCGAGGAATATGATGAAAATGCTGAGCGGCAGGAAGCATAGTGTAATATCTGGAGTCTGCCTTATCGGCAAAAACGGTTTTATAAAGAACTTTCATGTGGAAACCGAAGTGGTGTTTAATAAACTGGATGAAAACGAGATTGAAGAATACATTAACACCGATGAACCGTATGACAAGGCGGGAGGTTATGCCATTCAGGGTCTTGCATCCAAGTTTATATCGGGCATAAACGGATGTTACTATAATGTAATGGGTTTACCGTTATCGGAAATTTACAGCGTCATAAAAAACATTATATGAGCAATTTTATAATGAAAGAGCTGCCTTATGATGAGCGGCCTTACGAGAAGCTTATGTCCAAAGGAGCACAGGCTCTTTCCGACACGGAACTTTTAGCCATTATTATAAGGACGGGATTTAACGGTAAAAATGCGGTGGATCTGGCAAGAAATCTGCTTAAAGACAAGGATTTGGGAGCGGGGCTTAAAGGTCTTTCCACGGCAGGGATTCAGCAGATAATGAAACATAAAGGTATAGGCAGAGTAAAAGCCATACAGATTAAAGCCAGTCTGGAGCTGGCTAACAGGTTAAACTCAATAAAGGAGAGCAAAGTAAAGTTAACCAACCCCGATGAAATTGCAAGGTTTATGTTGCCCAAATGTAAAGGACTCAATAAGGAAATCTGCTGGATTTTGTGTTTTGATGTTCGTATGAACCTTATCAGTCAATCGGTGGTATCGGTGGGAACACTGGACAGTTCCATTGTGCATCCGAGAGATATTTTCACCGAAGTAATCAAGGCTTGTGCACACAGTTTTGTGGTTGTACACAATCATCCTTCCGGCGATGTCAGTCCCAGTGAAAACGATATTTTGCTGACAAAAAGACTGAAAAAAGGCGGAGCGCTGCTGGGGATGGAGTTACGGGATCATATTATCATATCCGAACTAAATTATTTTAGTTTTCTCTCTAAAAGCATGCTATAATGTACTAAACGGAAAGGAAGAGATAATATGTCATTATTCGGCAGAGATATCGGTATTGACTTGGGTACCGCAAATACCTTGATATATGAGCGGAACAAGGGAATTATATTAAGAGAACCTTCCATAGTCGCTATGGAATCCAAGACCAGAAAGGTTGTTGCGGTAGGAAATGATGCGCGGGCCATGTTGGGCAGAACTCCTCAGAATATCATCACGGTAAAGCCGTTGAAAGACGGAGTTATAGCGGACTATCAGGGCACTTTAGGAATGCTCAGGGAGTTTATCCGCAAAGCCATAGGCAGGTCTCTTCTTTCGAAACCTTCCATGATTATATGTGTTCCCGCCGAAGTTACCAAAGTGGAGAGAAAAGCCGTAATAGAAGCCGGCCTGGAAGCGGGAGCCAAAGAGATATTCGATCCCGAAGAAAGCCTTATGGCCGCAGTAGGTGCCGGATTACCGGTATTTGAACCTACGGGCAATATGATAATAGATATCGGCGGCGGTACCACCGAAGTGGCGGTTATTTCCATGGGAAATATAGTTAACAGCAGGACCTTGCGTTCTGCCGGTGATACTTTTGATGAACTTATAACCCAATACATAAAGAGAAAGTACAGAGTAATAATCGGAGCCAGAACAGCCGAAGATTTGAAGGTGGGCATAGGTAATGCAACACCCTTTGATCAGCCCAAAAAAATGGTTATCAGAGGTAGAAACGCCGACCAGGGACTGCCGGTTAATCTGGAGGTAAGTTCGGAGGAAGTGGCCGAAGCCATGCATCCGGTTATTCTGGAAATATTAGAAGCGATAAGAGCTACGCTGGAACTTACACCTCCCGAACTGGCTGCCGATGTCATGGCAAGCGGTATAGTACTGAGCGGAGGCGGTGCTCTCATATCGGGACTGGATAAATATTTAAGCGAGAAGACGGGTCATATCCCCGTGAAAGTAGCGGACAAGCCGCTGGAGTGTGTGGCTCTGGGAACAGGCAAGATGCTGGATAAACTGGACTATTTTAAGGGTATAACAAAAGTATAAGGAGCAGGCTTGAAACTTCTGAAAAATAAAAAATTCCGGATAATACTGATAGTCGCGGTATTTGTTATTGTGGCGATACTGTCAATAAACAGATTCAGCGGTGTCAATATTATAAGGAATATTGTAACCATACCCGTATCATGGATTCAAAAAGGTATCTACAACATAGATCAATATTTTACCGAGAAGAGATTTACAAGAAAGCAATATCAGGAACTGCTGGAAGAGAACAAGCAATTACGGGCGGAAAACGAGCATCTTCGTGAAGAAAATGCCGCCATGTCTTTCCTGGAGGATAAAAACAGGCTGCTGAGGCAGGCTCTTGCTCTTAAAGATATTTTTGAAGGTTATGACATAATCGGAAGCAATATAATGGGGTCGGATCCGGGCAATTTTGTGTACAGATATAAGATTGATATCGGCACAAGAGATAGAGTCAAGCCGGATATGCCGGTGGTTGCCGCAAATAATGCACTGTACGGAAGGGTATATTCCGCAACTTATACCACATCGGTCATTGTACCCATAATTGACGAGAATGCCGGCATAAGCGGCTGGATATCCAAGGAAAACGGCGGGCATGTCAATATCAAGGGCGATATAAGATACAAAGAGAGAGGATTATGCCTTATCGAGAATGTATCGGATAATGTGGAACTGGTTGTGGGTGATGTTGTGGAAACCAGCGGTCTGGGAGGTATATACCCCAAGGGCATTCTGGTAGGAGTAATAACCGAGATTTTTTACGACGAGATAACCAATGAACGATTCGGAGTATTACAACCTTACGTGGATTTTAATTCCATCAGTACCGTGTTTGTCATGATGGAGAAGACGGAATAATAAGATGTATAACTACAGATGGTACGCATATGTACTTATAGCCGTAAACCTTATACTGGAACCGTTCATATCAAAATGGTTTTCCATAGGGGTTGCATACCCGGATATGTTGCTGATACTTATGCTTATGCTTTCCATGGGAAGAAAAGATAATCAGATATTGATAGTATCCGCCGCTACCGGCTTTGTATACGATATGCTGTACAGCAGATTTTTAGGTCCCATGACCGTTCTGTTTTTCTTAAGAGGACTTGTAACCATCGTAATAGGAAGAAGGTTTAAACAGGAAAATGTGCTGATGCTTACCCTGGCGGGATTTGCGATGGCACTGGTATCCAGAGTATACACAATCATATTATCGGTGGGATTTAAAGATTTCTTCAGAGCATTCGGTATGTTTATAGCGGATATAGGCTTTTCCGCCTTATATACCGCCCTTATAATAGCGGTTGTTACGACAATAATGTTCTTGATATACAATTCCTACGGAAGAAGGAGCAAGAGGCTGCTATATGGACAGAATAACCGCGATACTTAAAAATCGATATTTCATATTGGCGCTGCTGATGCTTCTTATCATGGCGGTTTTTATAGGTAAACTCTATAAAATACAGATTATAGACGGAAAACTCTATATCAGTCAGGCTGCTGTCCGTATAGAAAGAGGATATGATATTCAGGCGGCAAGAGGTAATATTTATGACCGTAACGGTGTACTGCTTGCATACAACCGGGAATGTCAGAATGTCTACCTTACAAAGGCATTTACCGCCAGTGCCAATCTCAATCCCACTCTTCTTTGTCTTTATGATTTGTTGACGCAAAACAATGAAAGTTTTTTAAAAAGTCTGACATCGGCTCTGGAATACAATCAGGAATACGAGACATTCGTATTCAATGAAAACTGGACCGAGCAGGATCTTTTAGCCTGGCAGACACGCCCCGACCTTTTTGCCCGTACCGAATCGGCCGTACAATACGATGCCAATGAATTCTTTAAGTATCTTCGGAAGTATTTTTATGTGGACAGTTCCTATTCCAATCTTGATGCATACAAAATAGTGACCATGAGATATGAAATTCTCAAAATGAGACCGGACTATATATCGGGTTATGTTCATATAGCATCGGATGTATCGCTGGACACCGTGGCATATATAACGGAGAACAGCCATAAACTCGGAGGGGTATCATTACGGAAAAGTTATGTAAGAGCCTATACCGAAGATGCGGCAAAAGTGGCGCATATTATAGGTTATGTGGGGTTGGTGTCGGAGCAGGAACTTAAAGCCGATGAAACGCTTTCGCCCGACTATATGATAGGCAAGATGGGAGTGGAGCAGTATTGTGAGAAATATCTTCGCGGTCGCAACGGATATGCCGTTGTGGAAACCGATGTTTCAGGAAAAGTTATATCGGTGGTGGAAGGCAAAAGACCGGTCAACGGAAATGATGTATATCTTACAATTGATATTGAGCTGCAAAAAGCTGCTCTGAATGCTCTGGAAGTCACTATTGAAGAAATTATCGCAAAAGCCGACGGCGAAAAGAACTTCGGAGATGCCAATGCCGCAGTCGCCATAGTTATAGATGTGGATACCGGTGAACTGCTGGTCTGTGCAAACAACAAATATTTTGATCCTTCGTGGTTTGTAGATAATGATGAGCAATCGGTCGCAAAAAGGATGGAAACCATAACCGATGCGGTAAATACGCCTATGTTCAACAGAGCCATTCAGGCAATGTATACCCCCGGTTCCATTTTCAAACCCATAGTTGCCGTTGCCGGTCTGGAGAGCAAAACCATAGCCCATGATTCGGTAATCGAATGCAAAATGAAGGCGGAAATAGGGGAACATAATTTTACATGTTTAAGTTGGCACGGCAAAATAAATGTAACCAAAGCAATCGAGCAATCGTGTAACATTTTTTTCAATCAGCTGGGTGTGGATATAGGAATAGATACTATAGATGCGTGGGCAAGGGCATTCGGATTCGGAGAAAAAACGGGTATTGACCTTCCCAATGAAAGCAGCGGAATTATCAGCGGTAAAGAGTACAAGATGCAGACTTTCGGGGAAAGGTGGTGGCCGGCCGATACCGCCCAAACGGCAATCGGACAGTTGTATAACAACTTCACTCCGATACAGATAGCAAGCTACACGGCCACTTTAGCTTCGGCAGGTAAGAAATATACTCCGCATGTAATACTGAAAATTGTTGATGAGTCCGGTGATATTGTATACGAAGGGGATAAATCCTATACAGATATAGGGATGTCAAAAGAAACCGACGCTACCGTACGTCATGCTATGGAGCAGGTTGCTAAAGAAGGTACCGCAAGCAGGATATTCGCCAAATATCCTCTTAGAGTTGCAGCCAAGACCGGAACGGCGGAAACGGGATGGGAAGTGGATTCTTCTTCCAACGGTCTTTCCATAGCCTACGCACCTGCCGATAATCCTGATATTGCCGCTTGCGTTGTAATAGAAAAAGGCGTGTGGGGTTCCTACACCGTTCCGGCAATAATGAGAATATTCAATGAATATTTCGACATCCAACCGGAAGAAGAGATAATAGATGATACTTTGGTTACAAATGAACAGTAGAGGAGGAAAATCCAATCGCATGAGATGATCGGATTATACATTATGAAAGGTCTCATTCATGTTTATACGGGAGAGGGCAAAGGCAAAACCACTGCATGTGTCGGTGCCGCAATAAGAGCAGCCGGGTCGGGAATGACAGTATATTTTGTACAATTCCAGAAGGGGGCGGACAGCGGGGAACTGAACATATTAAGAAAGACTGAAAATATTGAAGTAAACAGGATATGCACTTTTACCAAGTTCTATTTCTATATGAACGAGCAGGAAAAAGCTCTTTATACAAAAGAACATAGAGAGGCTTTCAACTCAATCAAGGATACTGTTAAAAAAGATCCGTTTAAATATGATATGCTGGTTCTGGATGAAATCTTAGGTGCGGTTAAATTGGGTATTATAGCGGAAGATTCACTTTCGGATTTTCTTAAGACAAAACCTGCGCATCTGGAGGTACTCTTAAGCGGAAGAGATGCATCGGAAAATATCATTAATATTGCCGATTATGTGTCGGATATAAAGTGTGTGAAACATCCTTACAACAGTGATATTGCCGCCAGAAAAGGTATAGAATATTAATAAGGTAATAGGGAATACATGGTAGAGGGTTATAAATGATTTGTATATCGGATAAATGGAAAGATTATGAGTTATTGGAAAGTGGCGACAAAGAAAAGACCGAAAGATGGGGAGAATATATCTTACGAAGACCCGACCCGCAGTGCATCTGGCCTTATCCCGCAGAAAGTACAATAAAACCCCACGGAGTATACAATCGCTCCGCTACCGGCGGAGGAAGCTGGCAGTGGAAGAAATCTGTTCCTGAAAGATGGCAGATAAGTTACGGACCGCTTAAATTCCATGTGGAACCTACCGGTTTCAAACATACCGGATTATTTCCCGAACAGGCATATAACTGGGATTTTCTTACCGATAAAATAAAGGATGAGTATAAGGCAAGAGAGGGTAAAATCAATGTCTTGAATCTTTTTGCATATACAGGCGGTGCCACGGTGGCATGTGCATATGCAGGCGCTTCGGTATGTCATGTGGATGCTGCCAAAGGTATGGTTGCGAGGGCAAAGGAAAATGCCCGCTTATCGGGATTGGGCGACGCCCGGATAAGATATATAGTGGATGATGCCGTAAAGTTCATAAAAAGGGAAATTAACAGGAATAATAAATACGATATAGTGATAATGGATCCGCCTTCCTATGGAAGAGGACCCAAAGGGGAGATGTGGCAGGTGGAAGACAGCTTATATAACCTCATATATTTATGTATGCAGGTGTTAAGCGATACGCCTTCGGTTTTCATGGTTAATTCCTACGCATCGGATATATCGGCAACCGCCATAGAAAACATACTGGAACTGACTGTAAACAGTAAATATCCCGGCATTATTACATCTTATGAATTGGGATTGAAACAGTCGAACAGTTCGATTATTCTGCCTTGCGGATATACAATAAGGTGGGAGAGCAAGTGAATATATTATACGAGGACAATCATATAATAGTCGTGGTAAAAGCAGCCGATCAGCCTGTTATGCAGGATGCTTCCTTTGATTATGATCTTCTTACCGAGGTTAAGGACTATATTAAGATTAAATACAATAAACCGGGAAATGTTTATGCGGGACTTGTGCACAGGTTGGACAGACCGGTAGGCGGGGTAATGGTTTTTGCCAAGACATCCAAAGCGGCTTCCAGGTTAAGCGAGCAAATAAGGAATAATCAGATAACAAGAAAATATTTGGCGGTTGTGTCGGGAAGAATGAGTAAGACAAGCGATACATTGGAAAACCTTATCTGTAAAGATGAGGATAAGAGGACTTCGTTTGTTGTGAACAAGGCGGAAAAAGACGCCAAACCTGCCAGTCTCAGATATACGGTATTGAAGAAGTCGGGCGATTATTCATTGCTGGAAATAGAGCTTAAGACCGGCAGACATCATCAGATAAGGGTACAGCTTGCAAATATAGGGCATCCCGTTTACGGGGATATGAAGTACGGCAAAGGACCCAAAGGCAATATCGCTTTGTTTTCCTACAGTCTGGAACTTATTCATCCCGTTACAAAAGAGTTAATGAAATTTACTGCCGAGCCGGACTACACCAAAGCGCCCTGGCCTCTGTTTAAATAGTCGATTTTTTCTAATATTTCTTCTTTTGTCACAGCGGTCAACCCGTTGAATTGTTTTGTTAACGCACTCTTCATCAGCCTTACGCCTTCGTCATAATCGCCTTGTGAACAGTAAACCAATGCGGCGTTGTAATATGCGTCGGGAAAATTCAGCGGTTCGCTCAATAATTCGTCATACATTCTTCTTGCCCGGTCGGTATCGCCTATAAGGAAATATGTATATGCCAGATTATCTTTTATACCTTTACTGCCTAAGTTATACTGATATGCCTTTTTGTTAACCTGCAGCGCTTTATTCAAGTCTTCGGAGTATGTGAGCACCGTACCGTAAGAGACATACAGGCTGGTGGATTCGAATTTTGAAGCTATTTTATCAAAGAGCTCTACCGATTGTTCTGTTTTTCCGGTTTTCCACAAAGCCAGAGCTTCATTGGAGGAAAAAGCGATATGCTGATCTTCGGTCATGTAACGATTGCGGTTTTCCCCGGTTATCTCCAAAGCTTTATCGTATTTACCCGCTTTCAACAACATATATATGAATATATTGGCGGTGTCCATTGAGGAATTTTTCATCTTATATGCTTTATAAGCAGGCCTTAAAGCCTTTTGCAGTTCACCCTTCTTATCGAAATATCCCGTCTGTATAAGAAAGATATTTTCCAGCTTTATGTATACAAAGATAGCAAGATATATTAAAAGAACAATTCCGAATACAAGCCATTTTCCTATCAACGCAAACACAAGACATATTATGGGGAATGCCGCAAACAGTAATATATTTATTAATAGTTTCTTTCTGTTTATTTTTTTCTCGATTTCGCTGTTAGTATTCATTGCTATCCTTTTTCATAAACGATTTAACTATATTATACCGTAAAAATCATTGTTTAACTCATAAAATAAAGTTTACGCATAAGAAACACTATGACTTCATAGCCGATATTGATATTAGTTTACGGTACATATAGAATATAGATGTGCGGAGGTAAAACGGTGCGTTTATGTAAGAACTGCGGAACCAACAACAGTTTCGGTTCCAGATATTGTGAAGAATGCGGACAAAAGCTGGAGATTAAGCTGGAGTTTCCTAAAATAAAGAAACCCTTACAGATCAATAAAAATGCAATAATTACTTTATTGATTTTTGTTGTTGTGACCGTTCTCCTTATACTGCTTATCTCTTCATCCGGCAGAGTGGAACAGTCTCTGGATTTATACTTCAGTGCTTTGCAAAAGAATCAAATGGAGCGCTTCATTGATGCTTTCCCGCCTCAGGTGGAGAAAGTATTCACACCCGGAAGCAAAATAGATAATATAAAGCATGAAGATTTCAGGATGACATTTGATGAGGACTATGCGGATAATCTTGCCCGATTCGGTAACCGTTTCCGGGTCAGATATACCGTTAAGGTTAAAGAATATTGGTCTAAAGAAGAAATCAACGCACAGAAAATACTGTTGTATGATATCTGGGGTATACCCAAAACATCGGTTAAAGATATCATTACCGTTAATGTTCGGGTAACTCTTCGAGGTGACAGTCGGGAAGAATCCTATACAATGGCTCTGGATATGGTAAAAATATACGGCAGATGGTATGTTTATCCCGATTATGATGCTTTCATGCATACAAGACCGTGATTTTCCGAGTATTGTTTTAATACGGATATTGCGTAAAAACATATCTTTATGATATTATAAATAAGAACTTAATAAATATATAGAGAGGGGTAGCAAATTATGAAATGTGTAAAATGTGGCAATGAATTGGAAGCCAATACAAAATTCTGTGCAAGTTGCGGAGCAGCTGTAGAGCAAGCTAAACCGGCAGCGAAACCTGCAGCAGAGAAACCGGCAGCAAAAGCTGCAGAGAAACCGGCAGCGAAACCTGCAGCAAAGGCTGCGGATAAGCCTGCTGAAAAAGTTGCGGAAAAACCTGCTGAGAAACCTGCGGCAAAGAAGGCTGCACCGAAGCCGGCGGAAAAACCCGCGGAAAGTGCAAGTTTCTGCAATAATTGCGGAGCTGCTTTAGAACCGGGAGCAAAATTCTGTGCCGGATGCGGAGCGGGAGTAGGTGCTCCGGGCGCAGCGGGAGCAACACCTTTTGCAGCAATGCCGCCCGTTCAACCGCAGAAAGGTGCTAAGGAAACTTTTGAAGATATTAACAAGACTCCGGATTCTACCGATGAGTATGATCCTGAAGAAATAGAGACATTCAAAGGCATCTGTATTGTTGCTTATCTCGGCATACTTGTGCTTATTCCGACATTATGTTTCCCGAAAATAAAATTTGTAAGATACCATTCGAATCAGGGTTTAATACTTGCGATAATCAATATTGCATTTTCTATGGTAATCAGCTTCTTCAATTTCATTGTAAGGCTTATTGTTGCTGATTGGTTACGTGTATTCCTGGCGATAATTGTCGGCATAATATCGTTTGCGGGTGCTGTAGTACTTCTATACCTCGTTGTTACCGGTATTATAAATGCCGCTAAGGGTAGAGCAAAGGAATTGCCGTTTATAGGGAAGTTCAGAATTCTCAATTAATATCTGAATGATTTTACGGTCGTTATAGTTAGTTAAAATCCCCGGTTGCGGAATTAAGTTTCTGCAATCGGGTTTTTTTATTTCCGGGAGTTGGTGCTGAAATATTGACATATTTATCTGCTCATGGTACATTTGTGGAAAATTATTTAAGGAGTTGTGAATGACGGATTTATCCGTAAGCATCATTATAATCATAGTATCGGCGCTGTCAGTCATTATTGCAACAGTTGTTGTGAGCAATGCTGCAGGTGAGTCATATAAACTCAACCGGAGGGAACGGACCGCATAACCGACCGGTAAGCAAAATGACAATCCTACAGAACATGGAACTGTAGGATTTTTTTAAAAACAGGAGGAAGTTTGAAAGCGACGGGAACAAAAGTAATAATAGAAACACTCATAGAGCAGGGATGTGACACCGTATTCGGATATCCCGGAGGAGCGGTGTTGAGCATATATGATGAATTGTACCGGCACAGTGATAAAATCCGTCATATAACCTGTGCTCATGAGCAGGGGGCTGCTCATGCAGCCGATGCATATGCCAGAGTGACGGGTAAAACGGGAGTGGTAATAGCCACTTCGGGACCGGGTGCCACCAATCTTGTAACCGGAATAGCAAATGCTTATCTTGACTCGTCTCCGATTGTTGCCATTACCGGTAACGTACCTCTTTCTTTACTGGGAAAAGACAGTTTTCAGGAAGTGGACATAACGGGAGTAACAATGCCCATAACCAAGCACAACTATATAGTTAAGGATGTAAACGAGCTTGCCGATGTTATAAGGGAGGCATTTTTTATTGCTCAATCGGGAAGACCGGGACCGGTGTTGATAGATGTTCCCAAGGATGTTCAGACTGCAGTCTGTAATTTTGAACATAAAAAAACTGTAAAGAAAGAGAGAGAGTGTTTTGCAACGGAAGAGCAACTTCTTTTGGCAGCTAAACTGATATCTCAATCCGAGAAACCGTATATATACTGCGGCGGAGGGGTAGTCATATCACAGGCGGGTGAGGAAATAGCAAAATTGGCCGAGAAAACAGATTCACCCATAGGGTTTTCCATGATGGGTCTTTCAGCAGTATCGGCCGATAATCCTTATTGGCTGGGAATGACGGGAATGCACGGCAGATTCGCATCCACAAAGGCACATTCGGAGGCTGACCTCATAATAGCCGTCGGAGTGCGTTTTTCCGACCGTGCAACAGGAAACAGAGCCAAATACACACAAAATGCAAAGGTTATTCATATTGATATCGACCCTGCGGAGATAAATAAAAATATCTCGGTACACTGCAGCTTGGTAGGCGATGTTAAAGAGGTAGTTACGAAACTTCTGGATAGACTGGAGAAAAAGACAAATACGCAATGGATGGATGCGGTACAAAGGATGAAAAACCTGGAGACAATGCGGTCCGATGGAGATTCCGCTATGCATCCTGAGGATATTATTGAAAAAGTAATGGAATATACTAAGGACAGTACGATTGTTGCAACCGATGTCGGTCAGCATCAGATGTGGGTTGCACAGTATTACAGGTTTAAAAAACCCCGTACTCATCTTACATCCGGAGGTTTGGGTGCAATGGGTTTCGGAATGGGAGCGGCTATAGGAGGATGTGTGGCATCGGGAGGCAAAAGAACGGTGTTGTTTACCGGAGACGGTTCTTTCGGTATGAATCTTATCGAGTTGGCCACTGCGGTAACATACAGCTTGCCGTTGGTTATAATCCTGTTCAACAACGGTGTCTTAGGTATGGTGAGGCAATGGCAGCATGCGTTTTTTGACAGCAGATATTCACATACCACACTGGACAGAAAGACCGATTTCGTAAAGCTTGCCCAGGCATTCGGTGCCGCGGGATACAGAGCAACCGATATAAAGACGCTGGAGGAAGCATTGGAAAATGCTTTTAAGATACAAGGACCGACGGTGATTGACTGTGTGATTGATAAAGAGGAAAAAGTATATCCCATGATACCGCCCGAAGGATCCATAGATGATATAATAACAAGGTAGCAAGAGGTGCATTATGAAAAAAGGACAGTTCATATTAAGCGTATTGGTAGCAAATCATGCCGGGGTTCTTACCAGAGTATCCGGACTGTTTTCCAGAAGAAACTATAACATAGACAGCTTGAATGTAGCCGTTACAGAAGATCCGCTCTTCTCCAGAATGACCATAATAGCCAGAGGAGATCAAACGGTAAGGGAACAGATAACCAAGCAGTTAAGCAAGCTTCACGACGTAAAGAAGATTGAGCTTCTTACTCCGGAAAAAACCGTCTTGCGAGAGCACCTGCTTATAAAAATAAGGGTAACAAAGAAGACAAGAGGCGAAATAGTGGAGTCGGTAAACATTTTCAGAGGCAGGGTAGTGGACTTCAATATTGATGCACTGACCGTGGAAGTTACCGGCGAATCGGATAAACTGGATGCATTTATAAAGTTCGTGTCTCAGTTCGGAATTCTGGAGATGTGCAGAGCCGGAGCATTGGCGGTAAAACGCGGGGCCGGAAATGATAACAAAGAGGAAGAATAGGAAGCGTATTATGGTTGGAAGAAGAATAGAAATTTTAGATTCCACATTACGGGACGGCGCCCAGAGTGAAGGCATATCTTTTTCCGTCAGCGACAAGCTTAACATAGTCAAAGCACTGGATTGCTTCGGTATAGACTATATTGAAGCGGGAAATCCCGGATCCAATCCCAAAGACATGGATTTTTTTCAACAGGCAGCCCGGTTGAAACTGAAACACGCAAAATTATGTGCATTCGGAAGTACCTGCAGAACAGGTATCCACCCTGAGGACGACAAAAATATCCGTGCCCTTATAAACACCGGATTGGATACATTGGTGATATTCGGGAAAGCATGGGATTTGCATGTTGAGAAAGTATTGAATATATCAAAGGCGGAAAACCTTAAAATAGTGGAACAGACTATATCCTATTTAAAATTACTGGGAAAATACATCATTTTCGATGCCGAGCATTTCTTTGACGGATATAAATCCGATGCCGACTATGCCTTGGAAGTATTGAGATATGCCGTAAAGGGCGGAGCGGATGTGTTGACTTTGTGTGATACAAACGGCGGAAGTCTGCCCGATGAAGTGGAAAGAATCACTGAAGCGGTGTTGTCGTTATTTCCTCATTGTAGCATTGCGATACACTGTCATAACGACACGGGATGTGCCGTTGCAAACAGCCTTGCTGCCGTAAACGCCGGTGCGGGTATGGTTCACGGTACTTTTACGGGAATAGGGGAGCGGTGCGGGAATGCCGACCTTTCGGTAATATTGCCCAATCTCAAACTTAAGATGGGTTATACCTGCAACGGAGATATTTCTCAGCTTTATTCGGTAGCCAGAAGAATCGCCTACATATCCAATACACAGATTGATAATAACAGACCGTATGTCGGAAAATCCGCATTTGCACATAAAGGCGGTATGCATACCGACGGAGTACTGAAAGTGCACAGCAGTTTTGAGCATGTGGATCCCGAGTCGGTAGGCAATAAAAGAAAGTTCTTAATGAGTGAAGTTGCGGGCAGAAGTACGCTAATAGCGAAAGCTTCCGCTATAGTACCCGATATTAAAAAAGACTCAAAGGAAGTATCGATAATATTGGAGAAACTCAAGGAAATGGAGCATTACGGGTATCAGTTTGAAGCTGCGGATGCATCTTTTGAATTGCTTGTCAAAAGGACCTTAGGATTGTATAAACCTCATTTTAATCTGGTTTTGTATAAGACAATGAGCGAATTTCCCGTACCTGCGGGCGGTATGCCCGCATCGGCGACCATAAAAGTGGAAGTTGACGGCAAAGAAGAGATAACGGCGGTAATGGGAAACGGGCCGGTTAACGCATTGGATCTGGCATTGAGAAAGTCGTTGACAGTATTTTTCCCGGCCATAAAAGAAATGCAGCTCATGGACTATAAGGTGCGAGTACTGGAGGAAAACAGCACTACAGCGGCTAAAGTAAGGGTGCTTATCGAAACATCCGACGGCAAGAAGAGTTGGTCGACAATAGGAGTATCCAACGACATAATTGAAGCAAGCCTTATAGCTTTGGCGGACTCGATTGAATATAAACTTTCGATGAACGAATAATATTATAAAATAGCACTACCGCATTTTCCGCAGAATCTGGTGCCCGGTTTAAAGGGTGTGCCGCAGTTTTTGCATACATTTAAAGGCGGTAATGTTGAAGTTGTTGCAGGTGCTCCGCATACTCCGCAGAACTTGGCTCCCGGTTTGAACGGGGTATTGCATCTGGGACAAGCATTGGAGGACGAAACCGCAGCAGCACCGCAGTAAGCACAGAATTTAGCTCCCGCAACCAGCGGATTATTACATTTTTGACAGGTATTGGACTGCTTCGGGGTAGCGGGTTTTCCGCATCCTGCACAGAATTTAGCTCCCGCTACAAGTGTCGCTCCGCAATATGCACAGGAATTGGAAGCACTCTGTACTTGGGGAACCTGCGCACCGCAACCCGAACAAAACTTAGCATTTTCTTTCAATAATGTACCGCATTTTGGACAATTCATAAGCTCCCCCTTGTAATCAAAAACATTCTTGACACAATTATTTTAACAGAATATATTCCGAATTCAATATGCATAGAGAAATAATGAAAGTTTCAAGATGCACTCTGTTCTGTAATAACCCTGTTTTTGTGCATTTATAAGATGCTGAAGAGTAAAGTTTTATCGGATTTATGCTGTATATAAGATATGTAAAGGACTAACTCAATATTTTTTCCGCAAAGGATATTTTCTCTAAGAGTGTTGTTTTTGTCTTGTGATATTCGTTAACGGTGTCTATAAGCTTTTCTTTCTGTTTCTTCTTTTCTTGATTAAGCTGTTCCGCATTTTTTTTGATACATTTGAATATAACATATACTGCAGCTAAAATTGCTGAATAGAGTAAGCCAAGTAATGGGAGAAGTATAGAGGATTCTCCTTCTTTACTGAATATATTAGTGAATAAACCTATCAAGGAAATGACACCTAGTATAATGGCCGTAGGAATAAAATAAAAGAGTTTGCTGTCATTACGTCTCTTACATATAATATCAGACTCTATTATTTCATTAGACAGCAGGGTAATTCTGCTTTCTAGAGATAATATGTTTGCTTGAGCGGTAAGTAATTGATTAACCCATTCCTCTTTGTCCAAAGACAGTTTGCTGTGAAACTTATAAACCTGCTGATTATAGGTTCTCCACGTCTGCTCCAACTTGTCCAGCATATCGGAGGGAGCGACATTAAATGCGCAGTTGGCATAATATTTAATGTCATCTGTTTCCTTTCTGCTGATTTCAGGAGAATCAAAATCATTTGTTTTTACGCGAACCAATCCCCACCAGCCCCTGTAATCACCGGGAGCATCGTTGGCAACACTGTGGAACAGCTCATATGCTTTGTCAATATTATTGTGCTTTTTGAAAAATATCTCTGCATTTTTAAGACGTGTCTCAACGGATTTCTCATCATGTATATGCACATCGGCTTTTTCTATTTTATATTCATAGTATGTTTTGTAATTTGTTATTGCTTTTTCAGTTACAAAGGGGGTATTGCAATTTGGGCATATCGCTGCATCCTTGGAACTGTCAATTTGCAGATTCGCACCGCATTGGGTGCATTTTGCGGCTACTAGCGGCATAGGAAACTCCTTTATTTATCATTTTGAGTGTATACAATTGCTGTCAAATTGTCAACAAAAAGCCACTGTTGTAATGACTGCTTATTGTCTGTTTTAATAATGTGAAAATGTGTTATTAAAAAAAGAACCGCTCTGCTGAACGGTTCTTTCGGTTGTTATCTTTCGTTTTTTATACTACTGCCTGTAATACAAAGTTCAGTATGAACAAGGCTGAAGAAACCCATAATACCGGTGATATGTCTTTAAACTGTCTCTTGCAAACTTTGACTATCAGGTAGAAAATGAAGCCCATTGCAATACCCGTTGTTATGGAGTAAGCAAGTGCCATAAATATACCTGCAAAGAAAGCCGGTATTGCTTCTTCCAGTTCCGACCATTGAATTTCCTTGAATGAGGAAAGCATCATAATACCTACTACCACAAGTGCGGGAGCAGTTGCCGCTCCGGGAATGGAACTGATGAAGGAAGCAAAGAATGCACTTAATGCAAAACAAATTGCAACTACAACACTGACAAGACCGGTACGTCCGCCGACTGCTATACCTGCTGCACTTTCAACATAAGTAGTAGTATTGGATGTGCCGAATATAGCACCGATGGATGTTGCGGTTGCGTCTGCAAATAAAGCTTTGTCCATTTTGGATTTGAATCCCGAGCTGGATTCCATTGCTTTTTCGTCTTCTTCGCTGAATATTCCCGTCTGACGTCCCGTTCCGATAAATGTTCCGATTGTGTCGAAAGTATCGGATAAGCTCATTGCGAAAATTGTAATAAGAACTATGGGCAATTTTGAAACATCGGAGAACAGTGAACCCAGTCCCTCTTTTGTGAATATAACGCCGAGTGTTGTAGGTAACACATTAACGGCATCAATGAAACTTACTTTGTCTGCAGATGTTGTTACTCCTAACGGAATACCGATAAGTGTTGCGGCTACTATTCCGATAAGTATTGCACCCTTTACCTTGAGCAGAAGGAGTACTATCGTAAGAACCAATCCGATAATAAATACATATATAGCTCCCGTATTAATTACCGACATGGACGGTACTCCGGCACCGAAATTAATGGCACCTACATTCAATAATCCGATGTAAGCGATGAATATTCCGATACCGCCGCCGATAGCATTCTGAAGGCTCTTCGGTATTGCTTTTATAATATGCTTACGAATTTTAGTTACCGTGATAAGTATGTTTATTACTCCGCAGATGAAAACCATGGACAATGCATGTTGCCATGAAAAACCGTAAGTAAAACATACGGTAAATACGAACAGAGCGTTTAACCCCATTCCGGGAGCCTGTGCATACGGAACATTGGCAACAAGACCCATTATCAGTGTACCGATTATCGACGCAATAATGGTTGCAAGGAAAACAGCTCCCCATTCCATTCCTGCCAGCGATAACATTCCCGGGTTAACAGCGATAATATATGCCATTGTAACGAATGTTGTCAGACCCGCCAAAATCTCTGTTGACACTTTTGTGCCATTTTCTTTGAGCTTGAACATGTTTAAATCCCCCTTTTGAATTTAATATACTGCAAGTATATTACATGGTGATAAATTGTCAATATAAAAGACGAAAAAAATAACTCGAATTTATTAAATTCCACAACATGTTGTTATATGACATAATCAAAAACGATACATATTGATTTTTGCTGTACTCACTGAAATTTGCGGTTGTACAGAGGATTTTTCTTGAAAAAATTTTTGAAAACAGAAAAAGACCGTAACTCCTGTGAAGTTACGGCCTTAGGTTTTTACAACAAATCGGATTATTGTCCTCTTGCGTTAAAGTCCTGACAGATATAGTTCATTGCAATGGAAAGTCTATGCAAATAAATGAAAGGTCCTACTATGATAAGCGATCCTAATACACCCCAAAGCCAATATGTATTGGCATTGAATGTATAAGCTATGTTTCTGTGAGTAAGAGCCCAGCCGACACGATTACTCATTTTGTGTATCCAGACTATACCGCCTATTCCTGCTGTAAGAGGAGCTATCAACAGTGCCAAAAGAACAAAGTGCATTGTTTTCTTTCCGTCATACGGAGAACAGACAGTGTTCAGATCTCTGCCTACTTTGTAAAAATATACAATACCGTATATTCCGAGTGTGACGATACTGAGGAGAATAAATCTTCCTAAACTTCTATTTGTTTGTAGTGGTGTTGCTTGCATTACATATACCCCCTTTGTTATTTTATATAACCACATGTTTATACTAAAAGTATACTTTTATTAAAAACTTGTGTCAATGTTTTTACACAATTTTCCGTTATAGTCCCAATCTTCGCAATGAATGTATAAAATACAGCATTGTGGAGGAATACCAGTTACCGCAATCGGAAGGCTCTCCCGTAATGGGGTGAAGTTCCTGCCCGAAATTCAGTTTATCGGTCAGGCACCATGCCGTTATCCATTTTTTCATGTTGTCTTCCAGTTGCTCGGAGAAACCGTATTTATCCATCCATCTCAATGACCGAAGAGCTACCAGTCCCTGTGAGTAAAAGCCCCATGAATTACCTTGTCTGTTCTGTATCCATAACGGGTCGGAAATAGAGACGGCGGGGTAGGGGTAAGGAGTCTTGAATTCCTTCGGGTTATCAAGGTATTTGCTGAAAATACTTTTAGCCATATCTACATCCAATACATTTTCACAGAACAGATTGGTTATTGAAATTGATTTACACTTTATTTTATTCCCGTGCCTGTCTACATCATAAAAAAAGTCATCCTGCTCGTCATAACATATCTCCAGTATTTTTTTCTTGACCTCACGTGCGGCTTGTTTCCAATCATGAGCTTCCTGCTCAAGTCCCAGTTTTCCGGCCATTACCGCAAGTGCCGTCTTGGACCCGTAAAAAACCGCATTCATGTCGGGTGTAATATGAGGAAGCGAGTGGTCGTCATGCGGGTAATCCTTTGCATCTTCGGAGATATTGCCTTTATACTTGATATTTGCAAACCTTCCGCTGTTATCATGTCCCGTGTCATATCCGCAGAACATTTCAATCAGACCGGTTTTCATTGTCATTCTGTTTCGGGTAAGCCAGCGGTCCCACTTTTTGCATCTGTCATAACACTCCGCCAGAAGTTCCGTGTCATTATTCTGTATGCATGTCTCCAAACACAGTCTGGCAAAAGACAGACATTCCTGAATCTGGCTGTATCCTACCTTGTTCTTGAATTTGTTACCTTTTTCGGGATCTATTATATAGCAGGGGAACTGTCCGTCGGGTTTTTGCCTGTCCAGAAAAAGACGAATCTGATGCACCGATACGGTCGGATCGGTCTTATCGTAATTAACCCAGGATACCGCATCATAGGCATGTTCCAGCCAAACACCCGGATATGTGTCGGATATGAGAAAGATATTGCCTTTTGAACCCGCCATTTTTTTAAGATGGTAGTTATAGATTCTGTCCAGAACCGACTCTTTCTTTTTCTGAATTACTTGTTTTGAAGGCATATGCATTTCCATTTATTTTCCTCAGGTTTCTTAATTTTGACCATAATCAATTCTAATTAATAACGGATTTTGTGTCAATGAGTACTAAGTTGAATTTATTACCTTGAAAGTCTATGTTTATCAGCCGGTAAACGGTAAAAGTGTATAATATAGATAAGGAGAGTGATTAGCAAAGAACTATATCATAAAATGCACATGGAATTTCAGGTTTTAATACATCCCGACGAATTATCATATGAGTGGATTGACAGGGCTATAGCAAACGATATAGATGCGATAGGTATTCATCCCGTTGGAGGATACAGGGCTCGGGAGAGTCTTGCCGATTTGGTGGAAAGATTCAAAGACAATGATTTTACCGACCTTATAGATTATGCATCGGACAACGGTATAAAAATAGAGTACGAAATGCATGCGGCTTCCTACCTTATGCCAAGAGAGCTTTTTTCCAGTCACCCCGAGTATTTCCGAGTAGATGAAACAGGTAACAGAAACAACGATGCAAACTTCTGTGTTTCAAATAAAGAAGCGCTGCAATATGTGAGCAATGCGGCAGCAATCCTGGCATCCGGACTTTACAAAAGTTCGGACAGATACTATTTCTGGCTGGATGATGTTAAGAATAAGAAGTGTATGTGTGAGAAATGCCGCAATCTTTCCATGTCCGACCAACAAATGATATTCATTAATACTGTATTAAAAGAAATTCAAAAAAGCAATCGGAAAGCCAAGATGGCATATCTTGCATATTTTAACTGTATTACACCTCCGCAAAAGATAAAACCTGTTAAAGGAGTTTTTGCGGAATATGCTCCTATGGGGAAATATGTGTCCGAAACGCAAACACGGGAAAACTCTAAAATAAATGAAGAAAGCGATATCAACAATCTGTTTTCCGTTTTCTCAAAGAGCAACTCCAAAGTGTTGGAATATTGGCTGGATAACTCCATGTTTTCCAACTGGACCAAGCCGGAGAAGAAGTTTGTTCCGGACAATAAAATGATAAAAGAAGATATAGAGAAATATCATTCTTTAGGATTTGAATATATTTCGAGCTTTGCCTGCTATCTCGGACCTCAATACACAAAGCTGCACGGGCAACCGGATTTGTCGGCTTTTTTCCGATGTGTTGAGAAGTATAAAGGGTAGAGATAAAAAAGATAGAAACCAAGTGTAGGGATATATATAGGGAGAGTAAAAAAAGAACACCTCACGGTGTTCTTTTTGGTGGAGAGAGATGGATTTGAACCATCGAAATCATAGATAACAGATTTACAGTCTGCCCCCTTTGGCCACTCGGGAACCTCTCCGTACACTGTTTTAT